>NZ_LN999833.1 GCF_900039485.1 Candidatus Doolittlea endobia
ATGAAAAATATACGTAACTTTTCTATTATTGCCCATATCGATCACGGCAAGTCAACTCTATCTGACCGTCTGATACAAACCTGTGGTGGTCTGAGCAAACGTGAAATGAAGGATCAGGTGCTAGACACTATGGATCTGGAGCGTGAACGCGGTATTACCATCAAAGCGCAAAGCGTGACGCTAGACTATAAATCCCCTGATGGTTATGTTTATCAGCTGAATTTCATTGATACCCCTGGGCATGTGGATTTCTCTTATGAAGTTTCACGATCACTTGCAGCATGCGAGGGCGCACTACTGGTAGTGGACGCTGGACAAGGAGTAGAAGCTCAGACGTTAGCCAACTGCTATGCCGCAATGGAAATGGATGTAGTAGTAGTCCCGGTGCTAAACAAAATCGACCTTCCCTCTGCCGATCCCGATCGCGTGGCGCAGGAAATCGAAGACATCCTCGGCATTGATGCTACTGACGCAGTCCGCTGTTCGGCTAAAACCAGCGTCGGCGTATCTAATGTACTGGAACGGCTGATTCGCGATATACCCCCACCGTTGGGTGATCCTAATTCGCCTTTACAAGCGTTGATTATCGACTCTTGGTTCGATAATTATTTAGGCGTAGTTTCGCTAATACGTATCAAGAATGGTACATTGCGAAAAGGTGACAAAATCAAAGTAATGAGTACCGTTCAACTCCACAATGCGGACCGTCTTGGTATTTTTAACCCAAAACGCATCGATCGTGATGTGCTTAACTGCGGAGAAGTCGGATGGCTGGTCTGTGCTATGAAAGATATTCACGGCGCGCCGGTAGGAGATACTCTAACGTTAGCGCATCAGCCGGCTGATAAGGTGCTACCAGGCTTTAAGAAAGTGAAGCCGCAGGTTTATGCTGGTCTTTTCCCAGTAAGTTCTAACGATTATGAGATATTTCGCAACGCTCTTGACAAGCTTAGCCTAAACGATGCCTCGCTATTTTATGAACCGGAAAATTCAACTGCGCTCGGCTTCGGCTTTCGGTGCGGTTTTCTTGGCCTGCTTCATATGGAAATCATTCAGGAGCGGTTAGAGCGCGAATACGGTCTTGATCTGATCACAACCGCACCGACGGTGATTTATGAGGTGCTGATGACCAATAATAGGACGGTATATGTAGATAGTCCTTCCAAATTGCCGCCGCTGAACAATATTAACGAATTGCGTGAACCTATTGCTGAATGTCATATAGTGCTTCCGCAGGCTTATTTGGGAAAAGTCATTACGCTATGTGTTGAGAAGCGTGGTGTTCAGATCAATATAGTTTACTATGGCAACCAGGTGACGATGACCTATGAAATCCCCATGGCAGAAGTGGTACTGGATTTTTTTGATCGACTAAAATCCACCTCACACGGTTATGCGTCATTGGATTATGGGTTTAAGCGTTTTCAGAACTCGGATATGGTTAAAATCGATATGTTAATTAATGGCGAACGGATTGATGCTCTAGCGCTGATTACCCATCGGGATAATGTGCCGTATCGCGGTCGCGAGTTTGTTAATAAGCTCCAGGAGCTTATACCGCGCCAACAGTTTGATATCATCATTCAAGCAGCCATCGGAAACCATATTATTGCTCGTTCTACCGTCAAACAACTGCGCAAAAACGTGCTGGCAAAATGCTATGGTGGAGACGTGAGCCGCAAAAAAAAGTTGCTGCAAAAACAGAAAGAAGGTAAAAAACGTATGAAGCAGGTAGGCAAGATTGAGCTGCCACAGGAAGCCTTCCTGGCAATTTTGCATGTGAGTAAAGACAGCAAATAGGTTTAAGGAGATTGCATGGACAATGTGTTTCCCTTGATACTAGTAATCGCGACGCTTGTCACTGGGTTTCTTTGGTGTTTGGAACACTTTAAACTGACACCGATCCCCCGCTCTTTGGAACCACAGCGAGACCAGAAAAGGCCAGACGCAGTAAGAGGAAAGTGCGGGCACAATAACGTTGCGGTGAAAATCAGCCATAAGTCTGGCTGGGTTAAAACTTGCTCGTCGATTTTTCCGGTTTTGTTTTTAGTTTTTGTCTTGCGCTCATTTATTTTCGAGCCGTTTCAGATTCCCTCAGGATCAATGATGCCTACACTTTTGGTCGGCGATTTCATTTTGGTGGAAAAATTCTCCTACGGCATTAAAAATCCCATTACTCAAACTACCTTAATTGAAACCGGCCATCCAAAACGTGGCGACGTAGTGGTGTTTAAATTTCCGCTCAACCCAAAGTTGAATTATATTAAACGTGTTGTGGGATTGCCTGGCGAACGAATCAATTATGATCATCTCAATAAGTGCTTAACGGTGCAACCTGTCTGTAAAAACGGTCAAAATTGTGCTACGTCGGTGCCAATTATTTACTGCGGTCTTGCACAAAATGATTTTGAACAAACCCATAATTTGACCGGAGCAAGAGAAGCTAGCGCCGGCTTCCTACAGATACCATCTACTCAGAAAGTAGATGGCGCTATACGATTAGTGCAGCGTCAAGAATCGTTAGGTGGTGTAGTGCATAACATTCTGACGATGTCGGGGAAACAAGATCGACTGGGGAGTTATTATCAACAGCAGGGTAGTTCTTTATCAGAGTGGGTAGTACCTAAGGGTGAATATTTTATGATGGGCGACAATCGGGATAATAGCTCTGATAGCCGTTTTTGGGGTTGCGTACCAGAAAGGAACTTGGTAGGTAAAGCGACGGCAATCTGGATGAGTCTCGAGAAGCAAGAAGGCAAATGGCCAACAGGTGTTCGTTTGAACCGTATTGGTGGTATTCACTAATTCCTTCTTTGTAAAAACCGCTTACCGATATAAAATAATTCTCAAATAAAATTATTTTCCTTCAAAGTAAGTACTTCAAACGAAACAATTTTAGATAAGCGAGTAAAGCTCAGGATTGTTTCGTTTGCTACGATTTTTGACTCATAGTTAAATTATTGATAACACATGAATCCAATTCTAACAAATAAGCTCCAGAAGAAACTGGGGTACACTTTTCAACAGCACGATTTATTGTTACAGGCCTTAACGCACCGCAGCGCCAGCTGCAGACATAATGAACGGCTGGAATTTTTAGGCGATTCTATACTGAGCTATGTTATTGCCAACGCGCTTTATCAGCGTTTCCCCCGTGTTAACGAGGGAGACATGAGTCGAATGCGTGCGACGCTGGTCCGTGGTGAAACGCTAGTAGAAATAGCGCGTGAGTTTGAGCTGAACAAATGCTTACGTCTTGGACCAGGAGAGTTAAAAAGCGGCGGTTTTCGTCGTGAATCAATTTTAGCTGACACAGTGGAAGCGTTAATCGGGGGTGTATTCTTGGACAGCAATATCCAAATCGCCAACAAATTGATTCTTGACTGGTACCGCTCCCGTCTAGATGGAATCAGTCCAGGTGATAAACAAAAAGATCCGAAAACCAGATTACAGGAATATCTCCAGGGACGCCATTTACCACTCCCAACTTACCAAGTAGTTCAGGTGCACGGCGAAGCACATGATCAAAAGTTTACTATACATTGCCCTATCAGCGGGCTGACACAGCAGGTAGTCGGTAATGGATCAAGTCGTCGTAAGGCCGAACAAGCCGCGGCAAAGCAGGCGCTCAAATTGTTGGAGCTTGAATGAGCGAACAGACGACATATTGTGGATTTGTAGCAATAGTGGGCAGGCCAAACGTTGGCAAATCCACCCTCCTAAATCAGTTGTTAGGACAGAAAGTCTCTATTACTTCTCGCAAACCGCAAACTACCCGCCACCGTATCATGGGGATTTACACCGACGGACTATATCAGGCTATCTATATAGATACTCCAGGACTGCATATTGAAGAGAAACGGATGATTAACCGGTTAATGAACCGCGTGAGTAGCAATTTAATTGGCGACGTAGAGTTGCTGATTTTCGTGGTGGAAGGTACCAATTGGACTCAAGACGATGAGATGGTGATGAAAAAACTGCGTAATGTTAACTGTCCGGTTATATTAGCAATCAACAAAGTTGATAACGTAACTAATAAACAACAACTTCTTCCTTATATTCAGTTCCTCAGCCAGCAAAAGTCGTTCCATCATATCGTACCAATCTGCGCAAAAAACGGTATGAACGTCGCAATCCTGGCCGAGATTGTAAGAAAAGCATTACCAGAAGCGGTGCACCATTTCCCGGAAGATTATATTACTAATTGTTCCAGACGTTTCATAGCTTCGGAAATTATACGCGAAAAGTTAATGCGTTTTCTGGGCGATGAGCTTCCTTATTCTATCACGGTAGAAATTAAGCGTTTTTCCAGTAACAATTTCGACGATTATGACATTCACGGGGTTATTCTGGTGGAGCGAAACGGCCAAAAGAGGATAATTATCGGTAATAAGGGTAGCAAAATCAAAACTATCGGCATTGAAGCTAGGCAAAACATGGAAGCTATATTTAAGACTCGGGTGCATTTAGAACTATGGGTAAAAGTGAAACCTGGCTGGACCGACGATGAACGTGCCTTATGTAGTCTAGGTTTCTAGGGGCAATGCCTTCTGGCCAAATTGATGTTATTTGGCCTTAAACATTTATGAAACACTCTAGCTTCTTCTATATCAAGACGTCAACAGACATAAGGGAGGCTACTTTCGGTAGTTCTAGATCCAAGATAAGTATTGGGAATAAGCCTCAATACTGTTCTGATAAATTTCACCACAGCAGGTTACTGATAGCATGTAAAATCATGCCCTGTCTCAATATTTAGAGCTAAATACACTTTACAGAAACATTAATGATGTTCAGAAAATTCACATAGCTTTTATAATTGATGTATGTTATTGAACTTATTTATCGGCTAGGAGAATACATATCTACATCCGTTTTAACTACCATACTATTTAATAGTAGTACATGAATTGGATTCCATCCAATAATTTGTATCATTTCTAATCTTAGTAATAGTTGCCCTTAAATCTTCTTCTTGATGTGTAGATACCGAATACAAAAGAGCAATTTGCCAGTGGCAAGCACTACTGGCTGTAAGAGGAAGCATTACGTCTATGTTCGGTAGTAGCCTATAGCTGCTTTTCGAATGCTAAAACATAGAGATCAGTGTGTCTTGTAAGATATTTAATTCTTGGCTTTCCGGCCGCATATGATTAAATAATCGTCGCAGCTTGCTCATCACTAGTCCCGGATAGACACTGCAAATGCAGCCCGTACTGAGATATCGCCATTTGAATGCTTTTCACGCCGCATTCACACGGCTCAAGCATGGCAGTTAAGCTACCGCTCACCCAGCGCGAAGCTTGCCCAATATACCGCTATAGTTAGAGGATAAGGCGATAGCTTGCGCATTGAGCTGATGAAGGGATTGACTAAATATAGATTACTTGGTTTTCAATTCGTGAACAGTGGAGCTAATAGTTCCAGTATAAAACATTTAAAACAGAGAAAATGTGAGAAACGTCATAGCATATCCGTCAATTTTTTTGACATTCTGTTATACTTTACACCGTTTTAGTTCTTTAACATTCTAGCGGACGATACCCATGCATCCAATGCTCAATATCGCTATTCGCGCTGTTCGAAAAGCGGGTAATTTGATTGCTAAATATTACGAAACCCTTGATGTAGTCGAAACCATCCAGAAAGGCACTAATGACTTTATCACGAATGTTAATCTGGAAGTGGAACGTTTGATTGTTGAAGTTATCTACAAGTCCTACCCGCAGCACGTCATTAGGGTTAAAGGAAACGTTGTGCGGGCCGGCAAAAACAACGAAGTAGAATGGATTATTGATCCACTGAGTGGCGCCACCAATTTCGTCAAGCGTTTCCCCTATTTTGCTGTTTCCATCACTGTACGCATCAAAGGCCGAACAGAAATTACCGTAGTTTATGATCCTATGCGCAACGAGCTGTTTAGTGCATCCCGAGGTCAAGGTGCTCAGTTGAACGGCTATCGTCTGCGTGGCAGTACAGCACGGGATTTAGACGGTACTATATTGGCTACTGGTTTTCCGTTTAAAAACAAACAGAATTTCACAAATTATACCAACATAGTAAGTGAATTATTTATTCAATGTGCAGATTTTCGCTATACCGGTTCAGCTACGCTGGATTTAGCCTATGTAGCCGCTGGACGAGTCGACGGATTTTTTGAGACCTGCATGAAACCTTGGGACTTCGCCGGCGGCGAACTACTAGTCCGTGAAGCAGGGGGGGTAGTGACCGATGTCACTGGTGACTATAATTACCTACGTTCCGGCAATATCGTGGCCGGTGGCAACCCCCATGTGGTAAAATCAATGCTATTGATTCTTCGTGCTGCACTGAGCGAAGCATTAAACATCAGTTAAAGTTGGCATGGATCTAAGTATAGTGTGTTTACAGAGCAACTTTCTTATTCTACGGCTTCGAGACCTCCATGATCCATAAATATTCCTTGTCTCTAATTTTAGAAGTAAACGCTTTTATAAGAAAGATGCTTGATGTTAGTATGTATATTCAAATTATGTTGCTATGCACATATGTTGTGCCTAAGTAGAAACAGCATACAGCATATCGATCTGGTACATGCGTTAGTTTTACGACCCAATATTAAAGCAAACCGTATTGTTGCACGAATAATACGTTGGCATGATACGCCACATTATAATCTCACCACCTCATCACTCTTTGGCACTGAGGTTGAGCTTTCTTTTGTTAGAAGCATGCATCTACACTTCAGCGAAAAATGACGGGCCTGTTAACAATAAAACCATGTTACACTTCGGTTCTGCATAAATTGACTTCGGACAAATGATAGAACACAATCATGACTACAAGGATTAAAAACTATGGGTTTTCTTACCGGTAAGCGCATTCTGGTGACCGGCGTTGCTAGTAACCGTTCAATCGCATATGGGATCGCCCAGGCCATGCACCGTGAAGGTGCAGAGTTGGCTTTTACTTATCAAAATGATAAATTAGAATCACGGGTAAAAGGATTTTCCGCCGATTTCAATTCTAGCATCGTACTTCCATGCGACGTAGCGGAAGATGCTAGCATCGACGCGATGTTCACCTGTCTAGCCGATATCTGGTCAAACTTCGACGGCTTTGTGCACGCTATTGCTTATGCGCCTAGTGACCAATTGGACGGCGATTATGTTGACGCTGTTACACGGGAAGGTTTTGCCATCACGCACGATATCAGCGCCTATAGCTTCGTCGCTATGGCTAAAGCTAGCCGAAAAATGCTTAACTTCAACTCTGCCCTGGTAACACTGACTTATTTAGGCGCAGAACGCGCTATCCTCAACTACAACGTCATGGGGTTGGCCAAAGCCTCATTAGAAGCCAATACGCGCTACATGGCCAACGCTATGGGCTCACAGGGCATTCGAGTGAATGCCATTTCTGCAGGTCCTATTCGGACTTTGGCCGCATCAGGTATTAAGAATTTCAAGAAAATGCTGTCTCATTGCGAGTCGATAACGCCGATCCGGCGTGTGGTGACCATTGAGGACGTTGGCAATACCGCCGCTTTTCTGTGCTCTGATTTATCGGCAGGGATCACCGGCGAGGTAGTGCATGTAGACGGCGGCTTCAATATCGTCGCTATGAACGAGGTTGATATAGATTAACTTCCTCCGCTATACCAATTAGATACGTATAAAATCTTAGTACTGATCAATTGCGATATCATATATCTGGTAATAGATGATTCTTCGACATTATGTCGCGCAAGCATCCTCTTCAACGCTAAAGGATTCAATGATAATTTAATTACATGATTTTAGCTATAAAATACGATATTTTTCGACACGGGAACCTTCTAGAAACGAATTTTCTGGTGCCATTTTCCTGTTTAGTGCCCTTATACTCAGATCGCCAAATTAGTCCTGTCAAACTGATACAGAGCCTAACGTTGCCGACTTGTGGCATTTGTAATTTTAGTCGGCCGCATCTGCTCAACGACAGAGAGCTGGCTTATCGCCCGTCTCTTTTTTCTGGAAATTGCCTCTGTTAACCAAGTGTTTTTAATTTCATACGAACAGGAAACTTGCTGCTACAGATTAATTCGCGTAAAATTATTTGTGATAGTTGAGATGATATAATACATTTTATGTTTCATAGATATGAAAGCACAGCTAAAACAGCAGTTCCATTCTCTTCCTACGTGTCGTAGGTGTAATTAAAGGGATGGAGAAAGAGTTTGATTTTTTTAGATCGATGCCACCTTATAAGAGGTAAGGTGCAGCGGTAAATTTTTAGAACTGGAAAACTCATTGAATCCTTTCTCACACTTTTATAACGACCTAAGTGCGGAGTTAACCAGACGTTTCAAATCAGCGATTGAGTGATGTCCGGTCCTAGCGTGCCGGATTACGATGAACTCTGACGGGACTTTAGACGGCAATGCACGATTTTACCACCTGTGCCTAACGCGTAGTACCTGTCGACAGGTCGTGCTGGATAAGCCGCTACTATAGCAGAATAGGTAATTGCTGTTCTACGCACTCACCAGATCGATCGAGAACAGCTCCACCGAGCTGCTGACGCTGAAAGGCTTTTGTGCTCTGCAACTGCGGTTGGATACCCAACACACAGACTATCTTGACAGATACATTCACCGCTTTCAGACTTTCGCCAGAATTAGCACGATGTCTAGATTCCGGTTTAGTTTTAGAGTGGACGCCAATGCTATTTAGACATCCCAATCTGTAAATACAGCGACATGACAAATCACTGTCTACCTAAAGTGCTGATTGGTATTGACGACGCTGAACGGACAGATGAGGCAGTCATATTGTATTTTATGATTCGTCACCACCGGAACCTCATGGTAGAATAGGATGTTGGCATTGGTTGTATGGCGTAGTGGCATACGGGGTATGTTGGCTTAAAAACGGCACGATACAAGTAAAAGACATAGTGTTATACCCTTAGCATGACTTCACTGAAATACGGATAGAAAACAGCTCACTGATGGGCTCGGCCAGTTTAAACCTGTCTTTAGCGATACGCCGAAAACGTAGCTAATCTCCATTGTGTTTAAGACGGGCGATCGGAAACCACGAATTTGTTATCTACCGTTCTTTTGTAGGAAATAACGATTTGATGTGTAGGTTGAAACAATAAAATAAAACTTACATAAGAAACTTAACAGCAAGTTACACCAAGCTGTCGGCACACAGTGTGTCATTTAGATCCATCTGAATGGAGATAGCAGTGTTATCGAGCTTTCCAGCGTATCCTGCGCCTTACGTTCGCAATCGTACTCATTGCAGATGTGCCGTCAACACCAAGAGGTGGTGACATAAAGAACACAGGACTAGCCATGCCAGCAATAAAAATACAGGCAATACACAAAAGCATATAGCAAGGATTAATATGATTTGCTCTCGTTGTAATGCAACCGATGAAGTGCGATGTACGGTCATTTGGCATTAGGAGCGCAACGCTAAATCTGCAAGCTTCATTTTCTATCGAAACGCTCAACTAGCCATACATCAGATTATTGTCGTATGGAGTTTTGAATGCAGGGATATATTTGCCTGTTTTTAACGCATGACGTTAGACGATCAATTCCGGCTGAGCAACTTTTCCGTGCTACTGTGTTACGTAAATAGGTTGGTTTTGCAAGCGTCACTGGTTGAATACTGCCCTGTTGATAAGACTGCCGCGCTAGCGGTAGTATATTCCGCGCGCTGGACAACAACGTATTCCCTGAAACCAGCGTTAAACCAGCATGATGCAGAAGCATCGGATAGGTCTGCCAACCAGTACCGGCGGTAGCCCAGCAGCCAGATAGCATCGCGCCTAACGACGTTATAGCCTCAGGCGAGGCTACCGTTTCGCACTCTTCACCAAGCCAAACACCCGCCTTGCGTTGATAAGGAGCCCAATACACCTCGCCCATACGGGCGTCGATAGCAGTTAATACTTGACAAATACCTGTTTGTCGCCAGGCGCCTTCTGCTAGCGCCGCTAGAGTAGACACACCGATAAGTGGCAGATTAGCTCCTAACGCCAGTCCTTGGGCAATGCCGATGCCAATGCGGATCCCAGCAAAACTGCCAGGACCGCGACCGAATACCAGCGCGTCTAGACTCTTTAGAGTTGTGCCAGCTTCCACCAGCAAACTATCCACCATGGGAAGAATATGCAGCATATGCTCGCGCGGAGAGAAAGTACAGCGTTCCAGCAAGACATCGTCGTTGAGCATCAGCGCGGCAGAACAAGCTTCAGTCGCAGTATCAATAGCTAAAATACGGATAGACATCTCAAACCTCGATCGGGAATACAACAATTTTAACAAATGCTTATAATAGCACAGCTGTTGCTACAAGGAGATACACTGCTCAGTCGAGGCCTAGAAAAGCAATGGGGGTATACAAGAGAGCAAGTGAAGCACTCAGTAAAATCTTGTTAAGCGCTAATCGCAAATAATCAGCACGCCAAGGTTATCGATATAACGTATCGACCTGCAGACACTTTCTTTCAAGGCGATGATCACCTCTTTAGATATATCTCAGAATGTTCGCTGCCACATAGTTAGCAATAATAAAAAGCAGTTTATCGATCGGAGAACGGGACATCGCCGCGCATGTCCACTGCTTTCTAAAAACTATTGGTCGCCACCAATACAGCAAAACTGGTCCTAACAAACTAGCGAAAGATTTCGCGTTTACTGGTTCCAGTCTATACACGAAGATCAGCAGCGACCGCAAGATCTAGCATCATCTGATGGTAATCGCAAGTTAGGCTGCAGAACCAAACAGATTTAAAAGCAATAGAAATATAGCGTTTTCAAACTCCGTGTGCTTCGTGAAATATTTTAATTAGCTTACCGATAAGGTCGGCGAAGAGAAGTCGCGATTACGGTATGGAATGAATTTAATCTAATTTAGGCTTTAAGTATATTAAAGCCAAGATTACTATCTTACAGGCGCCGTTAATTTATATTGTTATGACATTTCCGCTTTGTCTACCATGTCAAAATAGTGTTCTCTGACTGTCGCGCTTCATCGTACGTGCATCTACATTACTTTCAATCGGTGGCGATTGCTCTTGATCGACAGTTTTGTGCAAGATTCAAGCGGCAACTGCACTTTTTCACGCAAGTAATTTATTGTCGCAAGTGATAGTTCAGCCCATCCTCCACGAGGAAGCCCTTTCGGCAGCATAACGCCGCCGTAACGCACACGGATAAGCCGATTGACCTGCATTCCAACTGCTTCCCACAGACGCCTCACTTCACGATTGCGACCTTCCTTCAAGGTGATATTGTACCATTTGTTGAGACCTTTGCCCCCCTTGAAGGTTAAACTACGGAAAGCCGCCTGGCCATCATCCAGCTGCACGCCGCGGATTAACTGACGTTGCTTGTCAGCATGCAATGTGCCAAAGACACGGACAGCATATTCACGTTCAATTTCATAGCGAGGATGCATTAAGCGATTGCTTAGTTCCCCGTCTGTAGTGAATAACAACAATCCTGAAGTATTGATGTCCAGTCGTCCAATAGCTATCCAGCGGGAATTATTGAGATGCGGAAGGCGATTAAACACCGTTGGTCGACCTTTAGGATCGCGGTACGCACACAATTCGCCTATCGGCTTATAATAAGCCAATACGCGGCATACAGTATTTTCTCGCGGTCTAATAGAGATAATTCGCCCATCAATACGGATTTTTGTGCTGCTAAAGACGTCAACTCGACCACCGAGTATAGCAACTTTGCCGTCAACACTGACGCGGCCTTGCTCGATTATGGCTTCAATTTTTCGGCGAGAACCCTGCCCGACGCGAGATAAAACTTTTTGAAGTTTTTCGCTTTTGCTCATAGCGAACCTCGCAATACATTAAATATTTAAGTATGCATAAAGAATAAACAACATAGTTCAATCCTTGCTTTCGGCAAGCGCGATCAATATGACAAGGTCACCACCACACGGCCTTATTGAGCCACCGAAGGTCAAGTCTAGCACGCGCTAGCTAACGCTTATTACTCATAAGCCAGCAAAAAAACTTCCTGGCTAATTGGATTATACACGGTTTAGTGCTGCATTTGCGCGAGCCAGGCACTAACTATGTACCGAATACTTATCTCGCTAGATTATTACACTCCTTAATTTACGTGAATGCCGCCAGTAAAGCAAATACCTTGGAGGAATAAGTCGGAGATAGTTAGGAGGACTTCCACAGATTTTGTTTTGATATAGTGTTAACATTGAGCATTAAGGGAATCGAGCTGGTTGCGGTTGTTTGCAACGTTAAGGACTCCTATATCAGCAAAACCAGCAGTATTACCCGCCAATGACAACGATTTAGTACCGTTAGTTATTCTAACTTATTCCATGAACGTCCGTCTCGAGTAATCATTGTGACGGAGGCAATCGGCCCCCAGGTGCCGGCTTGATACGGTTTAGGCATCTCATGATTTACCTCCCAGGCCTCCATGATCGAATCGACCCATTTCCAGGCCTCTTCCACTTCATCACGGCGGACGAACAGCGCTTGAATACCGCACATAGTTTCCAGCAGCAATCGTTCATAAGCATCAGCCTGATTAAAAGTTTCAGTGAAACTCAAATCTAGCTTAGTGGTCTGCAGGCGATTTCTATGATCTAATCCAGGTACTTTGTTCAGGATCTGAATATCCATTCCCTCGTCTGGCTGCAAACGAATAGTTAATTTATTCTGGGGCAACTTCTGGTAAGAATCCCGGAACAGATTAAGTGTCGGATTTTTGAAATAAATCACGACTTCAGAACATTTAGCTGGCAACCGTTTTCCGGTACGCAGATAAAATGGCACGCCTGCCCAACGCCAATTATCAATATCGACTCGGATGGAAACAAAAGTTTCAGTGCGGCTATTTTTATTGGCGCCTTTTTCTTCCAAATAACCTGGTACCTTTTCTCCTTGCACGAAACCGCCAATATATTGGCCGCGTACCGTAGTATCACGCACATTGCTGAGATCGATGGGGCGCAGCGAGCGCAGTACTTTAATTTTTTCATCGCGGATACGATCAGTAGTTAAATCTAAAGGCGGCGACATGGCTATCATAGTCAGGATCTGTAAGATGTGACTTTGAATCATATCGCGCATTTGACCAGCTTTGTCAAAATAGCCCCAGCGCCCCTCAATACCGACTTCTTCAGCTATCGTAATCTGCACATGATCGATGGTGCGGTTATCCCAATTGGAAGCGAATAGTGAATTGGCAAAACGTAGGGCCAGCAGGTTTAATACTTTTTCTTTCCCGAGATAGTGGTCAATACGGTAAATTTGGCTTTCATGGAAATACTCCGCAACTTGATCATTTATCACTCGCGAAGATACTAGACTGGTACCCAAGGGTTTTTCCATAACAACGCGGCTTGGTTTACTGTTTAATTTCGCTTCGCCCAGGCCTTTGCAAATAGCACCAAATGTGCTAGGTGGCATAGCAAAGTAGTTCACTGTTACTCTGGACTGTTGGTCCAATTTTTTACCAAGTCGACTGAAATGTTCAGTTGCATCTACATCCAAATTACAAAAATCCAGTCGTGCGCCTAGCGTTTTCCATAATTTGTCTTCAATAGGTTCCTTCATGAAGGTTTCTAGTGCTTCACGTACGACTTTGGTATATACCGCGACATCCCAATCCGCACGTCCGACCCCAATAATGCGAGTGTCTGGATGGAGCGAACCTGTTTTTTCCAGCTGATACAACGAGGGCAACAACTTACGCCGCGCTAGATCACCTTTTGCGCCAAAAATGACCAGATCACAGGCCTGGGCCATAGATATTCCCGCCATGTTCTTCTCCTCATGCAGGATTTGTAATTTTATTTACATAATTGGAGTATCTTGTGACATTGACCGACAAAACGTCAAAAATAATATATTTCCCTCTTTTTTGACAATTATATCTGTATTTGTTTTCAACAAGTGCCATTAATTAACAATATTGTGCTTGTCTTACCATCTTGTAAGTTCGACACAGATCTGCCTTTGACTACAAGTCTTATAAAGATATCTTCATAAGGCAAAACATCAGGAAAATAATATATTTACGATTCAAATTATGGCCAAAATTCATCTAGACCATATCAGCATGATGAACACTTTGATTAAACTTAAAATGTATGGGCTACTCAAAAGTAGTGTTCGAAGTCAATCATTTTCATTACCGAGGCACTTAACTGAACATACACTAGACTGTTGTCGATATGGTCTGATTCTGGATGCAGAGATACTACACAAGTATTGTGCCGTTCTTATGCAATTTTAAAATTACGCTAAAGGAGGTAATTGGAGGAATATATAGCTAGCGACAGACCTCTGTCTCTGACCGAGAAGTTTGCATTGCCGGTCAATATGCATAACTAGACGATATTGACCGTAATGATTTGCACTTTTTTATAAAGTCGGCGAGACTTGACGTTCTTTCCGTGAAACGATCCACTAGCTGTTCGGCGATATACAAGAACGGTGTTTACCTCCAGCGCAGCCTATCCTCATCGTAAGATAGGGAAATTATAGACTTCAGTATGATGATTCAAAACACCACCACATGCGATCCAAGTTGGTCATCGGCCTGAGCTTATGTTCCCAGTATGGATTAGGTAGAAACGTATATCGTAGTTTTGCATCGTGTAGTCGAAAGACTCAAACATTATGGTCAGTTCCTTCTCGCACTTACCAAGCAGGCGAGTACCCAATATTTTAGTGAGTTCATACATTGATAGCTTTGATGCGTCGATCATGAGATCGACGCATAATCGCATACGAATCATGCAATAAGTTCTTTGCATCAGTATCGCTTTTCAGCGACAGGCTGTGAGCGGAGAGAAGATGCAGCCATCTGATGTCGCTATAGCGACGGATAAGGGAATTGTGATTGACGTTCAGAAATAGCAACTGTAGAGAAAAGCTTGTGGACCGGTTATTTTGGGATATTACGTACGTCAATGTTTGCTAACTATTGTTCGTCGCTAACATGCTGGTTAACTGCGTCAGTAACTCCACTGGCAAGTTATCAACGCAGTAAAAACCCATGTCTTCTAGCGTAAAGCACAACGGATTAAACTGATCTACCGCTGACTGTTATTAACACCATAAATACACCGCTCTGCCTTATGATAGTACCGTTTTCTCAGTTGCTGTCTTTCTTTTCTGTCATAATCTGGTATAGTTCTTTATCGTTTTGCGCGGTGCGTAAACGGCGGTAGACGGTTTTATCCGCTAATCGCTTGGCTACAAGCGAAAGAGTCTGCAAATGAATTTTGCACTGTTTTATCGGCATCAGCAACGCGAACAGTAAGTCCACGGGTTGATTATCGATTGCATCAAACGCGATGGATTGTTCGAGCCGAATAAAAACCCCAACCGCGTGCAGTGTGTTTTCTTCTATCTTACCGTGCGGCATGGCGATGCCGTTGCCAATACCGGTACTTCCCATACGTTCACGCGTTAATACGGCGTTAAACACCACTTGCGGCTCCAGGTTAAGTTGTCTTGCTGCCAGCTCGCTGATAATTTCCAGTGCTTTTTTTTTACTTTGGCAGTGAACGTCGTTACGGGTGCATTCAATATTTAACACTGAATCAATTTGCATTGCTGTATCGTTAGTCATTTCGGGTCACTCAATCGTTGGTTAACCTTTAAGACTCATCGGCTTGTTCCGTATGGACGATGAGCCGATGTGAGGTTTAGGGAGCGTTGTCATCTACGGTTTAATTAATATGGTTTAGCTTTTCTTTATACTTATTCGACTGCCGCGTGAGCTTATTGATTATCAATAAGCTATCCGGTCATGTTGAGTTGCATAGCGTCCTCCTTCTCTGTAGAGATCAAACTAGTTATCTTGCTAATTCAAAAGCTGGATTATAAAGACGTTCGGTACTGCGCTACGGTACACGCCGTGACACTATAATGTCTTATTTAGAC
The DNA here is from genome assembly GCF_900039485.1 of Candidatus Doolittlea endobia. Classification (GTDB taxonomy): domain Bacteria; phylum Pseudomonadota; class Gammaproteobacteria; order Enterobacterales; family Enterobacteriaceae; genus Doolittlea; species Doolittlea endobia. The sequence continues at coordinate 15,931 of NZ_LN999833.1, forward strand.
ACCAAATTGGTAAGTTGACTGTCGCTAATCGGCTGCGCCGGGTTTCCATGGGCGATCATTAGGGCTAAGATAACCGTCTAATATTGATGTGGCTTCAATTTAAAGATACCCTGTGGTGCCAGGGTATTGCTTGCAAGCATCAACTCGTGCACCGACTAGGTGCTATTCGCCAACAGCATTACCCCAAAGCGCTATCTGATGTGTGATAATACAGCGTATCATCTTTAATAAGTTTTCATGGCGGCTATCTAGATCTTTAATTAGCGAACACCACTCATGCAAATAGCTGTGAATACTGTTTGCATCGTTGTAGGTGTTGCTTTCCAGAACAGTGTACTGCTAATTAAAAGTTATCGTCATGAGTTAAAGACGGATACTTCTTTTTGTATAAAAAATAAATTAGAAACGTAGTCATACACCTTAAGGGTTGTCGTCACAAGATAGCAACATTGAGAATAGTATAGTACAGATAAAAATCATAGTCATAATTCATATTTATTGATAGTATATACGCAATCATATATTATCTAATGATTTTGTCATGCATTATCTCTGATTTTTAAAAAAATCGAGGTTCTCAAGCAGATATATACTAGAGCAGATTGCTAACAGCATAGGCCTCACGTTTTGAATAGAGTGGACTTACGTAGTACATCAAGCGTTGTTGTCGTAAAACTACAAACTACTTGTTTTTAAAGTTAAAAATTAATGCACGATAACCTATGGGTTAGTATAGAGTCATGATCATATTGATAGATAGCCTCGATTTAATGACCGAATCAACACTGCAACCAATTTCAGACTAATCATATGGTATAAAAATCATAGTTGACCAGAAAAGATCGTCACTAACTAAGCTACGCCTTGTTTAGATAAGGTCGATCGACCGCAAGCTACGAGAGCTAAATCACTAAATTCTCGCGCCGCCGACTGGATCGAAACGATGAATATGTTTAAGTGTTGTTTTGCCTTGTCTAGATAATCTTTCATCGCTGATACTATCGAGTATATATCCCGGCAGTTCTTCCGGCATGTTCTTTATCAGAGATGGAATGTTTCGCCTAGATAAACCCGCTTTACCTGCTCGTCGAGCATGACGTCGATCGGGGAACCATAGGCGATGAGTTTACCCTGGTTGACAATATAGGCTCGTTCGCATACATCGAGCGTCTCACGCACGTTGTGATCGGTGATCAGCACTCCGAGGCCGCTGTCGCGCAAATGTTCGATAATTTTTTTAATATCGACGATGGAAATAGGATCAACGCCGGCAAAAGGTTCATCAAGCAAGATGAACTTAGGGTTAGCGGCGATCGCCCGCGCGATTTCTACTCGGCGTCGTTCGCCACCAGACAGAGACTGGCCGAGATTATCGCGCAGATGGCTTATATAAAACTCTTCCATAAGTTCTTTCGCGCGATTGTTACGTTGTTTACGAGTGAGATCATGGCGAATTTGCAACACCGCCATCAAATTGTCGAAGACACTTAAGCGGCGGAAAATCGAGGCTTCTTGTGGAAGGTAGCCGATTCCGCGTCGAGCTCTGGTATGAAGCGGTAGGAGACTAATCTTGTCATCATCGATGCTAATTTGGCCGGCGTCGAGAGGGATAATTCCCACTACCATATAAAATGTGGTGGTTTTCCCAGCCCCGTTAGGTCCTAGTAATCCCACAACCTCGCCAGAGCTTACCTTTAGACTGACATCTTTCACCACGCGACGTCCTTTATAGGTTTTAACCAAATTTTCTGCAATTAATGTTGCCATAGACTCTACACTCGATTGTTTTGCCTGTTAGCGCCGGTTTTATCTTGTAGCTGCGCCGGTACTAGCACAGTAGTAACACGTTTACCTTTATCGCTAAACGCTTCCATTTGCTGTTTCTTAACCAGATAGGTAATGCGATCGCTTTTCACGTTGCTATCCAACTGCTCCAGATAGGCATTTCCCGTTAGAATCATCAAGTCGTTAGCGATTTCATAACGCACCTTCTGGGAATGACCGCACACAGGCTTTCCGTTGTCCTGCAGTTGATAGAAAATGACTGGATTACCGTAGCCTTCCACGACTTCGTTACCATCCGTTCTGTCGGGGCGGCTGATAACGACCTTATCAGCGCAAATTTTGATTGAACCGCGCTTGACCACGACATCACCACTGAGAGTTATGGTATTTGTAGTCATATCTACCGTCTGCTGCGCGGAGTCAACATAAATTGACTGCTGATTATCGCTAGTCAGCGCCAGTACGCGGGCCAGTATTAACTCACCTGCTAAAAGCAGGCTAAGGTGTAGCATTCTGAATTGCATAAGAAGTCTGAACCTTTTCGGTCAACTCGGCGGTCTTATTGCGCAAATTAGCACGCATCTTCATGCCAGTGGAGTGAAAACCAGTACCATGTAAGATTACTTTATTATCCGATAAGATGTCTTGCGTGATCAGATTGACCACCGCGTTATCTGTTGTTATGCGTTTCAGCTGAACAGCATCGGTTAAGCTATCCACTTGAACATGGCCATATAAGTAAAGTATCTTCTCCTGAATTAACTTGGCTTGGTCGGCCTTCACTGTCCAAGTCGGCATTATGCTGTCGTCGAACGTGGTAGCGATCGGTTTAGTGAACCAAGTGATCTGTTGTTCGGAGAAATGAGCCACATGATCGGCTACCAATTTATAATGCAGCCTACCTGCTGAGTTATAGGATAAGGTTGTAGTATATTCACTCTGATAGGTTGGCTCGTCTGCGTTCACCGACGTCAAAGTCGATATCGTATCGGTATCCGTTAAATTCCAATCGACAAGCACCAATGCTAATGCTAATAATCCTAGCAGAGCTATACTCCAACGTGTTATCTTGCTCATATAGACTGCTGTTTTGATCCTCCAGCTTTCCCTGGGTCAACAAGAGAAGGTCGTAGACTGCGATGTGTGTAACATAATCTACTCTGGGCTGCAACAGCGGGTGCGCATCCGCCACCGCTACACTTAATCGATCTGATCCATAACCGGGCATCAACCAGATCGTCGCCTACATAGGCGACCTGTTTCGCTATTAACTTTAATGTACTCAGGAGCTCTCTAAAGGCAAAAATCTTATCAAATTATCCCTGATACAGATGCGAAATACCTCTAGCGTAGTACAACGGTCCCCTAACAGTCTGGCAAAACGACCGCTAGTAATAGCGCTTAATACCTGCTGTTAGTAAGCGGAAAATGCCGTAACCATTACGGACATTGAACTTTTGAAGCGCTTCACCTTGATTGCCCATATAAATTAGTTCGTCGGACATAACGCCGACCATATCGCAGATCCACATGCGATGCTATCGGCCACGTCATGTCTTAATAGCAGGGGGAGTCTCTTGCATGATGTTATTCTTTATTATATCACACCAGCGCGTAGCATATCATGCATATGTACTACGCCTAACAGGTAGTCGTCTTGCGCTACCAATAGTAAAGTAATGTTGCGTGTTTGCATGAGATTCAGGGCTTCCACCGCCAGGATATCGGGTGTAACACGTACGCCTCCTGGAGTCATAACGTCGACGATACGCGCCTCTTTGAGGTCAATACCCATATTAAATGCCCGCCGCAGATCACCATCAGTAAAAATTCCGACGATAACGTTTTGCGCATCGCAAATCACTGTCATGCCTAAATTTTTGCGAGTAATTTCCACCAGCGCATCACGGAGCGAAGCTGTGCAGAACGTCTGCGGTATTTCATCGCCGCTGTGCATGATATCACTTACGCGCAGCAGCAATTTACGTCCTAGTGCGCCGCCAGGATGGGACAAAGCGAAATCTTTGGCGGTAAAGCCCCGTGCCCGCAGAAGTGCTACCGCTAGCGCGTCGCCCATAACCAACGCGGCAGTAGTGCTAGCGGTTGGTGCTAAGCCTAGTGGGCATGCTTCTTCTAGAACGTGCACACACAAATGAATTTCTGCCGCTTTTCCCATAGTACTTGCCGGTTGGCCTGTCAAACAGATAAGAGGGATACTCAGGCGTTTAAGCACGGGAATCAGCGCTAAGATCTCATTGGATTCACCGGAATTTGAAAGCGCAATAACAATATCCTGCGTCGACACCATGCCCAAGTCACCATGACCGGCCTCGCCGGGATGGACAAAAAAAGCAGGCGTACCGGTACTGGCAAAAGTAGCGGCTAGCTTACGGCCGATATGACCGGATTTACCCATGCCCATCACTACTACTTTGCCAGCACAAAGAAACAGCGCTTCGCAGGCACGACGGAAATCGTCGTTAATATACTGCTCCAGTTGCGCCAGACCCGCCCGCTCAATATCGAGCACTTCCTTTCCGGCGGCGATAAAATCAAAATCCTGGTCTAATTTATTCTGCGGCATAAAACATATCCTAATTATTCGCGGTGTAGGAAGCCTGATAAACAGTATCAGAAGATAAGTGATAAACTCACACACCGGTAAGCCAAATTATTTCAAGCAAAAACATCGGAATTAAATTTTCCTGAAGAAATCGGAGGCCTCTGCTTGCCAGGACTATGTGATCATTCAACAGTAGGCATGCACATGTATCATTTCTAACTTTGAAGGAAAATAGTTTTGACCAAAAAGACATTTAATGCGGGAATACAAATTTAAGTTATCAAGCCATGTTGATTAACAGTGTTAATAATTTCTGTAACGTCTATGGATTTCATGCTCCAAAAATATAAGAAAGGCTCGTTTCTTATACAGAGAAAAAATGGGAATAGTCGTACCTCTTAGATTGAATTAAATCAATCGTTATGCTGAGATGCTGGGTGTGACTTTAATTTAGTTTTCATATTATTCTCAATCTTTGAGGCTTGTGGTAATTCTGCACGTCTAACAACTCAAAGTAAAACACGGTAAGAGATTAATTTTCGGCAACAAGCCTGATTAGTTGAAAATTCCATGAATGAACCTTCTTATTCTACTATTATTACTGTAGACCGTAGGTATATGAAGAAAAGGCGGTAAACTATGAACCATAGCGATAACTTAGTTGAAATTCGTAGATTAAGCTTTTGTCGGGGCAATCGCGTTATTTTCGATAATATTAGTACGCAATTTCCGCGTGGAAAAGTGACGGCAATCATGGGGCCATCGGGCATCGGTAAAACGACGCTACTTCGCCTTATCGGAGGACAATTATCGCCGGATAGTGGCGAAATTTGGGTAGATGGCAATAATATACCTACGTTGTCACGCCGTCGACTATATGAAGTGCGTAAAAAAATTAGCATGCTATTCCAGTCTGGCGCACTGTTTACAGACGATACTGTTTTCGAAAATGTGGCGTTTCCGCTTCGTCGTCATACTCATTTGCCGGAGCCGGTTCTTCGTAGCACGGTATTTATGAAACTTGAAGCAGTAGGATTGCGTGGAGCGGCATCGTTGATGCCGGCAGAGCTTTCTGGCGGTATGGCGCGTCGTGCGGCGTTGGCTCGCGCCATTGCGCTAGATCCTGAACTAATTATGTTCGATGAGCCGTTTGTGGGACAAGATCCGATCACTATGGGAGTGCTGGTAAAGCTTATCGACGAGCTGAATCATGCACTGGACATGACCTGTATCATCGTATCACATGACGTGCCGGAGGTCTTGAGCATCGCTGATTACGCCTATATTATTGCCGAGCAGCATGTTATAGCGGAAGGGACGCCAGATAGCCTACGTGGCAACCAGGATTCTCGGGTAAGGCAATTTCTCGACGGCATTGCAAGTGGGCCGGTTCCGTTTAATCTTCCGGCTGAAGATTATCAGACCCAGCTATTGGGGTAGGGAGTTAACCTGAGTCATGATACGAGAAGCAATCGAGTCATTCGGACGTCGTGGGATCAACATCTTTCACGGTTTTAGCCGAGCTGCTGTTATGCTATTCAATGCGCTAATAGGTAAACCAGCGCTACGCGAACAATGGCCGCTACTGGTCAAACAACTTTACGGTGTTGGCGTATTATCTCTGATGATTATTATACTATCTGGCTTGTTTATCGGTATGGTATTGGGATTGCAGGGCTATATCATTCTCACTACCTATAGCGCAGAATCTAGCCTGGGAATGCTGGTTGCGCTATCACTGCTGCGCGAACTAGGGCCTGTAGTGACCGCGCTGCTGTTTGCCGGTCGGGCTGGCTCTGCGCTTACCGCAGAAATAGGCTTGATGAAGGCCACTGAACAGCTATCCAGTTTGGAGATGATGGCGGTGGACCCTCTGCGCCGGGTAGTGGCACCGCGTTTTTGGGCTGGCATGATCAGTATGCCTCTTCTAACGGAGATTTTTGTTGCGGTTGGCGTCTTGGGTAGCGCTGTAGTCGGAGTTGAATGGAAAGGAATCGACAGCGGATTTTTTTGGTCCGCAATGCAGAGCGCCATAGAGTGGCGACAAGATTTAATAAATTGTGTTATCAAGAGTGTGATTTTTGCTATTAGCGTCACCTGGATTGCACTGTTTAATGGTTATGATGCAACACCGACCTCCGAGGGGATCAGCCGAGCAACTACTCGCACAGTGGTTCATGCTTCGCTGGCGGTGTTGGGATTGGATTTTATGCTGACAGCATTGATGTTTGGGAACTGAGTGAATGCAAATCAAAAAAAGTGAAATCTGGGTCGGCGCGTTTATGATTATCGCCTTCTGCGCCATCATGTTTCTTTGTCTGAAAATGGCGGATATCCATTCGGTGAGTAATGCAGCAACTTATCGAATCAGTGCTTCTTTCGACAATATCGGTGGTCTTAAAATACGATCTCCGGTGAGAGTTGGTGGGGTTGTTATCGGCCGGGTTTCAGATATTACCCTCGATCCTAAAACTTATACTCCAAAAGTTACCATGGACATTGAACAGACCTATAATCACATACCTGATACCAGTTCCCTAGCGATCCGTACCTCAGGTCTATTGGGGGAACAGTACCTAGCGCTGAACATCGGTTTTGATGATCCAGAAATGGGCACCTCGATACTGGAAGACGGCAGTGTTGTTCAGGATACTAAATCAACTATCGTGCTGGAAGACTTGATTGGTCAGTTCCTCTATAAGAACAGCAGCGGCGAAAATAATGCCACCTATGCAGGTCAGGTTAATAGTACTGATCGCGGTAATGGGTCTGGCGTGAACTAGTGCGACAGCAACGGCTGTGTAGCCGGACAGCAAAAGAGTTCTCGTGGCCGGAAATTCTTAGAAAGACTAAAATCATATTAACGAGATTAAACCATGTGCGTTTTTGTTCAGAGTCGCACCAGGTTGCACCGCCATATGGAGCAACACAACCATACCAGGAGACATGCATGCTTAAACGTTTATTCATAGTGGCGCTACTAGCGATTGCATTCCTGACGCGTGCTGCTGATCAAAGCAATCCTTATCGCTCAATGCAGGATGCGGCAAGAAAGACCTTCACGCGCTTAAAAAATGAACAAAGCAAGATTTATCAGGATCCTAACTACCTACGTACCGTAGTGCGAGAAGAGCTGCTTCCTTATGTGCATGTGAAATACGCTGGCGTGTTAGTACTTGGACGCTATTATCGTGAAGCAACAACGGCGCAGCGCGACGCTTATCTTAAAGCATTCCAAGACTATCTGGACCTGGCTTACAGCCAGGCGCTGGCGCTTTACAACAATCAGACTTACCAAATCGCGCCGGAAAAACCACTCGGTGATGCCACGATTGTCCCTATTCGTGTGACGATTATTGACCGTGGCGGACGACCGCCGATTCGCCTTGATTTTCAGTGGCGTAAAAACAGCGTCTCAGGACACTGGCAAGCCTACGACATGATTGCCGAAGGGGTCAGTATGATTACTACTAAGAAAAACGAGTGGGCCTCTACGCTGCGCATCAAGGGTATCGACGGACTGACACAACAATTGCAAGCCGCCGCCAGAACACCAATTATCCTGGATAAACAGCGTAATGGGTGAAGAATTGCGTTGGCATACGCAAGAGCATACATTAATCTTGCATGGAGAGCTAGATCGTGACACGTTGCTGACGCTCTGGAAGAAACGGCAGCTATTACTTGTCGGTATTCGGTTTTTAGATGTCTCTAACCTGCGGCGAGTCGATTCTGCCGGTGTAGCGCTTATGCTGCATTTTTGCTATTATCAACAACAGCAGCGTAACGCTACCCTTGCCATTACGGGTGTTACCGATAGGTTGCGTACGCTCATCGTGCTATACAAGCTGCAAGAAATCTTGCCTTATATAACAGTTGTTGCTCATGAATCGTCCTCTAAATTACCTTGTAGTTAAAAGAGGAGGCGAAGAAGTAATGTTTTCTCGAATGTGAACAATTTCGTTGTAATGAGACTAATTAGGCCAAGCTGTGCTATCCAATCAACTTGGTTGTTAAACATTCCCGTATTCAATACTATGTATTAGTATAGAGATGATAGTCTTATTTATGTCTGAGCACTTTGATAGCGAAATAGAACTTGAACGTTTCCAGACATGGCTTGCAATGGCAACTCAATAGAGTTACGATCCAAACTGTACTTGTTTTTAATTCGACAGCTTTTAAACGGAAGCAGTAAAAGCCAGAAGGAAAATCCACGAAAGCGACCAGTAGAACCTTCATCATGCTCTGTCATTGTCATACGGAGTATAGCAGTCCGAGTTACACTCTAGTCAACAATGTCGCGTAAGCGACCGAACCCAGGTTGAGTAAAAATGTTTGACAATTTATCCAATCGATTATCACACACGTTGCGCAATATTAGTGGAATAGGTCGCCTGACTGAAAAAAATATAAAAGATTCCCTTCGGGAAATCCGAATAGCACTGTTGGAAGCGGATGTAGCATTACCGGTGGTTCGAGATTTTGTCAATCATGTCAAAGCGAGCGCGCTAGGACAGCAAGTCAATAAAAGCCTAACGCCTGGGCAGGAATTCCTCAAGCTCGTGCGTGCTGAGCTGGTAAATGCCATGGGTGATGAAAACAATGCCCTTAATCTGTCGACGCAACCGCCGGCTGTCGTACTCATGGCAGGATTGCAAGGAGTTGGGAAAACCACGAGCGTCTGCAAACTCGGGAAATATCTTCATGAAAAGCAGAAAAAGAAAGTATTAGTGGTATCCGCCGACATCTATCGCCCAGCAGCAATTAAACAGCTTGAAATCCTGGCCAAGACCGTCGGCGTCGATTTCTTCCCGTCCAACACCAGCCAGAAGCCGATCGACATCGTCAATCAGGCGCTGAACCAAGCTAAGATTAAGTTCTATGATGTACTTCTGGTGGATACCGCAGGCCGCCGGCACGTAGACAATACGATGATGGCAGAAATTGTCGCTATTCACGCTGCTATCAGACCGATAGAAACCCTGTTTCTAGTTGACGCCATGACCGGGCAAGATGCTGCTAATATCGCTAAAGCGTTTAATCAGGCTCTGCCGCTAACCGGGGTTATTTTAACCAAAGTAGACGGCGATGCTCGCGGCGGCGCGGCGCTTTCCATTCGACACATTACCGGTAAACCGATAAAATTTATTGGTGTCGGTGAGAAAACAGATGCGCTGGAGCCCTTTTATCCCGATCGTCTGGCCGGACGTATACTTGGCATGGGTGACGTGTTGTCGCTTATTGAAGATATCGAGGCTAAAATTGATCGCACTCAGACAGAAAAATTGGTTAATAAGCTAAAAAAAAGCGATAATTTTTCTCTTACTGACTTCCTTTATCAGATTCAGCAACTACGTAATATGGGCGGTATGGCCAGCATAATGAGCAAGCTACCCAGCGTTGGTCAGCTGACAGACAATGTCAAGCCGCAGATAAACGATAAAGCCTTGATGCACATGGAAGCAATTATCAATTCTATGACCACTAAGGAGCGCATCAATCCAGAGATTATTAAAGCTTCACGCAAGCGTCGCATTGCCGTTGGTTCTGGCGTGCAGGTCCAGGATGTCAATCACTTGCTAAAACAATTTGACGACATGCAGCGCATGATAAAAAAAATGAAAAAGGGCGGTATGATGAGTATGATGCGCAATATGAAAAATATGATGCCTGGTCGTTCACCTCGCAACGAATAGAAATCTAAAATTTTTTTTACAGTAACCGGTCTTCAATAAGGTCCGTTTTTTTGATAAAAGAGGATGTTATGGTAATCATTCGTTTAGCACGTGGCGGCGCTAAAAAACGTCCGTTCTATCAAGTTGTCGTAACCGACAGCTGCAATGCGCGCGACGGTCGCTTTATTGAGCGTATTGGCTTTTTTAACCCGATTGCAACCAGTCAAGAAGAAAGTCTGCGTTTAGATTTAAATCGTATTAAACATTGGGTTGGTCAGGGTGCAGCGGTTTCCGAACGCGTTTCTGTGTTAATTAAACACGCGAAAAAAGCAGCTTAACCGTCTACTAGTGGTGAAAATACGTAAACTACCCTGTAGCGCAGCACCCATTGAGCCTATAGTCGTGGGGACGATAGGTTCGGCATATGGCATTCATGGTTGGCTCAGAGTAACCTCATCCACTGATAAGGCCGAAAACATTTTTAATTACCAGCCTTGGTTTATCAAAAAAACCGATGGGTGGTGGCTAATTGACCTAGAAAGCTGGAAGCGTAACAATCAAGCTCTGATCATTAAACTCAAGGATATCGAAGACCGAGAAACGGCCACCTTGCTGACTAATTGCGAAATTGTTATCGACGCGTCGCAATTACCAAATCTGGAGGGCAGCGGTGAATACTACTGGAAAGACCTTCTGAAGTGTCAAGTTATCACCGTTAGCAATTATCATCTTGGCAAAGTTATTGATTTAATAGAAACCGGCTCGAACGACATCCTGATAGTAAAAGCTAACTTAAAAGATGCCTTTGGCGTACAACAGCGCTTAATTCCATTCCTTGACGGGCAAGTGATTAAAAGGATCGATCTCGCAACCCACGTTATTGAAGTTGACTGGGATCCAAGTTTTTGACTTCTGAACTTAAGGGTAATGATAACAGAAGTGTTGAAATGTGGATTGGAATTATCAGTTTATTTCCCGAAATGTTCCGTGCTATTACCAACTATGGGGTGAGTGGCCGGGCCGTAACGAATGGCATACTAAAAATGCACTACTGGAATCCGCGTGATTTTGCCCGCGATAGGCATCGTACTGTGGACGATCGTCCTTATGGCGGTGGACCTGGGATGCTAATGATGGTGCAACCTTTGCGGGATGCGATTCACGATGCAAAAAACAAAGCAGGCGAAGGGACTAAGGTAATTTATCTTTCCCCACAGGGCCGCAAGCTTGATCAGAAAGGTGTGAGAGAGCTTGCGGCTAATCTGAAGATGATTCTGGTCTGCGGTCGTTATGAAGGCATTGATGAACGCTTAATCGCCATCGAGATTGATGAAGAATGGTCAATAGGTGACTGTGTGCTTAGTTGTGGTGAATTAGCGGCAATGGCGCTGATTGATTCAGTATCCAGATTCATCCCAGGTGTACTGGGACATGAAGCTTCTGCGGAAGAGGACTCTTTTGCCAAAGGGCTGTTGGATTGTGCACACTATACCCGTCCTAAGATATTGGACGGCATGAAAGTGCCGTCAGTTCTGTTGACGGGCAATCATACTGAGATCCGTCGCTGGCGTCTGAAACAATCTTTGGGTCGCACCTGGCTTAGAAGGCCAGAATTGCTGGAACACTTAGCTCTGACTGATGAACAAACAACGTTGCTGACCGAGTTCCAGCACGAATATTGGGTAAAACAACACAAATAATTAAAAGCATTGGCTGGGGTTGGTTAACCTAAACATCAATTTCCTTAGAATAAGCGATTAAATTATGAATAATATTATCAAACAAATTGAACAAGAACAAATTAAACAGAATATACCGTTATTTCGCCCTGGCGACTCGGTTGAAGTCAAGGTATGGGTTGTGGAAGGAAGTAAAAAACGTCTGCAGGCATTCGAGGGCATAGTTATTGCTGTTCGTAATCGCGGGCTACATTCAGCATTCACTGTTCGAAAAATTACTAACGGGGAAGGCGTTGAACGTGTATTTCAGACCCACTCCCCTGCTATCGATAGTATGATCGTCAAACGTCGTGGCGCTGTGCGCCAAGCTAAACTGTATTACTTGCGTGAACGTATCGGAAAAGCAGGGCGTATCAAAGAACGTTTAGACTAAGAAAGGCAGATAAGTCATCTTTTCTATATGCGACCCTCTTCGAGATATTCATCTTCTCATGCAAGTTGACCATAGGGATGAACGCTTATAGTATAATAACGCTGGGTTGACTGATTAAGGTGGGGTGTCCGAGCGGCCGAAGGAGCACGCCTGGAAAGCGTGTATACGCGAAAGCGTATCGAGGGTTCGAACCCCTTCCCCACCACCACTATAATCTGAAATACGAGCCTGGATGATTCAGATATACTACCAAGTAAAAAGATAATCCTCTATAGCTGTGAATATCACTAACTACGAAGCAAATGCGATATATAACCTTCACTAGACTAGTGAAGTCCCATCATCTACCTTTCTTCTGTGATAATTCTGTTGTCGGCATTTACAGCGAAAATGCCGACATCTCTTTTTCCAAACAACACAATCCTCTGTTAACAAGCACATTAGAACACGTAGGTCATACCCATTGCTAAAATATTGCCAGTAGAGATCTTCGCGTCACGAGTGAAGTCGTTTTTAGACAGTAGATTAATACGATAATCAATGAATGTTAGCATATTCTTGTTAAAGTTATAACTACTTCCCACTTCGAGATATTTTTTTACGATTTGACTTTTCCTCTCATCATCGCCGTTGCTGTTAATCTGTGATTGCAGATAGCCGATCGATGGGCGCAAACCAAAATCGAGCGCGTACTGTGCAACTAATTCAAGATTTTGAGCTTTTTCAGCAAAAGCGTGCTTTGACTTGCCTGAAAAATCCCCATAAGGGGTCATGTTACATGTTTCGCCGTATAGTGCCGCTAGGTATAGGTTATTTGCGTCATATTTTAGGCCAAGAGAGTAAGCTTCAGCCCTGACATCCTTACTAGGCGTGCGATTAAATATACGCTGCGCCAAAGTCAGATTACTGCTGGTATAGGCGGCACCGGTCGAAATACCGTTTCCCCAATCATAGGTTATAGATAGTCCGTAACCATCGCCGTTCGCTTTGTTTAAGCTATGCTCGTCTTTATCATTCTTCTCGTTTTTACCCTGATACTGCAGCGCAAGGTTCAGACCATCAATCATGCCAAAGAAATTAGCATTACGATAAGTAAATACGCCATTAGCGCGCCCGGTCATAAAGTTATCGGTTACGGTGGTATCACTGCCGAATTCTGGCATCATTTCGGTCCAGGCGGCAATGTCATGCAGTACGCCGTAATTACGGCCATAGTCAATGCTACTCGCATCGGCGAATTTGATTCCAGCGAAGCCTAGACGAGCAAAGTTGTTTTTCCCGATTTCGCTTTCAGCGTGGCTCAGTCCAACCTCCTGCTCCCAAGTCCCAAAACCGGTAATATTTTTGCTAAGCTGAGCTTCCCCGCTAAAGCCATAACGAATAAAAGAGCGATCGCCGTTTTTAGTATCATCACTGGATGTGTAGCGCATGCCGTTGAGTTTACCGAATAAATCTACTTTATTGCCGTTTTTATTATACACTTCTGCCGCCCCAGTGTGACCGGCTATTATCATAGCCGAAACGAGCACAGACAGATACTGTAGTTTCATATTCATACCCTCTAGATTTATTATATTTGCTATTAATGAGTTGATATCCGTAGAAGCTCAAATAAAAACAAAAAACAAGCATTCAACAGATTTTACTATTACTGATAATCGAATCTTGAACCAACGGCGGAATCATACTCGAGGAGCTTGAACCTTTCAAGTCATTGAATATCAATAAACAAACAACATACATCACAATGATATTAACAAAAATAATAAAATGCCATATTAACAGGACAGTTAATAGTTTCAATCTAAAAAGAAAAGGTTTACAGTACATTATATTAAATATTTTCAGCAATACTCCTTAAAAGCGCAATACAATATAAGTTCTTGCTATCTACCATCGTTATTGTTCAAAGACTGTTGCCATAAGTTAAAGACAGGCATTGGGATATATATCATCTAATGATTTTGTTATGCATTGTTTTGTTATTTGTAATTTTTAAAAGAATTCAGAATATAGAAAGTCAATAAATATGAGTTACATTCGGTAGTAATCTTACACCGAGCATACGGGTCGTGTGGTCGGTGCTTTTAAGCACTAGATCTATAATATTCAATTAATTCTAGTATTGCTGAAGTCGAAATGTGGATCGTTTTATATGTTTTTGAACGTGATAGACTCATTTAAAATAGCAGTTCAATTCCCGATCTTGCAAAGAAAATCCTATATGACAGCATGTGAAGTTAAAGCGGTGCTTATGAAAGCCCTGGCGCTAAGCGAAGCTTACGTAAGAGGCGAAGGCAGCCATTTTCAAGTTATTGCTGTCAGCGAGCAGTTCGCTGGTATGAGCCGGGTAAAAAAACAACAGACGATATATATACCGCTGATGGAATATATCTTAGATAATCGCATCCACGCCTTATCGATTAAAACCTACACCCCTGATGAGTGGCAGCGCAATCGCAAGTTAAACGGTGTTTAAATGTTGGCTCTGGGCAGCCAATAGCCTTCCCATGCACTACGGAGAGCAGTCGTCATGGAGAAATTTTGTGTCTACGGTCCTACCCGGTTAAGCGGAGAGGTCACCATTTCGGGGGCTAAAAATGCCGCGCTGCCAATTTTGTTCGCCACGTTACTGACGGAAGAACCAGTAGAGATTCAAAATGTTCCTAAATTAAAAGACATCGATACTACTATGAAACTGTTGAGCCAGCTCGGCGCCAAAGTGAAACGGAATGGATCGGTTTATGTAGACGCCAGCGACGTTAGCGTTTATCGCGCACCCTATGAGTTGGTAAAAACCATGCGCGCATCAATTTGGGCGTTAGGACCGCTGGTAGTCCGTTTCGGCCAAGGGCAGGTTTCTTTGCCGGGTGGCTGCGCTATCGGCGCACGTCCATTGGATTTACATATCAGCGGTTTGAAGCAGCTTGGTGCTACCATCAGGTTGGAAGATGGTTACGTTAAAGCCTCGGTATGTGGTCGTTTGCATGGCGCTCATATTATCATGGATAAAGTAAGCGTCGGCGCCACGGTGACGATTATGAGCGCGGCAACTCTAGCAATCGGCACAACTATCATCGAAAACGCTGCCTGCGAGCCAGAAATTGTCGACACAGCTAATTTTCTTATTACGCTTGGTGCTAAGATTAGTGGCGCCGGTACGGATAAAATTACTGTCGAAGGAGCCGAACGACTCGGAGGCGGCGTTTATCGCGTGTTGCCAGATCGCATCGAGACCGGGACATTTCTGGTAGCAGCGGCTATCTCCCGCGGCCATGTGGTATGTCATGCTACCCGCTCTGATACACTGGACGCTGTACTGGCTAAGTTGCAAGAAGCGGGCGCAGATATTGCCATCGGTGATGACTGGATAAGTTTAGACATGCATGGTCAGCGGGCAAAAGCGGTTACGGTACATACCGCCCCACATCCTGGTTTCCCCACCGATATGCAGGCACAGTTCAGTCTCCTTAATCTGGTAGCCGATGGAATCGGTGTTATCACTGAGACTATCTTTGAAAACCGCTTCATGCACATTCCTGAATTAATTCGGATGGGAGCACATGCGGAAATCGAAAGTAACACCGTTATCTGCCACGGTGTTGAGAAGTTATCGGGAGCACAAGTAATGGCGACCGATTTGCGCGCTTCCGCCAGTTTGGTACTGGCCGGTTGCATCGCTGAAGGCGTAACAGTGGTAGACCGCATTTACCATATCGATCGCGGTTATGACTGTATTGAGGGAAAATTACGGAGCATGGGCGCTAATATCGAACGCATCAGAGAGGTATAAAGCTGTACTCGATGTTTGAATTCACAGGCGCGTATACTGTATTTTGGTATATTTTTAGCCGAAAAGACCCGTTATCTTGCAGCTAAAATCTAGAATATTATAAGCTCTGCTAATTTATACTAGGGTTATAGACACAAACTACCGTGGGTGCGGCACACCTCTGGTTATAAATAACGAGTTTGCGCTATTGCTATCATCGTCGGAATGTAATAACTAGCCGGTCGTGAAGTAAAACGTAGGCACGAAAGTGCTAACCATAAGGCTGCGAAGATAAAATGGATAATAACGATACGGAGCAACTTTAAAAGTATAAGATCCAAAAGAGTAGTGGGAAATGGCGTCAGGGTAGAAAACGGACACTACAGTAGTTCCAGTGTCCGTTTTTCAAGACTAGATAAAATCATAATTATGGTCACAATTTATCCAGAATTTTCCTAAAAAATAGAAAGTCTCTATATCACAAGATTGTAACTCTTATTCTACATTTGCAGACTGTGCTTAAACACATGACAGCTTTATTTTCATTATCAAAGCGCTTAACTAAACATACATCAAAATATCATCGAATGTAAATTTCGTGCTTATAAAATCAGTTGGTTTTAAAAATTAGAATCGTTGCATTAATTATTTCTTATATCTACTTTTTTAACAAAAAATAAAAGTGACAATACTTTCTAGCGTAATAATAGGTAAATATCCGTGTCACCACGTACGATGTTCAGCGCCATAACCGCCGGTTTGGCTGACAGCACTTTGCGCAACCGAGCGACGCTTTGTACTCGTTCGCGATTCAAACCGATAATCACATCGCCCTTTTGCAAACCAATTGCGGCTGCGGGAGAATCTTTTATCACTTCCTTTACCTGAACACCTTTAGTGCCATTCTTTAGTTGGCCATTACTGAGGGAAGCCCCCTGGAGCGCCGGAGTTAGAATCTCCTCGCTGGAGGTAGCAGATGAGCTATCATCCAAGATCACTGACGCCATTTGTTTTTTCCCGTTGCGCAGCAGACCAAGTTTTACGGTTTTACCGGGTGCGGTAGTGCCAACCTTCACTCGCAGTTCGGCGAAACTCTGAATTGGTTTTCCTTCAACCGACACAATGATATCACCAGCTTTAATGCCGGCTTTGGCGGCAGCAGAATTCGGTAATACCTCACTGATAAAGGCGCCACGCTGCGCATCTATATTGAAGGCTTTGGCAATGTCGGCGGTCAGTTCGGTTCCTTTAATACCCAATTGTCCGCGTTTGACTTCACCATATTCAATTAATTGCTGACTTAAGTTTCTGACGATATTACTGGGAATAGCAAAACCGATACCGATATTACCGCCTCCAGGTGCTAGGATGGCAGTATTGATGCCAATCAGCTCACCATTGAGATTAACTAACGCACCACCGGAATTGCCGCGGTTAATAGACGCATCGGTCTGAATGAAGTTTTCCAAGCTTTCCAGATTAAGACCGCTGCGGCCCAAAGCGGAAACAATACCAGAAGTAGCGGTCTGGCCGAGACCGAATGGATTGCCTACCGCGACGGCAAAATCTCCAACCTTCAGAGTATCAGAGTCGGCCATAGTGACTTCACTGAGGTTTTTCGGTGTGGACAATTGCAATAGTGCCAGATCGGTCTGCTCATCACGTCCAACCAGTTTAGCATTGAATTCACGGCCGTCATTAAGCTGCACTTTAATTTTATCTGCGCCGTTGATAACGTGATTATTGGTAATCACATAACCTTTTTCGGCGCTGATGATGACCCCAGAACCCAACCCTTCAAACGGACGTGATCCGCCATTGCCTCCCGGGATATCAGGCCCAAAAAAGTATTTAAATTCCTTTGGCAGCGCTGGACGCCGGACCGGTTGGGAGTTTTCGACGTGAACGCTTACTACCGCTGGAAGAACTTTAGTCAGCATAGGCGCTAAACTTGGCATGAATGATTCCATCATTTCGGCCGGCAACGCTGCCTGCGGCGCCGCAAAAGGAAACAGATTTAGCCCAATGCTAAATGTCAATGCGCTGAAGAGTAGTATTGTTTTCATTGTAATCTTAACTCGCTCATTTTTGTATTAGATACCTTGATCCAGGCATCCGATGCTGACATCATAATTGTTATTACATCCTGTTTCTGTGAGAGCACTGATACCGACGCAGCTATAGGGCTTAATGCTCGTAAGCTATGTGTTGTATGTAACAAACCGATCGTGCTTTCTGGATACACCTGCATTTCTTCTGAAATTTAATTATTGTTTGCTTCTGCTTCGGTGAGGCGATACCAGAACGGATTGTCTTCACGCTGATTCAGTAGCAGACTATCAAAATTCTTAATCAGATGCTGATAGAACTGACAGTAATCGTTGACTATACTGTCCAGTAGTACTGTGCAACCAACGAAATGGCTAGTCAACTTTTCACGATATAGCTCGGTTTTCTTTTTTCCAGTTCGTGTTGAAGCGTTTGATGCCAACGTAACTTACGATTACTGAAACGTATGACGACCACTCTAATCATTATGGCTGCTATCAAACTAACTAGTGTATATCCTAAAGTTATAATAACTCTTACTTATATAATTAGCTCCATTGTAGCTGGACAGGCTATAAGCGGAACCCGAGAGGATGACGACGGTTTAACGTTAACCACATGTAAGCTGTTTCTCCGTTGTTTCTTTATCAGCAAAGGTGAAAATATTTAGCCTGATGGCTTTCAAGCTGGACATTGCCGTCTAGACTAGACTCACTAGCAATTAAGCACGGCGCGGACCGGTATTGTTAGCGCTTAGTCGGAACAGCTTGGCTAATTGGACAAAATAGCTGGGCAAAAGCAAACACGCAACCGACAAATTGGTCTCAGGTTTATATATGTCTGATGGTATATTTACCGTAGCTGACCAAAAGTGCGGCGTAAACTGCGACCGCAGTTCACCTCCTCATGCTACGAGTGCATAAAGAAGATAATGCGCGAGATCGTTGCTAACGACTTCAAGTCCGACGAATGTTTCGTGACCAATATACTCATTTGATGTTGTTTGGCACGTTGATATTAGCGCTCTTTGTACGCTGATATGCTCACATAGTGACATCAAACATTTCATGGACAATCTTTATCACAACAGCTTGTAAGCAATTAGATGCAAAAAAAATTAATTACTGCTTGCGCATCTAGAAGCACTTTAGACTGACGCATTACCATTAATGACGTAAAAAAGATCGATCTTTTGGGATGACTTCTTTATAATTTCACGGTTTCACGTTACATTGAAGTTTTACTGAAATTTTAATTGTGCCAGCAGTAGCTGCCCTAAAGGTAAGTTGACTGAACTAAAACTGTGTAAGCCTCATCACTATTCATTGAGGCGTTTGGATTTTACTAACGTGCAACTTAAATTGGATAAGCTTTTAATGAAAACTTTTTCAGCAAAGTTAGATATGGTCAAGCGTAACTGGCATATTGTCGACGCCGAAGGGAAAACTCTTGGCCGTCTTGCTACAGAACTGGCTCGTCGTCTGCGAGGCAGACATAAAACGGAATATACGCCGCATGTAGATACCGGAGATTATCTCATTGTTCTAAATGCTGACAAAGTGACCGTGACTGGACACAAGCATAAGGATAAAATCTACTATCACTACACCGGCCACGTAGGTGGTATTAAACAAGCAACTTTTGCAGAGATGATTACCCGCCGCCCTGAGCATGTGATTGAAATTGCGGTTAAAGGCATGCTGCCAAAGGGGCCGTTGGGTCGTGCTATGTTCCGTAAACTGAAAGTTTACGCCGGTACCGTGCACAATCACGCGGCACAGCAACCGCAAGTTCTGAATATTTAATCGGGATTGTAGGCAATGGCTGAAAATCAATATTATGGCACTGGTCGACGCAAAAGTTCTTCCGCGCGCGTCTTCGTTAAGGCAGGCAACGGTAACATCCTTGTTAACCAGCGTAGTCTAGATCAATACTTCTGTCGTAAAACCGCCTGTATGGTGGTTCGTCAACCGCTGGAACTGATCAATATGATTGATAAACTAGATTTATACATTACCGTTATAGGTGGCGGTATCTCCGGTCAGGCAGGTGCCATTCGCCATGGTATTACTCGTGCACTGATGGAATATGACGAAACGCTACGCGCGGATTTACGTAAAGCCGGCTTCGTTACCCGTGATGCCCGTCAGGTTGAACGTAAGAAAGTCGGTTTACGTAAAGCGCGACGTCGTCCGCAGTTCTCAAAACGTTAATATCCACTTTTTTACAGAACGTAAAGTCCGGATCCGTCCGGGCTTTTTGTTTGTCGCGTCTTAATTCGCCTGGAATTTTAACCGTAAAATCTGACGCTCTCGTAAAGACTCAACATCTAAAATCTAAAATGTTACAGCTATTATTAATAGTAACAAAACCTATGTTTTGATAAAAAATATACAGATATTATAAAAATACTAATTTTGTTAATAAATTTAAAATAGTTTTGTACATGATTGGTGCATGTTTCCTTTATAAAATCTTATTAGAATTCAACTAGTGATAACGCAAAATATACTCAGCGGATAGAATGATATACTTGAATTTAGGTATCTATATAAAATGTCTTGATCGTAAAACCAGTCGTATACTGATATAGTAATTTCGGCTTTTTATATAGCAGGACAAAAGATTTTCTGTGCCAAGCATAGAATTCCGTTTATGCCGCGCTGCAGTGTAAACCAATTAAAAAACATCGATCACGGTCAATTGCATCAAACGGTTAGCACCTGTTCGTATAAGCACATTCAGCGCCAGAGTCAAAGAAGCCTCAAACACCATCGGCGAGTTTGGCGAGGTGATAACAATAACTATTACATCATGGTGCTAGCGCTGAGAATTCTACCAACATTTGTGCGCCAAATATGCAAAATTAACGTTGCATCACTGACATTCATACAGCTCACGCATTATGCAATATCTTTTGAGTAAACTATCAGAATACATCATATCATGGCTACACTACGGCGACATTGAGACTATTTTAATTTGCTCCAAATTTACTAACGCGGCCTCGAAGATCTCACGAATATAAGAAATCAAGGCCATCATCTTTATCTACGTTGCGGTTTGTGCATACGGAATCCTATGCGTCAAACTTTGAACGAAGTTTCACTTAACATCATAATAGCCTTTATTATTTAAAGGGCGGGAAAACGGTTGATAGTTGTTAATGTCGGTTGTCCGGGGTAAGACAGCGTTGCTGGAATAGATAGCGGTTTGAAGGGCAAGCAATTTGAACCAATTTGGTAACTCAGTTTTGATCTTTTCAGCATATTCATGGATGTTTGTGATTTTACACAAAATTTGATGCAACACACTACGAGTTAGTAGTTAAAAATAGTGAAGGCAAGAGGCCTTGCGTATTTTTCTCAGAATATGATTGTATCTAACTTTCAAATCGATAAGCATCAATAATGTTGTTCATTAATTACATTGTTGAAAATAAAGACAGATATAATTTAATAATGTAATAAAATCACAAATTCTGCAAAAGACAAATGAGGCAATCTTATACACGCAAGTGCTTGTTCTCTTTATATCACAGCTGGCAAAAGTAGGCTCCTTCATCCAAAAACATATCTGATTAGGATCAAGTGCGCAAATTAAGCTATCAAGGTATATGCTAAAATCGTACCAAAAATTTTGGAAACCCTTATATGGAGAGATCCATTGATGATAAATTACAATTAACCCTAATCACTCGGCTAGTATGGATTTTGTATGAATATAGACCATATCTTGAATTTTAGATATACTATGCCTGATAATTTCTATCTTGTAGCAACAAGTCTCTAGAAGAGAGCTAACATGAAATCAGCGCGAAGTAATAAAACAATTGAAGCGCCTGTTTCATGGAATGAAATTCCTTACGGGGCTTATTATCGTCAGGCGCTAGAACGAGGTTTGAAATTTTGGTGGCCAAAATTATTCGGCTGCCATTTACTTAAAATCGGCGCGCTAAGCGCGGATTTGGATACTGGCGCCTGTGCGATTGCTCATCAGGTAAACATTGGCCTTAAAGGCCAATGTTTGCAGGTTATTTCCGATCCTTATCAATTGCCATTTGCCAATAAGTCAGTTGATGCTTGTCTGCTAGCCCATACCTTGTCTTATATCGGAAATCCCCATCGTCTGCTGCGTGAGGTGGACCGCGTGCTTATTGATGATGGGTGGCTAATCATCACGACTTTTAACCCAGTAAGTGTGTTGGGATTAAGTAAAATCTGCCAAGTTTTTTTTCTCCGCCAGTCGTACAGACGCCGCATGTATACACATACGCGGCTACTGGATTGGTTAAGCGTACTGAATTTTGAAGTTTTACAATGCACTCATTTGCAGGCGCTGCCCTGGCAACACCAAGGGTGGGGAAGATTGCTTGACAGCTATTGCCAAGTTATTGGTTGCTTAATCCTAATTGTCGCTCGAAAACGCACATTTCCTATCAACCTAATGCCCTTGAAGAATCCAACGTTCTTGCGTGGATTACACCGACCGATTAACACCGTTACTTGCACTTTCCGCTTTTTCGTTTAATCTAGAAAAGCAAACCATTTATGAGTATGCTGTGGATACAGTACTGCAAGTGATGCCGTTCTATCCGGTAAGTGCTTGTTTAGCTGACAACATAACTGCTTGAATCTAACAAGACCTTATGAACAGGTCATATATCATGCATATCTCGTTTAGAAAATATGAGCAAGGATTTGTTAAACGCTAGTCGAGTACATTAGAATAGTACTAATGACACTTAAATGTTTTTAAACACAGTTTTCAGATGTACGTTGAGCGCCCGATGACGAATCAACAAAACAGATCACGTTTCTAACGCCTTCAGATTTCGCTGAATAACCTTGGCACATCCTATTAGACAAATTCTATCCAACGAAACGGTACCTATGGATATTGTGCCAGCAAATGTACCACACTATTGCCACTTCGCAAATCAGTACGCCATTTCACTAAGACAGTCAGGAAACAGAATTGGAACAAACGTTTCTTGCTGCTCAACGTTATGCACCCTGTATATTGGTATTCTGCCTCTGAATAAGCAGAGGCGCAGGTTACAGAAATACAACCGTCACTGGTGCATCTATCAATTAGATGCTCCGGAGAATAACGTGCTCGATCACACGTATACTCACTGATAAAAGATCCAGAGGAAAACAGTCTGTGCAACACTAGACGCAACGCTTCTTTTCGAAGATTATTGATATCGTGAGGCAATGGATATACGCAGCATTTCCTGTATAGTATACGTTTCCGATACTATCAGTTCATTCTTTACAGATTCAGCTTGTATCAACAAGCGTTAGAGTTTAATCACACGAGGGAAAAACTGTAGGCAGTACATTCTAAAGGTTACGGCGCTACATTCTCTCCGTCAATAAAAACTAATGCAAAACCCAAGGTGTAAATATATAATGAAGAAACGATATGCGTTGGCCGAAGATGAGCTGCAGCTTTTCAGGCAAACGGTGGAGGATACCAAACCGCTATTTCAGGATCGGGTTAAACCCTCTTCATCGCAGCGTACTCAAATCGCTCTACTAGAGCAAAAATTTATACAAAAGCAAGTCGACGCTAATTTCTACTTCTCCGATGCGTTTCAGCCATTGCTTCAACAGGAAAGCCCACTCTGTTATGCGCGGTCTGACGTCAGTTCTTATGAAATTAAAAAGTTACAACGCGGCGATTATACGCCTGAGTTGTTTTTAGATCTACACGGACTAAACCAAACAGAAGCCAAGAAAGAATTAGGAGTGCTAATTGCTGCCTGTCGGCGTGAACATGTGCACTGTGCTTGTGTCATGCACGGGCATGGTAAACATATTTTAAAGCAACAGATACCGCTGTGGCTGGCACAGCATCTTGACATCAGAGGCCTACATCAGGCACCCAAAAAATTAGGCGGGAGTGCGGCACTGTTAATTCTGGTAGAATTAGAATATTAAAATACTTTAACGCGCCCTATATTAGGGCTGTCGTGACGAGTTTTGTTAGAGGAAAAATTATAAGGATATACTTTAACTTTAAATTTGAATAGAAAAATGAATTTTATTGACGTGAAAAGAATTACGTCCTAACTTCTTGTTAACAAAGTCAATAAAGTGGCGCCAGCAGGATAACAAATCAGTCTTTTAGATCTTATGGAAAAAATTATGCTACTTTGGCATAACTGTTAAATATGGAATGTTTAATGATTCATGCAATTCATATGAAATCTACTTTCATGTTACCTGAGCTGTGGTATGAACGATACAAGGGATTTATAAAAGTAGTCTTAACACTAAACTACACCTGTCATCAATGTGTACGGTATGACACTCAGAATGATTTTAATGCTCAGTAGTTGTTCCTACTGAGTCTTCAGGCTCGTTTAATATGTTTACTGTAAATTATGTGTTGGTTGACTAGGCTTCTGGTTGCGCTGCAATTATTTTATGGAAAGCTTTCAATTGGTCTGAAAGCTTGTGATAATTAACGTCCTACTACGCCGATTTTACACTATCAATAAAGCACTTCGACACGCCAAACTGTAGAGCAGTAAACGCGGTGCAGCAATCAATATCCATACAAGATGGACCAAGCAACCTCACTCAGACTTTCTACAGCAGGCAGGCCGGTCCAACTTGCCACTACCTCTAACAGCGTTCGGATTGCGGAAAATCAAACAGTGACGGCTGCTTTTACTGACATAAATCTGCTACCAGATATCTGACTAGTGGCAGATAAGCAATGAGCAATACTTAGTTTAAGTCCTTACTCCCTGGTGCCTAGGGTATCGGCTTACTAGCCTAGTATCACTGCTCGTGTTAGTCTCGGTAAGACTTCATGACGGCCTAATAACACCATATACGCTTGTAAAATATCAAGCGTCTACCGGGCGGGTAGATAAGGACTAATCAAAATCTGATCAATGTTCGCCACCTGATTGCTAAGTCAGTACGCCATCAAACCCGATTCATCATGACCACGATCGGTCATTGGTCTTGCTATACCGCTCTTGTCTTTAGAAAAGCATTGCCGTGCCGAAAAATTAGGACTTGCATAATACACTGTTATCGTTGTGGAGAGTCAGACAACACAAGGCATTTACACTCCCGTGATGCCGATTGAATGAGCATCTTTTACTCCCGGCGGGACATCGGGTCAGACGAAAATTTTATTGTTTCTATATAGCGCAGATCTAATCGCACTTTGCAAGCTATGGTTAAAACTGTTCCAGTTGCATTTTTAACCATAGTTCTGAATGAATGGATACTGCACATGTATTGAGCATTAGCTTCAATACACTTCTAGTGTATCTAAAAAATTACGTAAAGTACATTACTAATGACATTTGACCTAAATCTCGTCTTAAGGTAGCCTTAACTTTATCGAACACTATTACAGTAATGCATGGCTTATCCATTATGTCGTGTTGGACTCCGTGTCCATATTAAACGTCTTGTTTATGAAGCTATTTTTGTTCTGATCAACGTTATACTATTCTTGCTAGATCTAAAATATGATCAGTAATATTAATAATTTATATCGACAACGATCATTTTTCTTGCACTAAAGCTCAGTTTTATCAGCAACTTGCTTTCTTGTAATTTTTTGAATACCTTAGGAGGGTGTCAAGGCTAATACTTGCGCAATACTCCTGAATTCAGGATCATGCATTGTCATATCGACGATGAACGCTGAGATAGCAAAATGTAGCTAGAATATTTTTAGACATCGCGCAGATATAGCGTTAAACTTCCGATGCGGATGAGCATGTATGTATTTAAAAATAAAAGATAAAAAATAAAAAGTAATCAATATAAATCATAACCATTTCCACATGGATTTTTGTTTAACTCGTGACAAAGCCCCTATAAATCAATCGCCATATTAGTGTTAGGCACATTTCAACTTTAATTTCGATCTTCAATATATTATTCTTATCTTGTGATAATCTCCTTTAGTAATAACAATATCGTTGTGCTGTTACTAGAATCGGCTACGGCATTAATTCTACTAATTGAGAGCAAGTCGGGAACTTGACACATATTCAGAATTAATAGAAATAGTAGTGCTATATCAGATTAAACATGAATATCCGTTTAGGTTATTTCAACCTTCGATGATAAAAGAAGAAGCACGCTGTGATGTTATCAACTTTTAAATCAAGTAAACACCAACAACACCTTACGCAATTGCCAAAAATCCCTCAGACGGTTGCAGATATTAAAACGCTTTACAGCCCTGAAGATTTCTATCATACTCTTATGGAAACCATCTCCAATGCTCGGAAACGAATTTATCTGGTCGCATTGTATCTGGAGAA
This sequence comes from Candidatus Doolittlea endobia, assembly GCF_900039485.1. GTDB lineage: Bacteria > Pseudomonadota > Gammaproteobacteria > Enterobacterales > Enterobacteriaceae > Doolittlea > Doolittlea endobia. The sequence continues at coordinate 42,201 of NZ_LN999833.1, forward strand.
AGATCAGGGCGGTCAACGAATCCTTGAAGCCGTTTATAAAGCTAAAAGTAACGATCCATCGCTAGATGTAACGATCTTGGTCGATTGGCACCGGGCGCAACGCGGTCTTATTGGTGTCACAGATGCTGATACCAATGCCGACTGGTACTGCCGTATGGCCAAAGCGCACCCCGGTGTTGATGTGCCAGTTTTCGGTGTACCGGTTAATACTCGAGAAGCACTTGGTGTTTTACACTTGAAAGGTTTTATTATTGATACCCAAGTAATTTACAGCGGTGCAAGTCTAAATGACGTTTATCTGCATCAACAAGATAAATATCGCTATGATCGTTATCAGATTATCCGTAATCCTTCTCTGGCTGATACGCTATTTGCTTATATCAAGCAGAAATTGCTTACGGCGCCAGCGGTAAACCGACTGGATAATGTTGCACGGCCTACAAACCTTGAGATCAAAAATGATATCCGTCTGTTTCGCCAGACCCTGCGTAGAACAGCCTATCACTACCAAGGTGAAGCAAGTCCTAATGAGCTAGCCATTACTCCGTTAGTAGGATTGGGCAAAAAAAACCCGCTGAACAAAACGATTCATCATTTACTATGTGCTACTCGAGACACTTTGACGTTGTGTACGCCATATTTCAACTTACCTACGTTATTGATGCGGGATTTAATTGATCTTCTACGTCTAGGCAAGCAGGTGGAAATCATTGTCGGCGATAAGACTGCCAATGATTTTTACTTTCCTGAAGATCAGCCGTTTAAAATTATCGGTACTCTGCCGTATTTGTATGAAATCAATTTGCGCTGTTTTCTTAGCCGCCTGCAGCGTTATATAGACAACGATCGATTAGTAGTACGTATATGGAAGGACGCAGACAATACTTATCACTTAAAAGGGATATGGGTAGACGAGGAGTGGCAGCTGCTGACCGGTAATAATCTTAACCCGCGCGCTTGGGGGCTTGACTTAGAAAATGCGCTGCTTATTCACGATCCCGCACAGGCGTTGCGACCGCAACGTGAGCAAGAGCTTAATCAGATTCGTACCCACACCCAGGTAGTACAACATTTTACCATACTTGATAGTATTACCGATTATCCAGTTAAGATTCGCAAGCTTCTTCGCCTATTGCGTCGGATCCGTATTGATCGTTTGCTTAGCCGGATCCTTTAAATCAATATGCCTATCCTGGTGAGGATGGATGCCTTAAAGTGTTATATCGTTGATGATGGTTAAAGCCCATTGATGTGCAGAAGCTGCTTTTATCATTACCTAAACTGTTACTACTTCTGTTATGCACGAGTACAGCCACCTGGTATTGGACTAATCGTAACAAAGTACTTTATTGTCCCGATGGTAATACTTGCATCGGGCGAAGTTGTAATTTCGTAATATTGGTTTTAGATTGCCTATTGCTTTCGGTGTTCTAAAAAAAGGCCTTGAACGCCGCTAGCGTAGCTTTTCCCTAAAGCAATTAGCTTGTTGTCATTGATCTTTTTCGAACGGCGAAAATTTCAGAAAGAAAATATGTCATTATTTTTAGGTTTAATGAATTCATAATGACATAATTGTATTCGCATTTTCCTAATATTTTATCTTATGACAATGCTATATTCTTGAAGTTGCGATACACGCCAATCTGAGTACTGATTTGAGTTAATGGCGGCGTGAAGACACACATTTGCTAATGGTGGTAAGGCTTTGGGAGATTATAAATAGCCAACGTCTTGTCGACACTCTAAGCTATGTACTGATGAGCGCGCTGACGCCATAGCTCATTGTGTGAATTTGTTAACAACTTAATTTGGTTTATGATGGCGTAAAGGGCGTGCAATGTAAACACTATATAGGTTGGCATAGTGGTCGCAATGGATAACATGTAATTCGACCAATATATCTATAGGTTTGTCGGCGGACTTGTACATTAAACAGTAGGGGCTGTCGTCACGCATAAAGATAGATATAGATCATTTTTTGAAATAAAACAAATGGAGTTATCGATCCCTTGCTTTCTCCTAGAAAAAGCAAATGGGGCTGCATCGCGATAGTTAACTGTATGTCTAAGTTGAGCACTTTGCGAAAATGCAGTGTTTTAAATATTAAAACAACCACTGCCTCCTGTGAAGGCAGGCCATGTGATTATGACCATTAAAAATACCGCCGTAGTCCTTAGAAAACCTAAGGAACATTGATCTTGAAAATCTTACTACAGCATATGTACTTAATGATTAATGCGATTCATATAAATTCCACTTTTGTAATATCTGAGTTGTAGTGGAGGCAATGCTTTGGTGGCAATGCAATCGTTACACAAGAACAGAATAAAGCGATACAGTACTTATAGTACTACTATGAAAAACAGCAAGCAAAAAGGTTAATACTGAAATTCGCAAAAGCGTCATCCTTAATGACAAGCATCCAGATTTAATTTAGCTTTAGTTTGAAATTTTACCACCTTTTTGTTTATTTTTTCTTAACAACTAATGCTTATTTTAACTTATAACAACAGCTCTTATAAAACACGCGCAATTAATGCTGCTGTATCGGACTGCATGTGCAATGCCCTTATAAGGAAAAGGCCGCCAGTGCCGTATGTTTAGATGTAGGCTAAAGGTCAAGCGTGGGATTTAAGCTTAGACTCAAACTGCAACTTGGACTAGAACTGAAATTATAATAGCAAACATAAGATAAGTATCTGTGCACACTACCAACTCCGTTATTGCAGAAAAGACAAAACCTTATGTTTAACCCAAAATCTTTGGCGTGTCAGTATTCTAAGCGACTGAATAACCGAACTGCACTTTTCGTTGTCAAACAAACGAGAATAACAGTGAGGACAGCGCCGTTTGACATCAATACTTCTTATGCGCGATATTGAATAGAATATTCTACGTTTGTTTTGAATTAACAGGATAATTGTTTATTCACTTTATACAGCGCTTTTTGTCCTCCATATGCATTTGCCACACTTTTTCTGCACCAGATCTAAATACTGCTCATGCGCTATTACTTCCTTATTATTAGCATAAATCACCTTCAGCGACGTCTGAACGCGCTGGACCCGTTGAATTTGCACGGTTTTACCTATATCGCGTTGATCTTGCTCTCCTTCCATGAAAAAATGCATTGTGGTCTGGCCACCTGTCATTAGCAGGAAAATCTCTGCTAAAATTTCAGCGTCAAGCAACGCGCCGTGGAAGGTGCGTTTACTATTATCAATCTGATATCGATCGCATAATGCGTCTAAGCTATTACGTTTACCTGGGAACAGGTTGCGCGCTAGTCGTAAACTATCCGTTATCTTACAAAAGGTGTCGATCTTGGCGATACTGCCGTTTAGCATGCTAAACTCATAATCCATAAAGCCGATATCGAATGGAGCATTATGAATAATCAGTTCGCTGCCATAGATAAAGTGTAGCAATTCATTTGCCACGTCTGAAAATGTCGGCTTATCCGCCAGAAACTCGTTGCTAATGCCATGCACATTAAACGCTTCGGGATCGACGAGCCGGTTTGGTTTCAAATAGACATGAAAATGCCGGCCTGTCAGGCGGCGATTAATGATCTCCACCGCGCCAATTTGAATAATTCGGTGTCCTTCATAATGGACTCCTGATTTGTTCATACCGGTAGTTTCAGTATCCAGAACAATCTGTCGCGTAATATTAATGCTCATAATGCTCGTTTATGTCAGACTTAGGTTTTTAACTTAAAACAAGTTTATCAAAATGCGTAAACGAGTCGCAATTTTTACCGACGGTTCGTGTTTAGGTAATCCAGGTCCCGGCGGTTATGGCGCGATACAGCGCTGTAAACACTACGAAAAAACTCTCAGTGCCGGTTATCGTCTGACCACCAATAATCGTATGGAGCTAATGGCTGTAATTGTAGCATTGGAAGCGCTAACAGATGCTTGTGAGGTAGTGCTTAGTACCGACAGTCAGTACGTCCGACAAGGAATTACCAAATGGATACACAATTGGAAAAAGAGGAGCTGGAAAACCGCTGACAAGAAACCCGTGAAAAACATCGACTTATGGCTGCGCCTAGACGCAGCTATTCAGCCTCATACCCTACAATGGGATTGGGTGAAAAGCCACGCGGGCCACCCGGAAAACGAACGTTGTGATGAACTAGCACGCAAGGCGGCCGCTCTTCATATATTGGAAGATGTCGGGTATCGAGTGAAGGCGAAAACTGGCGGTAGCCGAATGGACTAGAAGTTGTCATCGTGTCGTCACCACAAAATAAATGAAAAAATGACACGGATTTGCTGATAAGGTGTATAAATCACATATTATCCAACATTCTTGTCATGCATAATTTTAAAACACAAATAATTCTACGAACAAGGCGTTTGGTAGATACGCCAATTCAAGTTTCTTCCCTATCTGCAGAGTATATTTTTTGTTATAAGGCATTGTATAGGTTGTACTACCAGTAATTTATTTTAGCATAATTTTTTATACTAAATAATATTGAAAATAATTCCATATCCATGTATTTACATGATAATCTATGTAGGTACAGCGTTGACCTCCAAATGCTATGTGGCAATGACATCGACCATATCAGATTTGCTACAATAAAATAACATTAATATTCAATATCTTTTTAAAATAAAAGAAAAGAAACCAAGTAATAGATTACTGCTGTGATAAAGGAACAATCGCTGATCTTAATATAGCGGTAGCAACAGGATAGTTCTTTAAGGTTTAATTAAATTACTAAACATATTATTCTCGATATTGTCGTATTGTAACGACAAACATCTAATATACACAAAGCCTTTTAATAATTGTCGTGTAACTGTTTATTTGTACAATGATCACAAGCAAATAATTACATAATACAAATATTGTATGATTACTATATGACTGCTCGCGGGCATTTCATCTTTGCTTTAGCAAGCGCTATTTTTGCGAAGAAATTAGAATTATCACCCGTGTTAACTCACGGACACTGGGCGCATATCCTTATTGGCGGCATATTAACTTGCCTACTGCCAGATATTGATCACCCAAAGTCTTTTTTGGGCCAGAAATTGCAATGGCTTTCAATACCCATTGCGAAAGTGTTCGGTCATAGAGGCATTACTCACAGTTTTCTGGCTATTATAGGGTGCAGCATATTTTTTTCTACAGATTTGTTATTGCGAACCATTATTTCGCTACCGGTAGATTTTGTCTATGCAATGGTCGTTGGCTATGCCAGTCATATTATTGCTGATATGTTAACACCAGCAGGGATACCGTTGCTATGGCCATATCGTCGGCGTTTTTGTGTGCCCATACTGAATCCTAATAAATATCTTGAGTTGGAACGAATATTTTGTATTTTGACACTTATATGTGCTTTCTTATATCCCTTTGACATATTAGAAGATGTCATCAAAGAATGTAAACTATAACGTTGTTTTAAAAAGGAAAATAATATAGTACATCAATTCAAGTGATACTTCTCATCTCCAAAGCGGACGTCGGTAGAATATTAGCAAAATACAATACCGGTACGCAAAACACGGTTATTTTCCTCGATAGGAATGAGGTGCTGCAATAGATTGACCAAGGTAAGTCAAGATTAATTTTTTACGATCTGGCACTTTGTCTTTATGATTTGCATGTTGACCGAGAAAACGTTGTCTGCAGTGAGGCAGATAGGTTTTGCACGCTGTCTTTAAAGCTGTTTTTCAATGTAGTCGTTTGTTGATTATCTGTATTTTGTACCGTTACCAGACGTGCGGTCAATTCGCTATAAAGCAAGCTGTCGAGGAAACTATTTAGAAAATATGCCGCGTTTGCGGAATATGACGCATTGCACGTTCAGTCAGAACGCGATGGATTTATTACTTGGTAAATTATTAATGGTATTATTGATCACGCTGATCTTATTTAGCTCGGCTTCGTTCACCTTTTTACGCAGAATGCCGGTGTCCATAGCACGCTCTATCCATGCCTGCATCTCAGGCTACGATAATTTTCTGCACCGCACTTAAATTACACGATACTCTTGCATTAACGGGAGCGGCGATGCTTTTGAACTGTGTTTTTATATTCTTCATACGTCGTGAAGCCTTAGCTAAATTGGCTGCGTCGACGATGGCGCGTGAGCTCTTGAGCAAAACAGAGGAGATGATGAACGAAACGGCGAAAGCAGCAATAATAGCAACCAAGTTAGCAACATAGCTCCCTCTTGACGTCATAACTAAATACTAAATAGCTAAGATAGAGCCGGAGGGAAAGGTCGGCGAAACCAGACCGCTACTTAAACAATTCAGTGTGAATACGCCAGTCGCATCGCCAAAGATAACTGCGATCAACAAACGTGGATTCATCAGCACATAGGGGAAATAAATTTCGTAGATACCGCCCATAAAATGGGCGGTGGAGGCACCGCCGGCGGATTGCTTAGTATTACGTGGCCAAATATCATATCTGCTATCAAAACAGAGCTTTAATAAAAATATCGATTTACCAGTCCCGGTTGTCTGCTGAATGTCAAGAGGCGTACCGTGGTTAATAGCTTTATTCAAGAAAAGGATTTTAGCCGGCTCGACAAAAATAGACGTCAGTGAAAAGATGTTCTAGGTCATCCACGCCGCTGTCGGCGCCTTTAACACAGTTAAGCCACCTAAAGGGCCAGCAACCATTGTACCGAGGTATATCGGTGTCTCAGTACCGGCGATCACTCAATAGCGGTAATCGCACCGACGACACCACCGCGTTTGGCTCCCACCATTCGGCCACCAGTATAGCTACAATCAGCAGCGGTAACAGGCACGTAATCATCGGGTCGACTAATTGTGTTAAGTATCCAACCGGACAGGAAGAAACAGCGCAGTGATAATACTCCAAGCAATAAAAGCGCCAATATTAGGCTTCCTCATATTGCTGAGGAAGCGATCAAATTTTACGTTCTTGCCTTAAGATCCGAAGATATAAAAGTCAACCATATTTAAAAACACACTATACAAATAAGAGCGCAAGACTTGTTACAGCGTTGTACATCATGAGCCGGTATTGCTACAGTAGTACTGTTTTATCGCACTCTTTTGTGTATAGCGTAGAAAAGTCAATTATTGTGATTATAATCACGATATGGCTCTCTGTTTAGAGTTATTTAGTAGATCACAGCAATAAACGAAACATATTTATGTACCACTGAGTAGATTGAACTTCATGTATGATACATTATTTGATGGCTAATTTAAAAAGTATAAATCATGCATCTAATAGTAGTATCTCGATTAGAGCTTAATAGAAAGTGTCGTGTATACTATGGATGGACTTAATTTATAATTTTGGTTTAAACAACATAGCGATTTTAGGCATATATACACTATCCAATAATCTTTCATGCACCGTTTCTGATTTTAAAAATAAAATAGCGAGAAAGCTGTTTAATATGGATACGTAGACGATTGCTTTTGCTTGCTTTCAGTCATACTGGGATCTGAGCGGATTTAAGAAGCATATTCCTAAAATTAACTTTCTGTAGATAAAACTGATAGCGATCAAGTGGATCTGATGGAGTGCGATGTAAAGAGTATTCGGCATCAGGCGAATATCCTCACATCCGTAAATTATATTTGAAGCTCCAAATTGTATTTTATTTTTTGCAAATCATTGATGTGACGTACACCATCAAACCTTTTTCTAGTTTCTGATAATAACGTTTATCGTCATTATAATGATATTCTGCATCGATTAATGTATGCAGGAAGTTATAGCCAGCTTAATTTTAGCATGTGTTACAAAGGAGAAAACTGTGCCTTTCTTACATCTGTTTCGTTTTTGTAGAACAGCATTCTCAACACGGCGGCAGTAACTGGAATAGTTTTTAGATTACGTCCTACGCGCTATTTCCCGGTTCCAGCGAATTTCTTAAAAGAGCTCCACAATTCTCTTAGCATCTCGAAAAGTTTTAAACAAGTATTTTGACATTTTAGCAAGTGCCATAAACCTTAATCCCTCAAAGATATTTGGAAGCGTTGCTTTAATGCTGCCACGCATTTCGCAACAATTGCGGCAATCTCCTTATCTTCTAATGTACGAGTGGTATCTTGTAAGATCAGACTAATAGATAAACTCTTAAAACCTTTAGCTACGCCTCTGCCATGATACATGTCAAATAATTTTGCGCTAACTAACTGATTTGAATCAATTGTCTTACACTCTAAGATAATATCTTCTGCGTCGACGTTATCAGCTACCACTATAGCAATATCTCGGCGGTTAGCTGGGAAACGAGAAATGTCAATCGCTTTAGGTACTTTGCGTTCAGCCACTTTCTCCCAGAGAAGTTCAAACACCACCGTACGGCCATTTAAATTTAATTTCGCTTCAAGTTCGGGATGAATGGCGCCAATGAAGCCAATGGGTTCATTATTCAGATAAATAACAGAGCTCTGCCCAGGATGAAGAGCGGGATGCTGTTTTGCTTTGAATCTAAAATTGTCTAATTTGCCAGTAAGCTCAAGGATTGCCTCAAGATCGCCTTTAGCATCGTAAAAATCTACCTGCTGGTTCGGTTGATACCAATGTTCATCAAACTGTAGACCAGAAATAACACCGGCTAGCATAAGATCCTGACGAATGCCAAGATCGGCTGCGTCATCAGAAACAAAGCACAAGCCGCTCTCAAACAATCGGACTCGTTGCTGCTGTCGATTCTGATTATAGACAACAGCGCCAAGAAGCCCAGTCCAGAGTGACAAACGCATGACGGACATGTCTTGAGAAATCGGGTTGGGTAGTACTAACGGTGCCTGATGAGGATGTAATAGAGCTTGAGTTTTTGGGTCAACAAAACTGTAGGTAATCGCTTCTTGGTAGCCGCGGTCTACCAACAACGTCTTGACCCGATCTAGCGGTAGCGCCGCTTCTCGGCTGTGTGGCATCACCAAGTTGGCGCACATCGGCACACTTGGTATTGCGTCATAACCGTATACCCGTGCGATTTCTTCTATTAAATCTTCTTCGATAGCCATATCAAAACGCCAGCTCGGCGCTATGGCTTTCCAGCCTTTCGATACACGGCTAATCTGGAAACCTAAACGAGTCAGAGTATCGCTTACGTCCTCGTCTGAGATAATATGGCCAATCAAACGATCCAGTGTTTTTCGACGCAAAGTAATGATGGCCGGTTTCGGCTGAGCGGATATAGAAGTCACATCGATAATCGGGCCAGGCTGACCGCCGCAGATAGTCATTAGAAGCGCGGTCGCTCGTTCTATAGCTCGCGCCTGAAGGTCCGGGTCCACGCCGCGTTCATATCGGTGCGATGCATCGGTGTGCATTCTGTAGCGGCGGGCACGGCCAGTGATAGCTAAAGGATTAAAAAAGGCGCATTCTAACACCACGTCGTGGGTAATCGAGCTGATACCGGACGCGGTACAGGCAAAAATTCCCGCCATTGCTAGCGTCGTCTGGTCGTGATCGGCAATCACTAACGTATCAGGTGATAGTGTCACATCGTTTCCGTCGAGCAGAGTCAACGTTTCATCTTGCCTGGCATAACGCACCACAATGCCACCTTTGATGCACGCGAGATCGTAAACGCACATCGGTTGACCAAGTTCTAGTAGAATATAGTTAGTAATATCTACTACAGCATCCACCGAGTGCAATCCACAGCGGCGCAGTTTTTCCTTCATCCATAGTGGCGTCGAGATACCAACATTAATATTTTTCACTACACGGCTTAAATATCGCGGGCAAGCTTCAACCGCATCGACGTGAATAGGCAATGTATCGTTAATTTCCATCTCCACTGTCTCAATGGCCGGCATGCGCAATGGCAGGTGATTGCGTACCGCCACATCGCGGGCAATCCCAAGTAGCCCTAAGCAATCTGCACGATTCGGCGTCACATTAATATCAATGGTATTATCGTCAAGCTGCAAATAATCGCGAATACTCTGTCCAATAGGCGCATCAGAAGGTAATTCAATGATGCCGTCATGATCGCTTATAATGCCTAATTCAGAGAACGAACATAGCATACCTTCAGACAGCTCGCCGCGCAGTTTAGTAGCTTTAATTTTGCACGCACCTGGCAGAACAGCACCGGGTATAGCTACCGCTACCCGCAGATTAGCGCGGCAATTAAGGGCTTTACAGATGATATTCAATAGCCGATCTCCGCCAATATCTACTTTAGTAACGCACAATTTTTCGGAATTGAGATGCTGACAGCACTCTACTACTTGACCGACTACCACGCCGGTAAACCAGCCAGCGACCGGTTCCACGCTGTTTACTTCCAGCCCGGACATGGTAATTTGTTCTGCAAGCGCCTTGCTGTCGATGGCTGGATTTACCCATTCACGTAGCCAAAGTTCACTGAATTTCATGTGCAATCCCGTTTTTATTTAAACTGTTTAAGAAAACGCAAATCGTTTGCAAAAAATGCACGCAAATCCGTGATACCGTAACGAAGCATAGTCAATCGCTCTAGGCCTATGCCGAAAGCAAAGCCGGAGTAAATTTCCGGATCGATTCCGACATGGCGTAGGACATTCGGATGTACCATGCCGCAGCCCAACACTTCAAGCCAATGGCTGTTTTTTCTTATCATGTCTACTTCAATGTCTACTTCAGCAGAGGGTTCAGTAAACGGAAAATAAGACGGGCGGAAGCGGATCTGTAAGTTTTCTTCAAAAAAGTTACGCAGAAAGTCATACAACGTGCCCTTTAGATTAGTAAAACTAATATTAATATCGATAATCAGTCCCTCCATTTGATGGAACATTGGAGTATGAGTCTGATTATAATCGTTACGGTATACCCGTCCTGGCGCGATAATCCGAATCGGCGGCTGTTGCGCCTTCATGGTACGGATCTGTACGCCGGAGGTCTGGGTACGCAAAAGCCGGGTTGTGTCAAACCAAAATGTATCGTGATCGGCACGTGCAGGATGATGGGGAGGAATATTTAAAGCATCAAAATTATGATAATCATCTTCAATTTCCGGTCCGGTCACCACTGAAAAGCCTAATGCGCCAAAGAAATGTTCAACACGCGCGATAGTATGGGATATCGGATGTAGACTCCCATTTTCCATTCTACGTCCAGGTAGCGAAACATCCAGCGTTTCAGTTGCTAACAGTGCTTCTATCTCCGCGCTTTTCAGCGTTGCTTTACGATGAGCCAACGCTTGCCGTACGTCCTGTTTGGCCTGATTTATGACCATACCCGCTGTAGGCCGCATGTCCGGCGATAGATCCCGCAGCGCCTTTATTTGCTGAGTAACATACCCTTTTTTGCCTAGATATTCTACGCGGATCAACTCCAACGTCTCTATATCCTGAGACTGTTCAATCTTTGCTTTGGCCTGAACAACTAAATCTGCAAGATGTAGCATTGCTTTCTTCTTTTCCTACCGTAGATGACTGAATCGTAAATGAGCGAGAGGCTTGTCAAGCCGTACAGATATCATCAATAAAAAACCTCCAATTTAGGAGGCATTAGAGCTATTTTCGTTTTTTTGATTTACGTGCATGCTCTCGGACTACAGGCGCTCAAGTAAAAAACGGAAAATAGCAGCACCCATAGTTGCATGACCTTATTGAGGCTATATTATGCTTTGCCAACTCACCGATATTTATGAAAAAAGGGAGACAGCTCCTCTTCTTAATAGGCTTGTGTCAGGACCCCACCTTTCGCTTTATCGGCCAAAGCGCTGAAAGTTGCTTTATCAAACATAGCGATATCTGCCAAGATTTTACGATCAATATCAATCGCAGCCTTTTTCAGGCCATTGATGAACAGACTGTAAGAAATACCATTCTGACGAGCCTCGGCATTAATACGAGCGATCCATAGTTGACGGAATTGACGTTTTTTCTGACGACGATCACGGTAGGCGTATTGATCTGCTTTAATAATCGCCTGGAAGGCAACGCGATAAACGCGCGAACGGGAACCGTAATAACCTTTCGCTTGTTTCAAGATTTTTTTGTGACGTGAACGCGCTACCACACCGCGTTTTACGCGCGCCATATGCTCTCTCCTTAAAAATGACGCTTACGCGTAGGGCAGACAACGAACAATTAAACTCAGATCCCCTTTGGAAACTATAGATTTCGAGCGCAAATGACGCTTACGCTTAGTGGATTTTTTTGTAAGAATATGACGCATGTTAGCATGTTTACGCTTGAAACCGCCAGAAGCCATTTTCTTAAACCGCTTTGCGACACTGCGTGCTGTCTTGAGTTTTAACATAAGAGCATCCTACTTCATATAGTTAATAACACGCATCAGTGAAGCAGAAACGACGCTGAAGCGACATCTTATTCGTCAGACCTTACTACTTCTTCTTGGGTGCGAGCACCATGACCATTTGGCGACCTTCAACTTTAGATGGGAAAGACTCTAATACCGCCAGTGCACTTAGATCGTCACGAACGCGATTGAGCACTGCGATACCAATCTGTTGGTGCGCCATTTCACGTCCGCGGAATCTCAAAGTAACCTTGGCTTTATCGCCGTCTTCCAGAAAACGAACCAGGTTTCGTAATTTGATCTGATAGTCGCTTTCATCAGTGCCAGGTCGAAATTTGATTTCCTTAATCTGAATAATTTTCTGCTTTTTTTTCTGTTCTTTAGTAGATTTACTCCTCTCATAGAGGAACTTGCCGTAATTCATAATTCGGCAAACCGGCGGTTCGGCATTAGGGCTGATTTCAATTAAATCAACACCGGCTTCCTCAGATTGTTCAAGCGCTTTATTCAGACTGACAATACCCATCTGCTCTCCGTCGATACCCGTTAAACGAACCTCTGTAGCACGGATTTCTCGGTTAATGCGATTGGAACGCACCAGTTGAACTCGTTTCCCGCCTTTAATACTTTATTCCTCCAGTTGTAGTTGATAAGGACTACGGCTGTAAATTTCATTCTGCAGTTTGGTAATAAACTCATTAATGTCGATGCTTCCTAGATTTTTACTGTGGCGCGTACGTACGGCAACCTTGCCTGATTGCATTTCTTTATCTCCGCAGACCAGCATGTAAGGCACTCGTTTCAAAGTATGTTCGCGGATTTTAAAGCCTATCTTTTCATTTCTCAAGTCTGCTTTCACACGAATTCCTATTGCTAACAGTTTTTCTGTCAATTTTTCGACATATTGCAATTGATTATCGGTGATATTCATCGCAATAGCCTGCGTCGGTGCTAACCAGGTTGGATAGAAACCCGCATACTCTTCCGTCAGGATACCAATGAAGCGTTCCATTGACCCTAAAATAGCACGATGGATCATGACCGGTACCACCCGTTCGTTATTTTTTCCAACATAAGAAGCATTTAAACGACCGGGTAGTGAGAAGTCAAGCTGCACGGTACCACACTGCCAGGCACGATCCAGGCAATCAAAAAGTACAAATTCAATTTTAGGACCATAAAAAGCACCCCCGCTAGGCTGGTATTCAAAGGCAATACCGTTTTCCGTCAGTGCGGCAGCTAGATCGTGTTCCGCTCGGTTCCAGGTATCATCGCTGCCGATACGTTTTTCCGGACGGGTAGAAAGTTTCACTAGAATTTTTTCGAAGCCAAACGTTCCATACACATCATATACCATTTTAATGCAATTGTTTACTTCATCGAGCACCTGGTCTTCAGTACAAAAAATATGGGCATCATCCTGAGTAAAACCGCGCACCCGCATGAGCCCATGCAATGACCCTGACGGTTCATTACGGTGGCAACTGCTGAATTCGGCCATCCTAAGAGGAAGATCACGATAAGACTTCAAACCTTGATTGAAAATTTGCACATGACCAGGACAATTCATCGGTTTAATACAGTATTCTCGGTTTTCCGACGATGTGATAAACATATGCTCGGCGTAATTGTCCCAATGTCCGGTTTTTTCCCAAAGCACACGGTCCATCATAAATGGCCCTTTCACTTCTTGGTACTGATAAGCCTTATGCTTCATACGTACAAAGGTTTCTAGTTCGCGAAAAATAGTCCAACCACTATTGTGCCAAAACACCACACCAGGTGCTTCTTCCTGCATATGATACAAGTCGAGCTGCTTACCAATTTTACGATGATCACGCTTCGCTGCTTCTTCCAAATGCTGGAGATACGTATTGAGCTGCTTTTTGTCTCCCCAGGCTGTACCATAAATGCGCTGTAACATTTTATTTTTACTGTTTCCACGCCAGTAAGCGCCGGAGGTTTTTTGTAGGGTAAAGTAGTGGCATAAACGCATGTTGGGGACGTGCGGACCACGGCACATGTCGACATATTCTTCATGATGATAAAGCACGACATAATCATTGCGGGGGATATTCTCATCGAGAATAGCGACTTTATAATCCTCGCATCGCGTCGCAAACAAATCACGGGCCTGTTGCCAGCTTACTGTTTCTTTGATAACATTGTAGTCTTTTTCAGCTAGTGCATGCATCCGTTTTTCTAACAAATCGAGATCATCTCGCGTCAGAGTATGATCGATATCGACATCATAAAAGAAACCTTTATCGATAACCGGACCGATAGCCATTTTCGTTTGCGGCCACAGTTGTTTGATAGCGTGTCCGAGCAAGTGTGCGCAGGAATGGCGAATAATGTTCAGCCCCGCTTCATCTTTAGCAGTAATGATAGCAAGCTTGGCATCGTGCTTAATAACATCAACGGCATCAACTAATTCTCCATTAACGCGCCCGGCAATACAGGCTTTGGCCAGACTAGGGTCGATATTGCAGGCAACATCAAGAGGAGAGACGGAATGGGGGAATTGATGCTGACTACCATCAGGGAGAATTATAACGGGCATGCGGTTTCCTTAAATTGCAGTGGTGATCTATATGCAAGATCACTTACGTTTCATATTTCTTGTGCATTTCTGCTAATGCCGCTTCTAACCAACAATCTCTAGTGTATATGTAATGCTCCTTACTACCGCAGAGACAGCAAATTGTTTGCGGCGCTATAATATCATGACAAACAAAGCATTCGCAAAAGCTATAATGATGCGGTTAATAACATAAAGAAGGGAGAAAAGCCTAGCGGCAACACGCAACGCTATGTTTCTCGTTTAGTATTTAAACGTACAGAACGCGGCTTAACGTAAAAGGATATATCCTGTCTTCTTGAAAGATAACAGAGCCTCATCTACAATAACGACGTTCACCGCCGTAATGACAAGCATGTCACTTATTTACGTTAGCTATCAGTTACTATTGACTGCTCTTATAACGCTTAATGAAAGCCTATTTAACTATGACTCAATTCACAAAAAAAATGTTGGTAACTTGTGCGTTACCTTACGCTAACGGTTCCATCCATCTTGGTCATATGCTCGAGCATATTCAGGCGGATATTTGGGTCCGTTATCAACGAATGCGCGGCCATCAGGTCTATTTTATTTGTGCTGATGATGCTCACGGGACGCCAATCATGCTTAAAGCGCAGCAGTTGGGTGTTGCGCCGGAAGAGATGGTCAACGCAATAAACCTGGAGCATAAAAGGGACTTTGCTGGATTTGGTATTAGCTACGATAACTACTATTTAACCCATAGCGAAGAGAATCGACAGCTATCGACCTTGATTTACCAACGTCTAAAAGATAATGGATTTATTGAATCGAGGATCATTTCCCAACTATTTGATCCTGAAAAGGGCATGTTTTTGCCAGACCGCTTTGTGAAAGGCGGTTGCCCGAAATGCCACTCACCTGATCAATACGGCGATAATTGTGAAGTTTGTGGCGCCACCTATAACCCAACGGATCTAATTAATCCGAAATCGTCAGTGTCGGGCGTTACGCCGATCATACGAAAGTCAGAGCACTTTTTTCTTAACTTATCCGCTTTCAGTGAAATGTTACGTTCCTGGACGCATTCCGGTGCGCTGCAAAAGCAGGTGGCTAACAAGATGCAAGAGTGGTTCGAATCTGGGTTGCAGCAGTGGGATATTTCCCGCGATGCGCCTTACTTTGGCTTTGAAATACCAGATGCGCCAGGCAAATATTTTTATGTATGGCTGGATGCGCCTATCGGATACATGAGCGCATTCCAAAACCTGTGCCAGAAACGCAGTGATCTCCGCTTTGACGAATTTTGGAATGTGGATTCCAAAGCCGACCTTTATCATTTTATCGGTAAGGACATCGTGTATTTTCACAGCCTCTTCTGGCCTGCGATGCTTGAAGGTAGTCACTTTCGAAAACCAACTAATTTGTTTGTACATGGTTATGTAACCGTCAACGGCGCTAAAATGGCTAAATCACGTGGCACTTTCATCAAAGCTAGTACCTATCTAGCGCATTTAGATGCAGACTGTTTGCGTTATTACTATGCAACTAAACTATCGTCTCGCATCGATGATATCGACCTTAATCTCAAAGATTTCGTCCATAGGATCAATGCCGATATCGTCAATAAAGTCGTTAATCTAGCCTCGCGCAACGCCGGATTTATCAATAAATGCTTTGACGGCAAGCTATCGGGGTCAGTAGCTGACCCAGCATTATATATTATTTTCGTTAATGCTGCAATGTCTATAGGCGAGGCGTTCAGCAATCGTGAAATCAGCCGCGCAGTTCGAGAAATCATGGCATTAGCAGATTTGGCAAATCGCTATGTCGATGAGCAAGCACCTTGGGTCGTGGCAAAACAGGAAAGCCGAAAGGCGGATTTGCAGGTTATCTGTTCGATGGGCATCCAGCTGTTCCGAGTATTGATGACTTATTTAAAACCAGTTCTACCTTTTTTGGCAGAGCGAGCTGAAGCCTTTCTTGCTACCTCACTTCACTGGAACGATCTATCATCTCCGCTGCTGTCGCATCGCATACAACCGTTTAAGGTGCTGCTCAGTCGCGTTAAAACATCCCAGGTAGAGGCTGTGATTGAAGCATCGTTTCGACGGCAAGCTGCTGGGGTCAGTAGCTGACCCAACATTATATATTATTTTCGTTAATGCTGCAATGTCTATAGGCGAGGCGTTCAGCAATCGTGAAATCAGCCGCGCAGTTCGAGAAATCATGGCATTAGCAGATTTGGCAAATCGCTATGTCGATGAGCAAGCACCTTGGGTCGTGGCAAAACAGGAAAGCCGAAAGGCGGATTTGCAGGTTATCTGTTCGATGGGCATCCAGCTGTTCCGAGTATTGATGACTTATTTAAAACCAGTTCTACCTTTTTTGGCAGAGCGAGCTGAAGCCTTTCTTGCTACCTCACTTCACTGGAACGATCTATCATCTCCGCTGCTGTCGCATCGCATACAACCGTTTAAGGTGCCAACTGTCGTGATTGAGACCCTTTGCTTGAAGCTGCAAGGCGTCGGAAGCTAACGTGGAGTTTGACGTCTCATTAACTAGGACCTTATCACTCCCACAACAAACTGTAATGATTTACCAATATGGGTGTGCTGGTTCAGTGTGTCGTACGTTCTCATAGGTATTACCGTCTTCTCACTTGTTTGTTATTGATTTTAAACAACAAACGCGGCCTGTGATTAGTCATTTCGTGCCGCAATAGCACAATCCGTCACTCGATCAGATCAAGTGTAGATCGTGGAAATTAGAGATTTTATAAAGTTTATTAGCAGGCTTGAAAGAGCAGATTTTCTGCATTGGCAAAAGACACATAAAAGATATTAAATTAATCTCTAATTTCCAAATACTGAAGGCAAAATATATCTGGAAAGTTTTGCACATTTACACCTCAAATGAACATCATATAAGGATTTACAAGAACGCGTGAAAGCAGAAAATTGGCTCCTCTGACTGGACTCGAACCAGTGACATACGGATTAACAGTCCGTCGTTCTACCAACTGAACTACAGAGGAATCGCGAGAACGTAGAAAATCATAGCGAGACGCTGGTAAGGTGTCAACGAATAACCCTATGAAACAACTCAGTTGCGCAAGGCTTAATCGCATTGATGATGATCGGCGCTTGATAAAGAAACCGGCACCCTTTATAAATCCGGGAAAATAAAAGCGCTCTGATAACAGAGCATTTCGCTGGATCGCTGGCGTCCCCATACTAGCCGTTTATAAATTTTGTATATTCCCCATGTTATAGGGAATAGTGTCCGTGAAGACTATACTACTAAATTAAACTTGCGACCTACATAGATAATGAGATTTAAAGAATCTCGAATTTCGAACCAGCTCATATGCGCTAGATCAAAATCATTCATTCAAACTATCCTCTACCACGAGAGACGTCGGGTAGCTTCTATTTTTCATAAAAGCCATCAAGCTTTTCCAGCCATAGTGCTGTCGTTAAGAGTCAAAGGTGGTGATAAGCTTAAAAGCACTAATTTTCTATCTTTTAATTTTAAAGAGTATATCCTAAAATAGATGTTATCTGTCTTCATTGCAGAAAAGCTGATATTTTCACTATCAAAACGCTCAATCAGACAGACATTAGTAAAAACGAATCATGTTTTATATAAGAATACTGCACAAGTTTTGAGAATGTCATTTAGTGTATTTAAAAAATTACACTTAGTATAGCGCCTAATGCTGCAGTCATACGAATAACGATCTTATGTGTGTAAGAAGGCTAAGCCGCCGTATAGAAAAACGAGTTCTTACTCATGTTTCTCAAGTGAACATGACGCTGCAGAAATGATTAATGCTATTAAGAAAATTCAACACAGCCTTTAGGATTGT
Organism: Candidatus Doolittlea endobia; assembly: GCF_900039485.1. Taxonomy (GTDB): domain Bacteria; phylum Pseudomonadota; class Gammaproteobacteria; order Enterobacterales; family Enterobacteriaceae; genus Doolittlea; species Doolittlea endobia. The sequence goes on from NZ_LN999833.1 coordinate 60,845, forward strand.
GTTGAATTTTCTGATGGTGACGTACGATCATAACACATCATATAGTGTTTCTGATTTTGAAAATCAATAGTTTTGCGAGTAAGATCTTTTATGTGAATACGTCAAGTTATATAACTCCATCCGTTATACTAATGACTAATTAAGTTTAACAAGATTTTATAAACAGGATATACATTAGTTATGTAGAAGACTACATTGAATTTGCATAATAGTATTAATAATTTTTGTAGCGTCTGTGTATTGCTCAAATCAAAAATATATATAGACTAATATCAACCTTCAGCCGCCTGGTGAAAAATTTATACATTTTATAGCGACACTAACTTTGTCCGAGTGTTTATCTATCTGTCTGTTGACTACATGAGTACATCAGACACAGGTTAAGAGAAGCTAAATTTAATGCATCTTTATATGTTTACCGTTACTACTTGAGAGATTATAATTGAGCTAGAAAAATAAGGCGGTTGACTGTTACAGTGAAATTCAGCTACACTTTTTTTATACCTTCTAGTCTGCATGGGAAAGCGTATAATTTCAGACTAGTTTTATCAGCTATCGGGTAAATGTTATGATCCGTATGACGGATGTTGCCCAGAGACATGTTGCCAAATTATTGGCTAATCAGGAACCAGGCACTCAGATCCGCGTGTTCGTCATCAATGCTGGCACAGCTAATGCGGAATGCGGCATCTCGTACTGCCCGCCTGATGCGGTAAAAGCTCTTGATACCGAACTAAAATTCGGTAAGATCTCCGCCTATATAGATGAGCTTTCTGTGCCTTATCTGCAGGATGCGGAAATTGACTTTGTTACGGATAAGTTTGGCTCTCAACTAACCTTCAAAGCGCCAAATGCCAAGATGCGCAAAGTGAACGATGACTCGTCTCTTATCGAGCGCGTGGAATATTTTTTGCAGTCGCATATTAATTTGCAATTAGCCGGACACGGTGGTCAAGTGACTCTGATAAAAATCACCGACGATATGCTCGCTATCCTACAATTTGGCGGTGGCTGTAATGGCTGTTCAATGGTAGACTACACCCTTAAGGAAGGAATTGAGAAAGCACTGCTAAAAACATTTCCTGAACTGAGGGGTGCGCGCGATTTCACCGAACATCAACGCGGTGAGTATTCTTACTATTCTTAATATAATGCTTGCTAATTCTTTCAGAAAGCGCCTAATTAATGATTAACAGCCCTTTGAGTAAGCAGAAGGCTTACCAACCGTTCACTTAGCTTCACTAAGGTATCATTTACGCATCCGTACAGGATGTAACCGTGTAGATGCTAGTCCCTGCTAGGCAGGGACAAAAGTATATCAGCAATGCATCTAGGCGTTTGCATTACTCATCCCCTATAAACTTTTTGACAACATTTTTCGATGAGTATGTATCGACATAACGATACCAAAACCCGCCATTAATACAATAAGTGCCGAACCGCCGTAGCTTACTAACGGTAATGGCACGCCAACTACCGGTAAGATACCACTAACCATACCGATATTGACAAATATATAAACGAAAAAAATCAGCATCAAACCGCCGGCCATTACTTGGCCGAATATGTTTTGCGCCTGTACTGCAATCACTAGACCGCGAATAATTATCCCAAAATAAAGCGCCAGTAGCACTAACACACCGATAAGCCCCAGTTCCTCACTCAATACAGCAAAGATAAAATCGGTATGGCGTTCCGGTAAGAATTCTAACTGTGACTGGGTGCCGTACAGCCACCCTTTACCCGATAAACCTCCGGAGCCGATGGCGATTTTCGACTGGATAATATGGTAGCCGGCGCCTATAGGATCTGTTTCAGGAGCGAGCAACATCATCACTCGATTGCGCTGATAATCATGCATCAAAAAGAACCACAGTACGGGGATAAACGCTGCCGCTAATAACGCGGCGACGGCAATCAATTTCCAACTCATACCAGATAAGAATAACACGAACAGGCCGGAGGCAGCAATAAGGATGGATGTCCCCAGGTCGGGCTGTGCTGCTACCAGCAATGTGGGTATAAAAATCAGCACCAGCGGAATAACGGTATTTTTCAGCGACGGTGGGCAACTATCACGGTTGATAAAACGTGCGATCATCAGCGGAACAGCAATTTTTGCGATTTCTGAAGGCTGGAAGCGAATAATACCTATATCTAACCAACGTTGCGCGCCTTTGCTGATCTGGCCAAACGCATCCACCAACACCAGAAGCAACACGCATAAAATATATAAATATGGCGCCCACGCTTCATAGACACGAGGCGGCACCTGCGCCATCACCAGCATCACTAGTATGCCCATCACTATCTGAGCAATCTTATGCTCCATCATGCTGACATCTTGGCCGCTTGCGCTCCACATCACCAGGACACTATAGATCAGCAATAGCGTTACAAAAAACAACAGTATCACATCAATATGCAATTTATTCCAAAGAGGAGTTTGTTTTGAATTATCAGTCATGATAGGTCAATCTCTCTCGAGACCGAGCGTGGAAATCGACTCTGCGTGTAAATCTGCAGTCTTATTGCTCAAAAGGATGTGATCAAGAATCTTTCGGGTAATCGTTCCCACTGTCGGTCCGATTCCGCCGTTTTCTAAAATGATCACTACACCAACTGTCGGTTTATCATAGGGGGCAAAAGCGGTCATTAGTTTATGATCGCGCAGACGTTCGGCGATTTTTTGGGCATTATAGGTTTCGTTAGCTTTCATACTATATACTTGAGATGTACCAGATTTAGCGGCTACTTTGTAAGGTGCGTCAGCAAAACTCTTGTGCGCCGTGCCGTTTGGCCGGTTGGCGACGCCATACATGCCGTCCTTGGCTATTTCCCAGAATCCAGAATGCGGGTCGCCGATTTGCAAATGATCCGGTTGATGGTAGGGAACCTGGCGGCCATTTCTCTGCGTGCCGGAGAGAAGATGGGGGGTTCGCACTACGCCGTCGTTAATCAGTGTCATCAGCGCCTTGGACATCTGCATCGGCGTAGCGGTCCAGTAACCCTGGCCGATCCCAACTGGGATGGTATCCCCTTGATACCAAGGTTTTTTAAAATGCGAAATTTTCCACTCTCTGGTCGGCATGACTCCGGCGTACTCTTCGGACAGATCAATATCAGTATACTGGCCATAGCCAAATTTAGTCATCCATGCAGAAAGCCTCTCAATACCCATGTCATACGCTACCTGATAAAAAAAGGTATCTGCTGATTCCTCCAGCGCCCGAGTGACGTTTAACCGACCGTGTCCCCACCGTTTCCAGTCGCGGTAACGTTTTTCTGATCCGGGAAGTTGCCACCAGCCAGGATCGAACAAAGAGAAATTTTTATTAATGATGCCAAGTGTGAGCGCTGACACCGAAATATAGGGTTTTACAGTGGAAGCAGGCGGATAGACACCTTGAGTAGCACGATTGATAAGTGGGCGGTTTTGATCTTCTAGCAACGCGTGGTATTCCTTGCGAGAAATTCCGTCGACAAACCGGTTTGGATCGTAGCTCGGGTTAGATACCAGCGCGCGGATGCCGCCGTTACGGGGATCTATCACAACTACTGCGGAACGGCTACCGGCTAGCAGCTTCTCAATATATTGTTGCAAGTTCAAATCTAAGGTCAAGGTAATATCCTGCCCTGCTTGGGGAGGCTGCTCACGTAGTTGACGGATCACCCGACCGCGGTTGTTGACTTCTACTTCTTCGTAACCAGTTTTACCGTGAAGCGTACTTTCATAATAGCGTTCAATACCTAATTTCCCAATATCGTGCGTCGCAGCATAGTTCGACAGAACCCCCTCTTGACCCAAACGTTCTACGTCTCGGTCGTTGATTTTCGACACATAGCCTATGACGTGGGTAAGCGCTGATCCGTAGGGATAATAGCGCCGCTGGTAGCCCTTTACTTCGAAGCCGGGGAAACGGTACTGGTTAACGGCGAAACGAGCCTGTTGCACGTCTGTCAAACCCACTTTAATTGGAAGTGATGTAAAACGGCGTGAGCGTTTACGTTCTTTTTCAAAATTGGCAATATCATCATCGATCAAATCGACAATCGGACGTAGGTCGGCAAGCGTCTGTGCTAAATCATCTATCTCTTCCGGTACTAGTTCTAACTGATAAATAGTGCGGTTTAGGGCGAGAGGAATACCATTGCGATCGTATATAATGCCGCGGCTCGGTGCGATAGGTACCAGTTTGATGCGGTTGTCATTAGAGCGGGTACAGTAATCCTCGAAGCAAGTGATTTGCAAATGGTAAAGATTGACAATGAGAACGCCGCTAAGTAGCAATATGCCGGCAAACGCCAGCAGTGCACGACGCATAAATAGTAGCGATTCGGCTGAATAGTCGCGGAAGGGGTTACGTTCTATTTTCATTCAAAGGAATTAGTTCATGTTAATCATTGTCACCATGTTACTCACGGTGATAAGGGTGCAAGAATGATTAGTAGTAATGCTTTAGGCAGGCCGTCTTATTTTCAATGCTCGAGCGCTGCTCTAATTATTTTGTGTTTCCAGGCGCGCGCTTGAGTTGTCCAGCGTAACAATGCGCTTCCATTTGACTACAAACCAACTGCCAGCATCTGCTCGACTTCCTTGTTCAGAGTACGTGCGATATCCACGTTTTCCCGCGATTACCATTATTATTTCCTTAAAGTCGAAAGGAAAATATTTGGAAGTGTTCAGCGCTTGTCATCACAAGGTGAAAACACCGAGAATAGTATATTTAAGAATTAAATTATGGTCACTATGCACCATAACTCATGACGACAATCCTTTGCTAAAACCGTTCTGCACCCAATCCAGTATTTTGCTATTGATGCAGTTTTACTTCTTAACTCCAGAGCTTTCTAACTCATAAAGACGAACGGCTTTCTTTTGCATCACATGTACAATCACATCACCAAGATCGGGCATGCGCCAGTCGGCGAACTCGTCTCCCTCTTGCCTAGCGGTATCAAGTCGATGACACATGATGCCTGTGTACTACATGATTAGAACAGCAATAATATCCTGGCTGGATATCCCAGTATAGATTACCATAACGCTTGACTTGCTGCGCGCATTAAGGGTGATAGTTACTTTCCCCTTTTCAGATGTCTATCTTATCAACAACAAAATCTTTGAGCTATAGTGACACGCAAAGGCTCCTCTCTCGACATGCCTCTGCCAGCTCTGTACTAAAATAGAGTAAGCCGCCTATCGGCCACAGAATGAATAAAGATTAACAACGCCGGCTAAGCTTCCCGCTTAGCCGGCGCACACATTAACGATATAAGAGCATTGTACACTCATGTCACTTTGACAGAAGAAGGGAGCAAGTTTTTACAAGCGTGGCTTTCAAACATCAAACATCACCGCTGGCAGCGATTTGCCGCACAACAATAACGCCACAGCGTTTAGATCAGACCATATCTGGTAGCTATAATTCTGTTTAAGCGCTAATTCGATTTTTGCCATTAATGCCACCGTATCGCGCAATTTCGCCAGAGTAAGGCGCTCTAAAGCCTTCGTTAATAGTGGTCGTCGATTTTGCCAGATATTGTAGCGGTCGAATAAAATTCGCAGCGGCGTGGTAGTAACTTGCCGTTTAAGCATCAGCAGCAGGAGGATTTCACGTTGGATGCTGCGCAATAGGATGACCGGTTCCTCGGCTTCTAGTCGCAATTGACGCAGAATATACGCGGCGCGTTTGCTTTTACTCGTCAGCACGGCCTCTATCCAATGAAATGACGTGAAATGTGCGGAGTTGTTCACGGCCTCTGCGACTCGCGGCAACGTTAGATTGCCGTCAGGGTAAAGTAGTGACAAGCGTTCCAACGCCTGAGCCAGCGCTATAAGATTGCCTTCGTAGCAATCACATAATAGCTGGCAGGAGGTATCATCCAGTATCAACTTCATGCTTGAAGCACGCTTTGTCACCCAGCGCGATAGCTGTGCCTGCTCCGGCGTAGCACAGCTTACAAGAACTGCGTTTTGACTAAGCAACTTGAACCAGGCGCTGTTCTCCGTGGCGCGGGTCAGCTTGCTACCGCGTAGAATCAAGAGCATGTCATCATGCAACAGCGATGCTAGCTGGCGTATTTTTTCTGCCATAGCGGCATTAACGCCGCTCTCTGGGAAGACAAGAAGCAGTGTTTGCCGACTAGCGAACAGACTGCGTGCTTGGCATAAACTAAAAATCGCGTTCCAATCGGTAGCAACATCCAGCGTGATACTGAAATGCTCGTTAAATTGCTGCGCCTGTGCCCGGTCACGAATGTGGTTCTGGCTTTCCTGTAGCAGCAGCAAATCGTTCCCAAACAGAAAATAACATTGATGCAATGCTTCTTGCAATTGTGTATCTAACTGCTCGGCATACAACCGGATCATTGCGCTAATCGCTTCTGCATCAGATATAGGATCATACAGAGGCTGACACCGCCAAATGCGGTGATTGCTGTTGTTTCAGTTTTGCATATCGCTTTACCTCTTTCGAGATATGCACTGTCAGCATCTTTCGGACAAGCTGCTGTGCAGCTTGCTGGCGCATCTCCTGGCAAATAATATTTCTTTCGGCATCCTTCGCCAGCGCCGTTAGCGGATTATCAAAGAACGAGCGATAAATCTTGATGTCGATAGGATAGTAATCTTTTCCTGGCATCAAGATCTGCGCCTGTACGATAAGTGTCATCAGGTATTCGGCAGTTTTACCGTCCTGAAACACTGAAGTGGTGACTTGATTTTCCGATGAATTGACAATACGCAGCGACGGCAGTGTATTGTTTGTATTGTTTTTATTTTGAACGTCATCAACCAGCATTATATCGTTCAGGCGCAGTTCTTCTCTTACAGCTCGGGTGAACGACCCACAAGAATCATAACTGTTCAAGATTATAGTTTTCATTTCGGTCGGCACCTTAGCTATAGTGTCGTGCAAATGATAGTTACAGCCAGTGGTGATCATTACTGCCAGGTCTATTACCAGTGCTATAATCCAATATCGCACAACATCTCCTTTTGTTAACCTGCAACCAGGTTAAGTAGCTTGCCTGGTATATAAATCACCTTACGTACCGTAGTCCCGGAAAGGTATTTCGCTACCAGATATTCCTGAGAAGCACGTTCATACACCAAAGCTTCGTCTGCATCTGCTGGCACGGTAATCTTACCGCGCAACCTGCCATTCACTTGAATGACTATCAGTTTGTCATCTTCCACTATAGCAGTGTCGTCTGCCACTGGCCACGGTGCATCATCAATATCCCCTTTCCCGCCCAACGCCTGCCAGAGTGTAAAACATGCATGTGGAGTGAAAGGATAAAGCATCCGCACGACTGCTAACAGCGCTTCCTGTATCAGAGCGCGATCTTGTTCGGTTTTCTGCAGGAAGCGTAACAGCTTATTCATTAGTTCCATAATCGCAGCAATGGCGGTGTTGAACATCTGACGGCGGTCGATATCGTCGGTAACTTTAGCGACGGTTTTGTGCACCTCGCGGCGCAACGCTTTTTGTTTATCGTTTAGAGTGTCAATATCCAGTCCGCTTGTAGGACCCTTCTGGGTATGTTCATAAGCTAGTTTCCAAACGCGTTTCAGAAATCGGTTAGCCCCTTCTACACCAGATTCCTGCCATTCGAGCGTCATTTCCGCCGGTGCGGCGAACATCATGAACAAGCGCACAGTATCAGCGCCATATTTCTCGACCATTTCTTGCGGGTCAATACCGTTATTTTTCGATTTTGACATTTTACTCATGCCGGCGTATACCAGTTCGCAACCGCTGGCATCGATTGCTTTCACAATACGGCCTTTCTTATCCCGTTCCACGCTGACATCCAACGGCGATACCCAGACGCGCTCGCCGCTATCGGAAAAATAATAGAAGCTGTCGGCTAGTACCATTCCCTGACACAGCAAACGTTTGGCCGGCTCGTCGGAGGCAAGTAGACCCGCATCGCGGAGCAACTTGTGATAAAAACGAAAATACATAAGATGCATAATAGAATGTTCAATGCCGCCAATATACTGATCCACCGGCAGCCAGTAATTGGCGGCAGCCGGATTGAGCATGCCTTGGTTATAATTCGGACACGTATAGCGCGCGTGATACCAAGAAGATTCCATAAAAGTATCGAAGGTATCGGTTTCACGCAGCGCGAGTTGACCGCGGTAGGTGGTTTTTGCCCAATCAGGATCAGCCTTTAGCGGGCTGGAAATCCCATTCATCACCATATCTTCTGGTAGAATAACCGGCAACTGTTCTTCCGGTGTCGGTACGACAGTACCATCTTCAAGTGTCATTATCGGAATAGGCGCGCCCCAATAGCGTTGGCGGGAAACCCCCCAATCTCGCAAACGATAGTGCACCTTATGCTTGCCAAGGCCCTTTGCTATCAGCGAATCAGTGACAGCGTTAAAGTTCGTCTGAAAATCCAAAAACTCATCAGAATTGAACAGGATGCTTTTTTCTGTTATCGCCTGCACGCCGAGATTTGACTCGCTACTACCGGTATTATAGATAACCGGTTTTACTGGTAAGTCATACTTTCGAGCGAACTCAAAATCGAGATGGTTATACCCCGGCGCTGCCATGACAGCGCCCGTACCGTAGTCCATCAGCAAAAAGTTAGCGACCCAGACCGGTAGCATTTCTCCGGTCAGCGGATGAACTGCATGTAGGCCGGTGGCCATACCTTTCTTCTCCATCGTGGCCGTGTCCACTACTGCTTTGCTCATGCAGCACTCTTGAATAAAGTCGGCTAGAGCTGGATTAGACGCCGCTGCCTGCAGAGAAAGCAGATGATTTGCTGCTACTGCAACATAGGTTATACCCATAAAAGTATCCGGGCGTGTAGTGTAGACCGTTAGTGTTTCTTCGCTCTCTGCGATTTGGAACGTAATTTCCAGTCCTTCAGAACGGCCGATCCAATTTCGCTGCATAGTTTTCACCTGCTCTGGCCAATGTTCGAGCTTGTCTAAATCATATAAGAGTTGGTCAGCGTAAGCGGTAATCTTCACGAACCACTGCGGTATTTCTTTTCGCTCGACTTTTGTATTACAACGCCAGCAGCAGCCCTCGATGACCTGTTCATTAGCCAGCACTGTCTGATCCTGCGGACACCAATTAACCGAGGAAGTCTTTTTATACACCAACCCCTTTTCATATAAACGAGTGAAAAACCACTGTTCCCAGCGGTAGTAGTCCGGGCGGCAAGTGGTGACCTCACGGCTCCAATCGTAGCTAAAGCCTAGAAGTTTTAGTTGGCTCTTCATGTAGTCGATATTGGCGTAAGTCCATACCGCCGGAGCGGTATTGTTTTTCACCGCGGCTCCTTCAGCTGGCAGGCCAAACGCATCCCAACCGATAGGCTGTAGGACATTTTTACCTAACATGCGCTGATATCTAGCGATTACATCACCGATAGTATAGTTGCGAACATGCCCCATATGTAAACGACCGGAAGGATAAGGCAGCATAGAAAGGCAGTAGTACTTTTCCTTATCGGGGTCTTCGGTAACCTTAAACGTGTCGTTTTCATGCCAGTATTGTTTGACGGTGGATTCTATCTCTTCTGGGCGATAAAGCTCTTGCATGGCAGCCAGTGGTCCTTAAGTAAAATACGGCAACGCTCGTGCATGGAGCGTATGAAGAATAATTCTAGAGTCTATTCAGCATAACGGATAAACGATAATTGCAACAACTGTTTACTTCGCTGGTCCAGCGGATGGAATGAAAGGACATGACGCAATAGTAATGAATAGTTCTGATTGCAATGTATTTTTAAAAAATTACGTCACAAAAGTTTATTACTAGAAGTTAGCATTGATGGATGACAACACCGAGCGTAGCATTTTTTTAAGAAAATGGCGACAGGTAGTTTGTATGCTAGGATTGGTTTTGGGTGAATTTTGACCACCTCTTAAGCGGAAGGTTATTGAATCATGACGCACGTCGGTTGTTATGAGCTTCGCTCACCATTGATTTTCACTATAGTTAACCTCATACTTCTCTTACTCATAATCATCAGGATCGCTCGATGACCAATCCGTTACTAACCTCGTCTTCCTTGCCCCCTTTTTCTGCTATTCGCCCTGAGCATGTCGTGCCAGCGGTGAAAGTCGCACTTGAGCACTGCCGTCACACCATTGAAGAAATCGTATTGCAGCACGGTCCGTTTACCTGGGAAAATCTCTGCCAGCCGCTGGCTGATGTGGATGATCGTTTAAGCCGGATTTGGTCAACGGTAAGTCATTTAAACGCTGTGCAGAACAGCCAGGCATTACGTGAAGCTTATGAACAGAGCCTGCCACTACTATCTGCATACAATACTTGGATAGGGCAAAATCAACGATTGTACCGAGCATACCGTAATCTGCGCAACGGTCAATATTATACACAACTGAGTATGGCACAGAAAAAAGCGGTAGATAACGCGCTGCGCGACTTTAAATTGTCTGGGATCGGGCTTCCGGAGGAAAAACAGCAGCGTTATGGACAAATTGTCGCTCGTTTGTCAGCGCTGGAATCGACTTATAGCAATAACGTTCTGGACGCCTCTATGGGTTGGAGCAAGCTGATAACTAACCAACAGGAACTGGCTGGCATGCCTAAAAGTGCCCTTGAGGCTGCCAGCGCACAAGCCTGCGAGCAGAAGGGTTGGTTGTTGACGCTTGATATCCCTAGTTATTTGCCTGTGCTCACCTATTGCGATAATGCCGCGCTGCGTGAGGAGCTTTACCGCGCTTATAATACCCGCGCCTCCGACCAGGGGCCAGATGCTGGGAAATGGGATAACGGTCCCATCATGAGCGAGATTCTGGCATTACGACATGAGCTGGCGCAATTACTAGGATTTAAAAGCTATGCCGATAAATCCCTAGCCACCAAAATGGCGCAGGATACTCAGCAAGTACTAGATTTTCTCACTGATCTGACTAATCGATCGCGCCCACAGGGCAAGCAAGAGCTAGCTCAGCTGCGCAATTTCGCGCAACGCTACTTCGGTTGCGATACGCTGAATCCTTGGGATATAGCGTATTACAGCGAAAAACAAAAACAACACCTGTTCTCGGTTCATGATGAGCAACTGCGCTCTTATTTTCCTGAGACGCAGGTCATTAGCGGTCTGTTCGAAGTGATTAAGCGTGTCTACGGCATCACCGCAGAAAAGCGCACCGACATAGATACCTGGCATCCAGACGTTTGCTTTTTCGATTTGTTTGATGAGCATCGCGAACTGTGCGGCAGTTTTTACTTGGATCTGTACGCTCGCAATAATAAACGCGGTGGCGCTTGGATGGATGATTGTGTTAGCAGGATGCGTAAGTCCGATGGCGAACTGCAAAAACCAATAGCCTATCTCGTCTGTAACTTTAGTCGCCCGATAAACAACAAACCAGCACTGTTTACCCATAATGAAGTGACGACGTTGTTCCATGAGTTCGGGCATGGGTTGCATCATATGCTGACTCGTATTGACACTCCTAGGGTAGCCGGCATTAGCGGCGTGCCTTGGGATGCAGTGGAGCTACCGAGCCAGTTTATGGAATATTATTGCTGGCAGCCTGAAGCGCTAGCATTGATTTCCGGCCATTATGAAACTGGTGAGCCGCTTCCCAATGAGCTATTAAATAAGCTTCTGGAAGCAAAAAATTACCAGGCGGCGTTGTTTATTCTGCGCCAACTAGAATGTAGTCTATTTGATTTTCGCATGCATTACCAATATCAACCTACGCAGGACGCGCACGTGCTTGATACTCTGGACTCGGTACAAAAACAGGTATCAGTAATACCAACTGTACCGTGGGGACGATTTCCTAACGCCTTTAGCCATATTTTCGCCGGTGGTTATGCGGCTGGATATTACAGTTATTTGTGGGCGGATGTGTTGGCAGCGGATGCTTGGTCGCGTTTTGAAGAAGAGGGGATTTTTAATCGGGATACTGGCAAATCATTCCTCGATACGATCCTTTCCCGAGGTGGTTCCGAAGAGCCGATGGTACTTTTTACCCGTTTCCGCGGTCGCGAGCCAAAATTAGATGCAATGCTACGCCATTGCGGTATTCGAGAGTAAAGAATATTGAGTACATATACTGGTTTGTCTGGGTTTCCGTGTGTATAAACACTATTACGACATAGCTATTTATGTAACTGATTCCACAGCCTGTTTATCAGGTTTTTAGACTCATGTATTGCAGCAAAACATGTATAGCAACACAGACAAGCAAAAATATAGAGTCAACCATAGAAAATCATAGACAATAAGAGCGGTTAATCACAGGTCCGCTAAGTAACGACCTGAGGGATAAGACCAGCAAAGACGAACAATTTCTTAGCAATCAACGCGGCATGACACAGTATCTTTAAGTACAGTACCTGCAGCACAGCTTAAGAAAACACGGTTCCTGTATACGTAAGTTTAAGCTAGCCAATCTTCGATTTTCCTCTGGATCCCAATACCATTCAGGCCAGGATCCGAGCGGATTACCTCTTGGCTGCCTTGAGGAATGAAAGGTCCGGGTAGACCAATTTCAATACTGGCACTTGCAGCCGCTGCTGTATCACATGCTCGTTTACGCCACCACCAGAAACGCAATGACATTTTCCTCGACTGTCACTAGCACCGGATGAGTAGTGGCTAGTGCGTTTATCAGCGCGCCGTCAAGGGGCTTCACGAAGCGAATCCACCAGAGTTGCATTTAGCGCTTGTGCTACTTGTTCGACTTTGGGCAGTAACGTACCGAAATTAAGAATCGCTACGCCGCCGCCTTGGCATTGTGCTATCCCTTTCCCCAGAGGCAGTTCATGTAAAGCGTGAATGGGGCACCTGTACCGTTACCGCGCGGATAGCGCGCTGCACTTGGACCAGCCTAGTAATGATAACCTGTATACAGCATTAGCCTGAATTCATTTTCATCGTTTGGCGTCATGATGACCATATTGGGAATGCATCGCAGGTAGGATAGGTCAAATGCGCCTTGGTGAGTCCGCCCATCAACACCAACAACACCGCCGCGATCGACGGCAAACAATACAGGCAAATTCTGTATTGCAACGTCATGGGTTACCTGATCATATGCACGCTGCAAAAAAGTAGAATAGATAGCAACCACAGAGCGATAACCGCCGATATCCAGCCCGGCGGTAAAGGTGACCGCATGCTGTTCGGCGATGACGGCATCAAAATACTGGCACGGATTCTGACATGAAAACACCAACATTCCAGAGCCTTCGCGCATAGCGGGTGTAATCGTCATTAGCTTGTCATCGTCCGCGGCGGTAACGCGCAGCCAATCACCGAAAATAGTCGAGTAGGCAAGTGCCCGCCTTTTCGGCAGGGTTCCCACGTGGGAATCAAATTTCGGAACCGCATGCTAACTGATAGGGTCTTTTCAGCTAGCGTATACAACAATTGTAGCCTTGTTTGGCCCATATATTCTTCAGTGTCTGCATCAATTCCTGTACATCATGGCCGTCTACCGGACCAATATAGTTAAACCCCATCTCCTAGAACAACGTACACGGCACAATCGTGCCTTTAGTGTGCCCTTCTGTACGCTTTACAAGCTCTTTAATCGATGAAATGCCGGATGGCACCTTTTGCTGTTTTTACGTAATGTGGAGTAAAGCTTGCCGAACAAGATCTGCGCCAAATAGTTATTCAGCGCCAAAACATTTTCTGAAATAGACATTTCGTTGTTATTTAACAGCACCAACAAATCAGATTTGGTATCATCGGCATTGTTCATTGCCTCGAAGGTCATCCCGGTGGTAATTGCTCCGTCACCGATAATGCAAATCGTGCGGCGGCCTAACCACTCGTTCCACCGTCACTGCCATACCCATCCGGAACTGATGGAAGCGGAAAATGGCCACAGAAAGTATTGTCATATTCGCTTTCTCCGCGCCAGGGAGACGTGTGCATGCCGTTACGCTGACAAATAGTAGCAATACGATCCCGTCGCCCAGTCAAGATTTTATGTGGATAGCCTGATGGCCAACATCCCAAATCAGTTGGTCGAAAGGGGTATTATACACATAATGTAGTACCACCGTCAGTTCCACTGTGCCCAATCCCGAGGCAAAATGGCTGCTTGAACGGCTTACGCTATCGAGTAGAAATTGCTGAAGCTCATCACATAGCACTACTAAGCTTTCTTTGGCAATTGACGCGGTTCCATAGAATTATTAGCTAAGACCAGAATCGGATATTTCTTGACATCAAGGCTAATATGTACTCATATCTGAGACGCAATAACCACTATTTATCGCGCTCTATAATATAGCGAGCTAGTGCTACTAACAAGGCGGTATCATAACCAAGCGCAGCAACATATTCTAAGGACTCCAAGGATTCATGATACAGTGCATGAGCCTTGGCTCGCGCTATATCCAGTCCTAGGAGGCTTGAATAGGTGTGTTTGCCCAATCTCTTCTCCGTTCCTTGTCGTCTTCCGTCAGTATTACTGTCGACCACGATATCTAAGATATCGTCCTGTACCTGGAAAGCTAAGCCTATGGCAGCTGCGAAACGATCGAGATAACGCAGCGCTGGTCCGCCGTGTATTCCAGCCACAAGCACGCCCATCCGAACCGCTGCGCGAATAAGCGCACCAGTTTTATGGCGATGAATCGTCTCAAGTTGAGTGACGGAAGTCTGCTTCCCATTAGTCGTTAAATCCAATGCCTGTCCAAAACACATACCGTCAGCGCCGCTGGCACTGGCTAGCGCTGAAATCATTTGTAATCGATCCCGTGGCGACACCTCTGACATTTCCGCGTCAGCTAGAATACTGAAGGCTAGCGTTTGTAGCGCATTACCGGCTAGAATAGCAGTCGTTTCGCCAAATTTGACATGGCAGGTTGGTAACCCGCGGCGCAGTACATCATTATCCATTGTTGGCAAATCGTCATGAATCAGAGAATAGGCATGAATACACTCAATTGCAGCGGCCGGCGCGTCAAGGCTTTCGGCTGTAAGCCCGAACAACCGGCCAGTTTGATACACTAAGAACGGCCGCAGCCGTTTCCCTCCAAGCAATGCACTGTGACGCATTGCTTGGATAAGTGGCACCTGCGGATTGGCGAAGGCGCTGAGATAACGCTCCAGCGCCGCATCCACTTGCTGGCGGCTATTTTCAAGCGCGCTCGTAAAATCAGTCATAGCGTATCATTTTCAGGCGCAAAGGAGGCAAGTTGGGCGTCTGGCGTATCGTTTAAGAGTATCTGTACCCGCTGTTCTGCTTCTTGTAGGGTTTTTTGACTTTGTCGCGCTAGGTGAACGCCATGCTCGAATTCATTAAGCGCCTGTTCCAGCGGCAGTGCACCGGACTCAAGACGGGTCACTATCTGCTCTAGTTCTTTAAGCACAGTTTCAAAACTGGCGGGTTGTTCTGCTTTTTTTGGCATGTCTGCATTCTACCTATGAATAGCAAAGACGCGAACGATGGTCCATGTTAGCTCAAAATATGGTGAAAAAGAAAATTACGCCTTAATCTCGCGGCATAAAGTGATATACTCCGCGCCATCAGGGTGGAAACCGATGCTAAATTTTCGATTATATAACGTATTGCGGCGCATTACTTTGTAACGATTAAAATAATTCCTATTATGAAATTCATCACCAAGCTGTTTCCGGAAATCACAATAAAAAGTCAATCTGTGCGATTACGTTTTATAAAAATACTCACTAGTAATATTCGCAATATTCTTAAACATTGTGATAAATCGGTAACGGTAGTGCGTCATTGGGATCACATCGAGGTTCGTGCTAGAAATGAACAATACCGTTCTTTGGTAGCTGACGCCTTAACTCGCATTCCAGGAATCCATCAAATTCTAGCTGTGGAAGAGCGTCCTTGGAAGGATATGCATGATATTTATCTGCAAACGCTAGCCATGTATCGCGAGCGTCTGGTGGGAAAAAGCTTTTGTGTGCGAGTTAAGCGTCGCGGCATGCACGATTTCACTTCCCAGGATGTGGAACGCTACGTCGGTGGCGGTTTAAACCAAAATGTAGACAATACCCGCGTAAACCTCAGTCATCCTGACGAAACGATTTTTCTAGAAATTAATCATCATCGACTGTTGTTAATAACCGAGCGCCTCGAAGGGCTAGGCGGTTTTCCTGTCGGAACCCAGGAAGATGTACTATCGCTTATCTCTGGCGGCTTCGATTCCGGTGTGTCTAGTTATATGCTGATGCGCCGCGGCTGTCGGGTTCATTATTGCTTTTTTAATCTTGGCGGCGCGGTGCATGAAATCGGCGTCCGTCAAATGGCGTATCATTTATGGCGCCGCTTTGGCCAGTCTCATAAAGTCCGCTTTATATCTCTTGATTTTACGCCAGTGCTAAATGAAATTCTAGTTGAAGTGGACGATAGCCAGATGGGGGTAGTATTAAAACGCATGATGGTGCGCGCGGCGTCGGCTATCGCGAAGCGCTACGATATCCAAGCATTGGTCACTGGAGAAGTCATTGGTCAAGTTTCCAGTCAGACTTTAACTAACTTGCGTTTAATTGATAACGCGTCAGACGCACTTATTTTGCGTCCACTCATTTCTCATAGCAAGGAACATATTATTACTCTGGCGCGCCAGATTGGCACAGAAGAGTACGCTAAAACCATACCGGAATACTGTGGCTTAATTTCCAAAAGCCCAACTGTTCGAGCGGTGAAAAGCCGTGTTGAGAAAGAAGAGAAGCAATTCGATTTTGCCGTATTGGAAACGGTGGTAGCACAGGCGCAAATAGTGGATATCCGTGAGTTGGTTTCCGAAAAGGGGTACACGCCTGTCGCCGAAGTGGAAATCACAGCGGAATTAGATAGTGGCGATATCGTACTGGATATCCGTTCGTATAATGATCAGGAAAGTAGCCCATTAACGCTGGATAATGTATCGGTACAGACACTGCCGTTTTACAAGTTGGCCAATAATTTTGATCAGCTAGATCAGAATAAATCGTACTTGCTGTACTGCGACCGAGGAGTAATGAGTCGTCTGCAAGCGCTCTATTTACGCGAGCATGGGTTTCGAAACGTAAAGGTTTACCGTCCTTAGTCTCCGGCGGACTCTTTCAGAAAATACGACTTGTATCTGTTTCGAATTTATTGCAGTCTTCTTCTCCCAGAACTCATTGAGCCTCTGGTTCGCTAATCTTGAAAATTTGCAATGCCATAAGGCAGTACTAACTGCGCCGCCACCTTGGCCGCAGCCGGACGACTACAGAGCAACGCGATAATATGCAGGGCGAAATCCATGGCGGTCCCCGGTCCCTGGCTTGTAAGGAGCCGGTAACGCTCATCATAGACAACCCGCTGATCCACCCAACGATCGGCGGGGATCCGATCCTTCAGCGCTGGAAAACATGTCATGTTGGCTTGACTGAACAACTGATTGTGCTGCAATACTAAAGCCGGCGCGGCGCATATCGCCGCTACTAGTTTGCCGTTGAGGTGCATTCGACGTACACACTCCAGGAGCAGTGGGCTATGCTGGAAACACTCGGCGCCCTGCATACCTCCTGGTAGGACAATGGCGTCAAAGGGCTGCTCCGATAAAGTCGATAGCGGCGCATCGGCAAGAAGCCGCACGCCGCGCGAACTGATAACGGTCAATCCGTTATCGCTGTTGACTTTGGCCATACGTACCTGATTTTCAGCACGTACCAATAAATCGAACGTCGTGACGACTTCGGTCTCTTCGCTACCATCTGCTAAACAGATAAGAATTGACTTGTTCATAGCTTTCCCTTACGTATCATCTCATCAAAATAGTTACTGATTCTTCGGTGCACACGTTCCTCCATGCGTACGCCGCAGAGCACAGCCGGTAATATGATTTATTTCAACTTGTAGTATCATTGTTCATCTCTGAACGTTATATTTTGAAGGCAAAAATCCGCCAGCCATAGGTGTTCCAATACGTCACAATCCAGAATAGAAAGATTCCGGTCCGCGTATTACTTTGCTGTACAAAATAAAGTTATGCATGCCGGCGAGAAATTTTCCGCAGTATATATCATCTTTTAATTATTTTCCCTTGCAGTCATTTAATATCGTGTCATGCATCGTCTCTGATCTTGGAATACACATGCTTTTAAAGCATGCTGTTTGATATTGGTGTGTAATTTCAAGCTATGCCGTTCTGTCCGATTAGTATATTTTTATTTGCCTGGTTTAATTTAACTAAATATTATAAACAGGCTATGTATCAGTCATGAAAAGGTTATAAAATTTGCTTAACAGTAATTAATTGTTTCTATCGTATGCGTTAGGCTCGTGTGATTAACCTTATGATTTGTAATAGATCAAATAAAACATGCAGTTATCTCTTCCATTGATTGGACCTAAAATAACAAAAATCTTTGACTTATAACGAGGATTATTTTATGTCGATACTTCACACTAAATACTTGAACTCGCACACCCCTATGATGCAACAATACCTTAAGCTAAAGGCCCAGCATCCAGATATCTTGCTGTTCTACCGGATGGGAGATTTTTACGAACTTTTCTATGATGATGCTAAACGTGCGTCGCAACTGTTAGACATTTCCCTCACAAAACGGAGTGCTTCCGTCGGTGAGCCCATTCCCATGGCTGGAGTTCCTTATCACGCAGTAGAGAATTATTTGGCTAAGCTAGTAGCACTGGGAGAATCAGTCGCCATCTGCGAACAGATTGGCGATCCCCTTACGATGAAGGGGCCAGTAGAGCGCAGTATAGTCCGCATCGTTACCCCTGGCACGCTCAGCGATGAAGCGTTGCTCAATGAACGCCAGGATAACTTGCTAGCCGCTCTCTGGCAAGAGTCGCACGGTTTCGGTTACGCTACGCTGGATATCACATCAGGCCGTTTCCTGGTTTCCGAGCCAGCAAACCGAGAAGCTATGGTCGCGGAATTACAGCGTACCAATCCAGCAGAACTGCTTTATCCGGAAACGTTGCAAGATATGACGCTGCTCACGCACCATCGGGTCCTGCGGCGCAGGCCGCAGTGGGAGTTTGATATCGATACCGCCCGTCAGCAGCTCATCCTACAGTTCGGCACCCGCGATCTAACTGGTTTTGGCATTGAGCGGGCACAGTTAGCCCTGCGCGCTGCTGGTTGTTTGCTGCAATATGTCAAAGATACGCAGCGCACCTCGCTACCACACATTCGCACCATCACGTTGGAGAGACAACAGGATAGTATCGTTATGGATGCTGCTACACGGCGGAATTTGGAGTTGACGAAAAATCTTAGCGGCGGAGGCGAAAATACGTTAGCAAATGTTTTAGACCGCACAGTAACGCCTATGGGTAGCCGCATGCTGAAGCGCTGGCTACACATGCCCAGTCGGGACATCATTATTCTTACCGACCGTCAGCAGAGCATCCATGCGCTACAAAACCACGTAGCAGAACTGCAACCGCTTTTGCGTCACGTAGGTGATTTGGAGCGGGCGCTGGCGCGGCTGGCACTACGTTCAGCGCGCCCGCGCGATCTAGCACGCATGCGTTATGCCTTTACACAGTTTCCGACCATTAAGGAGTTACTCTGCGGTCGATCAGAGCCTCATTTATTACAGTTGCTGAATAGGATCGGAGAATTCAAGATGTTGCGTGATTTGCTGACGAAAGCCATTATCGAAGTACCACCACTACTGGTGCGCGATGGTGGCGTTATCGCTCCAGGTTACCACGCCGAGCTAGATAAATGGCGCGATCTTGCAGGAGGAGCAACAGATTATCTCGATCGTCTAGAACTACGCGAACGGGAGAAAACCGGGTTAGAAACGCTCAAAATTGGATTTAATGCTGTACACGGCTACTTTATTCAGCTTAGCCGCGCCCAAAGTCATCTGGCGCCAATCCATTATGTACGGCGTCAAACACTGAAAAATGCTGAACGCTATATTATTCCGGAATTAAAAGAATATGAAGATCAAGTGCTGACCTCAAAGAGCAAGGCGCTAATGCTGGAAAAAATGCTGTACAATGAACTTTTCGATCTGCTATTGCCCCATTTGGCAGCTCTACAACAGAGCGCCGCCGCGTTGGCGGAGCTGGATGTATTAAGTAATCTAGCCGAGCGTGCGGAAACCCTGCACTATGTATGTCCAACGCTCAACGCCCGTTCAGGAATCCACATTAGTAGCGGCCGCCATCCTGTCGTAGAATATGTGTTAAACGAGCCTTTTATCGCCAATTCACTGATGTTGTCCAACACGCGGCGCATGCTAATTATCACCGGCCCAAACATGGGCGGTAAAAGCACCTATATGCGCCAAATTGCCTTGATTGTGCTGATGGCATATATCGGTAGTTTTGTCCCGGCTGAGCAAGCTACTATTGGTCCAATAGATCGAATATTTACCCGCTTAGGTGCCGCCGATGATTTGGCCTCCGGCCGTTCCACTTTTATGGTAGAGATGACCGAAACCGCTAATATCTTGCACAATGCCACGTGCCAGAGCCTGGTTCTGATAGATGAAATCGGCCGCGGCACCTCGACCTATGATGGGTTGTCACTGGCTTGGGCCTGTTCGGAAAACCTAGCGCGTATTAAGGCTATGACCTTGTTCGCTACACATTACGCTGAGCTTACCACTTTACCGAAACAAATAGACGGGGTGTTTAACGTTCATCTAGATGCTGTGGAGCACGATGATACTATTGCCTTCATGCATAGCGTACAAGAAGGCGCTGCCAGCAAGAGTTACGGCCTGTTAGTGGCAGCTTTGGCTGGGGTACCGCGTGAGGTTATCAAACGCGCGCGTCAGAAGCTCAGAGAGTTAGAAGCGTCGTCTATCGATGTGCTAGCAAGCAGCGTGGGCGATTGCTATCTATCGGTACCACAACCTGAGGCAAAGCCCGTGACGCCGGCATGTAAGGTTTTAAAAAACCTAGACCCTGACAGCCTGTCTCCACGACAGGCACTAGAGTGGCTATACAAGCTGAAAAAAATGCTATAGGTTCCGAGATTCCTGGAAAAATCGGTAAAAACAGTGATAGCTATCTCACTTCCAAGTCTAATTTTTAAATTAGACCAAAGTTATTTTAGCAGTTAGCAACGAAGATAGCCGATCTTGCACAGCATCTAGCGTACGCCGGCTCGTCTTTTAAGACAATAGCCTTGCGGTAAAGTCATCTACTAACGTCTTCTTCCCTATTTTTATCAAGTTTTCATATATAACTTACTTTAAGATTTATTAACCTTCACTATTGCGGTATTATTGAGACAGATGCTGGCCATCGGCACTTTATGTTATAAAACTCACTATATCCTCTGCATCGAGGATATGTGTGATTAAAATTGTCAAACGAAAGAATACGCTATTATCGTGCCGTTGCCTAAGCTCTCGGTGTAATCGTTGTCGTACGAGCAAACGAATAAGCCGAACAAGATTATACTTGTCACCAACTTAATCATTGAAGGTTAATCCACAACGGCAAAACCTTCTTAGTGAGAAGGCCATGACTATTTTTCGCTTTATAGCGTACTTTACTTATGAAAAGTAACACGACCAGTTTAACGCCAGATCTATAAACTGTATTTGAAAACGTTTTAACGTTATTTTTCTATCAAAACGCTTAACAGACATCAATGACTTCAACATTAGATCTTATATTATTGCTGCTTGAGTGTCATTTTGATATAAATAAGACTGAATCTTCAATACTCAACATCCAGAATTATACATTAAAATATAAACGATAATTAAGTACCTCGATAGTGAATAAAGTGCCACGCAAGTACAGATATGCTACGTTCTCTGTAGACTTTCTAAAGTTATCAAAGGCAAACCAGATGTGCATTAGGAATGTGCTGGCATCAGTCCAGAAGTATGCCTCAAAAACAGAAAACAAGCTCTTGTGTTTTCAGTCTTATTTTATCGTTCCAATCTAAAGCTTTAGCACTATGAAAGCGGACTTATATTTAAGTTGCATGAATTATCAATGATGTTATATCTACTTCGTAAGTGATTAAAAGTTAATGCCAATACACCTTGACAACTTTCGTTTCCACTAGAATCAGATGGTAATCCTATCCTAGAAGGAAATGGCTCGGTTTTTAGCCCTAAATTTAGGTTGCTATCTTATAATGTATATGGCTATCTAGTTGTCTTGCCTATCATGATGACAAAAGGTATCAAACAGAAACCATAAAGATTGATACGATGACATCGTTTATCTATTGAGTAGCGTGATAAGCGGGCAGTTCACTATGCGTCCGATTTTTCTCGGCAGCACCTTGTCTGTTGCTGATGTTTACCACGATTTTTCGCAAGATAGTCTTCGCCAAACGCGTGACTAGTAAACTAGATCTTAACGAAAATAGCACTAGACATGCCGATTTTATCGGGCGGTGGTGGACGCGATACACATAGCCATGTGCCGTGTGATGGCGCGTGTTCATACAGCCACCCACTAAACCACCAAAAGGTGTCTCTCTGGTTAACAGGTTATTTTGGTCACCTTACTTTCTATCCAGCCATCGTTCAGTCTGATAGTCAAATGATCGCCTATATTTAGTTGGCGGGTGTTTTTCACTATCGCACCATAAGCATCTGTCGTGATGCTGAACCCCCGCGCTAGCGTTTGCAGTGGACTCATGCCTTCCAGACGGGAACAAAGTGCGATAAAGGCATTATTTTGCCGATTCACCTCCGTGTTTATTCCCTGGATCAATTGGTATTGCAACGCCTGCAAACGCTGCTGCGCTTGATTGATACGCGCCGTGAGCGCCTGCTGTACAAGACGCTTGTTCGCATAGTCGCAGCAGCGCTGTGCGTGTCGCCACTGACCCTGTACCCCGTCGTCAAGACGGCGGTGCAAGGTTACAAGCGCGGTGTTTTGCCGAGCAAGTCGCAGTTGGGGATGCTGCTGTTGTAAGCGGTATTGTAAACAGTTGTATCGCTGTTGGTGCTGCGCGAGTAAATAATCCATCGCCATTTCCAATCGCTGCTCTTGCGACTGAAATTGCCGTAAGAGCTCCAGCTG
Source organism: Candidatus Doolittlea endobia (assembly GCF_900039485.1). Lineage (GTDB taxonomy): Bacteria > Pseudomonadota > Gammaproteobacteria > Enterobacterales > Enterobacteriaceae > Doolittlea > Doolittlea endobia. The sequence continues at coordinate 83,817 of NZ_LN999833.1, forward strand.
ATCGCGACTCACTAGCTCGGCCGCCGCCGAAGGGGTTGGCGCGCGTAAATCGGCGACAAAATCTGCAATAGTTACATCGGTTTCATGGCCGACGGCGCTAACTACCGGAAGGAGACTGGCGAAAATCGCTCGCGCCACTCGTTCATCGTTAAAGCTTGCGAGATCCTCCAGAGAACCGCCACCGCGACCGACGATTAGTACATCGCACTCAGCACGACGGTTAGCTGTTTCGATAGCACGAACAATTTTGGCCGGCGCTTCCTGTCCTTGAACCACAGTAGGATAAATTACCACCGACAGCGACGGGTCTCGGCGTTGCAACACCTGCAAAATATCATGCAACGCCGCCCCACTGGCAGAGGTAATTACCCCTACGCGGCAAACAGGACTGATCAGCGGTTGCTTGAATTGCTGACTGAACAGCCCCTCGTCGCTTAATTGCTGTTTAAGCTGCTCGAACTCCTGTTGCAGAAATCCATCTCCGGCAGGCTGCATATTTTCGGCAATGAGCTGATAATCGCCACGCGGCTCATAAAGCGTAAGAGATGCACGCACCAGTACCTGTTGACCGTTGCGTGGCGAAAAGATTATACGGCGATTGACGTTACGAAACGTCGCGCAGCGCACCTGGGTGCGGTTATCCTTTAAAGTAAAATACCAATGGCCCGATGCGGGTTGAGAAAAATTGGAGATCTCGCCCGTCAACCAAATCCGCCCTATCTCACCTTCTAGCAGTTCACGAACTGTTTCGTTCAGGCGACTAACGGTAAAAACCAGGGATGAGAGCTGGGTAGACATGTGAAAAGAATTGAATTTAATTGTACAATCTCGACAAGATGATACTACTTATTGTGAAACGATAAGTAAGATATTTTTTAAAAATAACACTGGAAGCAACCGATTATGTTCTATATATTGCAAAGCAATGTTTATCTGTTTCACATCCACCTTGGCGAGATATTACGTTTGCTCCTTCTCACCACTCCATAATTTTTCCCCACACTGCCGATCTCGGCACTCAATTGACTCAAAAATTCGCTTTAACATTCCCGTACTGTCCGCGAAAATAGACACAGTAACGAAATCTAGCTTAGCCATCCCGATAGCGCGGGAAGGCGGTATCGGTTTAATTCATACAAATATGTTTATCGAACGTCAAGCCGAGGAAATCGATCGTGTAAAACGCTATGAAAGCAGCGTCGCTGCTTATCCCCCAATGCGTCGTGCCAAATACCCATTTATCTGAGGTAAAAGCTGACTGTGTATAACCGTTTCGCTAGCTGCCTAGTGGTAACAGATAAAAATGAATTTGTAGGAATCATTACCGGCCGCGATGTTCGTTGTGTTGCCGACCTAAGTCAGATGATTTCCTCTGTAATGGCGCTGAAAAACGCTTGGTGACTACAAAAAAGCGAGACTCGTGAAAAATATTGGTATTCGAGGAACAGATTCATGTAATCGGCATGATTACGGTAAAAACTTCCAAAAAGCCGAGTGTAAACATAGCGTTTGTAAAGATGAACATGGCCGCTTTCAAGTTGGTGCTGCGGTAGGCGCTTTACCTGCAATGAAACGCGCATTAATGCCCTAGTGAACGCCGGCGTTGACGTTTTATTATTGATTCCTCACAACGCTCATTCCGAAGGTGTGCTTCAACGTATCCGCGAAACACGCGCTAAATACCCAGACCTTCTAATCATTGGCGGCGACATCGCTACCGGTTCCGGCGAACTTGCGCTAGTTGCGGTTGGTGTCAGCACGGTAAAAGTGGGCATAGACCCCGGTTCTATCTGTGTTGCTCGTATTGTCACCGGTATGGGTTGTGCCGCAGATTACCGCTATCTCTGATGCTGTGGAAGCCTTGGAAGGGATAGAAATTCCCGTCGGCGCTGACGGCGCATCCGTCGATATTGCTAAAGCTATTGCCGCAGGTGCTGCCTGCGTTATGATAGGATTATTGTTTGCAAGCACTACAGAATCTCCGTGAAAATCAAACTATTTCAAGGTCGGTTCTTCAAATCTTACCGCGGCATGGGATCTCTTGAAGCAATACCGAAAGGTTTGCCGACCGGTGTTTCCAAATTAATAACATAACCGATAAATTTGTGCCGGAAGGAATTGAAGGCCGAATAGCAAGCATATAAAGGGCACCTGCAGGAAATTATCAAGCAACAAATGGGCGGCCTACATTCTTGCATGGGCCTGACAGGTTGTGCTATTGCCGATGACTTGCGTACTAAAGTGGAATGTATTCGTATCAGCGGTGCTGGTATCCAGGAAAGCTACATTCATGATGTCGCTATCATCAAAGAATCTCCAAACTACCTCTTGGGTTAAAGTCTTACTTCAGTATGCAGGCTTCGCCTGGCCACCATTGTTCTGTTCGGTCGAAGATAACCGAACAGATGTTTTTGTTATACGTTTTCGGATACGTCATCAATGCACCTAACTATTGGCTCGCAGGATTCGTGAATTTTTGGCATGGAATGTAACCGAAGATCAAATACGTTAGAAAACATCATTGAACAGGATAGCCACGTGCGCCGAATTATGTATTTCAAGCAGACATACCAGTGCGCTGGCGTTTGCTATGGTATGCAAACTATGGCGATGCAACTTGGTAGAAAAATCCAAAACTCGACACAGCGTGTGTTTGGCTATGCTCAGGCATGTTAAGAGACAGCTTGCTGCTACTCGACATTCAGGACGACATCAGTACAGGCGGAACGCCACTGCTGGACGTCTGGATGAGACATGTCGATAAGGTTCCCGCTATTCCAGAAAATGTTGTCACTATTGCTAGCACCGTTACCATTATAGAAAACGGTTATACGGCATGTAATTTCATTCCGAAGTCACTCATTCCTCTCAGAGTCAGCGTATGTTAGAACACTTCGTTTTTGATATTTGTCAGTGCGCGCCTCTGTGGGCGCCGGCTAAAATCATCGAAGATGCCATTATCCGTATTCGAGAACAAGTTAGTAACAATCGAGTTATATTTAATTTATCCGGCGGCGTTGACTCATCGGTTACCGCCATGCTGCTGCATCAATCCATCGGAAAGCGGATGGTCTGCGTATTCGTCGATAACAAACTGCTACGTATTAGTAGCAAAGCCAGTCAAGCGGTAGAATGTTTGACGATCACGACGGTTTGAACATCATTTCTATACTGGAAGAAGATAAATTTTTTATGCGCTGACCGGTGTTGACGATCCGGAAATTAAACGCAAAACCATCGGACAGGTGTTGTTGAAGTGTTTTACGAACAAGTACTGAGCCTCACTGACGTGAAATGGTTGGCGCAAGGCACTATTTACTCAGACGTTATCGAATCTGCTGTGTCTACTATAGAAAAGCCCATATTATCAAGTCGCATCACAACGTTGGCGGTTTGCTTAAAGAAATGAAAATGGCCTTAGTGAAACCTTTGAAAGAGTTGCTTAAAGATGCAGTTCGAAAAATAAGCCTGGAACTCGATTTGCCTTATGACATGCTTTATCGTCACCGTTTCCCGGGCCGAGTTTAGGCGTACGCGTACTGGCGAGGTGAAAGAGTGTTGTGATCTGCTACGCCACGCTGAGCCATTCTTTGTAAAAGAACTGCATAAAGCGGGTCTGTACAATAAATCAAGCCAAGCCTTTACCGTTTTCTTTCCCGTGCGCTCCGTCGGAGTAATAGGCAATAGCCGCAAGTATAACTGGATAATTTTACTGCGCGCGGTGGAAACTATCGACTTTATGACTTTCCATTTAGCACATCTACCGCCTGGCGTGTTTCCAACCGTATCATCGATGAAATTGACGGCATTTCTCGTGTCGAGTATGATATCCTAGGTAGGATGTCGTCGACGGTTGAATAGGAATAATCCGCATTCAGTATATAGTTTAGCATTGTATGACATCAAATAGTATCGTAAACAGAGAATAGAATAATTCGGGATATCAATCTAAAGCATGATGTATTAATAATATGTTAGTTATGTAGCGCCCTGCTTGTTTTTTAAAAGTCACTCAGCTATTTTGATGATTTTTGTTATACCTGAGCGCTCAAACTTAGGCCAGAAGATTTTTGGTATTATCCACTTGTTTGGTTTCAAACCATAAAAGTAAGTATTTAAAGTAAAATTGTCAATCATCTGCGCTTAAATCAGTTGCGTATGTGACGTTTTCGTAAATAAGTTTCCTTTCTCTTTTACAGATGTGTCGATGACAGGATCACTTGTTATGCATTAAGAACGGAGGATGAACATCTTCCTACAGGAGTTAAAGCGCAACTTTTTCACGTACTTCGGCTGTTGATATTGGCAACAGTAGAGCGATGAACACTGAATGCACCGTCCGAGATAATGTGTGACTAAAACGATAAAGCACACTTTTGCATTTAATGTATGCGGGGCGAATTATCCGCGCTGGCAGGAGAATGCTATAGCCAGCTATGCCTGGAATATCTTCACCAAAGCGCCCTGCCTCCACTCCGGCGGCAGAGTGCAATATGAGGTTTATCATCTACGCTGACGATAACAGCGTAAGTAAAGTGCAAAAGCTCTTTGAAACAAGCTTTCAGTACAGGTTTTAAAAAATTCGACCGCGTACTTGTCAGTGATATGGCGCCAGACAGCATCATTTTAATCGACGGAAGCCTCGTAGGAAAGCACCCTATTGCTGCAAATTCTTTGCAAACTTGCTGCCGACATAAAAACTCTATATGTCACCGAAAAAGAATCTTTATGGCAGGTGCAGGGTGGTGAACATCGGTTCGGACTTTCCACCAACGAACTAAATATGTTATCAGAAACTGATATTAAATAAATTTATGCGACCGCCTTGCGGGAACAACCGATCGACTCGATTCAGATAATATACACGTAGAATGTGCAGTCTTTACCAGATATCGTCGTCTAAGTACAAGAATTTTCCACTTATCTGACGAGTTTCGCTAAAAACCTAGGGGATAATTATGATTGGTTACGTAACCAAGGACGGCATGCTAGCAGCACTGCACTGCTATATTTGATAGAACGCTTCACATTAATCTTTACCATTGTATTTTAAAATATAAATGTACAGACAATCTACAGCTATCATTATTAATAGATAGTGTGCAATAATTCGTTGACACTTACTTTGCTGCGAGTTTTAGCGTCGACCTTTTTACTATTACCGCGCAGTACAGGCTATAACATCCATTTTAGAGAGCATATTACCAGAGACGACTGCCGATCCAGACGGGACACAACTAAATGTATGTCACCGCTCGCAATCGTAGATCTTAGTGCTTTGAATGATAAACACGCCATGAAAATGGCTGAACTTCTTTCATGATAGTACTCTCAACTACTTCGGAGCGAGCACCGACAAAGCAGTTATTTTTGATAATGGCTGGGTTAACCAGTAGTGGCTCTAACATACCACCTATGCCACGCAGGAACCCAACGATATCCAGATATCCACCATGGATGCCTCCATCTACATAAACGCCGATATTAACATAGGAAAGCATTAACACCGTATTGCGAGAAAATGTAGGCGCCGTAACGCACGCTGGACTGTGGAAAAACGCGGAACCCGCGTGCCGGAAACGTTCACTGTCCCAATCGACAAACTTCATTATTGACACTTTGTCAAAACGCGTTTCGCCGCCCTCAATCAACTGATCATCAGTGATACGAAATGAGAGCAGTACCGCTTTAGCCACTGATAGGTAGCACATATGCCGTTGATTTTTCCGAGATGCGAAATATGCCTCTGTCAAGGGCAGAGATTACCTGATTTACCGCGTCGCGAGTAGCAGCGCCGATGTTCCTCGGTGTAATCTCGGCGCTTTTCTCAAAGGCAGTTTCAATAACCTGTTATAATGACTGCATCTCACACTCGCGGTAATTTCCTATCTACAAATAGACTCGTTAAGTTCTTTCTTGTCTATTAGGCCGCATAATCTTTAATATGCCATTAGAATCTAGAAGGTTAAACCTTTCTACATAAGGATACCTTAAGGATATACTGGTAAGGTATTTGTTAGTTAAGGCTCTTTTTAAAGATGCGCACTTTCTTGGAAACTTCCGGCCTTGCGTAGCGCAGGAAGATGCTTCACGGTAAGTTATGACGATTACAGCTTATAGCCCATTAGTTGGCGGATATAAGCGCCGGCACCAAGCAATCCAGGCTGCTCATAACGAATCAAATACACCGGAATATCCAACAAATAATCTTTGAACCGCCCTTTATCTTCAAAGGCTGCACGGAAACTCGAAGCTCGGAAGAAATCCAGAAAGCGCGGTACAATACCGCCAGCGATATACACGCCGCCGAAAGTACTCATATTTAACGCCAGATTACCGCCAAAACGTCCCATCAGAACGCAAAACAATGACAGCGCGCGTCGGCTGTCGAGACAATTGTCGGACAATGCCTTCTCAGTTACCTGCTTTGGCTGCAAACTTTCTGGCAACCGGCTGTCCGCCTTAACAATAGCGCGGTAGAGATTAACCAGCCCTGGACCGGATAAAACCCGCTCGGCGGAAACGTGCCCCCATTCTGTACGCAGCACCGACAAAATATTGTCTTCTTCTTTGCTGTTAGGAGCAAAGTCTACATGACCGCCCTCGCTCGGCAGACTAATCCAGCGATTATCCACTTGAATTAAATAGCTAACGCCGAGTCCTGTGCCTGCGCCGTAAATGGCAATCGGCTTCCCGGCAATTGCTTTACTGCCACCAAACTGGATGACATCCTCCTTGGCTAACATCGGTATAGCCATCGATACCGCGCTAAAATCATTGATAATTTCAAGTTTGTCGAGTGCTAATCTGCTCTTCATTACTTGGATAGAGAATGCCCAAGAACGATTAGTCATCTCAATCCAATCGTCGGTGATCGGACAGGCGATAGCAATGCAAGCCTCTTTTAACACGACTTTTTGGCCGATTAAATAATAACGGATAACCCGTTCTAGAGTAACGTTATTATCGCCTGAATAAGTATGAATGTGGGATATCTTTCCTGTATCCACATCGCATAACGCTAACCGGACGTTAGTCCCGCCAACATCTCCAACTAAGACATAATTTGTCATTCGTTTTATTCATTCTCTTTCCAGCAGTTATTACCTGGATAACAAGCTTAAACAATTTTTAATAATATCGTATTGTTATAAGCAAAATTATTATTTATAAGTTCCGGAAATCTTCTTTTACCGCTTTCGCCTTGCTAACTCAGCATAAAATCCACCTCTTATCATCTCTGCATGGATCTCTGTGGTATCAAAAATCGGAATAGACATCACGCTCTAGCTGAGTTAGCAAACCGATTTGCGTGCACCAAACACAATGCTCTGCCAAGCTTCAACTGAAGTCTATCTAGTTGATCGCCCTCCGTTACAAATAACAGCAGTCGTTATCACCCAGTGCAACACTGTATAGCCCTTTGCCAATTATAGTGATTACGACCATACGCAAACGATGATCATGGCGATAAGCACGCACAGTTTGGTAGAAGAATAATTTAACACAGCTCTTTACTACTGGGCTAGAGAAACGAAAAGACAGACGTGGTTCACTATGATACTATCAACCAAGACATGGGTGAGTAAAATGCCGCTCTTCCGTGTAGGTTGGCAGAGATAAGTTACAGTAGGTTGCCATCATCAATTCAACGATTTTAGCCGTAATTTTCAACATCAATGTTAGAAAGAAATGATACTGATAATGATGACATTCCGCAGCAATGACAATCTCGAGCGTAAAACTAATAGTAACGCTGATGGATCTTGCTACTAATAGAGCCTAAACAGCAGGTGTTCATCAGATCGGTTTTACTAGTAGTAAAGTTCAACTTGACAGCACGATGATATAGATCTACAGTAGCACCACTTCTTGGAGAGAAGTGGTCGCGCTGCGACGTTATCTCCGTCATCACTATCGACATCCGGCCGTGTTGCTTTCGTTATAATTAATAAATCTAGTTTGTGCTTATGGCAGTAAAGTAAATTTTACTTAGACAATGATGTCCAACCCCTAAGAGTAGGATAATACAGGCAAATTTCTCGCCTAGCATAGCAAAGCGAACTACGGCCGCAGTTTTTAACATTGCCTGACAATATCAGGACAGTCTATATAAGAAAGGTGAATTTTGCTTTCTGTCCAGCAGATTGTAATTTATAACGGTATTCCTGAAAACATTTACTGCTAAGGCTTAGCAGCTTTTGTGCGAGATGTGAATATCAAGATTAGCCTCTTTAAGGCTCAATTTATAAATATCACCCAAAACCATACCAGCACGATGATTTCGTTGAATCTACTGAACTAATGTTTACTTGCTTTTGGATAGGTAATAAAAGCACCATCGACGATCTGTTTGTGGAGTGATAGTTAATGTTTACTGAAAGTATAGTTGCACTGGTTACTCCGATGGACAACAAAGGCAACAACGACTAGGTTAGTCTGAATAATTAATCGTTTATTATGTCGTCAGCGATACTACAGCAATCGTAGCCGTGGGAACGACTAGCGAAACGTCTGCTTTGAGCTACAACGAGCACGGAATGTGGACCTTAGAATTTAGCGCCTGGCGCATTCAAGTTATAGCGGGCACGGGCACTAACTCTACTTCTAAAGTTGTCGCATTGATCTGCCACTTTAACAACAGTGTTGTAGTAGGTTGCCTAAGCGTTACACCATATTACAATCAGCCAAGTCAGGAAGAGTTACTTCAGTATTTTAGGGCTATCACAGAGAGCATGATTTATCGAAAATTCTGTACAATGTGCCAGCCGAATACCGGCTGCGATATGCTGCGCCTAGACCCAATTGGCGAATATCAAAACGCTATCTGGACTAAGGAAGCAACGGGAAATAAAGTCGTGTCAGCTAGATTCAAGAACAAGTCAATAACGATTTCTTGGTGTTAAGCGGCGATGACGCGAGTGCATTAGACTTCATTCAACTTGGCGGGTAAAAGGGTGATTGCCGTGACAGTAAATGTTGCTGCGAAGGAGCTGATGCAGCTAGAGACCGTCGGTAATCATGCCGACGCGCACTTCCTTAATCAACGTTTGATGCCGCTATATCAGAAACTTTTCCAACTTAGTCCTATACCGATTGAATGGGCTTATAAGGCATTGGTAATAGCGACTGCACCCTTCGCCTAGCAATGACGCCATCGGATCGCCGTGTAGTAAGACTAGAATTCTTACGGGGAGTTTAAGATAGGTGTTAGTTGTTATTTTTTTTTGATTAAATTTACTGATAGCGGCGTATAACGCCATATACCATCTAATGCTTTTAAGTTGTGCCGCTCTATTTGCTTTTTAACCGAATGATTGATTAAATCCAATAAGATCTTATAAATGAAATATACATTAATTATGTAGGAAATAATTTTTAACAATGTTAATAATTAGGACACTTATCTTTCCAAAACATGAGCATCAGAATCGATGTATGACAAGATTATTTAGATATAAATTGCAAGTAACGAAAGTAGTGTTAATTATCATACTGCTTGAGGCCTGTACCAGCGTACAGGATCATAAGTGTCATATAAAAGGAAGTCAAGATTACCTAAAAGCGCCTTTGCTTTGCGCACTGAGAAGTCCTTCCGGCATAATTCTGCCTCTACATAATGACAACTATGAGATTCCCGCTATCCCGTACAATGGTGCAGTAGGAAAAGAGCTGAATATTTGTCCCCCAGCGCTATTGAACGATTCCCGTTCACAATATTCCACCGACAAGACGTGCATAAACACTGATAAGACTCACGACCCTATTGATACAGATAAACAGTAGCGATGTAACTCATTCTGCTTTTATAACACTATACCGTTGAAACATTTAACAGTAATATAAGCATATTGCAACAGCTTAACGACGACATGGGTGAAATCGCCGATTTGAACGTACGAAGTAACATTGATAATTGATAAAAGCAGTTGCCTCTTTTGAGAGTGCAATCGTCGTACAATGCTGTATATGGTATGCGCTACCATGTATCGGGTGACTGTACTAAGGACGATGATTTTTCCCGATGAAGACTATCAACTTCAAGGCAGCGTGACAACCGTAGCACAATCTAGTATACCGATCCGAAAGAGCATCCCTTGACCTAATCGAAGAAGAACCACCAGTAACAGCATTATAGACGGCATTCAGCAGGTCTATATCTAGTTATACCTGTATTAAAACGTTATTGCTATTAGAATATATAAAGATGCAAGTTAGCTGAGCTGTATTGCAAAAAAACAGTTTACATTGTCAATGATCTAGATTTGCTGGCCCTATCGTTCCGCGACGATATGTCAAAATTAGATGGTCTGCGTATTGAGCAATTCGATCGCAAAGGCATAATTAACAATAAGTTTAGTTATCCGAGAACGGTATTCCAACCCGACTTCTTTTCCGATAACGAAGTCCTGGTAAAAACTGGCGATGGTACATGTAGAATATGTGGTAAGCAGCCCCGGTTTTCTAGTAAACCGTTGAGTCTTAAAAGACACTATGCACGATCAAGCAATGAGCCCTACTGTACCACTTTGGCTTGGCGTAATGAGTTTAGATAATATTCACTACCAGTATACCAAAATTATTTGATTTTAGCTTCTTTGTAAATTACATACTGACGCACTACCGGATCGAATTTTTTTAATTCTATTTTTTCAAGTTTGGCACGCTTGTTTTTAGTAGTGGTGTAGAAATGACCAGTACCAGCAGAAGAAACAAGCTTAATTTTCTCGCGAACACTCTTAGCCACGATTCAATTCCTTACTTTAATACTTCCTTTTACTGACACGAAGATTGGCCAAAACCGTTTCGATACCCTTCTTATCAATTACATGCATACCTTTAGCAGATACGCGAAGCGTGACAAATCGTTTTTTGCTTTCAACCCAAAAACGGTGAGAGTGCAGATTAGGCAAAAAACGACGTTTGGTCGCATTCATTGCATGAGAGCGGTTGTTTCCGCTTACAGGACGTTTTCCAGTAACTTGACAGACTCGAGACATATCAATTCTCCAAAAATCAAATCAGCGGTAATGGGATAGATGCCTCGTCGGACTAATACTATGCCAAATCTATCATAAAGTAGATTATTATGCGCTTTAACGAGCAACTTATCAAGTTCTGTGCGGTTAAAGATTCCAAAATACTTTATCCGCGCTAACTAATTAAATAGTCTATCATCATAAGAAATGAGTGGCTTTACCCAACTTTGCCGTCACTTTACGTTCGGTGCATTGGTTCAGGTGTTAACTGTGATTGATTAGACAATTACAGTTATCAAGAAATATAATCTGTTCTGGTATACTAAAGCTGTCATCACAATAAACTGAGATATTATCTTAAAGTAGAGAAGTGAGTTTTATTAGCAATAGCATCAATACTGTCTGATCGCGACTAAGAACAATTTTTCATGGGAAGATTTTCTGCCGCATATACCTCTATTGATAAAATAAGGGTATATATGAACGTGAATGTCTGACAAACATACCTAAGCAGAAAATATGAAACAGTCGACGATTGATGTATACCTGCATAATACAGGTTAAAATGACAAATAACTCTATAAAAACAACCAATAGCAATTCCATTTAGTCGTCAATGTACATACAGTACAGTACTTAGAAAAAATTTTAACCCTCTGTGATACTATTGCTGACAATACAATTGCTCCAAGAGTTAACTATAGGTTAGTTGCTGTCCGATTGAGACTATAAAAGAATGCAAGTTGCAACTTCGTCACGCAAAAATAGAAACATAGAACGAAAATTTGATTGCAATCTCTACAATAATTGCCATCAGATTGCTATATCGTAATTTTAGCTAAAATTTGTGGTTAGATTTCATAAAGGCATATAACATTGATTTTAATTCACTATCCTTAACGCGTGATGACAGTTCCCTAACGTGGATGTACTTTCACAGAAGTTATTACGTCTTGTCGCTGCTTCTCGTGGTTAATAAAGTGGACGGATTTCATCCTCCGCCTCAGCTCGTAGGATTCATCTTAAGTTATGCTTAAAAAATTTCGTGGCATGTTTTCCAATGACTTGTCCATCGACCTGGGTACCGCCAATACCCTCATTTACGTTAAAGGACAGGGTATTGTTCTGAACGAACCTTCTGTCGTTTCCATTCGGCAGGATCGCGGTGGCTCACCCAAAAGCGTTGCAGCTGTTGGCTATGAAGCGAAGCAGATGCTGGGGCGCACGCCTGGTAATATTGCAGCCATCCGACCGATGAAGGATGGCGTTATCGCCGATTTTTTCGTCACTGAGAAAATGCTGCAGCACTTTATCAAACAGGTTCATAGCAACAGTTTTATGCGCCCTAGTCCGCGTGTTCTAGTTTGCGTTCCGGTAGGTGCAACCCAAGTAGAGCGCCGTGCGATTCGTGAATCCGCCCAAGGCGCAGGCGCGCGTGAAGTTTTTTTGATTGAAGAACCCATGGCTGCCGCCATCGGCGCCGGTCTACCTGTTTCTGAAGCGACGGGATCGATGGTGGTGGATATCGGCGGTGGCACCACTGAAGTCGCGGTTATTTCGCTTAATGGCGTAGTATATTCCTCTTCCGTTCGCATTGGAGGCGATCGTTTCGACGAAGCTATTATTAGCTATGTTCGCCGTAATTATGGCTCGCTGATTGGTGAAGCCACAGCGGAGCGGATTAAGCACAGTATTGGTTCCGCTTATCCAGATGACGAAATGCGTGAGATTGAAGTCCGTGGTCGCAATCTAGCCGAAGGCGTGCCGCGTGGTTTTATCTTGAACTCGAACGAAATTTTAGAAGCGTTACAAGAACCGTTAACCGGTATTGTGAGCGCGGTGAGAGTAGCGCTGGAACAGTGTCCGCCGGAGCTAGCCTCCGATATCTCAGAACGAGGTATGGTGCTTACCGGCGGCGGTGCTTTGCTGCGTAGCCTCGATCGCCTGCTAATGGAAGAAACCGGCATCCCAGTCGTAGTGGCGGAAGATCCTCTTACCTGCGTCGCCCGCGGCGGGGGAAAAGCACTGGAGATGATCGATATGCACGGCGGCGATTTGTTCAGCGAAGAATAACCTGCTTCGAAAAGGGAAAACCGTTTGGATACATACAAATAATGAACAGTTTTAAACGGTTCCTCCTTTTTTGTTGAGGAAAAATATAGTTTATGAAGCCAATTTTCAGCAGAGGCCCGTCTCTTCAACTGCGACTGTTTTTGGCGGTAATACTTGCTGTTGCCGCGATTATTGCTGATCGTCGGCTTGGGATATTGGTGAAGATCCGTACCTATATGGATGCGGCTATTAGTCCTTTTTACTTTCTGGCGAATAGCCCTCGTCAGATATTGGACAGTGTGTCGCAGATGCTAGCTACTCGTGCTCAGCTGGCTTTGGAAAATCGAGCGTTACGCCAGGAGTTACTGCTAAAAAACAGCGAGCAGCTGTTGTTGGGCCACTATAAGCAGGAAAACGCCCGTCTGCGCGAACTGCTGAGTTCGCCGCTGCGTCGGGATGAACAAAAAATGCTTACCCAGGTGATTTCCACCAATACCGATCCTTATAGCGATCAGGTTGTGATCAACAAGGGAGTGAACAATGGCGTTCATATCGGCCAAGCAGTTATCAGCGATAAAGGTGTAGTAGGCCAAGTGATTGCTACTAGCAAATTTACCAGCCGCGTACTATTGATTTGCGACGCTTCCCATGCACTACCAACTCAGGTACTGCGCAATGATATCCGCGTGATCGTTTCTGGTCATGGTTGCACTGAAGATTTACAGGTGGAGCATTTACCGGGCAATACCGATATCCGCGTCGGCGACATACTAGTAACCTCCGGTTTGGGTGGCCGCTTTCCGGAAGGGTATCCGGTAGCGGTGGTATCTTCAGTGCAGGTTGATACTCAGCGTGCCTACACTGTTATTCAGGCTCGATCTACCGCTGATTTGCAGCACTTGCGATATCTACTATTGCTATGGGGCGCTGATCCGCGCGGCGAAATTCCACTGCCGCACGATGAGATTCATAGGATGGCTAATGAACGCCTGATGCAAATGATGTTGAAGGTGCCGTCGTCGCAGACCAGCGGTATTTCCCATCCTATTGCAGGCAACACAACAACCAAAAGCACGTGCAGCATAAATAATAGTCATAGTCATCAGAATGCCGCCGGCATAACTCAAAAACCATCGTCTCCTCGGCCGCTGTTTAGCGGCGTAGAAAAGCGACAATGAACCGGTATCACCGCCACAGTGGCTGGATCATTTGGCTTTTATTCTTTATTGCGATTATTTTGCAAATTATGCCTTGGCCATTGCAGTTGTATCTTTTTCGTCCTTCCTGGCTTAACTTGCTGCTTATTTACTGGGTAATGGCGTTGCCACATCGGGTTAATGTAGGCACCGGATTCACTCTCGGACTGATCATGGATCTGATACTTGGTTCAACGCTGGGTGTGTGTACTCTGGCACTTAGTATTCTTGCATATCTTGTAGTATTCAAATTTCAGTTATTTCGCAACATGATCCTTTGGCAACAAGCGTTGATTGTGACGCTTCTGTCATTAACAACCAAAGTGGTCGTGTTCTTGGCGGAATCTTTGGTGATTAATATTTCATTCCGCCCAGAAATTTTCTGGAGCAGCGTGATCGATGGCGTATTGTGGCCATGGCTATTTCTATTGATGCGTAAAATACGTCGGAAATTCGCCGTGCAGTAGCAGTTGTGACTCATATTAATGATGGTAATGTATAGTCATATACTAGACAATAGTCTTATTATGCATCACAAATAATTTTACAAGCAAGACGTTTACTATAAGTACGTAAATTCAAGTGATACCGCTTTATTTGTTACATTCAGTCCAACAAAATCTTTCAACAGTCCATGTACATGTGGATTCAAACGTGATAATACTTTCACGCGGGTGGTTAAACTCTTTAATACAGCTCGAACTTTACTGGCATCATGCATATGAAATCGTTTTCTTCCTTACGCAGCGTGGTGATGGTAAAACACCCATAATAGTATCATCGGTACACTTTGGATTAGAATCTTGTGATTCTGATCTAGGACGTTCGCGCATGTTTCTTCCGCCGGTAGATCGTAGAAGTTTTAATTCATGGCATCGACAAGACGGACTCCGTTGATCATGCTGTCTAGTCTGATCATTAACAGTGCGGAGAACACAAGATATAGTAGTGTCCGATCTAGGAAACATATTGCGATACGGTATGCTTTCATACTGGCGATCACCAGAATGCGAATGAGATGATAAGCGTCAGTTATTTATAAAACGAATCCATGACAGCGAAAAATGTGTTGGGCCTAGCCTTATGTCAGACTGTTAATTCCTTTTCAGCCGTTAATAGAAGGGCATCGAACATCAGATATTGCTTCGACGCCTGTAAATTAGGTTTTTCCTGAAGGTTGCTAAACTGTTCTAACACTACTAAACTGACGTATATATAGCTGAACGAAAGGGAATTGCACGCCTGGCAGAGGTATGCGGCGTGTAAGAAGGCATAAGCGCTATAGATCTTATTTAGTCACTCGTTTAATCCGTGTATAATAACCAGCTGTGTTTGATACCTGAGGCAAAGTTGTGATCGAAAATCTGCGTAACATCGCTATTATCGCACATGTAGACCATGGTAAAACCACCTTAGTTGACAAGCTGTTAGAACAATCTGGCACGCTTGGTGTCCGTAATAGTGCAATCGAACGCGTGATGGACTCCAATGATTTGGAGAAAGAGCGTGGAATTACTATCCTGGCTAAAAATACCGCTATTAATTGGCACGATTACCGTATCAATATCGTCGACACCCCAGGGCATGCCGACTTCGGCGGGGAAGTTGAGCGCATAATGTCAATGGTTGACTCGGTATTACTGCTGGTCGATGCTATGGATGGGCCAATGCCACAGACACGTTTCGTGACACAGAAAGCATTTGCATATGGCCTAAAACCTATTGTGGTTATCAATAAAGTCGACCGTCTAGGCTCACGTCCCGATTGGGTCGTCGATCAGGTTTTCGATCTGTTCGTCAATCTAGGCGCAACCGACGAACAGCTTGATTTCCCGATTGTTTACGCCTCAGCGCTGATGGGCATTGCCGGTTTGGAATATAAAAACATGGCGGACGATATGACGCCATTGTTTGAATCCATCGTGAAAAATGTTAAAGCGCCGAACGTCGATGTTGACGGCCCGTTCCAGATGCAAATTTCCCAGCTGGACTACAACAGCTATGTTGGTGTTATCGGCGTTGGGCGCATCAAGCGCGGCTCGGTAAAATCGAGCCAGACCGTGACCATAGTGGACAGAAGGGGTAAATGCCGTAACGGTAAAGTTGGTCAAGTTCTGAGTCATATAGGCTTACAACGCATTGAATCTAAACTGGCTGAAGCCGGCGATATCATCGCGATCACCGGGCTGGGCGAGATGAATATCTCCGACACCCTCTGCGATCCGACTCAAATTGAAGCGTTACCTCCTCTGACTGTTGATGAGCCGACCATCTCTATGTTGTTTAGCGTCAATACCTCGCCCTTCTGCGGTAAAGAAGGGAAATACATCACTTCGCGTCAAATCTTGGAACGTTTGAATAAAGAGTTGGTGTATAACGTAGCGTTACGGTTGGAAGAAACCGAAGATCCTGATACTTTTCGCGTTTCCGGCCGCGGCGAATTGCACCTCTCGGTGCTTATCGAGAACATGCGTCGTGAAGGATTCGAGATTGCCGTTTCTCGACCGAGAGTTATTTTCCGTACTATCAATGGCGCTAAACAGGAACCTTTTGAATTGGTTACTTTAGATATTGAAGAACAGCACCAGGGACAGGTTATGGAAGCTATGGGTAGCCGTAAGGGCGAGATGCGCGACATGTTGCCAGACGGCAAAGGGCGCATCCGTCTAGATTACGTGATTCCAAGCCGGGGTTTGATCGGTTTTCGTACCGATTTTTTGACTATGACCTCTGGGACCGGTCTGTTATACTCCACCTTTAGTCATTACGACAATATACGTCCCGGTGCAATCGGCCAGCGCCAGAACGGCGTGTTAATTTCCAACGGTCAGGGTAAAGCGTTAGCCTACGCTCTATACAGTCTACAGGATCGTGGCCGCCTGTTTCTGGGGCACGGGGCAGAAGTTTACGAGGGCCAGATTATTGGTATACACACCCGATCCAACGATCTAACTGTAAACTGCTTGACCGGTAAGAAATTGACCAACATGCGCGCGTCAGGTACCGATGAAGCAACGACGCTAGTGCCGGCGATCAAAATGTCTTTGGAACAAGCGTTAGCATTCATCGATGATGATGAATTGGTAGAAGTGACACCACAATCCATTCGCTTGCGTAAGCGTTATCTGACTGAAAACGAACGTAAGCGCGCTAATCGCTCGTGATGGTTGATGCTCCAGAACGTTACTGAAATCAGAATATAAAAGCCCGCTGCTTTTTGTAGCGCTTAAAAAAGTGTTTGCAATTATCTTATTGGTTCGCCTAATAAAGAATTCACAACACTTACTGTGAACTTACGCTTTATTCAGTTTTTTTGACCATTAATCTGCTGCCCTGCGCGACAGCTATCCAGCAAAATAACAATATCGACGGCTGTCCTGTAGGTGCCTGTTCTATTGCCCTTTCCAATCAGTTACGTGCATCAACGCCTGTTGTTTGATTGGATCTGCCCAGCGTAACTGGTGATTTTAACGCGTACAATTCCGGCGAAGCCGGACGAGCGGTGTGAGTACGCTTTAGGCGTAAAGTGCTTTCCGACCGAAGGTGGAAGTCAGGAGGCAGGCATAATAGCATACGATGCCGGTTTTATTGCGTAGCGCAATGCGTAGCTATCATCCCACTCAAGAGAATTATATGTCAGATAACACTCAAAAAAAAGTAATCGTCGGTATGTCCGGCGGTGTCGACTCTTCCGTATCCGCTTGGTTGCTACAACAGCATGGTTATCGAGTGGAGGGACTGTTCATGAAAAACTGGGAAGAGGACGATAATAAGGAATATTGCTCCTCATCAAGCGATTTAGCTGACGCCCAAATGGTATGCGATACCTTAGGTATCGCACTTCATACCGTCAATTTTGCCGCCGAATATTGGGATAATGTTTTCTCGCATTTTCTTGCTGAATACCAAGCAGGCCGCACTCCCAATCCGGATATTTTATGTAATAAGGAAATTAAATTTAAAGCGTTTCTAGACTTCGCCACTGACGATTTGGGCGCTGACTATATTGCCACTGGTCATTATGTACGCCGCGTCGACGTAGCTGGTAAAAACCGCCTACTGCGCGGTCTAGATGATAATAAAGACCAAAGTTATTTTTTATATACGCTAGGAAGCGCGCAGCTTGCGCGCTGCCTATTCCCAATAGGAGAGTTAGCGAAATCAGAAGTGCGTCGCATAGCCACCGAACTTGCCCTGGCAACGGCCGACAAAAAGGATTCTACCGGTATTTGTTTCATTGGCGAGCAAAAGTTTCGTGATTTCCTAGGCCGCTACTTGCCGGCGCAGCCGGGAGCAATTGTTTCGATTGACGGCCAAAAGGTGGGTCACCACCAGGGACTGGTGTACCACACACTGGGTCAGCGTAAAGGCTTGGGCATCGGCGGCACCCGCGGCTGTACTGAGGATCCCTGGTATGTAGTAGATAAAGATATTAACCATAATCAGCTGATTGTTGCTCAGGGACACTTGCATCCACGACTAATGTCTACCGGTCTTATCGCAGGTCAGCTACACTGGGTCGAAGGGAAACCGCTTACAGAAGCTCTGTGTTGCACAGTAAAAACCCGTTATCGCCAACCAGATATTGCTTGTCTAATAACGCCACAGGCGGACGGACGTTTGCAGGTGACTTTCAACCAGCCTGTCTTCGCCGTCACGCCTGGCCAATCGGCGGTGTTTTATCTGGAGGAATGCTGTTTGGGGGGTGGAACAATAGAAGTGAGGCAGCCCTTAAGTCATTAAGAGCTCTATAACATGGCAAACACACTTTTATAGCATGATTAAACAAGCGTCTTTTGATCGGACCCCAACTGGTTGACTGAACTTCAGAGATGGATACAGGAGTTATCTTGACCAAGAATTATTTCGACATTACGCTGGCGCTGGCGGGTGTGTGCCAAAGTGCGCGGTTGGTGCAGCAGCTCGCACATCAAAGTTATTGCGATGAACCGCCGCTGCGCGTTTCTCTCCAGAGCTTGCTTGACTTGAATCCACCGTCAGTGTGCGCAGTCTACGGCGATAGCCCGGCTAATCTACGAATGGGCCTGGAAACATTGCTAGGTTTACTGAATGCCTCGTCGCGAGAGAGACTAGGTGCTGAGCTGACCCGGTATATTTCGGGGCTAATGTTACTTGAACACAAACTGAAAAGTAATCGCGTCATGCAGGCAGAGTTAAGTCGCCGAATCGATGCGCTTGACCGTCAGCTAAACTATTTTGATTTACTATCAGACACGTTTTTCAGCGTGATGGCCAGCATTTATATGGACATAATTAGCCCGCTTGGACCGCGTATTCAGGTCACTGGCACAGCTTCAGTATTACAAAACACACAAATCCAGGACAAATTACGCGCCGTACTATTGGCAGGTATCCGGTCTGTCGTGCTGTGGCAACAGGTTGGTGGCGGCAGGTTTCAGCTGCTATTTGCCCGTAATCGATTGTTTAAAGAAGCCAAAAAGATACTTTTACATGCTTAATCTCCAGGAATTGAAAGCAATGGAGCTATCCTCCTTAACTGCTGTTTCGTCTATAGACGACCGATACGGCGCAAAAGTCAGTCCGCTACGCTTAATTTTCAGTAAATTCGGTTTGCTAAAATTCCGCGTGAAAGTAGAAATAATGTGGTTGCAAAAGCTGGTTGCCTGTGACGCTCTTAAAGAGGTTCCCTTTTTTAACGACCACATAAACGGTTTCCTAGACACTGTTATTGCAAACTTCAGCGCAAATGGTGCTGAACGCATCAAAACCATTGAACTTGCCGCTAATCATGGTATGAAAGCAGTAGAATATTTTTTGAAAGAGAAGATTTCTGCGAAACCGGCACTGCAAGTGACAAACGAATTCATCCATTGCTTGCACTTCCGAAGACATCAATAATTTTTCTCACGCGCTGAACGCTATCGTGATGTCCCTTTTCTATTGCGCATCCACGGCCGGCGACACTCTCGACTCTTGGTAAGGAAATGTGCAATGTTGCTTATCGTATGACGTAGCAATATCGTCAGTTGGATCAAGTAAGAAATACTGGGTAAAATTAACGGCGCCGTTGGGCGTTATAATGCCAATATGGTCGCTTGTCCTGAAGTGAATTGGCATCGGTTCAGCATAGAGGCGTTCATCTGGGCTCGTTGGCTGAAATATCTATGCTACCCGAATCGGGTCACATGACTATATTGCCGAAATGTTCGACTGCATTGCGCGATTTAATACTATTGTTATCGATTTTAAACGTGATGAGTGTGGATATATCGCACTCAATCATTTTAAACAGCGTACCGTCCCGGCGAAATCGGCTCTTTGACTATGCTGCATAAAGTAAATCCTATCGATTTCGAAAACGCGGAAGGAAATCTTGGATTGGCGAATGTGGTAATACATCATCTAACGTCGAAATTACCTATTTCGCACTGGCAATAGGATTTGACCAATTCAACTTTGCTGTGCAATTTAGGTGTTGGGATGAGTTATAAGCTCTATCGCATACCAATCTACCTTAAAAGGAATCAGTAAACTGGAATTAAGCTCATTTATTGACAGAATTGGACAATAACTAAGAAGTCTTTGCTAGACCCAAGATGGTCATGGGTCAATACGGAATTGAAAACCATACGAAAAGTTCAAAAAAAACTAAGCTTGCAGTAAGCCTCTTGAGGCTGAGGTTATACGTGGAAGCCGAAAAGTACGGCGAAAAACACTGACGTCAGATAATTATATCGGCCGCGCCATGACAATAGTTGACGAATTAAAATAAGTCTAAGAAAAAGAACATGCGCACCAGACTTTAGTTGTTTCTCTATCGGGATGCTCTTATCCGGTAAAATATTTCTTCCCAGTCAGGAAGATAACCGTTTAATAAGACAATGACGTCGCCTAATCCGTTAAGGGTAAATTTATTAGGAGCTTCGATGCGAATTCTGGTCATAGAAGATAATTCTCTTCTTCGTCATCATCTAACAGTACAGATGCGTGAAATGGGACACCAGGTAGATGCTGCTGCGGACGCCCGAGAAGCGGACTATTTCCTAAATGAACACCCACCAGATGTCGCCATTGTCGATTTAGGCCTTCCCGATGAGGATGGGCTTAATCTTGTTCGCCGCTGGCGCAGCCATCAGGTGAAAATCCCTCTATTGGTACTTACTGCCCGCGAAGGTTGGCAGAATAAAGTTATGGTGTTGGAAGCCGGCGCTGATGACTATGTCATCAAACCCTTTCATTTGGAAGAAGTAATAGCACGTATGCAGGCGTTAATGCGCCGCAACAGCGGTCTTGCTTCGCAAATTATCACACTTCCGCCTTTCCTCATTGATCTTTCACGACGTGAGCTCATGATTAACAAAGTTAATATTAAGCTGACCGCATTTGAGTATACCATTATTGAGACACTGATACGTAACGCCGGTAAAGTTGTCAGCAAAGATTCGCTGATGCTGCAATTGTATCCTGACGCTGAATTGCGTGAGAGTCACACTATTGACGTATTGATGGGTCGTCTGAGGAAAAAAATGCAGGCCAATTACTCGCATGAAGTGATTACCACAGTGCGCAGTCAGGGCTACCGTTTTGATGTGAACTAACTTCTATGAGGCCGTTTTCTTTACGCCACAACAAACCGTTTTCTCTGCACGTCAGATTCTTGCTAGCGGCAGCCTGCGTAGTGTTAACGGTCTCTCTATGCTATGGCATGGCAGCTGTCATTGGCTATAACGTCAATTTTGAAAAAATATCATTTCGCCTGCTACGCGGTAAAAGTAATCTTTTTTTTAGTCTGGCGCAGTGGAAAAATAACAAGCTGTCGATAGCTATACCGCAGAATATCGACATCAATTTTGCCGTTCTAGTGCTGATTTATGATGAAAATGGCCATATTCTCTGGCGCCAACGTTATATACCGGCGCTGGAATCACGCCTACAGCAAGATTGGCTAGACAAAACCGGTTATTTTGAGTTAGATATTGATATGCGTACTAGTCAAGCGATGGTAAAAGCTAACCCAAACGCCCAGGTTCGGCTAAAAGAACTTAACTGCAGCGACGGCAATGCTTTGACTCACTCCGTGGCGGTCAACCGTTATCCGCCTACCGGCCATCTTCCTCCGTTGACTATTGTGGCCGTCGACACCATGCCTAATGAACTGCAACGAACCGATCTTATATGGAAATGGTGTAGCTATGTTTTCTTTACCAATCTGTTCCTAGTAGTGCCGCTGCTATGGCTGGCGACGCATTGGAGCTTGCGCCCTATTAAAGATTTAGTGCAGCAGGTGCGCGAATTAAAAGTAGGCGAGCGAGAATGCTTTGACGAAAATCTGCCGCGTGAACTGGATAATTTAGTGTGTAACTTAAATGTTTTACTAAATAATGAACGTCAGCGCTATTTGAAGTACCGCTCGACCCTATCTGATTTTACCCATAGCTTAAAAACGCCTCTGGCAGTGCTACAAACCACGCTACGCTCCCTGCGTACTGATCGCGACACCAATATTGAAATGGTTGAGCCGATTATGCTGGAACAAATCAGTCGGATTTCCCAACAGATAGGCTATTATCTGCATCGTTCCATCGTTCATTCGGATAATAATGCGCTAAACCGTGAACTGCATTCTGTACCACCACTGCTTGATAGTTTATGTTCTTCTCTGAACAAGGTGTATCAACGTAAAGGTGTTTCCCTGTCACTAGACATTTCACCAGAGCTGACGTTTATTGGCGAAAAAAACGACTTTATAGAAGTTATAGGTAATATTTTGGACAACGCCTGTAAGTATTGCCTGGAATTTGTTGAAGTCAGCGCCTGCGAAAGAGAATGCGCATTACATATAATAATCGAAGATGATGGCCACGGCATCCTTGAATCCAAACGCACGCTTATTTTTCAACGCGGTCAGCGCGCCGATACGCTGCGGCCAGGTCAAGGCTTGGGCCTTTCTGTGTCGGCGGAAATTCTTGCGCAATACGACGGTGACATCGTGATTGGCGAAAGCACCCTCGGTGGGGCTTTGCTCGAAGTCATCTTCAAGAAGCAGGAACTGCAGCTTGAAAGTGATTGAAGACGTTCACTTCGCCTCATCACGTTTAACGTACCACGAATTATTAGCTTGAGTACAATACTGTCAGATGCTTCCGGTCGTTATTAACGCGTGTTTCGTGATTTCGTCGACCCGCGGATGGACTGCCCGTCTGGCTGTGAAAGCGGAGATAGACAGTCGTTTAATAGCTATATGCTGGCAGCGGCAGTAAGACATAGTCCGTTTACCAGCTATCACTTTTAGTGTAATCTTTTGCCTGATTGGTAAAAGGCTTTAGATATGATCTAGTGCTAAGTTGGTAAAAGGTTTCTAGAAAACACAACTGATCTCGTGAATTTATCGCAATCATTTGACAAATCGTAAACTGTGGTAGATGAGCGATTCCCCCTGACCAGTGCGGGTACAGACGCCAATTAAGGCGCTATCCTCTCCACTCCAATGGGCTGAACCATGGTTGCATAAGTAACGCGTAAAAAGGCGTTAATGCGAATAGTTTGATTACACGAGTAGAGTCCAGTTTTATTCTTCTCTATCTGTAAGATGGAAAAGATCATTCAATCATTCTTGATTATGTCCTGACAATTTATTAGTTGGCCGATAAGGGTCAATGTTTCTATCGACAGGGAAACGATTTGGAGGCCGCGTATATGTTTGACCTTTTCAAAGCAATCGGCTTGGGCCTAATAGTTTTGTTGCCGTTAGTAAATCCGATCACCACCGTGGTGTTGTTTCTCAGCCTTAGTAAGAACATGACCGAGGTGGAACGAATCAGCAGGCCTGGTTAGCATCTGTTTATATCTTCGTCATTATGATAGGCGCCTTTTGTGCCGGTACATTGATAATGAATGTTTTTGGCATCTTTATCCCAGGGCTGCGTATTGCCGGTGGGCTTATTGTTTCTTTTATCGGTTTTCGCATGCTATTTCCAGCACACGCTGATAACGATTTTGATTTTGTTAATACAAATACGCACGGAATACATAAGAACAAAAGCACCAATATTGCTTTTGCACCTTTGGCTATGCCTAGCACAGCGGGTCAGGCACCATCGCCATGATTATCAGCTGGGCTTCAACCGTTAAAGAAGACGTCTACTTTCTCCTTGGATTACTACGCTTGCGCCGGTGCTGATTTTCTTAACCATCAGCGTAGTTGTTTGGATAGGGCTACGTAGTTCTGGTGTTATTATGCATATAGTCGGCACAAGCGGTATTGAAGGGATTTCACGGCTAATGGGATTCTTTTGGTGTGTATGGGCGTTCAATTCGTTATCAATGGCATATTAGAGAGTATTGCCGACTATCCGCTTGATATCGTTATTAGCGCCCCTATCTTAAGGGGAAACTCTTAGTTATTATGCTAAGTCCTTATTTTTTTAGCATCACTGCCTGCCAAAAGTGCATTCAGTGATGGGACGCTACCTTACTTTTTAGATAAATAGTTACGGTTTAACGGCCAATCACAGGCCTTCCCGACGCGTCGGGAAGGCTTCGTGTGTCTTTGCACATCTGGCAAGTATCTAAATTCGATGCTATTAAGATCTGGCTGAGGCTTGTGGCGTCCATCCGGCGTAACGCGGTCATACCGCCAATCAGCATATCCGTCAGCACTAGTAATACGACCGCCAATAATCCACTAACCATCCCATAGATTTTACTCCTTATCGATATTATTAATTTAGCAACAGCAGAGATATACTAACTACGGCGTCATTTACGCGTTACCCATTTTGCTTCCTGACACGCTGGACTTACAATATGCACCGCGTGCGCAAACGTCTATGCGGTGTGGAAATCTATAGTTCACAAAATGCCGACTCAGCTAGTGAAATTGGGATCGTAGATGTCATAATCGCCACCTCTTGTATTATGGTTAGGAGAAAGAAAAGGTTGCTCTATTCCATAGAATTTCTACTACACTGCTATTATGTAAAATAAAAAACGCAGTTTTCTGCATGACAAGATTGGTGTGATCAGCGAGACTGTTTTAACGATACTTCTAAGCTGACAATTGCTAAACGACTCTAAGTAATAATTTAATCTTTCTTGACGCGCTATCAGAAAAGCCACCACTGTGGTGGTGACGTTCTAAGCATCGGATTTCTCATTAGAGATAATCAGGAATGCCTATGTAGCCCTCATATGGCAGATGCGATGATGTCGACAATTATATCAGCTAGCATGTTTTCATATTAATTACGCCGTATATGTAAAACATACCGTTGCTCAGCATTGGCTAGAACGGTAGGTTCTCTCAATATAGCAGCGATTGCCAGCCTCTCTAATTGATAAAAGACTATATACAGATCGGCATCGAGACCATCCATGTGGCAATCATGAAAACATGAGGTGCTAAAATCGTTAGATATCACCACGAGCTACTTTAAGTAAGTGTTGTGATGTAATGTGAGAAAAGGGCGCTGGCACCTATAGTGTTTAAGGTTGCTAATGCTAACTAGACAGGTGGAGAGTATGGTTGCATAGCCTTATTACCTGACGGCGTTGAGGTACTCCATATAATCGATCACTTATTTGATGTGGCTATTACCCAATACTCGCGCGATAGCAAAAATGAAGTTAAAACGTTTCAAATATAGCTTGCAGATGGAGCCCGAAACTCCAGATGTTGACTGTTACATAATAAGAAGAAGACAATCACTTTAGTTTTGTTATATTGTTTTTAAAAATGATGGAATCAGTAAATGCGAGTCGCTACAAAAAATAACAAATATGATTAGCGAAGAAATATCAATAAAAAGTATCAATAAAAAAAGAGGTAGTGATTAGCGTTAGTGATGGTAAAGCATCCAATGTTATGTATTTTTTTGATTTTGAAAATAAACGTTCTTACAAGCAAGGCGTTTGTTGTGGCATATTAATTTAAATAATGCTATTCCATCTGCTAAATATATTTTTACTTACTACATAACTGCTTGAATTCAACAACACTTTGCAAGTAAACATTACATCAGTCATGTAATGCATTCTTGCTTTAAATATATAAGCAAAAGCTTGTTTTCTAATGCGATCGCAATAACCATAATTAGGCAAGAAATCTCTTTAGGAAGAGTCTTAAAATCCGAAACGCTGCATTAAGAAACGATTCGTTATCCTTTGTGACACTGCTCTATTTTAAATAATCTTATAGTCTTGCATCTTATAGCAATATTTTATAAGACATACAGTTACCTTGCTCGATTTATTGCCATCTTACAAAGCATAATCTATGCTTGCCTTGAACTTGTGACGGTCAATGCAGTCTTTTATATGACTGATGCATAGCGCGTTTATAAGGTCCCGTTTGGCTTAATCATTCATATCGCAAGCAAAATATACTCAGCAGATAGAGTGGCACAACTAGAGACTCAGAATGAGATTGTAGTCGCTGCTTCATGAGACTGAAAGCGTAGCACGGAGCACTGGCCGAACACTTCGGCTTGACGATAGTAGGGTGAAATAGAACCTAGCATGGCCTGTAACCACTTAGAAATGATTATTAAAGATACAAGTTAACCTTGTTCATTTTAAAATCATCGATAAATGTTTTATTCAAAATTTAATTGACTATAATGATAAAATTGTTTACGCGACTTTAACATGTGTTTTAAAAGAACCGATTTAACTAAAATGGAGAAATTAATATGAGTTTTACACTATCTCCCCTGTCTTATAGTTATGAGGCCTTAGAGCCGTATTTTGATAAAGAAACAATGGAAATTCATCACACTAAACACCATCAGGCCTATATTAATAACGCTAATAATGCTCTGAAAAACCTGCCGGAATTCGCCAGTCTATCTGTTAACAACCTGATCCAAAAACTGGACCAGCTTCCGGCGGATAAAAAAACTGTGCTGAGAAACAATGCTGGCGGACATGCCAATCACAGCCTATTCTGGAAGATCCTAAAACAAGATACGACTTTAAAAGGTGAACTGAAACACGCGATCGAATGTGATTTCGGAGGCGTTGACACGTTCATAGAAATGTTCGAAAAAGCTGCCACCACTCGCTTCGGTTCCGGCTGGGCCTGGCTTGTAAAAAAAGACAGTAAATTGGCTGTCGTCTCCACCGCTAACCAGGATAATCCACTGATGGGCGAAGCAATTTCTGGAACCTCCGGCTATCCGATTCTTGGCCTGGACGTCTGGGAGCACGCATACTATCTGAAATATCGAAACCGCCGTCAAGATTACATTAAGTCATTCTGGAACGTGGTAAACTGGGATGAAGTCACCGCACGTTTTAAACATACTTAAAACATCACCGCAACATACACCAATACCGTCTAGCGTCCTCTTATGCCTTGGTTGGTTTTTGTCCGCACCCACGCCGGATAAAGTCGTAAGAACAGTCTTTAATGTTGAAGTTATTGTTTGTTATAAGGTATGTAACATGAATAATCCTCACTGGTTGTTTTAGGATTGCAATCTTATAAGAAAATAAGCTTTTCTCATGGATTTCAAGCGAGACATACACAGACACTGTATAAATTATTAACATTATTAAGCACATTCAACATAGCTTCTACACAATTGTGATTCAAGGCTCTGTCGCATTTAATCAGTCATGTTGTAAATAAAAACATGTTCAGTGTTTACAACAAGAACATTTGAGTAACAACTATGCTTGCATACTATTGATGGTGATAAATAGCGCTATATTTAATAGGTAAGCAGTGTTACAAAGAAAGATGCACCACATAATTACTTTGTAATATACGTCGCTAAATGAGAAGGAAAGAGAAAAACCGTACAGACAGTGACATGACGATAGCGTCGTATATCACGTAAAATCGAAACCCATGTATCAAAAGCTTTGTTTTTAGGAGATAATGATGTCATATAGTGGCGAACAAAATAACTTTGTACCTCATATGGCTCTAGTACCGATGGTAGTGGAACAAACTTTACGCGGAGAGCGTTCATACGATATCTTTTCGCGCTTGTTAAAAGAGCGAATTATCTTCATAACAGGTCAGGTCGAAGAACACATGGCGAATTTGATTGTGGCACAAGTGATGTTTTTGGAATCGGAAAATTCGGAAAAAGACATCCATCTGTACATTAACTCGCCAGGTGGGGTGATTACTGCTGGCATGTCAATTTATGACACTATGCAATTCATCAAACCAGATGTCAGCACATTTTGTATGGGGCAAGCCGCTTCTATGGGGGCATTTTTGCTAGCTGCTGGTGCTAAAGGCAAGCGTTTTTGTTTGCCTAATTCACGAGTGCTGATTCATCAGCCACTAGGCGGTTTTCAAGGCCAAGCTACCGATATCGAGATTCATGCTCGTGAAATCCTGAAGGTCAAGACACGGATGAATGAGTTGATGGCAAAACATACAGGACAACCGCTCGAAGTAATAGAGCGGGATACTGAACGCGATCGTTTTCTCTCTGCCCATGAAGCGGTAGACTATGGATTAGTGGATTTTGTCTTGAGTCAGCGTACATAACGGCTGCTCCATGGCGGCAAATTGAGTCGGCGCGGAAATCAGTTCTAAGTTCAGTCGTCGTATTATCTCTCTAATTGCAAGCGGGACAAAGATGAAAAAAAGAGGTTGATTGATGACAGATAAGCGCAAAGACGGTTCAAGAACGCTTCTATATTGCTCTTTCTGCGGAAAGAGCCAGCATGAAGTGCGTAAGCTAATTGCCGGGCCGTCGGTGTATATCTGCGATGAATGTGTCGATTTATGCAACGATATCATTAGTGAAGAAATAAAGGAAGTCGCTTCGTATCGTGACCGCAGACCGCTACCGACGCCCCATGAAATCCGACATCACTTGGACAATTATATTATCGGCCAAGAAAAAGCTAAAAAAGTGCTCGCGGTGGCAGTTTACAACCATTACAAACGCTTACGCAATGGCGACATTAACAATGGCATTGAGCTTGGTAAAAGTAATATTTTGTTGATTGGCCCTACCGGCAGCGGTAAAACCCTATTGGCGGAAACGCTGGCCCGCTTCTTGGATGTGCCTTTTGCTATGGCCGACGCCACCACTCTAACAGAAGCTGGGTATGTCGGGGAGGATGTGGAGAATATTATTCAGAAGCTTCTGCAGAAGTGTGACTACAATGTACAAAAAGCTCAGTCCGGTATTGTCTATATTGACGAGATTGACAAAATTTCCCGTAAGTCGGATAACCCTTCTATCACCCGAGACGTATCCGGCGAAGGAGTACAGCAAGCGCTGTTAAAACTGATAGAGGGAACTGTAGCTTCAGTCCCCCCCCAGGGGGGACGCAAACATCCTCAGCAGGAATTTCTTCAGGTAGACACCTCGAAGGTCTTATTTATCTGCGGCGGTGCCTTTACGGGTTTGGATAAAGTGATTGAACAGCGCACCGAAACCAACCGCGGTATTGGTTTTAGCGCTACCGTTAAAGGTAGCTTGGAAAAAATAACTGAGGGTGTATTGCTGGCGCAGGTGGAACCGGAAGATCTAATTAAATTCGGCCTTATCCCTGAGTTTATCGGCCGATTGCCCGTTGTCACAACCTTGGATGAATTAAGCGAAGAAGCGCTTGTTCAAATTTTGCTCGAGCCGAAAAATGCGTTAACAAAGCAGTATCAAGCGTTGTTCAACCTTGAAGGCGTAGAGCTGGAATTTTGTAGTAAAGCCATAACCGCCATTGCAAAAAAAGCCATGGCCCGTAAGACCGGAGCCCGCGGCCTGCGCTCCATCGTAGAAAGCGCGTTACTAGAAACTATGTATGAACTGCCTTCCAAGAACAGCGTAGAAAGAGTGTTGATCGACGAAGCGGTCATTGCAGGCCAGTCGGATCCGTTGCTTATCTACAGTAAGCACGAAGCGCAACAAGCCTACGGAGAATAATAGAAGTATAACGGTACACGGCAAGTAACAGCGTCTATAGGAGAATTTCATCACTGGCTACCGTTGAATATAAGCGGTTCGACCCCATATACCCGGATACCTAATTGTTGAAACAGGCCAACGCGTTTCACAAAACCTGGCGGAAGATAAACTGAGAGAGAGCTCTATGAATGCTGAGCGTTCCGAACGCATAGAAATTCCCGTATTGCCTCTGCGCGATGTAGTGGTCTATCCGTACATGGTCATCCCTCTATTTGTCGGTCGTGAAAGGTCGATTCGATGTCTTGAAGCGGCTATGGACAACGATAAGAAAATCATGTTGGTAGCACAGAAAGAAGCCTCAACCGATGAGCCAGGGATAAATGATCTTCTTTCCGTCGGGACGGTGTCGACCATTCTTCAAATGCTGAAGCTGCCAGACGGCACAGTGAAAGTGCTAGTAGAAGGATTAACGCGCGCTCGCATCAAAGAACTTTCGGACAGCGGCGATCATTTCAGCGCCGAAGCAAACTATTTTGACGTGCCTGAGCTGAATAAGCACGAACAGGAAGTTCTAGTGCGAACTGCTATCAATCAATTTGAAAGTTATGTCAAACTGAATAAAAAAATTCCTTTCGAAATACTTACCTCTTTAAACAGTATCGATGATGCCGCCCGTTTAGCTGATACGATCGCAGCGCATATGCCACTGAAGCTAGCCGAAAAGCAGTCAGTGCTGGAAATGGCTAATGTGACCGAGCGGCTTGAATATCTGATAGCAATGATGGAATCAGAAATTGATTTATTACAGGTAGAAAAACGTATCCGAAATCGTGTTAAGAAACAAATGGAAAAAAGCCAACGTGAGTACTACCTAAATGAACAGATGAAGGCGATTCAGAAAGAATTGGGCGAGATGGATGACGCGCCGGCTGAAAACGAAGTGCTAAAGCGCAAGATAGTGGAAGCTAAAATGCCGAAAGAAGCTCGGGAAAAAACCGAAGCTGAGCTGCAGAAATTAAAAATGATGTCACCGATGTCGGCTGAGGCAGCCGTGGTGCGTGGCTATATCGATTGGATGCTATCGGTACCCTGGCACGTGCGCAGTAAAGTAAAAAAAGACTTGGTCAAAGCACAGGAGACTTTGGATAAAGATCATTACGGACTTGAACAGGTCAAAGACCATATTTTGGAATACCTGGCAGTACAAAGCCGAATCAGTAAAATTAAAGGGTCGGTCTTGTGTCTGGTAGGATCGCCAGGAGTAGGGAAAACTTCGCTTGGTCAATCTATCGCTAAGTCGACTGGTCGTCAGTATGTGCGCATGGCGTTAGGTGGAGTACGCGATGCGGCGGAGATCCGAGGGCATCGCCGGACCTATGTTGGCTCGATGCCGGGTAAGTTAATGCAAAAAATGTCCAAGGTCGGCGTGAAAAATCCCCTGTTTTTGCTCGATGAAATCGATAAGATGTCTTCGGATATGCGCGGCGATCCGGCTTCAGCTTTGCTAGAGGTACTCGATCCGGAACAGAATATAGCCTTTAACGATCATTACCTGGAAGTAGACTATGATCTGTCTGACGTAATGTTTGTCGCTACTTCAAATTCAATGAATATTCCAGCCCCCCTGCTTGATCGTATGGAGGTGATTCGTTTGTCGGGCTACACAGAAGACGAAAAACTTAATATTGCCCGTAAACATCTTTTACCTAAACAGATTGAGCGAAATGCGCTAAAAAAAGGCGAACTGACGGTGGAAGATAATGCGCTAGTGGGGATCATTCGTTATTACACTCGCGAAGCTGGGGTACGTAGCTTGGAGCGAGCGATCTCCAAGCTGTGCCGTAAGGCGGTAAAGACTTTTCTAACGGACAAAAGAATAAAACGCATCATTATTCACGCCGATAACCTGAAAGATTTCCTCGGCGTTCAGCGTTTTAATTATGGTCGCGCGGAAAAGGAGAACCGTATCGGTCAGGTTATCGGTTTGGCATGGACTGAAGTCGGTGGCGACTTGCTAACCATCGAAACTGTGTGCGTGCCCGGAAAGGGCAAGCTAACCTATACCGGTTCTCTGGGTGACGTGATGCAGGAATCCATCCAGGCGGCGTTGACTGTAGTGCGCGCACGGGCGGACAAGCTGGGTATTAATCCTAATTTTTATGAAAATCGGGATATTCACGTTCACGTTCCTGAAGGCGCTACTCCAAAAGATGGTCCAAGCGCCGGTATTGCAATGTGTACTGCGTTAGTATCTTACCTGACGGATAATCCGGTCAAAGCCAACGTGGCGATGACAGGAGAAATAACACTGCGCGGTCAGGTACTGCCCATTGGAGGTCTGAAGGAAAAACTGCTAGCGGCACACCGTAGCGGTATAAAAACCGTTTTAATTCCATTTGAAAACGGGCGCGACCTGGAGGAAATGCCGACAAACGTGGTAAACGACCTGGATATTCATCCGGTACAACGCATCGACGAAGTTCTGAATCTGGCGTTGCAAAATTCGCCTTTTAGCCAGTATCACAGTGGTGACTAAATAATATAAGAGGTTGAAGGAGCAGACCGCTATTCTAGCTTGCTAGCCTTTTCATGCCGTTAAATTAGTGAGCTATTATATCGGGACGACGAACAGATTGAATCTATTTCGATATTTTGAGTTTGATATACGGCTGCGTGCTACCGTGACTTGAGAATTCAAGAGGGGGACAAAATGAATAAATCACAACTGATCGATAAAATTGCCGTAGGTGCTAATATTTCTAAAGCGACCGCCGGACGAGCGCTAGATGCTGTCATCGGTTCGGTCACCGAGTCGCTACAGCAAGGAGATGACGTTACGTTGGTTGGGTTTGGTACATTTACAGTACGCACGCGCTCTGCCCGGACTGGGCGTAATCCACAAACAGGTAAAGAAATTACCATTTCTGCCGTTAAGGTTCCGGGCTTCCGTGCTGGTAAAGGGCTGAAAAACGCGGTGAACTGATCGTTTGTCTGATGTAAACAGGAGAGCATAAGGTACATCATCAGAATATACTTGTTAGATTTTCTGATCAGGAAAGATTAGCATTATATGCTGTCTGTTTACTTGCACTAAAGTTATAGATAGTATGTGCTAAAGCTACTTTCACAGTTAATATATGAAACGCTAAGCTGAAACTGCTTATCAAGCAGTATCTCGATTTTTGCATCTTCAGTTTCCACATCGAAATTCGATCATGACAAGTGTTACCCGCTTATCACAATCCAGAGTATTGACAGTACTGGCTTACTGCTACCGGCAGCTACCATGAGGTAAAATCTTTAAAGCGCGTTTAGCAGCGCTTGCTATCACAGTGCTAGGACCACCTTCACAAGGTAAAAATATCAAAATAGTCTATTCAGCGAATAAGTGTTGTAATCAAACCTGGGCTGTATAGTGCTTTTCTATTTATTTTCTCTTAAAAAGAACAAATAGTGCTGTAATTTTTGACGACGCCGATAAAGGAAAGCTTTTCTTTACTAAGGTTAACTATATAATATTGTTTCTTATGACACAGAAAAAAGCACACAACACCTGTTCCGTAGTCATTGCGCAAAACAAACGCGCCAGGTATGAATACTTCATAAAACAGGAATTCGAGGCTGGACTCTCACTACAGGGATGGGAAGTGAAATCACTTCGCGCTGGCAAAGCAAATATCAGCGGTAGTTACGTGATGCTTAAAAACGGCGAGGCCTATCTTTTTGGCGCCACATTCCAACCGTTAATAGCAGCTTCTTCGCATGTGATCTGTAATCCTATGCGGATTCGTAAGCTTTTACTGAATAAATGTGAACTGAATGCAGTATTCGGCCGCGTAAACCGAGAGAGCTACACTGTAGTATCGCTTTTGCTATATTGGAAAAATGAATGGGTGAAACTGAAAATCGGCGTAGCGAAGGGTAAAAAAGAGCACGATAAACGCACAGATATTAAGGAACGCGAATGGCAATTAAATAAGGCACGCATTATGAATCTTGTTATCCGATAGCCTTGTTTTAGCATTGTAAGTTTGCTATTATCAAGATAATAGTTCGGGGCTGATTCTGGACTCGACGGGATTTGCAAAGCTTAAGGTGCATGCCGAGGTGAAGTTGGCCTCGTAAAAAACTCAAAAAATAATTGCAAACGACTCGCAATTTGAATCTAACGCTGCTTTAGCAGCTTAATCAGCTTAACAAACTGAAGATTCCCTCTCTCCCTAGCCTCCACTCTTAGGACGGGGATTAAGAGAGGTCAAATCTAAAAGAGATCGCGCGAAGGTCCTGCCTGGGATTGAAGCGTTAAAATCAATCAGGCTAGTCTGTTAGTAGCGTGTCTGTTCGCAACTGATAGATGAACGTAAAAACTGGACTAAGCATGTAGTACCGAAAGAATAGGAATTCCGGACGCGGGTTCAAATCCCGCCAGCTCCACTAGAATTCTTTATCGTGGTTCTAAAGTTTTCTGATGAAGTTCAAAAGTCCGAATAGACAAAAGCCTTGCGGCTTTTTATGTTTAAAATCTTCAAAGAGGTAAAATGTACTAATGATTAGTATAAGTAGGCAGTAACGAATGTATAGACAAGACAACATCGTGTAAAAACGTCTAATTTTCAGCCAGATTCGATCTATTGCGATTTGAGCTGTAATTTTTTAATAATAGCAAACCCTATATAAAGGGTCACTACAAACATAAATCCTGAAGCTATTTAGTCGATTGACAATGTTTTGTTACCATTCGTACACTCTTTTATAGAGATTTGTACCTTGGTAATCTTGACGGTCAAGATCGGTTGTCGTACTTACTTTGCGCCGGAAAAGCGCATAAACTCCAAGAAACGCTGAGCATAGTGTTTGTTGCTGTGATATGCAAGCCTTCATCATTCATCTGACGCAGGCCTGCATAGCACAACACCGGCGTTCAAGCAGTACCCCAAGCTGTCAAAAAGTGTTTCTAGTTGGTGAACTTAATAAGTTCGAGTTATAGGATGCAGAAACTTGGTACCGAGGCTTGAGCTATTAGCAAGAGCAGCCGTTTACTAATTGTCCAGTCATGTCAAAAAATTCTTTACATACCACTGTGTTGCTAGATGAAGCGGTAAGGAGTCTAAATCTTCGATCAAATGGCGTTTATCTGGACGGCACCTTTGGACACGGTGGGCATTCACGTCTTATTTTATCCAAGCTTGGTACGCAGGGGCGACTATTCGCCATGGACCGCGATCCGGCAGCCATCGAGGTAGCACAAGCTATTAAAGATGCGCGCTTTGTTATTACACACGAACCGTTTTCCGCCATGGCAAAGTACATGGCACGATGGAATTTGCTAGGCAAAGTTGACGGCATATTACTGGATTTGGGCGTCTCGTCGCTACAACTTGATGATCCGGACCGTGGTTTTTCATTTATGCGTGACGGACCGTTGGATATGCGTATGGATAGCACACGTGGACAATCTGCCGCGCAGTGGCTGGTCCAGGCATCGGCGGAAAACATCGCCTGGATCTTGAAATCCTTTGGTGAAGAGCGTTTTGCCAAGCGCATCGCTCAGGCAATCGTAGCACGAAATCACCAGAAACCGATGACTCGCACCAGCGAACTAGCGGCACTGATTACCAATGTCAGCCCGTTTCATGATAAGCATAAACATCCGGCGACGCGTAGCTTTCAGGCGATCCGCATTTATATTAACAACGAGCTGGAAGAGATTAAACAGGCGTTGAACGACGCGCTGACAGTATTAGCTCCCAGCGGAAGGTTGTCGATTATCACCTTCCATTCGCTGGAAGATCGCTTAGTGAAACAATTTATTCGCCAGCACAGCCAAAAACCGAAGGTACCGGCTGGTCTTCCGCTTACAGAGGCACAGATCACCTCTCAATACCAAGATCAGCGCCAACTAAAAGAGGCAGGTAGAACGCAACCTTCAGCTCGGGAGATAAATCATAACCCACGCGCGCGCAGTGCAGTGCTCCGCATTGCCGAGAAGCTGGCGCCATGATCAGCAACTCACGACACGACTTTGTCGGAATTATCGGAAAAAATTGGTTGTACCAAATTGTCCTTGTTACTGTTGATTTTAGTCTTAGTCTCGGCGATCTTAGTGGTCTTTACTATTTATCAGACCTAGTAGGTGAACAGATGATCTTAGAAAGCACGTGCTGGATATTGAATGGCGCAACCTGATCCTGGGAAAGTACACTAAGAGAACACAACAACCGCGAAGAGCGCATCGCCATCGAGAAGTTGCGCATGTGGATTCGTTTACAAAAACATTGCGGTTCAACCGTAATATACACAAGTATTGCTAACGTTGCATGGAAACCACATCACGCATGATGCAACTGAGACGTCAGGAGAATTAAACCAGCTTTGTGAGCTGGCTTTCACTTTGCTGTGTAGTTGCATCCTGCTATCATTGTTGAGATTGATGTTGCGGTTGGGCATCATTTGCAAATGATGAACTCTAATAAACTGATCCTCGAAGGAGATATTCGTATGCGTTCGCTGTGCGTGCAGCAAATTCCTACCGCACGCGATACGGTAAGCAACCGCGTCGGCTGTCCATTAGCAGCGAGCGTGTCATTCAAGACTATCTGGGTAGATCTGAAAGAATTTAATAATAATGGCGGTATTGCCGATATCCATTGGCAAGCGATTTCCGATACGCTTTCCACCCTTCTCGATCAGATTTTTTCGCACATTAACACTACTGTCGATTCTAAAAGGAACTTTGTTTATTTGGCGAGCCAAATTAATCCTGCTATCAGTGATTACACCCATAGACTTAAACTCCCAAGTATTCACCTGCGCCAAGAGTTGCGCTGCGATTGTATATCGGGTCAAATAACCGCGCATCTTATCGGCTTAACTAATATTGAAAATCAAGGTATTGAATGAAAGTATCGAAAAGAGTTTTGATCGCGAGCTTACCGGCCCCAGTCGAATGTACAGCGCGCAAAGACCGGTTTGGACGGGGTCACTAAGGATATTCCCTCGGCGGATAGCCAGGCGACGTTTAATCTAGCGCTAAGTATTGATAAGCGTCTTCAGGCACTTCGTGAGTTTAAAAATGCAATAGCATTCAATAATGCTGTGTCTGGTACCGTGGTTCTAGTAGATGTTAAGACTAGCGAAGCACTGGCTATAGCCAGTAATACCTCCTACTACTCCAACGATCTAATTGGTACCACGATGGACGTGATGCACCCACTTTCTATCACCATGATCGATCCACCCGTAGTGGGAGATCGGGTACTTTCCACATCTCTGGTACGTACCGTAGTTTATATGATGGAAAGTGTGCCGCCGTTAGGCAACGGCACCAAAACCGACATTTAAGATTACTGCATCGCTATTAAAATCGAAACAGCTAAAAAAGGCGGGCCAGACGGCAAGTCCGCTGGAGTTGCGCCGGTCAGCAATCCGTGCTTTGCGCTGGTGGTAATTAATGATCCGCATGGCGGAAAATACTACGGGGCAGTTTCTGCGCTTGCATTTGACATTACGAGAAATGCACTACGTATAATGAACGTAAAGAATGAACGTAAAATCAGATGCGTTGTCACAGTCTAGTGAGAAATTCGATATGATCGTCAAAAAATTATAAAGAGGCATCCGGTGACCGATCGTAATTTGCGTCAGTTACTCGCTCCCTGGGTACATGATGCTCCAGAACGCGTATTGAAGGGAATGACCCTAGACAGCCGCAGAGCGGCTGTTGGAGATCTGTTTGTCGCCATCGCTGGCCATCAGACGGATGGACGTCGTTATATTCTTCAAGCGATCGCGCAAGGGGTTGCTGCCGTCGTGGCACAAGCTGAAGGTAAGTCTCAAGAAGGAGCAATTTATGAGCTATGTGGTATACCTGTTATCTATCTCCACTGCCTCCACGAACGCTTATCAGCGCTGGCGGGTCGCTTTTATCAGCAGCCGTCGCGTGCGCTGCGCTTGGTAGGCGTGACTGGCACTAACGGAAAAACTACTACTACCCATCTTCTTGCGCAGTGGGTGCACCTATTAGGTGAAACTAGCGCAGTAATGGGCACCGCCGGCAACGGCCTGCTGGACCATATCCGGCCGGCTGATAATACTACCGGCTCACCGATTGAGGTTCAGCGACTCTTATCACAGATGCATCGTAAGGGCGCGCGTTTCGCGGCGATGGAAGTCTCCTCTCACGGCTTGGCGCAACACCGGGTCAACGATGTGCATTTTGCCGCCGCGGTATTTACTAATTTAACTCGCGACCATCTTGATTATCACGGCGACATGGCACACTACGAAGCACTAAAATGGCGGTTGTTCAGCGAGTTAAACGTCGGTCAGCGTATAATCAATACCGACAGCGACACCGGCCGGCTCTGGATCAAAATGTTGCCACAGGCGATTGCTGTCGCGGTCAGTAGAGCGTTACCGTCGGAATGCCAAGGCAATTGGTTGTACGCCGGTAAGGTACGTTATCATGCGCGCGGTGCAAAGATTCTTTTTCACTCTAGCTGGGGAAAAGGGACGCTGAATAGTCCATTGATAGGGGAATTTAATGTCAGTAATTTGTTGCTTGCGCTGACAACGCTGCTGGCGCTCGGTTATCCGTTGCCTGCATTGCTTGATAGCGCCAACTACCTGAAGTCGGTCTACGGTCGCATGGAGGTGTTTCATACTGAAGGTCGCCCTACAGTGCTGGTAGATTATGCCCATACTCCCGACGCGCTAGAAAAGGCATTAGCGGCAGCTAGACTACACTGTCACGGTAAAGTATGGTGCGTGTTCGGCTGTGGCGGTGATCGCGATAAAGGTAAGCGTCCGCTGATGGGTGCTATCGCCGAACAGTACGCCGACCTGGTAATTATTACCGACGATAATCCACGCAATGAAACAGCACAGGATATCATTAACGACATTAAGAGCGGCCTGCTAGATACGTGTCGGGTCCGAGCGATTTCTGGTCGCGCCGAAGCGATTACCAACGCCATTATGCAAGCTTCGCCGGCAGATCTTGTGTTAGTGGCTGGGAAAGGGCATGAGGAATACCAGATAATCGGCCAGCAGAAGCTGAACTATTCCGATCGCGCTACTGTAGCGCGGTTACTTGGAGTAGTAGCATGATCTCCTGTACACTTAGCGAAATAGCGACAATACTTAATGCTGAACGAGTGGGCATTGATGACATCATCGAGACCATTGTCACCGATTCGCGGGCACCAGCTGCGACGCAGAAACGTTTATTTGTCGCTCTGAAGGGCGAGAAATTTGATGCCCATGATTTTGCCGAGCAAGCCGTTGCCGGCGGTGTCGCAGCGTTGTTGGTTAACCAACGTCTGCCGCTAGATGTACCACAGTTGGTTGTCGCCGACACCCGGCGTGCGCTTGGCCAATTAGGCGCCTGGGTGCGTCAGCAAGTCCCAGCGCGGGTAGTAGCCCTGACGGGGTCTTCCGGAAAAACATCGGTTAAAGAAATGACCACCGCCATCTTGCGGCGATGCGGGCGGGTACTGGCGACAGAAAGTAATTTTAATAACGATATTGGCGTATCACTGACGTTGTTACGTTTGACGCCGGCATATGATTTTGCGGTTATCGAGCTGGGGGCTAGTCATCTTGGTGACATCGCTTGGACAACCGCTTTAGTACGTCCGGAAACCGCGCTGGTAAACAATCTTTCCGTGGCTCACTTAGCCGGGTTCGGATCACTATCGGGCATAGCGCAGGCTAAAGGCGAAATTTTTTCCGGCCTGCCGGCTAATGGACGCGGGATTCTGAATGCTGACAGCCATAATTGGCAGCACTGGCAACAAGTACTAGGCCAAAAGGCGGTTTGGCGTTTCACTGTACAAGCCGACGACAGCGCGGATTTTTTTGCCAGTGGTATTGAAAGTGACCAGCAGGGTGTGAGGTTCATTTTGCACAGTCCATTGGGTGAATGCCCAGTTCGGTTGCCTCTGCTAGGCAGACATCATGTTGCAAATGCGCTGGCTGCCAGCGCATTGGCACTATCGGTGGGGGCGGAGTTGCCGGCGGTTGCTGCCGGTCTAGCGCAATCGCAGGCCATACCAGGACGGTTGTTCCCTATTGAGCTCAGTGCAGGCCGTTTGCTACTGGACGATACCTATAACGCTAATGTCGGGTCCATGACAGCCGCCGTGCAGATACTGGCAAAAATGCCTGGCTACAGGGTAATGGTAGTCGGTGATATGAGCGAGCTAGGGGAACAAACGGCGAAATACCATCGACAAGTTGGCAAAGCCGTCGCCTTAGCCGGTATCAACAAAGTTTTAAGTGTCGGTAACCTTAGCCGACTTATTAGTGATAGCAGCGATCGGGGAGAACATTTTCAGGATAAAACCGCACTGACCAACCAACTAGCGCAGCTGATGTCCGAACAGGCTATCATAACCATATTAGTAAAGGGTTCACGTAGTGCCGCAATGGAGCAGGTGGTGCGCGCTTTACAGGAGCAGGCATCGTGTTAGTTTGGCTGACCGACTATCTAGTACAATTTTATTCAGGCTTTAACGTCTTCTCTTACTTAACGTTTCGCGCCATCGTTAGCCTATTAACCGCGTTGTTCCTATCACTGTGGATGGGGCCCAGTCTTGTTGACTGGCTCCAAAAACTGCAGATCAAACAGGTGGTGCGCAATGATGGCCCAAAATCGCATTATAGCAAACGTGGTACACCCACCATGGGTGGTTTAATGATCCTCATGTCAATCATGATTTCGATATTAATGTGGGCCTATCCGTCCAATCCATATGTCTGGTATGTTTTGTTTGTCATAGTGGGTTACGGTATTGTGGGTTTTATCGATGACTACCGGAAGGTAGTGCGAAAACACGCCAAGGGGCTAAGCGCCGGCTGGAAATATTTCTGGCAGTCGGTGATAGCGCTAGCGATTGCCTTCACCATGTTTGTGGTAGGTAAAGATACGCCGGAAGCTACACAGCTTGTTGTCCCATTTTTCAAAGACTTTATCCTGCAACTGGGTCTGTGGTATGTGTTGTTGGCCTACTGTGTTATCGTCGGCACAAGTAATGCGGTGAACCTGACCGATGGTCTGGACGGTCTTGCTATTATGTCGACAGTATTTGTTGTTTCTGGTTTGGCGCTGGTAGCGTGGGCGACTGGCAACAGAAATTTTGCGGGCTATTTACACATTCCTTATGTTCACTTCGCAAGTGAACTGGTAGTTGTGTGTACGGCCATTGCTGGTGCAGGACTAGGATTTTTATGGTTCAACACTTACCCTGCACAGGTATTCATGGGTGACGTTGGTTCATTGGCTTTAGGTGGTGCGCTCGGCACAATAGCAGTGCTGCTGCGCCAGGAATTTTTACTTTTGATTATGGGCGGAGTGTTCGTGATGGAAGCCCTGTCGGTAATTATACAGGTTAGTGTATTTAAGTTATGTGGTCAGCGCATTTTCCGTATGGCACCCATTCATCATCATTACGAATTAAAGGGCTGGCCGGAGCCACGCGTCATTGTACGTTTCTGGATTATTTCCCTAATGTTGGTCCTCATCGGACTGGCTACGCTGAAGGTACGGTAATGTTAATGGACTATCGAGGCGAACAAGTGGTGATTATTGGATTGGGGCTTACTGGACTTTCATGTGTTGAGTTCTTCCGCCGACGCGGCGTAACACCGCGGGTGATGGACACCCGTTTTGCGCCACCAGGTCTAGAGAAACTACCGTCTGATGTGCCGCGTCATCTTGGATCATTGCACAAACAGTGGCTGCTTGATGCTACACTTATTGTCACTAGCCCAGGAGTTCCACTGTCACATCCCGCGCTAGCCGCGGTTGCCGGTGTTGCCATTATCGGAGATATTGAGCTGTTCGCGCGTGAGGCATCGGCCCCGGTAGTAGCAATAACTGGCTCTAACGGAAAAAGCACCGTTACCCATATGGTCAGCGAAATAGCCACCACCGCCGGCTGGCAGATAGGCCTTGGCGGTAATATTGGCTTTCCAGCGTTAACGCTTTTAGATTCTCTGTGCCAGCTGTATATTCTTGAGCTATCGAGCTTCCAGCTGGAAACCACTCATAGCTTAAAAACAGCAGCAGCGACGGTTCTTAATATCAGCGAAGATCATATAAACCGTTATCCACTTGGTTTACAACAGTACCGGGCGGCTAAGCTAAAAATTTACCACAATGCCGAGGTTTGCGTGGTCAACTCAGAGGATTCGCTTACCTTGCCAGTGCGCGGATATGACTCGCGCTGTATTAGCTTCGGCGTTGAGCGCGGCGATTATTACCTTCGTCAGCATGCGGGGCAGATCTGGTTAATGGCGCACGGTGAACCGGTGATGAAAAGCTCAGAGTTACGTTTCGGCGGACGCCATAACTACACTAACTCCCTCGCAGCACTGGCATTGGCGGACGCACTTGGCATTCCATCCGCCGCAAGTCTAACGGCGCTGCGTCAGTTTCGCGGTTTGGCGCACCGTTTTGAATTAGTGCATGAACGTCGCGGCGTACGTTGGATTAATGATTCTAAATCGACTAATGTGGGCAGTACCGGGGCAGCACTGAATGGACTTGAGGTGACTGGTACGCTCTATTTATTATTGGGCGGCGATGGGAAATCCGCTGATTTCACACCGTTGATACCATGGCTCAAAGGCGATCAGGTGAAGCTATATTGCTTTGGCCAAGATGGCGCGAAATTGGCATCTTTGCATCCGGAAGCCGCGATGCTCACCGAGACGCTGGAGCAGGCAATGCGCATCATCGGTTCTCAGGTGAGTGCAGGGGATCTGGTGTTGCTGTCGCCGGCTTGTGCCAGCCTGGATCAGTTTAGCAATTTTGAAGTACGCGGTGATGTATTCACTCGCCTGGCGAGAGAGGTCGGTTAATGCGTTACCTTATGCAGCGCGTAGAGTTGTTTTGGAACCCGTTGGACGATCCCCTTAGGGGTGGTTACCAACTTACCCGGTCGATTATGGCGTTTGGCCAAGGAAGATTCTGGAGACAGAGATTAGGCAACTCAGTACAGAAACTAGAATATTTACCAGAAGCCAATACCGACTTTATCTTCGCCATTTTAAACGAAGAGTGAGGTTATTTCGGTTCGGTATTAGCGCTATTAATGGTGTTTTGGGTTGCATTACGCACCATGTCCGCCGACCGCCGAACTCTGGAAATTAATCAATGCTTTTCCGGTTTTCTAGCCTATTTTATCGACATTTGGTCCAGTTTGCAGGTGCTGATTAACGTGGCTTTACCGCTGGTATATTACCGACCAAAGGCTTGACTCTGCCATTAATCGGCTACGATAAGTTCGAACCTACTTATTCATGTCAACGACAATAGTGCTAACTCCTAAGAATCGATTTTAAGACGTGTCTTGCCAAGGCGAAAACGTTTGCAAGAGAGCTGAGATGATGGAAACAACAAAGCGTTTACTAGTGATAGCTGGTGGGACTGGCGGACATGTATTTCCAGGACTAGCAGTTGCGCATCATCTGATGGCGAAGGGCTGGCAGGTTCGCTGGCTCGGCACTGCTGATCGCATTGAGGCTAATCTCGTGCCGCAGTACGACATTGATATCGATTTTATCCGTATCAGCAGCCTGCGTGGCAAGGAATTGAAAACACAGTTAATGGCGCTGGTGCATATTTGGTGTGCGCTGTGGAAGGCGCGGCAGATTATACGTATTTGGCAACCGGATGTAGCATTGAGCATGGGTGGTTATGTCTCTGGGCCAGGCGCTTTAGCGGCCTGGAGCTACGGCATTCCTGTAGTTTTGCATGAGCAAAATAGCATCGCCGGCCTGACCAATCGCAGCTTGTCGAAAATTGCCAGAAAAGTGCTTCAGGCGTTTCCCGGCGCCTTCCCCCATGCTGTCGTAGTTGGAAATCCGGTACGCGATGCAGTGTTGGCACTTCCGGAGCCAGTCGCGCGCTTTTACGATCGCACAGGCCCGATGAGGGTACTGATTATCGGCGGTAGCCAGGGTTCGCAGGTGCTTAATCAGACCATGCCGGCGGTTGCTGCCAGACTGGTTGGCAGCTTGACGCTGTGGCATCAGGTAGGAAAAGGGTCGCTAGAGGAGGTAACCCGATCTTACATGGCAAATGGTGAGACTCAGCATAAGGTAGTGGAATTTATCGACAATATAGCTGCTGCCTATGCCTGGGCAGATATCGTGGTTTGCCGTGCTGGAGCTCTGACGGTGAGTGAAATCGCCGCCGCCGGCTTGCCGGCTCTGTTTGTACCATTTATGCACAAAGATCGTCAGCAGTATTGGAATGCGAGGATACTGGAGGAGGCTGGTGCAGCAAAAATTATTGAGCAGTCGGTCTTTAGCGTTGAACGAGTCAGTAACATATTGGCTGGTTGGGATCGGTCAACATTACTAACCATGGCGCAACGTGCACGGACGGCAGCTGTTCCCGATGCAACTGAGCGTGTAGCACGGGAAGTGGCGGCAGTAGTGCACGCATGAGCACGCCGACCGTCTCGAGCGTTTTTTTGAATTAAGCGATGACACTGTGAATACACGACAACTGGCTAAACTACGAACTTTTGTCCCAGAAATGCGTCGGGTCAGGCAAATCCATTTTGTCGGTATCGGCGGTGCCGGCATGGGTGGTATAGCGGAAGTGCTAGCGAACGAGGGCTATCAAATTAGCGGCTCCGATCTTGCGCCGAATGCAGTCACGCAACAACTGACGGATCTAGGTGCGCAA
Source organism: Candidatus Doolittlea endobia (assembly GCF_900039485.1). GTDB lineage: Bacteria > Pseudomonadota > Gammaproteobacteria > Enterobacterales > Enterobacteriaceae > Doolittlea > Doolittlea endobia. The sequence goes on from NZ_LN999833.1 coordinate 128,605, forward strand.
ATTTATTTTAACCACTGCCCGGAAAACATCAGGGATGCTAGCGTGGTAGTGGTGTCGAGCGCCATCTCGGATAATAATCCAGAAATCGTAGCAGCTAAAAAAGCGCGTATTCCCGTCATTCAACGTGCGGAAATGCTAGCGGAGCTGATGCGTTTTCGATATGGCATCGCTATCGCCGGTACACACGGTAAAACTACGACGACTGCAATGGTGGCCAGTATTTATGCCGAGGCCGGCCTGGATCCGACTTTTGTAAACGGTGGACTAGTGAAAGCCGCTGGCGTGCATGCTTGTCTGGGCTGCAGTCGCTATCTTATTGCTGAGGCTGATGAAAGCGACGCCTCTTTTCTGCATTTACAGCCGATGGTGGTAATTATTACCAATATTGAAGCCGATCATATGGATACCTATCAGGGTGATTTTGAAAATCTCGAGCAGACATTTATCAACTTTCTGCACAATTTGCCATTTTACGGTCGTGCAGTGGTGTGTATCGACGATCCTGTGATCCGCAAACTACTGCCTCGCGTCGGACGCCAAATTACTACTTATGGTTTCAGCGATGATGCCGATTTACGCATCACTGATTACCGCCAAGATGGTGCGCGTGGCAGCTTTACACTCACTCGCCAGGAAAAGGCTGCTTTACGGGTGACACTTAACGCTCCGGGTCTCCACAACGCACTAAATGCGGTGGCGGCGATCGCCGTGGCAACTGAAGAGGGCATCAGCGACGAAAGTATTTTGCAGGCGATGCTACAATTTCAAGGAACTGGCCGCCGCTTCGATGATTTAGGATATTATGATTTAGCTAACGTTAACGGTAAAATAGGTGCAGTTATGCTTGTGGATGACTACGGTCATCACCCGACTGAGGTAGATGCTACAATTAAAACGGCGCGTGCAGGCTGGTCGGATAAGCGGCTGGTGATGGTGTTTCAGCCACATCGTTATACTCGTACACGAGACCTTTACGACGATTTCGCTAACGTCCTCTCCAGCGTAGATGTTCTGCTAATGCTAGACGTTTACCCTGCCGACGAAGCGCCGATTCCCGGCGCCAACAGTCGCTCTTTGTGTCACACTATTCGTAACCGAGGCAAGGTGAATCCGATTCTTGTGCCAGATATAGAAGCGCTGCCAGCGACATTAGCCAAGGTGTTGCAAGACAACGATTTGGTACTGATGCAGGGCGCCGGTACGGTTGGAAAAATCGCCCGTAAACTAGCTGATAGTAAGCTGCAGCCGAGCGAATGGTGTTATGGTTAAACAACTTGATTTTTACCGGTACGCACTGACGATCGCCTCAAGGAAAACGATCTAATATGTTGAAAACAGCGATACGCAACCATGAGAAGGAAAGAGACGCTGTGAGACGCAGTAACGGTAGGAAGCTTGCGGATCCGTCTATCTGTTGCTGGCGCTCGGCGCTATTTCATTCTTTGCCATTATCCAGGTGTGTGTTGACTAGGAGATTCTTGGAACGCTAGCACTTTATATGACGCAAGACGTTAATGTAATTACAAGATTTATCTGCTTTTGATAAAGCAAGCCAGGAATAATGGACTTACATTATGGCTCAGTCTTATCCATCTGTTGGGCCGCTCTTATATCAAGCCGGAATACAGCAATTAGTAACAGATTAAGCACAGACAAATAACAATGATTAAAACGACAGACAAAAGACTGATAGTGGGACTAGAGATCGGTACGGCTAAAGTGGCCGCGCTGGTAGGGGAAGTGCTACCCGATGGTATAGTGAATATCATCGGTATTAGTAGTTGTCCGTCGCGTGGCATGGATAAGGGTGGTGTTAACGATCTGGAATCAGTCGTGAAATGCGTGCAACGCGTTGTCGATCAGGCAGAGAGGATGGCGGATTACCAGATCTCTTCGGTATATCTTGCCTTGTCAGGAAAACATATCAGCTGTCAGAATGAAATTGGTATGGCGCCTATTCCAGAAGAAGCAGTGACCAAGAAAGACGTGGAAAATGTGGTACATATCGCTAAATCGGTGCGGGTCCGAGATGAACACCGTATTTTACACGTCATTCCGCAGGAATATGCGATTGATTATCAGGAAGGAATCAAAAATCCGGTTGGTCTGTCCGGAATGCGCATGCAGGTCAAGGTACACCTGATTACCTGTCATAATGATATGTCGAAAAATATTATCAAAGCAGTTGAACGTTGCGGGCTGAAAGTTGATCAACTGATTTTTTCCGGTTTAGCGTCAAGTTATGCTGTTTTGACAGAAAATGAGCGCGAACTGGGCGTTTGCGTAGTCGACATCGGCGGCGGCACTATGGAGATAGTGGTGTATATCGCCGGTGCCCTGCGTCATATCAAGGTGATTCCCTACGCTGGAAATGTAGTTACTAGCGACATCGCTTACGCTTTCGGTACGCAGCCTGCCGACGCTGAAGCGATCAAAATCCTCTACGGTTGCGCGCTAGGAACGATGGTTAGCAAAGACGAGAGCGTGGAGGTGCAGAGCGTCGGCGACTTGCCACAGCGTATCCTGCAGCGTCAGACCCTGGCTGAGGTGATTGAGCCGCGCTACACTGAGTTATTCAGTCTAGTCAACGACGAGATTTTGCAACTGCAGGAGCAACTGCACGCTCGGGGACTGAAGCATCATTTAGCTGCTGGCATCGTCTTGACTGGCGGCGCAGCACAAATAGATGGGATAGTGGCGTGCGCGAAACGCGTATTTCATGCTCAAGTGCGTATCGGGCAGCCGCTAAATATCACCGGCCTGACAGATTATGCGAAGACTCCCTGTTGTGCTACAGCAGTCGGACTGCTGCACTACGGTAAAAAATCACATTTAAACAGTACGGTAGATTTCGGGAAAATGACGCCTATTGGTACATGGTTCAATCGGTTTAGAAGCTGGCTGCGAAAAGAACTGTAACAATTTTTATTGTAGTTAAATTCAGCTAGAGTCACACCACCATGATAAGTGGTTTGATCAAACCTAAAGCATACAGCTCTATGTCTAAAAAATAATTCATGCCTATCTTTAACTCGTGACAATAACCTTTAAGCCAGAATCCGTCTGTACAGACGATTGCCAAGCGACAGGCACAAAACGGAGAGAAATTATGTTTGAACCTATAGCATTAACCGACGACGCGGTGATTAAAGTCATCGGCGTCGGCGGCGGCGGCGGAAACGCCGCCGAGCATATGGTGCGCGAGCACATCGAAGGCGTGGATTTTTGCGCGGTGAATACCGATGCTCAAGCATTACGCAAGACGACAGTGAGGCAGACTATTCAAATAGGCAGCAACATCACCAAAGGGCTAGGGGCTGGCGCCGATCCAGAAGTGGGCCGCAATGCCGCTGAAGAAGATCGAGAAGCTCTACGAGCCGCACTTGAAGGAACCGATATGGTGTTTATTGCCGCTGGTATGGGTGGGGGTACTGGTACTGGTGCCGCACCGATTGTCGCAGAAGTCGCCAAAGATCTAGGCATCCTGACCGTGGCTGTCGTCACCAAGCCTTTCAATTTTGAAGGCAAAAAACGTATGGCGTTTGCAGAACAGGGAATTGCTGCACTTTCCAAGCATGTTGACTCGCTTATTACCATTCCTAACGATAAGCTGCTGAAAGTCCTGGGACGCAGTATTTCACTGCTTGACGCGTTTGGCGCCGCTAACGATGTATTGAAAGGTGCGGTGCAGGGTATCGCCGAGCTTATTACCCGCCCGGGGCTAATAAATGTCGACTTTGCTGATGTACGAACCGTGATGTCTGAAATGGGCTATGCCATGATCGGTTCCGGCGTTGCCTGTGGCGAAGAGCGTGCGGAAGAAGCGTCAGAAATGGCTATTTCTAGCCCGCTGCTAGAAGATATCGATCTGTCTGGCGCCTGTGGCGTTTTAGTCAACATTACTGCGGGTTTCAACCTACGTTTAGACGAGTTTGAAGCTGTGGGTAACACCATCCGCGCTTTTTCTTCCGACAATGCTACGGTGGTCATCGGTACTTCGCTAGATCCAGATATGAACGATGAAATGCGCGTTACCGTGGTCGCAACTGGAATCGGTATAGACAAAAGACCAGAAATCACGTTAGTGACTAATAAGCAAAGCAGCCAGCTGGTAATGGATAACCGTTACCGAGATCGCGCCCTGGGCGTATCTACGCTTAATCAGGAATCGTTCAATCAGGAAGCGGAAATCAAGGCAGTTAATGAACAAAACATCCAGGGGGACAAGGGCCCAGACTACTTGGATATTCCGGCATTCTTACGTAAACAAGCAGATTAACCGTGTAGTTTTTGGAAACTCGGCTCTTTGTGTTAAACTGATCTGCCTGCTTTTTCTATACTGTATGGAGTAGGCGGCATGGTTAAACATTGCGAGAGAAATGGATGATTAAACAGCGGACATTAAAACGTATCGTTCAGGCTGCTGGTGTGGGATTACATACCGGTAAAAAGGTTATATTGACACTATGCCCTGCACCGGCAAACACTGGAGTCGTTTATCGTCGAACCGATTTGAACCCGCCGATAGATTTTCTAGCCGACGCCAAGTCTGTGCGCGATACCGTGCTTTGCACCTGTCTGGTGAATGAGAATGAAGTCCGTATTTCCACTGTTGAGCATTTAAACGCAGCGCTGGCTGGATTGGGAATTGACAACATCTTTATTGAAGTAGATGCACCTGAAATCCCAATCATGGACGGTAGTGCTAGTCCATTCATCTACTTGCTGATGAATGCCGGTATTGAAGAGCTTAACAGTGCTAAAAAATTTTTACGTCTAAAACAGGTGGTGCGCGTCGAGGATGGAGAGAAATGGGCCGAGCTTGCTCCGTATAACGGCTTTACGCTCGATTTTACTATTGATTTCAAACATCCAGCGATTGCTGCCAGCCCACAGCATTATTTCCTTAATTTCTCCGCGGAGTCGTTTGTTCGCCAGATAAGCCGTGCGCGCACCTTTGGCTTCATGCGTCATATTGAGCATCTACAATCTTATGGTCTAGCGCTTGGTGGCAGTTTAGACTGTGCTATCGTAGTCGATGACTACCGGGTCCTAAACGAAGACGGTCTGCGCTTTGAAGATGAGTTCGTCCGCCACAAAATGCTCGATGCTATCGGTGATCTATTCATATACGGTTACAGCATTATAGGCGCGTTTACTGCTTTCAAATCCGGCCATGCCATGAATAACAAGTTGCTACAGGCGATACAAGCGCGTCATGAAGCCTGGGAATTGGTAACTTTTGAGGATGAGACTGAACTGCCGCTAGCGTTTAAAACCCCTCTCTTCGTTATGGCATGAGTAAGGGCAAGATACCATTCCGGTAAGAACTAATCAACGGATGTGGCTGTCACTCTCTCCGAGCAGCTCTATCCATCGTTTTTCTTTAATTTCTGGGTCTGCATGTTCAAAGGTCGCAATTTTCGTTATTTTCCTCTTTTTTTCTCGCAAGACCAGGGTTAATCCTGATATCGATAGACAACAATGATGGTAAAATTTGTTCTCTTAACGCAGATAATAATCGAGATTGTTCATATCGTAATCGCATCTTCCAGCTAGCATTAGGAGTTTCCAATACCAGAATTCCCTGGCGGACGTTGGCGACACGGCACCAAAGGTGAAGCGGTTTTGGTAACAGTGTGCTGACCGCGCTGTTGATCTTCAACAGAAAGATGGCTCGGCGATGAATCTTTGACAATGACACGCAGCCCATTTCAGCAGCGTTGCCAAATAAACTATCGATGGGATATGGACGACTGTTGCGCATAACAATATTCCCGAGGAAGATATTACTTGGTCATGGTTATTCTAAATCTTTGTCGACAAATTGGCGGACGTTATTTCTGGCGACATCTTCTGTTGTGGATAGTCACGATTAGCTTAATCGTAGTTTTTATTATCAAGCGGTAGCTAGGATATGTTATACAAACCCGACGCTTACACACATCTTAGCTGGCTAAGTGCCCTGCATTTTGACTTCAGTCAACTAGAACAACTGAAAAATGTCTCTCTTTGCTTCACCAACGCAGTTGACTACTGCTATAAGCATAGCGTCATATGTACGGTCCTCCATCGTCTTCTTATTGCCTGGGCTATAGCGTTATCCCCATTACTTAAAAGTGAAGCGCGGATGCCGGTACTAGTCAGCCGAATCTTATCAGTGAGCTACGTCGTTTTTATCTACAAGCGTAGTGGTGTTCGTATTACTCAGCAGAAGAGAATACGTGCTAGTCCGCATGTCAATACCCGACTCTGAGGACCGTAATTTTCCCGTAAATAATTTTTTGGCCGTCCGATGGATTGGGCCGTAATGAGAAAAACTAATTATGCTAGCAAAATGTCTTACTAAGATTTTTGGCAGCCGTAACGATCGGATCTTACGCCGTATGAATAGCATAGTAAACGCTATCAACCAAATGGAATCGGCAATGGAGAAGTTAAGTAATGAACAGCTTTCTGGCAAAACTTCTGAATTCCGCAACCGTATTGCTCAGGGAGCGACTGTTGACAGCCTACTGCCGGAAGCATTTGCCGTAGTTCGCGAAGCCAGTAAACGACTATTAGGTATGCGCCATTTCGACGTACAATTAATAGGTGGCATAATTCTTAACGATCGTTGCATCGCTGAAATGCGTACCGGTGAAGGGAAAACCTTGACTGCTACGCTGCCGGCCTATCTGAACGCCCTAAGCGGAAAAGGTGTGCATATAGTTACAGTGAACGATTACCTGGCACAGCGCGATGCTGAAAAAAACCGCCCGCTATTTGAGTTCTTAAGGATGAGCATCGGCATCAACTTGCCGGGGCTGCCGGCTCAGGACAAACGCACTGCTTATGCCGCCGATATCACCTACGGTACTAATAATGAATACGGCTTTGACTATCTACGTGATAATATGGCGTTTAGCCCGGAAGAGCGGGTGCAACGCAAACTACATTACGCGCTGGTAGATGAGGTGGATTCCATCCTTATCGATGAGGCACGTACCCCGCTTATTATCTCCGGTCCGGCGGAGGATAGTTCGGATATGTATCGCCGTATCAATAAGCTCATCCCTCATCTAACTCGTCAAGATAAGGAAGATTCCGAAAGTTTTCAAGGAGAAGGGCACTTCTCGGTAGATGAGAAGTCTCGTCAGGTAAATCTGACTGAACGCGGTTTGGTGCTAATTGAAGAGCTGCTGGTAAAAGCAGGCATTATGGAAGAGGGCGCATCGCTTTATTCGTCGGTCAATATTATGTTGATGTATCATGTGACTGCCGCTTTACGCGCACACGTGCTTTTTGTGCGCGACGTAGACTATATAGTCAAAGATAATGCAGTAATCATTGTCGACGAGCACACAGGCCGTACCATGCCGGGACGCCGATGGTCGGACGGTCTACACCAGGCAGTGGAGGCCAAAGAAAATATCACAATACAGAATGAAAATCAGACGCTAGCGTCGATTACTTTTCAAAACTACTTCCGTCTGTATGAAAAGCTGGCTGGTATGACTGGTACTGCTAATACTGAAGCGTTTGAGTTTAGTGCCATCTATCAACTCAATACCATTGTGGTACCGACCAATCAGCTCATGATCCGTAAGGATTTACCCGATCTGGTTTATATGACGGAAAAAGAAAAAATTGACGCCATCATCAAGGATATTAAAACTTGCATAGAGCGCGGTCAGCCTGTCTTAGTCGGAACGATTTCTATTGAAAAATCGGAACTGATTTCTAGCGAGCTGGAAAAAGCGGGTATTGCACATAAGGTGTTAAACGCCAAATTCCACGCCATGGAAGCTGACATCGTCGCCCAGGCGGGACAGCCGGGAGCGGTTACCATCGCCACCAATATGGCTGGGCGCGGTACCGATATCGTACTAGGCGGCAGCTGGCAAGCGGAAGTCGCAGCTTTGGAATTTCCTAACAAGCAGAAGATTGCCGCCATCAAGGCGGCCTGGCAGTTGCGCCATGAGATAGTGAAAGCTGCAGGCGGCCTGCATATTATTGGCACTGAGCGCCATGAATCGCGCCGTATTGACAATCAGTTGCGCGGCCGCTCTGGTCGCCAAGGGGATGCTGGTTCTTCCCGTTTTTATCTATCAATGGAAGATGCTTTAATGCGCATTTTTTCCTCTAATCGTGTTTCTGGCATAATGCGAAAGTTCGGTATGCAGCACGGCGAAGCTATCGAACATCACTGGGTCACAAAGGCAATTGCCAACGCTCAACGCAAAGTAGAAAATCGAAACTTCGATATTCGTAAGCAATTGCTGGAATACGATGATGTTGCTAATGATCAACGCCGTGCGATCTATACTCAGCGGAACGAACTACTCGATAAGGAAGATATTAGCGAGACCGTCAAGAGCATTCGCGAAGATGTGCTGAAAACTATTCTCAATAGCTATATTCCGCCGCAATCTTTAGAAGAGATGTGGGATGTGCCTGGATTGGAGCAGCGCCTTAAGGATGACTTGAATCTGGATATGCCCATCGCGCAATGGCTAGACGATGAACCTGGCTTGCACGAAGTAACCTTGCGCAAGCGAGTACTAGATCAAACGTTAACCCAATACCGACGTAAAAAAGAGATCCTCGGTAGTGATATGATGCGCAATTTTGAGAAAGGCGTCATGCTACAAACGTTAGATTCTTTATGGAAAGAACATCTGGCGGCAATGGACTATCTTCGTCAGGGTATCCATTTGCGGGGTTATGCGCAAAAAGATCCGAAACAAGAATACAAACGTGAATCTTTCGCCATGTTTGCCGTTATGCTGGAATCTCTAAAACATGAAGTAATCAAAACGCTTAGCAAGGTGCAGGTCTGCATGCCAGAAGAAGTTGCAGGGATAGAGCCCCAGCACGAAAAGACTAAGCATCTTGTCAGACAAAAACAGTTAAACCATCAGGTGCAGGTGAAAGTATTTACTAACAAGAGCGTAGCAATGTTGCAGAAAGGTCGCAAAGTTGGGCGCAACAATTCCTGTCCATGCAATTCTGGTAAGAAATTCAAACATTGCCATGGAAAACTGCAGTAATGTTTTATTACCTTAATTCAGCGTGGCGTCAGTGGCGCTGATTTAATGTTCGTTCTAACATGATAGTTGTTGTTAAGGAGAAAATGATTGTATGAACAATTCGATTTGTAATTTTAAGCGTAAAAATATGAGTAAAACGGTGGTTTCGCCATTACAATTTACTGATTTAGCGGCAGGTAAGGTCAAACTCCTGATTGAAGATGAAGGGAATCCAAATCTAAAATTACGGGTTTACATCACTGATGGCGGCTGTAGCGGCTTTCAGTGTGGGTTCACCTTTGACGATAAGGTGAACGACGACGACTTTACTATCGAGAAACAAGGAGTTAAACTCGTTGTGGATCACGACAGCCTGAAATATCTCACGGGTGGGTCCGTAGACTACAGTGAAGGGCTGGAAGGATCGCGTTTTATCATCAAAAATCTCAATGCCAAAACCACCTGCAGTTGTGGGTCGTCATTCAGCATCTAAGAGTACAAAGTTGTGACCCTATCAATACACGAATAGGGATGTCTATCCTTTCCAGATCATAAAAGTAGGCGTATTGGTCTATGTACTTTTGCACTGTTGCTGTCTGTCGTTTAGCCCTTGAGTAACACTTTATCCATCTGTGCCGGCGGGCGGCATAATGGACAGGCAATGAAGTCATAGTACTACCTATAGATACGCGCCGGAACGCAGCGCCTCAATGCGTCTATCAAGCGGTGGGTGAGACATAAATAGTTCGCTAAAAGCGTTATTGCGACCGTTAATGCAAAACGCCATCACGCTTCCGGTTTCCTGGGGCTCATAGCTAATTTTCAGCTTCTGTAACGCTGCAATCATTTTCTCAGGCCCCACTAATTGTGCTGAACCAGCATCAGCGTGGAATTCACGATAGCGCGAGAACCAAAGTGTGATGATGCTTGCTAATATGCCAAACACCAATTCCAACACCATGGAAACGACAAAAAACACAAGTGGATTGCCGTTTTCGTTTTCCTCTTCGTTGCGGTTTGACGATATTAATCCCGCTGCCACCTGCCCTAGGATTCGCGAGATGAAAATGACAAAAGTATTTACCACGCCTTGAATAAGAGTCATGGTCACCATATCGCCGCTAGCAATATGACTGATTTCGTGCGCAATCACTGCTTCAGCCTCGTCACGGTTCATATTTTGTAATAAACCGGTACTGATGGCCATCAGCGATGAATCACGGCGGGCACCGGTAGCAAAAGCATTCATATCAAGCGCATGATACAAAGCAACCTGTGGCATTGTAATGTTCACCTTCTGCGCCTGTTTGCGCACGGTATTGAGCAGCCAGCGCTCGGTTTCGTTGCGCGGCTGTTTAATCACTTCGCCTCCAACCGAACGCAGCGCCATAGATTTTGACATTAACAGCGAAACGAAAGCCCCACTGAAACCAAATAAGCCGGCCATAATCATTAATCCAACTGCACTGGAAGAGTCAATCCTAGTGAAGTTTAATATAATACCGAACACTACCATTACTGACAGGTTAGTGAGAAGGAAGAGAGCAATACGCATCATAAAACATCAGGCTCCTCTAAAATTATTACGCTTAGTGCATAACGTTACTCTAATGTCTCGCAGGCGATTTTCAAGCACTATAAGCCGATAAGTCGCTAAAAAGACATAACTTTACATTTTGTTAAACTCACTGAGGAGCGAAACTTCCTAGCTTGAGCATGAGAAAAGCTAGCGCGGTCTTTTTCATCTCCATCACTGGTTTTTACTCTGACGTATCAGCCGCTTGTTGGAGAAAGGAGATTGGTACATGCCTGATATAATTTATGAATCGGCGATAATGTGAACGCGTAAACCACGCGCTGATGCTTCTATGTTTCTTCTCTTTTTACAACGCCGGGTCTGATTATCTCGGGTGATATTGTCCTTCTCCATCGCTTCGTCAGCCAATAACGTTCCTCCCATAATGGCGAAATATCCGCATTAGAGCTGCAGGTGTTCTGCGCGTACTATCAAAGCCATCCCGGAAAATAATTGAACACGTATCCATTCTTTTGGAATTTCCATTAGGGTTGCGTCCATGAGATTTTGTCCCACTTTAACTTTAATAACCTGACCAACTTGCAACGTAGAAATGTCGGTGACAGGTGCGTTTTTTCCGACTGGCGCTACCTTTTTGAGGGTAGACGTAGAACGTTCTGATTTTAAGCGTGATTTACTGCATGTAACGTTATCACTCCTGGCAGATCTTTTTTTTGCAACGAGACGGTCCAACGTCTCGGTTTTACCATTTTCTCGTTTTTTTGTCTGCTGGGCGGTACGCTGAAGCTGAACGCGCGCCTTCGCTTCCTTTAATTGTTTGCGTGCATGTTCAACATGTTGCGTTTCTAGTTCTCCGCAGAGATGACCGTTGAGATCAACGCGCTGTGTGCCAAGCTTTATCCCGTACAAGTAACGCCAGCTTGAGGTATAAAAACGCAAACCGGAACGCAATCGTGTCTTGCTGATATTCTTTTCGTCTCGAATCTGTTCAAGAAGGTCCCGAAAAATGCCGATCTTCAGCGGCCTTGCTGCGCCTTTTTCCGTGAAACAGAGTGGGAATTGCTTTGCCAGAAAAGCAATCACTTCTTTATTCCTATTCAACTTAGGTTGATTTTCCATAAATTTTTCCAATTTACAATGTGCTTACTAACCAGTGCAGGCATAAACAGGAAGCATTATAATAAGATCATCGGAAATGCTACGTTATCCGTACATCATTCAAGAGATAATGATAAATTGTCATAGCTTCCGATCTCTCTTCAGCCTTAATGGCTATCTGTCGTTAGGAGTTAGAACCGGCATAGTTAGTTCTTCTTCTTTAGGCACAAATAAATGGCAAAGACATCTATACGCCCTATAGGGTATCATTACAAAATATTCTTTTAAAATGAAAAGATTAATTTTGTTAGCACATCGAATTGTTATTAGGAAAATATTGAGCCCTTCCTAGTAGGAATGGAAATAAGATAGCTGCGTGAAAAATCACTAACGTTTAATACAGTATTTGGGCTCATAAAGAGTATCATCGAAAAGTTTCATCCCAGATCGTGATAGAGAAATGAAGGCGCTTTTTGTAAAGCGAGCGCAATTCCTTTCCAAAGTTTAAGTGTCGCAAAACACACTGAACAATATGATAATTTTATAAAGATTTTGTCAATTTTTCGATAACAATTTTGCGTTTTTGTAGCAACTTTAAGTAACTTAGAGCGACTGCAGTGCCGTCTGATTGATATACCATATACGTCGACGAAGATCATTGGATGATCATACCATCCAATGATCTTGCTACGCATCGTTTTTAAATTCAAATTATGCTTTTCTATCTTCTAAGTATATTTTGTTTACTACAACAAACCGTTATAAACGGGACATGCATCAATCATGTAATATGATTGTTGTATTGTGAAGCATTGACGTGTAACGTAGATTTAACTCATATGCAAGACTGAACTTGTTGTTCGTTTCAGCAATACGGCTTCTTTCTAGGCTACGCTCGAAATCCATTAGGATTGTATTCTTTCGCTAAAGTCGCAAGAGGGCGCATTCCCGCTGTTGATAACACGACTGACAACCACAACGAGGATCCCGGAAAATACGCATACCTAGCGGTACGCGTTAGCACGTTTAAACTCATACGGCTTTATCTCGCGCTCGACAATATTAGTGTCTACATTAATAACTACCAGTGTTAAGCTAGACAGATACGCCAGTGCATAGCGTCGACTAAGTGGAGACACAGCTCTGAGTAAAATTGTGGAAGGACGTCCCTCTGAGATACGCGATGCTCTGAGCGGAGAGGTGATGCGACAGGGCGAATTATATTCTGAGTATTACTCCGGATAACTTTCAGATTAACTCCAAGCGTTCACCGCGTATCCACACGATCTTTTCTGTAAGTATACCTCTTATTACGTCCACGCACTGATACCGATTGACAGCTTTAAGTAAAACTTTCCCTCTCGATCGCATTACTGCGTGGCGGTAATTTCTCTGATGAGAAAGTTAATAATCGTGCTAAGCGGGACTATTTCTTTCTTACCTCTTCGGCGATTTTTATACTCGATTGCTTCCGCGTCCAGATTTCGATCACTAATCACCAACTGGTGCGGTACACCGATTAGTTCCATATCGGTAAACATAACGCCAGGACGCTCCTTGCGGTCATCAAGGAGCACATCAATACTGCGTGCCTGCAACTGCTGATAAAGATCTTCCGCGACTTCTTTTACCCGGAAAGATTTATGCATGTTTATAGGTAAAATCGCGACGCAGAATGGCGCTAGGGTTTCCGGCCACAGAATACCTTGGTCATCGTGGTTTTGTTCGACAGCGGCTGCCACCACACGAGTGATACCGATGCCATAACAGCCCATAATCAATTTTTGACCACGGCCATCCTCTCTCTGAACTGTGACTTTCATCGCTTCTGAATATTTAGTACCCAACTGAAAAAGATGACCCACTTCAATGCCGCGTTTAATTTGAAGTGTACCGTCTCCATCCGGACTTATATCACCATCGACAACCTTGCGCAAATCGGCTACCTGAGGAAGAGGCAAATTGCGTTCCCAGTTAATCCCGAAAAAATGTTTCCCCTCAGTATTAGCACCGGCGACGAAGTCGCTCATCACCGCCACACTGCGATCAATGACTAACGGAAACGGAAGATTGACCGGTCCAAGCGAACCGGAGCTAGCACCTATTGTTAGTCGGATTTCATCTTCGCTGGCGAACGTTAGCGGCGTGGCAACCTTCTGCAGTTTTTCGGCTTTGACTGTATTAAGCTGATGATCGCCACGGACTATCAAAGCCACAAGTGGATACCCGGTATCTTCACGCGCATGAACCAGCAACGTCTTAACGGTTTTTTTCACCGATAACGAAAATTGCGCTACCAGCTCGTCGATAGTACAAATATTAGGAGTATCCACCAGGCGCATGTCTTCTCTCGGCATGGCGCGCACATTGGCAGGAGCAATCGCTTCCGCCAATTCAATATTGGCGGCATAATCTGATGTCGTTGAAAAAACGATATCGTCTTCACCGCTGCAGGCCAGTACTTGAAACTCATGTGAAGTGCTACCGCCAATGGAACCAGTATCTGCTTGCACTACACGGAATGCCAGGCCCATACGGGTAAAAATAGCATTATAAGCTTGGTACATCGCGTCGTAAGTCACCTGCAGCGAAGCCTGGTTGATATGGAAAGAATAAGCGTCTTTCATCATAAACTCTCGCGAACGCATAACACCGAAACGTGGTCGAGCTTCGTCACGGAATTTAGTTTGGATCTGATAGAAATTTATCGGCAATTGTTTATAGGAATTAATTTCGTTACGGATAAGGTCAATTATCACCTCTTCATGCGTCGGACCCAGCACGAAAGGACGTGCGCCGCGGTCGGTAAACCGCAGAAGCTCCGGACCGTATTGTACCCAGCGTCCGCTTTCCTGCCACAAATCAGCCGGCTGCACTACCGGCATAGCTACTTCAAGCGCACCGGCGTTGTTCATTTCCTCACGCACGATATTTTCTACTTTACGCAGTACGCGTAAACCGGTAGGCAACCAACTATAAAGACCTGACGCCAGTTTACGAATCATTCCAGCACGCAACATCAGTTGATGACTGACTACTTCTGTGTCAGTTGGGATTTCCTTGAGAGTAGAGAGGAGATATTGACTAGCACGCATGTGAGTTAAGTTCCACAAAAGCGACCAACGCTGAAAACGGCCAGCAAGAATCGCTGACGGTTAAAAGGACAGATAGAAAATTTTGACCAGGAGACGCTATATAGCATCTGAGTCGGCATCAATGGTGATATATGCCGTTTTGACTTACGACAGACATTCAGCATCGTGGCTTAACCTCACACTGGTACCGTTCAACGGTGATAAGAGGGGCAAATTTTGCATTAGCACATCGCCAAAATGTTCACCTTCTCAGCTAAGCTAAGCACGTTGCATGTAGCTACACGCCTAAGGATGAAAATAACTGCAATAACAGACACCTCTTAAGTAAAGCCTGCCGGTATCGCGCGGGCGCTAGGCTTAAAGTAGATATCTCCGCGTGCAATGCAACGCCTTATAACGATATCCCTGTTGGATAAACATAAAAGTGATCGAATACGCTCCAACCTTTTGTACGGAGTCCATAGTATACCATACACTATCTAGCAATCTTCTTGTATATTGTTTCTGAAAACAAATAGTTTTATGAGAAAGACGTTTGATATAAGTACGTAATATAAGATTAAATATGCCATTCTACCCGTTGAATGCACTGTTTCTTATTACATCACTGATGAGACTCAAAAAGATTTTATAAACGCACTATGCATCAGCCACGTTAAAGAGTTGAAGTAGTTTTAATAGTTTTAGCGTCTGTGTACTATTCTGCGAAAGAGCACACTCTCTTATACAATTATAAACATGCAACAACTAACGAGGATTGTTTTTATGACATACGTATGTTCTTCTACTTCATAGAAAATAACGACTGCAAACTAAGTCTTATGCGGTCGCAATCTAATGCGTATTCGTTGTATTAAGCTGATAATATTCGATGTAATCGCTATTTGACAGCAGGAGTTCAAGCGACATCTGTAAGTGGTATTTAAATTTAAAAACGTTTTACTGTTTTCACTTTCGAAGCACTCCGCCAAAATATTGAGATGATGTATTGCCACAAACGGGTTTCTACTGATGTAGCGTCTAATTGACTGCAATCACAGTCTCCTTAAGACCCCAATTATCATCAAAACTCACCCAGACAACATGAATCAAACACACGATGTGCATCGTGTCATTATCAGTAAATTCAATGAAAGGTGCAATAGTGTTCTCCTGCAATCACGATATTATTAAATGTAGCATAGTGACTATTATTTTACTCTTTCTGTCAGCTTTAGCGGCGTGGCAATAAAAAAAACTCCAGTATTGTCAATACGGCGCCGATGCAGATGCTTACATCTGCTACGTTGAATGTCGGCCAATGCCAGTGACCGACATAAAAATCGATAAAATCAATTACGACACCGTGTTTCATGCGGTCAAACAGATTACCCAGCGCTCCACCGATAATCATTGCGTAAGTGATATTAGGTAATTTGGCTCGCTTATCCAAATTATACATCTTGACCAGCAACACAACTGTGAACGCGACGGCAATCGCAGAAAACGCCCAACGTTGCCATCCTCCTCTGTCCGCCAAAAAACTGAAAGCAGCGCCTGGATTATGGACGTAAGTAAAATTGATAAATGAAATCACCGGTACAGTTTCACCAAGAGAGAACTGCATTACGACCCATTGCTTGCTTCCAAAATCCAACACCAAAACCACCAGCGCTAGCCAAATCCAGCTCAACCCCGTTGACATTATCGTTTTATTCATCAGACAAACCGACGTTTTTCGCCAGGACCGGCTACATTTGAGAAGCAACGACCACAGATTTCAGGATGATCGGCATGCTGACCGATATCACTCTCATAATGCCAGCAACGTGGACATTTCCCCCCTTTGGCTTCTTCCAGAGCTATCTTAAGCCCATTGATCCCTTTACACTGTACCGCATCATCACCGGCGTCGGAATAATCTTCGACTACTGCATTGGAAGTGAGCAATGCAAAAGGAAGTTCGTTACCTAGCTCGCGTAGTGAATCGGCAAGATTAGACTCCGCGTATAGTGTAACGGTAGCCTCAAGTGAACCGCCGATGCGCTTGTCCGCTCGTGCCTGCTCAATAATTTGATTAGTTTCATTACGCACTTGCAATAGAGTTTGCCAATAAGCATCGTTTAACGGTTGAGCTGCGTCTAGACCAAACAGGCCGTCGTACCATTCTTCAGTGAAGACGTACTGCGCTCGTTCTCCTGGCATAAATCCCCAAATTTCATCAGCAGTAAATGATATGATGGGCGCTATCCAACGTACTAGAGCCTCAATGATATGATATAGCGCAGTTTGGCAGCTACGGCGGGCGATACTGTCCGCTTTAGCGGTATACTGACGGTCTTTGATGATATCTAGGTAAAAAGAACCCATCTCGACAGAACAAAATTGCATTATACGCTGCACAACATTATGGAAATCATAGCTGTCGTAAGCAGCAATAATCTCTCCCTGCGCTAGCTGTGCGCGGCCCATCACCCAGCGGTCCAGAACTACCATCTGATCCGGACTGATGCAGTGGTGCACCGGATCAAAATCGTTCAGGTTGGCTAGCAAAAAACGCGCAGTGTTACGGATGCGACGATAAACATCGGCAGAGCGCTTGAGGATCTGGTCTGACACTACCATCTCGCCGGTGTAATCGGTAGAAGTCACCCAGAGGCGCAGGATATCGGCGCCTAGTTTATCCATAACCTGCTGAGGAGCAATTATGTTACCCGTAGATTTTGACATCTTTCGACCATGCTTATCAACGGTAAAACCGTGAGTCAGCACATGCCGATAGGGCACATTACCGTGCATGGCGATGGAGGTCATAAGTGATGACATAAACCAGCCGCGATACTGATCAGATCCTTCCAGGTACATATCGGGCGCATGACCTTTAAATTCAGGTCGAACCGCTACAACCGATGAATGGGTGGAACCTGAGTCGAACCAAACGTCAAGGGTATCCGGTACTTTATGATAATGTACGGCATCATCACCCAGAATCTTGGCCGGATCCAAATCCCACCAGGCCTGAATCCCGTCTTGTTCGACACGTTGCGCTACAATTTCCATTAGTTCGATAGTACGCGGATGTAGAGCTTTAGTTTCATTATGCACAAAAAGTGCTATCGGAACACCCCAGGTGCGCTGACGCGAAATGCACCAGTCAGGACGATTGGTGACCATGGTTTCAATGCGCGCCTGACCCCAACTTGGGATCCACTGTACATCCTTGATCTTCATCAGCAATTGTTTTCGAAGTCCACGTTTATCCATGCTGATGAACCACTGCGGCGTGGCACGAAAAATAATAGGCGTTTTATGGCGCCAGCAGTGCGGAGAACTGTGCTGTATCTTTTCCATGTGCAGCAAAGCGCCATTATTACGCAGCAAGTTGATAACTGCATCATTAGCCTCAAATACCTGCAAACCGTCCAGTAGAGGTAACGTACCTAGTAGGTAACTACCGTAGGAATCGACTGGGTTGGCGACTTCCAGTCCATATTGCTGACCAATAATGTAGTCATCTTGGCCGTGTCCTGGAGCGATATGCACCACACCAGTACCCGCGCTTAGCGTCAC
Organism: Candidatus Doolittlea endobia; assembly: GCF_900039485.1. Lineage (GTDB taxonomy): Bacteria > Pseudomonadota > Gammaproteobacteria > Enterobacterales > Enterobacteriaceae > Doolittlea > Doolittlea endobia. The sequence continues at coordinate 146,895 of NZ_LN999833.1, forward strand.
GTGCTTGGCGAGGATGACAGGCACATCAAAGCTCATAAAAGGATGACGGAATCGCAGCAGTTCCAGCGCTTTACCTTTAGCGCTGCCGAGTACCGTCCAACGTGTAATGCCAGCACGCGTCATCACACTGCCCACCAGATCGGTGGCCAGAATATATCCTTGCCCTTCCACTTCAAGCAATTGATAGTCGAAATCAAAATGAACAGCGATAGCGCGGTTGGCCGGCAAAGTCCACGGTGTAGTAGTCCAGATAACTAAAGAGATCTGGCCAGCAAAGTCTGCGACACCAAACTTGGCAGCAACCGCGCGGACATCATTGGCCACGAAAGCGACATCAATGGACGGCGAAATACGATTATAATATTCCACTTCCGCCTCCGCTAGTGCTGAGCGGCAGTTGATACACCAATGCACCGGCTTGGCACCTTGGTATAGATGTCCGTTAGCGATAATCTTGCTCATCGAACGAATGATATTCGCTTCGGTGGCGAAATTCATCGTCAAGTAAGGATGCTCCCAATCGGCGAGGACCCCTAAGCGGATAAAATCCTTTTTTTGTCTTTCCACTTGTTCAGTGACATAACGACGGCAGGCGGAGCGAAATTCCGCGGCGCTGACTTTTTCCCCCGGTTTACCGATACATTGCTCCACCTTTAGTTCAATTGGCAAACCATGGCAATCCCATCCTGGCACATAGGGAGAGTCATACCCCATTAACCCTTTAGATTTAATTATAATATCTTTGAGAATTTTGTTGACCAAATGACCAATATGAATCCTGCCGTTCGCATACGGCGGGCCATCGTGCAGTATGAAGGTCTTTTTCCCTTTCCGAGCCTGACGAATCATCCCATATAGATCCTGCGCATACCAGCGCTGCAGTACGCCAGGTTCACGCTTGGCTAAATCGCCGCGCATGGGAAACGCTGTATCTGGTAAATTTAGGGTATTCTTGTAATCAATCATTCGATTTTCGAGTCCATTATTAATTTGAGCATTATTTCGCTAGCCCGAAATAGTTACAAGCGCTCACTACATCTTTCGAGATTTGCCTCTTTAAATCGTCTAACGAGGCAAATCGTTGTTCGTTACGCACTTTCACACATATTGTTACTTCGATATAGCGACCGTAAAGATTTTTATCCACATCCAACAAATGCACTTTTAGCTAAACCGCCCACTGTGGCGGATGCCAATGTTCTCGACGTCAGGAAAAGGCCGCTCGGCAAGGAGTGCACCTCTACTGCATACACGCTGTTTATCGTCGTTCTTCGCCTTTGAAGAGACACGTTAGCAGTCGAAACCCGAGGTCGTCCTAGTGCGCTGCCGCGCACCATGCGGCCAGAAAGGCGATACGAGCGCCTTAATAGCATTTCCGCTTCTGCAAGACGATCTCTGTCCAGTGTCTCGCGAACGGCAGTGCTACTGACCCGCTGGCCACCTTCAGCACAGGTCGAAGAGCTCATTACCTCAAACCCTCCTTCTTTCCCCGCCTGCTGCAAAAAAGCGGAATCTCCTTGACGTCGTGCGCCAAAACGGAAATCGTCGCCGACGCCGATAAAGCGCACGCCCAATTTTTTTACCAACAATTTGGTCACAAACGCGCGTGCGCTTAACGCCGCAAAACATTTGCCGAAAGTAATACACAGCGCTGCTTCCACACCGGAGGCAGTAAGGTATTTCACTTTATCTCTCAGCCGAGTCAACCGCGCCGGGGCAGCATCTCCAGCAAAATACTCCTGCGGCTGCGGTTCAAAGATTATTGCGATTACTGGTAAACCACGTCGGCAGCCCTCAGCCTGCAACTCTGCGATAAGCGCTTTATGTACGCGGTGAAAATCGTCGAAATTACCGATAGTTAGTACGCATTTATGGTGACGTGGCTGTAAATTATGTATGCTGCGAATAAGCTCCATGGCAGGCTCAAAACATCTAAAACAGTAGAACTGCAAATTATACCTTTTACAAAGGTCAAGGTTAACTCGCGATTTTTTACATCTCAAATTGTAAGAAGATTCACACATTTCAGTAGCGTTAATTTACATAAACCCATTGACACAATAGATCAAAGGTGCATAATTTGAACTTTAAATTATCTCATAGAACAATTTTTGGAGTTGAACCTTGTCTAATATCAAATCAGCTAAGAAGCGTGCTGTACAGTCTGAAAAGACTCGCCAGTATAATGCTAGTCGTCGCTCCATGATGCGTACTTTCGTAAAAAAAGTTTACGCAGCTATCTCTGGCGGCGATAAAAAATCTGCGCAGGATGCGTTTGCTGCTATGCAACCAATTATTGACCGTCAGGCTAGAAAGGGATTAATCCACAAAAACAGAGCAGCACGTCATAAATCAAACTTAGCCGCGCAAATCAATGCCATGCACTAACTATTGTTAGTGTTGTATTTTATTGAAATACCGGATCTAAACGATTCAAAATAAGTAAGGCATGTTTCTTATCTGCTGTCCTTCACAAGAGATAAAGATAACTGCATGACAGCCCTATATGGAGCTAACGTGTTCTGTTGTTATTTTAAATACACTTGTATAAATAGTGGTCTGGTGCATATTTTTGCGAATTCTGGATAGCAAAACGTTGGAAGGGGTTAGATAAGCATTAAGCGCTCGATGCTGGAGGATTGTTACATACACATAATGGATATTTCAGAATCACGTTATTAGCAAATGTGAGCCATATCAGATAAGCTTATAGATCATAACGAGCGTATTGTTAGCGAAATGTACTTGCAATAAGGGACTTGGGTTGCGTCAGATGGAGCTGCACTACCTTATATGTTACCTTCTCGTCCTGTAGTCACTATTCCCGATACATTTATAAATACCAAGCGTACCATGAACTTTTAGGTAGCGTAGTCGCGAGTTTTATTGGTTATAAAAGTACGCTATGGCCTAATGGGGCTTACAGCGAAGGCTGTATTCAAGTCTTCACGAGATGATTCAGCTTTCTATTTATAAGGATAACCATGAACGTTATTAAAGGTGTTATTGCAGCACCCGATGCACGCATCGCTATTGCGATTGCGCGCTTTAACCACTTTATTAATGACAACTTGCTTGATGGCGCCATCGACGTCCTGAAACGCATCGGCCATGTCAAAGACGCAAACATTACCGTGGTTTGGGTGCCAGGGGCTTATGAATTGCCGTTGTCGATTAGCGTGCTGAGTGATACCAAATACTACGACGCTATCGTGGCTTTGGGTACAATAATCCGTGGCAACACAGCGCATTTTGAGTTCGTCGCTCGTGAGTGCAGCTCCGGCCTGTCGAAAATTGCCACGCGAGCCGCGATGCCAGTAGCATTTGGGATACTAACTACCGAGAGTATTGAACAGGCTATCGAACGCGCCGGCACTACAGTCGGCAACAAAGGTGCGGAAGCTGCATTAACCGCGCTTGAAATGATCAACGTATTGCAAGCTATTAAAGCATAATATAGGTATATTTTGTGAAACTAGCTGCTCGTCGCCGTGCACGTGAAGGTGCTGTCCAAGCACTTTACTCATGGCAATTATCACGTAACAATATCGTCGATATTGCAGTCCAGTTTCTGTCGGAGCAAGAAACCTCGAATGTAGATGTCACTTATTTTCGTGAGTTATATACCGGCGCGGCGACGCACGCCCAGGAGCTGGACAAGCTGATGATGCCCTATTTGTCCCGTCAGTTAGAGAAGATTGGCAATGTTGAACGTGCCGTGCTACGTATTGCGCTCTTTGAATTGAGCAAGCGCCAAGATATCCCTTATAAGGTCGCTATCAACGAAGCGATTGAACTAGCTAAAACCTTTGGTGCAGAAGACAGTCATAAATTTATCAATGGCGTACTGGACAAAGTAGCCCCTAAGATTCGTCCCAATAAAAAATAACTAGGTAGGGTCGGAATACCTGATTACACCGTGACGCCGTGTTAGAAACAACATAGCTATGGATAGAGAGTATGGCAAGCTTGATCTCATTGATCGCTATTTCAACCGGATGCGTATAGCAGTAAACATCAACAATGATTGTGCGTTACTGTCGTAATAATATCGACTGCGAGTTTGTGCACTAGCCTCTGCAGTACCGCTGCAGCGGCTGAATCTACGTATGTCTATTTTCTCAGGTTTTGACGCTACACGATCAGTGGTGTCGTCGATATTTTCGAGGAAGTTATCACGGATCTATATTCACCGACGCTAATATGTCACCACCTACCAGGTGCTGTGCTGAGATGCTCGGCGTGGAAAAAATGACGAGCTCTGTTTTTACCAGTGCCTAAAATAACTACGGCGCGTTAGATATAGTATTTTGTCATATCGGGAATTTATGAGTCATTTATTAATCGGTAAATTATGATCGGTGTAGATATGACCGTTTTAAGTGAGACATATTGTATGATGATGGATATGCTGTCCATTAAGTGGCGGGTTAAGCTTTCTAATCCTTGTCATTTACTGGCAACGGGTTTCGGTAGTGGAATGTGCCCATGGGTGCCCGGTACTATTGCTTCACTAGTGGCGATTCCGATTTGGTGCTTGTTTGTGCTACTGCCGTGGCAACTTTATTTGCTAGCTGTACTGCTCAGCCTGTGCATTGGTGTCTATTGTTGCCATCAGACGGCACGTGATATAGGCGTACATGACCACGGCTGCATTGTTTGGGACGAGTTTGTTGGCATGTGGATTACCCTAATGGCCTTACCAGCCAATGATTGGCGTTGGGTACTAGTAAGCTTTTTGCTGTTCCGGCTATTAGATATCTGGAAACCTTGGCCGATTCGTTGGTTGGATCGCAAGATATATAGTGGTGCGGGTATTATGATCGATGATGTTGTGGCGGGGATAATCGCCGACGGCGTGCTCTATTGGATAGGACGCCACTGGCTGCTGTTTTAATACCGAGCATTAGCATGTGCAACTAGCTGCTATTTTGATAACGTATCGGTTTCTGTTTTCAGACAGACATTCGCTAGAAAAAGCTTACTACGTAATAGCTCGAGTAATTACGTCTGGCGCGACGGGCTAACGACGTTAACTTGCTAAACATCCACGTTAATCTATACAAAATAACCGTTAGACAAGCTCAACAGTCGGGAAAGCGGCTTAAAATTCGGCCGTACACAACTAGAATCGTATTTCAAGGATAGCGAAACAAACTAGGCAATGATATTTCTGGTTGCTTTCCTAACAGCTTACTAATGCAAGGTAGCTAGTATCTCGTTGTTGAGTAACATATAACGTTATCATTGCTTTATTCTAATAATGCAGTAGAAAATTCAGAAGATGTTGTTGTAACCTTCGGAGGTTTGTCTTCACAGAATAAATCAAATCTAGATACTTTCTAAAAAACACACTCGAATTGTCGATAATATTCTTACATTTTTATAGTGACATGGCTCTCCTGTTCTTTGGTTTGTTTAATAATTAACGCTGTTATAGTCTAAATCAGCTGATATCATATTCATTGACAGTCGTCAATTACATCTGATATCGGCGGATAAGGTAAATGAGGCAAGTATCAACTCCTCCAAAAGATAGTTTAAGGTGATTCTGTAAGCACCTATCCATTAAGAATTTCAGCTAATCTTTTAACTAGCGCTTTCTCACCGAACTCACGGACATCAGCAAAACTGTGGTAAACCGAGGCGAAATGGATATAGACAACCTTGTCGAGCTTTTTCAGCGCGTTCATAACAAAATTATCGGTCATTTCACTCAATACCGCTCGCTTTCTGGTAGAGCATATCTGAGGTTTGATGGGATTTGACCAGTCGCTTCTCCAGCGTTCTTAAAAATTCGCTGTGCAGCTTTTCATTGAATGGTTTGAGCGCATCATTGTTTTTAATAACGCGAAGAAACACAAGTGCCACTACTTTGAAGGTAGTAAGGTAGTAAGCGTTCATTATCGGCGGCGACGAACCTCTGTTCCTTCTCCACCAGACGCGAATCAATTACTTTAATATCGACTGCAAAACAAAACGGTCAACGCATAGCACTTTCTAGCCGACTGCTTAGGGGCAGGATAGTTGAACGTGAACTTCGCAAACCGCAAAGCAATAGTACTTAAAACAGAACCGCCGCTATTGGGAGATATTGACGATAAAGCGCTATCAGTCCAATAATTATACGTCTCTTGCAGACTAAAATTTCCGCTATGATAACCAATTATCATACGAGTTTATACCATTACAGTATTACTGAAACTCATCGATTGCGCCAACAGCTCCTGTGTGTAGCTGCATATTCGCATGTAGACACACGGTAATAAATAAGTTACTGACCGACAATGCAGTCAGAGCTAGTCAATAAGCTTAATTAGCTTCGCTACCGATAAGCATCGAACTATTATAGAACGACAGATATTAGGCCTAATGCCTGAGCCAGGTGATGGTATCCGATTACATGATATCTCACCGGACTCGATACAAACTCCGCCTGTCAGAGATGCCAACCAACTTGTTGGCAATCAGCAAGTCTAGAGGCTATCGTTACAAAATGTAAATATCGAGAATAATATATTCATGACTAAAATTATGGACCGTAATCTTATTTTTAAAATAAGAAGTGCATGCCATAGCATTTATTGAAAGTTGTCGTCACGAGTTACGTTGAACGCGAGAGCGCTATATCAAGCTGACGTCGAAACAAATGGGCACCGACGCGAGGTTACTGGATAGTAACAAACGTACCTATTCTTCGCTTGAAGGTTATTTATCTACGAGCAAGATCCGCCACGCGGTGTACTAGGTACTGAATAATTGGTCGGAACACTGATAGTTGTTCCTTATCAAGGAGCATTCACTTATATAGAAATCTACGCCTATCGCGCCAACGCTGCTAAATCAGCTCTTCTGACAGTACGTTAGAAAATGGAGATCCTCTTTGCGGTACGACGAAAATTTATATCACAGTGTGAGTATCACGCACGGCATGAGCGTGGCGTAGGCACGCCGGCAGTAAATAGTTTGTGCACTTCCGTTTTCTGCAGCAACAGTGACGTTTGGCGAAGCTCTATCAGAGATTCCGAGCTGATTTCTTTTTTTTTGCATTAGGGCCAGATCTCAAAGAAGTACGCCTTTATCAAAGGCGATTGTCATAAATTGATTCTAATTTAAAAGATCAATCGCTTTACTAGATAAACAAATAAATGTACTTAACAGTATTAGTATTTGTACAGTTCTTGCTTCAAAAGCATGAGATAGTCTCATTTCTTATACAATTATGAGTATAAAATAGCCAGCGAGTTCTTTTAACTCGTTTACTTCACAACAGATAATAACATCAGTATGAGCCTATCGTATCTTTAGTATCTAGAATTACCTATTGCCATATCGACGATAATTTGGTGTATGTTTAGTTGAGTTCTAAATGCCGAATGACAATGACATCGAACTCCGTCGATATTTTTATCTTTTGACGACAGGCTTTATCATTAACGGCAGTATAATTTTAATGTAAAAACAGCGAAAAGTTCTCCTTAAAACAATAAGCCGCAAGGATATATAACACATAATGTCTGGATTATTTGCAATGATGACTGGCGTTGCTACTATAGGAGAATTGAACATGAGGAGCCCGAAAAGGGCATGGCGCCAGGTTGCGTTTTGTAGCATGGCTAGTATTTGGTGGGCAGGGTGCACTAACACTAAATCTAGTGTGCCGATAAGCAGCGTGGGCGTCAATTACGTCGGCAGCGATATTGCCGCCGTTGGGTGTGCTCTCCAGAACAGTCAGCCGCACGCTGTAATAAATTCTAACGAGCAGAGCCAAATAAATGTTTCTTCGCAAGGGAATATTATCTATAAAAGGAGCTATAATAATATTCGGAAAAATACCTTTTCCGGCGCGACATATCAAGTAAAACGTGGCGATACGCTATTCTATATCGCTTGGATTACGGGAAACGACTACCGAGTTTTAGCCAAAAGAAACAACATTCCTGAACATTACAGCCTGCATGTAGGGCAAACTTTGCAGGTAGGTAACGGAACAGTACCGATTATCGGCAACGTGATGTCAAGAATCATTCTGACGTCCAACGCTTATCAGAGAAAGAGCGGCGCTACAACTACTTCAGTTCCTACCTTGCACCAACACCTGACAACATCAAATGTTAATTCTAATAAAAATAATAATTCTTTTGAAAGGAAGATGTTGCCTTTGCCGAATAGCGTATCTACTAATAGTACGTCCATCACTGATTGGTGTTGGCCGACAGATGGAAAGATCATTGACAAATTTTCCGGCGCGGAAGGTGGCAACAGAGGAGTAGATATCTCCGGTTTCAGAGGGCAGCCAATTTTAGCGACCGCCAGTGGACGAGCTGTTTATACTGGCAATGCCTTGCGGGGTTATGGTAATCTTATCATTATTAAACACAATGATAATTACCTGAGTGCTTACGCCCACAACGATACGTTGTTGATCCAAGCACAACAAGAAGTTAGGACAGGGCAAACAATCGCTACTATGGGCAACACTGGAACTAGTACAACTAGATTGCATTTTGAAATTCGATACAAAGGGCAACCCGTAAACCCTCTGTCTTATCTTCCGCAGCGATAAATTAGCGAAAAATCTTGACGTTCTATCTTGGGAACTCATCGTCTTTGCAAAAGCGCAGCTAATATCAATGCTTACATTTTAAAAAGAATAAATTGCGTAGTCTGAGTTTCGATCGATTAGCTGACTGTGTATTACTATTATTTTTTCTGAGCTCCTTCGGTAGGAGGAGCGGGACCAGCTAGTCGTTATCCTAGTAGCGTCGTGGTGAGGTATGAGTGGACTCAGTGTTGCCTTTTACTGTCGTTTCCAACGCGTCAGCGCCTGTTGACGTTGTCGTTTCAGCTCTTCTCTAATCTGCGTACCACTGAATCCCTCCGCCATTATATCGCGTGCACTGACTGAACTGGCTACGCGAAAAGCATCACGCAGATAATCTCCCTGCGAATAGATATGATTCTCAAATCCGGTACGGCCTCGAGCATCGGCCTCGCTAGCGAGAATTATTTGATCCAGGCGCGCCGGGCGACGCCAGACATCAAGGGCGCTGAACAATTTTATCAGTTTTTTTGGCGTCAAGCTCTGGGCACTGTGCAACAAATCATGGTAGCATACCACTGTCTTGGCCAGATCGCGCAATAAATTGGGCACTTTCATTCGCTGGCATAGCGCTTCAACTACTTTTACCCCAGCTGGTCCGTGGCCGTGGTGGCTTGGCCATAACTCGTGTGGTGTAAGCGCCTTACCCACATCGTGGCAAAGTGTGGCAAAGCGTACCGCGATATCGTCTGTTAACTGGGCTGCCATCGATATCGACTTCAGAGTGTGAAGGCCGGTATCGATTTCTGGGTGCCATCTCTCCGGTGCTGGGATGCCAAATAGCGCGTCCACCTCCGGCAACACCATCTTCAACGCGCCGCAATCGCGTAAGACTTGAAAATAGACTTGCGGGTTACGGGTTGCTAACGCCCGCTCCGTCTCTTTCCAGACACGCTCAGGCGTCAGCAGCGGAAGCTCATCGGTCATCTGCTGCATCAACGCCATCGTTTCCGGTGCAATGCGGAAACTCAAATGGGCAAAACGTGCGGCAAAACGGGCAACTCGCAGTATGCGCAACGCATCTTCGCCGAAAGCGTCGGAGACATGACGCAACCAGCGGTGGCGGATATCTTGCTGTCCATGATAGGGATCAATCAAGTTACCTGCTTCGTCTCTGGCAATAGCATTAATGGTAAGATCGCGGCGGCGAAGATCCTCTTCCAACGTAACTTCAGGCGAGACATAGCAAATAAAAGCAGTATAGCCCTCACCAGATTTGCGCTCCGTACGGGCTAGTGCATACTCTTCGCGGCTTTCTGGGTGCAGAAATACTGGAAAATCTTTGCCAACCTGTTGATAACCTTGCTCGAGCATCTCCTTCGGCGTTGCGTCGATCACTACCCAATCCCGTTCCTTAACAGGGATTCTCAACAGATCGTCACGCACAGCGCCGCCGACAAGATATTTTTTCACAATTTTCTCCTGGCAAAGCTGGAGTTACTGTTATTGGTGCCGTTCATTAAGTATAGTTGGATCTTGACGTATGCTACTCGTATCCAGAACGCCTTAATTCATCTAGCATAACACCATACCGATTCCATAGATAAATCATTGTATGCTTGGACGGCCTCATTGATTTTTCTACATGTTGATCATGCACTGATTCCATCTAATATTTATAGAATCAATTTTGTGCATTAGATCCTGTATCTGCTATTCGCGCTGGCACCACATAGCTGTCCGAACTGACGGTACAGATGAGATCTATACTGACTAGAACGAAGTTAATATAACGTAGTTTCAACATTAGTTCGTTAAGAAAATATTGCACAATATCTTAAATTTGATAACGTCATGTTAGATTTGAAAGAAGTACTCTTAAGCTCGGATAAAGCGTAATAGACTCTATTGTCTTTCCATCACCTGTTAAAAGCAATGATTCACAAAGCTATGATTAAGCGTTAAATCGCCAGAGGAGATGGCTTAATATAACATTAGATGCTTTCATTACAAGATTTCAGTTTAGATTGAAATAAATCGAATCTAGATGCTTGTCAGAAAGGCAGTCGTTTTAATCACTTCTAAGAAGAATCGCGCTATTATTTCCTAACAGACAGGCAAATAAAGCAGCATCGAAAGAATAACAAATAGCAAAATAAGAGACTCAGTTTATAATATCATTTTGAACGTTCGATATGGATCTTTATCAAGATTGCATGTTGGAGTTTGTTTTGCGAAAATTAAGCAGTGGTGACGCAATTTGCAAAAGAGCGTCCTCTTGTTTGACACAATCTTGTAGCGATAGTATTCAAAGTCTAAAATTCCTATAATTATCCTTGTTAAGATCGTTGTTCGTCTTCCCAATACGTATAGCGTCCTTTTGATCACGAAAATAAAGTTTAGAACATTTTCTAATGCAGTCTGCAGGCGTAGCACTGAGCTCCTAGTGCTAAACAAGCGTTGCATCGCTCTCTATTTGCTATAGCGAGAGCAGATAACAATCTTTGTTATATGCAAAATGAAAAGGACATAAACCAGTGCATTTAAGTCACAACTAAAATTATTGAATGGTATGTTGTTAGGCGCCATTATCAATGAATTTGAGTCTCAACTATCATTCATTTGTTATTTTAAAAAACGCTAGATAGATTTAGCAGTTATGAAAGTTAATTTTTTTTGAGCACTTAAATCGTTTTTAATCATAGCAAAGAGAAGAGTCGAGAGTGTCCTATTCTGTTTCGCCAATGTCTGACATTGGCGGGTAAAATGAAAATTAACTCCACAGGTAGATAAGTTAAAATTATTCTGCAGAGTAGGCGCTATGATAAATATATAGATACTTATGCTACGAGGAGCTATAATTACAGTAATTTGTAAATAAACGAGTGTATCTATGATCCGTAGTATGGTTGCTTTCGCTCGGAGTGAAATTAAAGGAACTTGGGGCACTGCTGCGTGGGAACTGCGCTCTGTTAATCAACGGTATTTAGAAATTAACGTTCGTCTGCCAGAACAATTTTGTGGCCTCGAACCCATAATTCGTGAACGTATACATCTCCACCTTACCCGAGGCAAGGTGGAGTGTAATTTGCGCTTCGATGTGAAGCCTGCTGCACAAGACGCATTTATACTTAATGAAAAGCTTGCTAAACAGCTAGTAGAAGCTGCGCGATGGGTTAAAATGCAAAGTGACGAAGGCGAGATAGACCCGATGGATATTTTACGTTGGCCTGGCATGATGGCTGCTACGGAGCAGGATTGGAATGCTATCAGTGCCGAATTGCTGAACGAGTTTGACGTCACGCTCAAGGAGTTTATCAGTGCCCGAGAAACCGCGGGCAACGCGCTTAACGCATTAATTACACAGCGACTAGTGAGTATTAGTACAGAAACGGCTAATGTGCGTCAGCAAATACCAGAGGTATTAAATTGGCAGCATAAAAAGCTGCTAAATAAACTGAAAGAGGCTCATGTACAACTGGACTGCAATCGACTGGAGCAAGAACTCGTAATATTAGCGCAAAAAATAGACGTTGCGGAAGAACTAGATCGCCTGGATGCCTATGTAAAAGAAACTTACCACATTTTGACTAAAAAAGAGGCTGTAGGCCGTCGGTTAGATTTTATGATGCAGGAATTTAACCGTGAAGCAAATACCTTAGCGTCGAAATCTATTAATAAAAACGTGACAGCATCTGCTATTGAATTAAAAGTATTGATTGAACAAATGCGCGAGCAGATTCAGAACGTTGAATAAAACATGCTTTTACGTTGTTTTACTAGTATACAAAGACCATTAAAGTCACGACCGAAAGTCTAGCGCGGACTATAAGTCACACAGACGTTAGAAGTTGATCTAAGCGCCCAATACCTTGACGGTCAACAAGTGAAGCGTACTATTGAGGCCCTTTTGTAAGTGTCATTTGCTCGTTTCTACTTTCCACTTACAACTCTAGTTTTATGAAAGTACATTTATTTTTCTTCTAAAAAATAACAACCAAGTTTAAACGACAGCTTCTCAGAACAAGACTCCTGTCGGACATCGCATAGACAATTAGTAATCAGTAGAAGTAACGCAGTCGATTTGAGTCTTGCCATCATCGTTCCGTTGTAATTGAAAGCGGCGGGAATATGCGTATTGAACAACCTTAGAGATATATAACTACAATCAAGGTGACGGCAACGCTAGATAAGCGGGAGCACTATGCTCCATGAACGTTATCGCTGTTGTATATCTGTACTGATGAACCGAGATAGTTGCCGTTAAGACCTGAAAATTGTAGCATAATGACTCTTTACGCCTGGCAGCGGCAACGCGCTAGCGAAAATGTGATCTCCGTTGCTTCAATAAACTGACGTCGATTAAGTGCTATGATGGATCTGCTTCATTAGATACGGCAAAGCTTTTCTTGCAGAGATTATGATTCAGCTAGAAGAAGCACGATTTCAGCATTCGTGCACTTAGGGCCAAGTTAAGCGTCACGAGTCAAGGCAGGCTCAACGCTGCAGAGATTCCCGCCGGGCCACTTCCGCGTTTAGTTCATCAAGCTTGTCTTTCATTACGTCACGACAGTGTTTACTTAAGGCCCGTGCCTGTTCTCGACTGTAGCCGGATGTTTCCAAAGGCGGTAAAATTTCGATAATAACTAATCCATTGGACCAACGATTGAGTTTAATTTTATTTGAAGTATTAGAAGTACAAATCGGCACAATAGGAATGCCGGCGGCAATAGCGGTATAAAATGCCCCAGTTTTAAACGGGAGTAAACCACGACCACGACTGCGGGTGCCTTCCGGAAATATCCAAATGGAAATATTACGCTTTTTAATGCTTTTCACAATTTCGGTTAGCATGTTGTGGGCGCGAGTGCTGTTATTGCGATCGATAAGTAGATTGCCGGTGAGCCAGTAAAGTGGTCCGAATAGCGGTATCCACAGAAGGCTTTTTTTTCCCACTGTCACGGTGCGTGGCTGAACCACATTCGCGGTAGTGACCATATCGTAATTATTCTGATGATTAGCGATATAAATACAATTTTGCGGAAGCGTCACGTTTTCAGGATGGCGACATTCCACCCGAATACCAAACAGAGGTGACATACGTCCGAACCAGCGACCAAAGTCAGCAACATGACGAGGATCACGTGGACTGAACAAGCAATAAATCAAGCCTAAAACGCAAATCAACATCGACAACAGCATCACTAGAATAGTACGAATAATAGCGAGCATAATTTACCTCTTAACCTTCAACTGTTACCAGTACGCTGTCTAAAGAACTTGACCTGGCGTCGCTCGGTTAGCCTGATTCTTAGGCTGTTCTCTCGTCGCCAGCCAGGGGATCAGTGATTTCCACTCGGTCGATATGTTGAGTCCCGAGAGGCAACAGCATTCCCTTGCACCCACGTTCAGCGCTGAATTTTTGCAAATTTTCCGGTTGAAGAGTTAACGTGCGCTGACCGATGCAAAACGTCACAGAAGCTTGGTTTGATAGAAGATATAGCCCGGCAAGACGATCTTTGCACGCACCCGAGGAAGGGATAGAGATAATTTTATTACCTTTACCTTTCGACCGATTCGACAAGTTTTTGACCGGAAACATCAGCAAACGACCGGCTTCGGTTAACGCCAACAGCTTATCAGCTGAATCTTTCAGCCACAACGACGGCATGACTTTAGCGTTTTTCGGCAATGTCAACAGCGCCTTACCGGCGCGATTACGCGTTACCAAATCGCTGAAACTACATATAAAACCGTAGCCGGCATCGGAGGCAATCAGCAGTTTTTGCTCATTGACGCCGGTAAGCATCTGCTCGATTTTTACGCCAGGCGGTAAGATTACCTTACCGGTCAGCGGCTCACCCTGGCTACGCGCCGAAGGAAAGCTGGCCGGCTCCAGTGCATAGCTGCGTCCGATAGAATCAATGAATACCACCGTCTGATTGCTTTTGCCGCGTATCGACAACAGATAGTTATCTCCAGATCGATAACTTAGCCTACTCGGATCAATGTCGTGCCCTTTAGCGCTGCGCACCCAGCCCATGGTCGAAAGAATAACAGTTATCGGCTCCGATACCATAAGCTTATTTTCGCTCATCGTTTTTCCTTCGCTATGCTCTATTAGACGCGAAAGGCGTGCGTTTCCGTAAGCGGCAGCGTCTGCCTCAATTTCTTTTTTCAGCAGGTTTCTCATCTTGTATTCCGAGGCGAGGATAGCCTGAATTTTATCGTGTTCTCTTCCAAGCTTATCCTGTTCACTGCGCAGCTTTATTTCTTCCAAGCTAGCCAAATGGCGAAGTTTCAGCTCAAGGATAGCATCGGCTTGCGTCTCGTTTAGCTTGAAGCGCTGAACCAGCACCTGTTTCGGTTCGTCTGAAGTACGAATGATATGGATCACTTGATCTAAGTTAAGGTAGGCTAATAACAAGCCGGTCAGAATGTGCAGCCGATGTAGGACTTGGCCAAGCCTAAAATTCAGGCGACGGCGCACGGTATTGCGACGATAAACAAGCCATTCCGACAATATTTCATGCAAATTCTTTACCGATGGGCGACCATCTAAGCCGATCATGTTCATGTTAACACGGTAACTACGTTCTAAATCAGTAGTTGCAAACAAATGGTTCATCACCTGCATCAAATCAACGCGATTAGAACGCGGAACGATAACCAGACGGGTTGGGTTTTCATGATTTGACTCGTCACGCAAATTTTCAATCATCGGCAATTTTTTTTCACGTATCTGGCTTGCTATCTGTTCTAGTACTTTGGCACCGGATACTTGGTGCGGCAAGGCAACGATGATCGCTTCTCCGTTCTCGATTGTCCATAATGCACGCATACGCACGGAGCCACGTCCTGTCTGATATATTTTGCGCAAATCATCTGCTGGGGTAATAATTTCCGCCTTGGTAGGAAAGTCCGGGCCTTTAATGTATTCTAATAATTGTTCTAGCATAGCGGCAGGATTGTCCAGTAGTACAATCGTAGCGGCAGCTACTTCATTAATATTATGCGGCGGTATATCGGTCGCCATCCCTACCGCGATGCCGGTAGTACCATTAAGCAATACATTCGGCAATCGCGCCGGTAGCGTTTTCGGTTCCTCGAGGGTGCCATCAAAATTAGGCACATAGTCAACCGTGCCCTGTTTTAATTCACCAAGAAACACATCGGCATAATGAGACAAACGGGATTCAGTGTAACGCATAGCGGCGAAGGATTTGGGATCGTCCGGCGCTCCCCAATTACCCTGACCGTCTACTATTGGATAACGAAAAGAAAAAGGTTGCGCCATCAACACCATAGCCTCATAACAAGCGCTATCGCCGTGAGGATGGTATTTACCCAAAACGTCGCCGACGGTACGTGCTGATTTTTTGTGTTTTGCGCTGATATTTAGTCCCAGCTCAGACATAGCATAAACGATGCGTCGTTGCACTGGTTTAAGCCCGTCTCCAATAAACGGAAGTGCGCGGTCCATAATGACGTACATGGAATAATTGAGATAAGCGTTTTCGGTAAATTTATGAAGCGCCAGGCATTCGACGCCGTCATGAATCAACTCGTTCATTAATAATTATTTCCTCTGACCACAGTATACGCACATGAGCAATCACATCTCTACATCTTAGATATTAGCATGATACTACTTTATACGTCCATTTGTTGTCAAAATACTCTTGTGAGAGTAAAGCGGTCAATGTGGCGAAAGTGCTGAGGTATTCAGAATAAATAGTTACATTACGAGTACGATAAATATCACAAGCATTCGACGCTAAAGTAAAAACGGTAGTCATAATAGAAAGCCGATAAACAGCAGGAATTGAATACTAACGAGGACGCTTTTATACAATGTTATTATAAAAGTGCGGCCAAATCACAATCCTTCCAATCTGAAGGTTCGCTAAAAAAGAAAACGCTTTAAAGTTAATTGCTATTCCTCGTTACTGCTGGATTTTTGCAAAGCGCCTTCTCTTACATACTATGGAAACGGCTGCTAATAATTAGTCCCCCTGACACTCAAAATATTTGAGCAGTATTAGTTAATAAGGCTGCTCATCTTACTGTATTGACACTCATCGCAACGCGCCTATTTAAGGCGCGGAGCAGGTTTATTGTAACTGTTCTGTCTAGAATGCCATCACACATAAAAGCTATCAGTGCTTTTATAAATATCTTTAACGTAGTTGCGTTTTATTGGCTTATGTTCAGATATACGTTGTAAAGCATCGAGATTGTAATGATAATATTGTAGTTAGTTCCTCTGTATGCGTCTGATTTTTGACTACCGCTGCAGCAGTGAGTATTTTGTTTTTATCGCCGAAATAGGTCTTACGCTTGTCATTAGTTTCGTCGAACATAAGCAATTCACATCACCCGGTGCACAAGGGAAAGAGCACCTGCAGGTATTCATCAAATAGGGCAAATAAATAAGAAACCGTTTTTATCAGTTCTACTGGATTTCGAAGACGGTTAGCACCACAATGCAGATGTTCATCAAGCTTACATACTGACAATGCCTGGCAATGATGTTATGATTCGTCTAGTCTTGCGCCAACGCGGTTTGTAATTTAAACCCTTTACCTTTTTCATCTATTTCATGAGTTTATACACCATGCGGTGACGTGTTCTAGTGCTTTGTATTAATTCGCTGACGGCTGATCTGCTGCTGTTCAGCGGGCTAACGAACCACATTAAGCTACTCTATCTCAGCGAATTCGGCACGATAATATCAACCGGGCAATAAACCAGCTTTACAGTGAAACCCCACCATGCTTGGCACGGAGAACACAACTTCGTTCTGGATCGGCATAACGGGACTACGCCTGCTTGACCTGTTTCACGATCGCCAAATGTGTCTTCCCTGCCCCGATGTGCCGATATATCTCGTTTAGCACTACGTCACAATTTTTACATCGATTGCCGCTCCTTTCGACTATCTCAGCGAGGTGTGTCGAAAGTATCACGCAGCCAGTCTATTTCCTATACTGAGTGTAGTTAGAAAATTGTATGGCATTAAGCGGCCGCACATTAATTTCCATTCGGCATACAGAAACATCACCGAACTTTTCCCACATGGCCAAAACCACATAGAATATTCCACGTCAAAAACCGCTTTCCACATCTTCGGCCTGTGACCGTTACAATAAAGCACGGGGACCGAGGCTTCCTTGCCAAAATTTCGTTATTGCCAATTGAGCAGGCAGTAGTGTTTTTTACCCCGTCGCAACAGGGTATACCGACCATAAAGCTCATCGTCCTCGTTGAAGACGTAGTCTATTGACGCCTGTTTTTTACCGTTGATCGACACGGCATAGGAGCTTATTAAGGCCCTAGCTTGTACGCGCGACGCTACCAGTTCAGCGACCACCAGCGCCTGTTGTAAATCCGCACCGCGCTTAAGATGGACAATCGGAATGCCGTCCTGCGCTAACTGAGAGAAATCATCCTCGGTTAAATCTGTCAATGCACCAGAAAATAGACTGGAGGTAATACGCTTCGCCGTCGTCAACCCCTGATCACCGTGCACAATACGGGTCACCTCTTCCGCTAAAATATACTGGGCACGCGGCGCTTTATTGCTGGCGCGATCCTTTTTTTCGAGCGCATCGATTGCCGTAAGATTCAGGAAAGTAAAGAATTTCAAGAAACGATACACATCGTTGTCAGTGGTATTAATCCAGAATTGATAGAACTTATATGGACTTGTCTTACTGGGATCCAACCATACTGTTCCACCTTCGGTCTTACCAAATTTGGTGCCGTCCGCTTTGGTAATCAGCGGCACTGTCAGACCATATACGGAATTTTGATGTAACCGGCGCGTCAAATCGATGCCGGAGGTAATATTTCCCCACTGATCAGACCCGCCTATTTGTAGGACTACACCGTATTGTTTGTTCAGATAGGCGAAATCATATCCTTGCAACAGATTATAGGAAAATTCGGTAAACGAAATGCCGCTATTGTCACGATTTAGCCGCTGCCTCACAGCTTCTTTATTGATCATTTGATTGACAGAAAAGTGCTTACCGATATCGCGCAAAAATGTCAGCACGTTCATCTTACTAAACCAGTTATAATTGTTGGCGACGACAGCGCTGTTATCACCACAGTTAAAATCTAGGAACATCGATACCTGGCATTTGATTTTTTTCACCCATGCCTGAACAGTTTCCGCTGTATTAAACTTACGCTCGGTGGCTTTAAAGCTGGGATCCCCGATAAGCGCCGTCGCCCCTCCCACTAATGCCACTGGCCGATGACCGGCTAATTGAAAGCGTTTTAGGTACAGTAAAGGCACTAAGTGCCCTAAATGCAAGCTGTCAGCGGTGGGATCAAAACCGCAATACAGCGAGATTGGTCCAGCTGCTAACCGTCTAGCCAGCGTCTTCTCATCCGTGACCTGGGCAATCAGACCCCGTTCTTGCAATTGTTGTATTAGGTTACTGCTTACCATTAAAACTCCGTTATCAAAAAAAAAGAAAAAGACACAAAAGACACAACGGCACACACGGGCAGGGAAACCTGTCATGCAACTAATATTCATGCCAGAACTTTATTCTTCTGATGCTTACCTGACAACCGTCCAACACGCCTCACAATGACACGTTACCTTAGGTAATTTTTTGTTTCAATTCTGTGTCCCAGCATTTAGAGGAATACATATACCTGGACTGGCGTGAAACCCAGATGTCTATTAGATTATTACGAAGATAGCTACGGGAAGTACTGCATTATTTCAATAACCACAACCGCTTCATGTTGAAGTATCAAGACCTGGCGCTGCACGCATGTGCCAGGGAAAATGCAAATTAATGCGAAAATTATAGGCAGATGCTAAAAGTTGATGCAGACAACAAAAATATTTAAGTAGCACTATTCGTTGGTAAAGGTGTTCGTTCGCATGTCCGTTCACATAAAAGAGCTAATCAGTGATTTTTATAGATACCTTTGCAGTAGAATGCACACGACATTCAGACGCGTGTCATTTATCATTTAGCTTTCTTGGAAATTTAGTAAAATTAATTAATCAGACTAATTATACGTCCGCCAAGTGAAACTGATACTTTAATTTAAATCAATCTCTGTCAACTTACCTGCGCGAACATAATTAATTTAGTTCAATTTTACAAGCTTGATGAATATTATTATATAATCAATAATTTTCGTCATAGGAAAATATTTAACTTGTAATGAAAACGTGATTGGTTGGTCGCTACCATAAGGTATATTATGACGCACATGCTCACCTGGCGCGATGTGCTCGCACAGGAAAAAAATTTACCCTATTTACGAGATATGCTGATGTTTGTCGACAAAGAGCGGGCGGCAGGGAAAACTATTTATCCGCCAGCTAAAGATATGTTTAATGTTTTTCGTTTTACAGAACTGAACGCGGTAAAAGTGGTAATCCTCGGCCAAGATCCATACCATGGACCAAATCAGGCCAACGGTCTTGCGTTTTCTGTCAAGTCAGGAGTACCCGTTCCTCCATCGCTGGTCAATATTTATAAAGAACTAGCCAACGATATTCCCGGCTTTGCTATCCCGAAACATGGCTGTCTGCAAAACTGGGCTCAACAGGGCGTAATGTTACTTAATACAATATTGACAGTAGAGGCGGGCAAAGCCCGTTCCCACGCTGGTCTAGGTTGGGAAACTTTTACTGACAAGGTCATCAGAGTTCTTGATGCACAGCGTGAAGGTATTGTTTTTCTACTGTGGGGTTCCTATGCTCAGAAAAAAAGCACAATTATAAAATCTAAGCACCATCAAGTGCTTACAGCATCGCATCCCTCGCCTCTGTCTGCTCGCGGCTTTTTTGGATGCCGTCATTTTTCCATAGCTAATGCGCTATTGGAACAGAAAGGACAACAGCCCATTGATTGGTCGCTGACATTTCCAGAGACGTGAATGTAGCGTTACTAATAGGTACATGGTAATTGAAGCGCCTTTACCAAACTTAGAACTATTAGGGAATCGAAGGGGCTCACGGGGTTAAAGACAAGGCTAGCTGATAGTAATTCTCAATACGTAACAATGCATGTTGCCACGCAACATTTTTAATATGAAAGTAATCCTGATCTATCCGTTTAGTATATTTAAGTAACGATGCGCGAAAGATTATTATAGCATCAAAAACGTATGTGTGCGTCCGAGTGGACTCGAACCACCGACCCCCACCACGTCAAGGTGGTGCTCTAACCAGCTGAGCTACGGGCGCATAAAAATTCACTCGTTGCGGGAGAAAATATTAATAAATACCTTTATTTCCTGCAAGAAGAAAATGTGCTTTTCACCCCGATCTCGATCGCTTATCACTGACAAAGTATTTCCCTTTTAGGAATGTTATCACGAGATGTAAAGATATCGTGACTCAAGTTGACTGATTATTTATTTTCTTGCTCTCTGTATTGCGACTCAACGAATCTTCTGTCATGTTTTTGGAGCGCAAAACACATAGACGTTACAGAAATTATTAATATTGGGTTAACAAAGACACCTTTGCATGACTCTATTTACAAGCTTTTATTGGATTCATTATGTAGTAAACGACATAGCGAATCAAGCGGCAGAACTTATGTGCTCACATAGGCAAAATTGAAATCGATGTACAACAATATTATTAAATGATAAAATCACTATTAGTGTGCTTTACTTGCTGTCTAAATTTAAGTGATAAATGCATCATGCTTGATAAGAAATTTGATCCATGTACTGTGCTTGCTGAAATCTGACGTTTTTTAGTTGTTAGAGACGACACGTCTTTCCCATTGCAGTTAGTTTGATATCAAACGATTCTATATTAAACATGCTTTAACGAAAGCACTGACTCCGCTGTGCTCAAGTATGGACCGAGTCGGTGACGCTTAACAAAACAAATAATTGGTCATAACGATACTGGCAGTTTATGCCTATCTTATCGCTCACATTAATAGCAAATGCTAACCTATATTGGTGTTTTATCTTGTCTTCTTTTTTATCCGCTTGTGACATACATCATAGTGTTGAAGTAGCCCAAGTGGACAGCCACACGGCTCGTAGTTACCTTGATGCGACATCGACCTTGCCGAAATTCATTTGCCATGGCTGGCATTTGTGCTCATCTCCGTAGTAATAGTTTTGATGTTTCTTTACATAAAATCTACCTACACACCTACAAGCCAAATCTTTTCAAGCGATGTCTCCAGTATTACGTTAAGGCGCTTTCCGTTACGAGTCCGATGCCTTTCACTTAGGCACAAACTTCCAGACACTTCGGCTCTTATATCACGATATTGACATCGTTGCACAGATGTTGCTCAATATTGAAACATACATTAAAGTCGCGGCACGTCACTATAGTTACAACTACTGTACAGTTTACAGCTCAAGCTGTGATACCACCGCTTCATTCCTATGCTAGATTGATTATCTGCCGCCTAACTCAGCTTCTAGATCGTTACGTGTCCTCGAGAGAGGAGGGAGTATAATAGGAGAAACGGGCGCTATCGGGATGCCTGTTTAATCAAACAAGCATTTGCGTCCATTTCAGCAGTTCGTTTTCTACTAGTTGATATTGTAGAGGTAAACGATAAAAAATACGTTAAGCAATCAGCCAATGTAAAGCGACGAAGTCAAGATCAATGTTATTATTCGCACGCAATTTGCGTTTGGTCACAACGGCTCAATGTGGGAAAATAGCATCAAGCTTACGGTTTATTGTAACCAACTGGATACTGTTAGACAGGATTTGGCACGTACTACCGATACCAAGCGATGTTTATCTCCGGACTGTTATCAGGCAAGTAAACCTAAGCGTGTCTGCCGAAGATAAGGCACTCATGTAGCCGCTGCACCGTCATTCTGAGAAAGTCTCATTTACTGTGCAGCATGTGGCGCACAAAAGCTGCGCCAGCGTCGCAGCTTTTGTGCGCGAACATAGTTCGTCTTGCACAGATATGACGTAATCTATTCTAGTGCCTATGGTTACCGACTACGTATATCGTGGTATTTGCGCGGTGAATAGTCTTTTACTGAACAGCGGTACTGGATGTTGCGTTTTGGCCAGCGCAACTTTGTTTAGATTGATGGCGTAATCGACTGGCACATGGTGGCCAGGGCGCTAGATCTGTTTTGCGGACAGGCGCTGCTGCACATTGCTTACGTGCCTTGTAATCTAGCGACGCTTGTGTGGATAGCAAATTGTTAATAGTAGGCTATATTCCGCCTCTATGAAAGATGAAGAAAGGAATGGTATAATTACGGCAAGAAGTGCACATTTAAATCCGGAAGGCGAATTTGCCATGGATAACTGGATAGCTGGCTTCGCCAATCCGCAATCAACCGAACAGCTGACCGATACTTGGAAGTGTTGCGAGCAACAGTGCAAAGACCATCCGGATGCTTCTCTACTGTTGTGGCGCGGCGTTGGAACAGTAGAAATTTTATCCATGCCTTAGCATGGATAACGATATCCTGAGTGCAGCGCAATTATTCCCGCTGGCTGATGCCAGCATGGTGAAAAACAGTGCTAAAAACGGAATCCGGCAAGGACATTGCCGAACTAGTGTATAGCGTGCGCGATATGGACGCTATCAGTCAATTAAAGGCAACCCATAACGATGCAATGCTACCTCCCGAGCAGGAGGACAACGTTCGCCGAATGCTACTAGTGATCGTCGAAGATTTCCTTTGCGTAGTCATCAAGCTCGCTGAGCGTATCGCCCATTTTCGCGAACTGAAAAGTGCATCAGAAGATAAACGAGTTCTGGCGGCAAAAGAAAGTATCAATATCTACGCGCCTGTCGCAAATCGTTTCAGCATCAATCAGCTAAAATGGGAACTGGAAGATTTCTGTTTCCGTTATTTGCACCTCGATGAATATAAACGTATCGCCAAGCTGCTGCATGAACGGCGCATCGATAGAGAACGGTATATTGAAGATTTTGTCGTCTTCCTACGCAAATCCATGCAACAAAAAGGTCTGAAGGCTGATATTTACGGTCGACCGAAGCACATTTACAGCATTTGGCGCAAAATGAAGAGAAAGACCTTGAAGTTCGATGAACTGTTCGATGTGCATGGAGTACGAGTCGTAGTCGAACGTCTGAAAGATTGCTATGTCGCGCTCGCTATTGTGCATATGCACTTTCACCACTTGCCGGACGAATTTGACGATTACGTTGCTAATCCGAAACCTAATGGCTACCAATCCATTCACACCGTGGTTCTAGGCCCACGCGGTAAAACGCTAGAAATCCAAATTCGTACGCGTCAAATGCATGAAGATGCCGAGCTGGGCGTAGCCGCGCACTGGAAGTATAAAGAGGTCAGCACTATTTTTAACGGCGATCACTCTAGCTACGAACAGCGTGTCGCCTGGCTACGCAAGCTGCTGACCTGGAAAGATGAAATAGCAGACTCCGGTGAAATATTTGATGAACTGCGCAGTCAGGTATGTAATAGTCGTGTATAAGTATTTACATAGAAAAAATGTAGCCAGCCCCATTACAGCGAAGTTGGCATCGCTGTACCGATGCTAACATCAAAAGCTGTATCGTGCCGTTTACCTGTTAGTTATGCATTGGTGATCCGATCGAAATTATTACCAAGAAACGCTTGAACCTGAGCTAAGACTGCCCGAATCCCGCATATTATGCCATACTAACCGATAACTTGTTCCAAAAGCAGGGTCTGGGAAAACATTACCGCCGGCATCAACTATTGGAAGACGAACTCTGGAGGCATCAATTCGAATATTGATTAGATAGTTGATTATTTGTAAAGAAAGATGAATAAGTTTAGCGCTGAATGAGAAAAACAATCAGGCGCTACGCCTGATGACCCAGAAAATTTACCGGTACCGCCAACTGCGACAATGGATAGCAACCTCAAACGTAAACAATTTGATGCATTATGTAACAACCGCAGATTTCTGCGGATATCAATAGTTATTCTGACTAACGAGCGTCTTAACATGTTAGAGGTAGCCAGCTGCAGTGATTATCAAAAGATGCTGAGTGTTATCGAAACTTAACCAACTGCAAACGTCATTGACACGATCTGTTTGCACGGAAATTGGCGCGTCCTATCTCGCTCGCGTTTTGACCATACTTGATCTGCATGCCGCACTTTGGAGCTTTATTGTTTCGGGGTGTTTTATGTTGAACTGGCACTTGAAGCAAGGTTATTTGATTTTTCCGCACTCTGCGTATAGCGACAAATTTGAACGCTGGCATTCTCCGCGCCCGTTCGGCAAGACGTATATCGTGAATAACGAGTAGCTGAAAGCGATGAAAAGGCAGTTCATCTTATCGCCGCTAGCTGATATTTCAGCTACGCTGCTGACGTTGATAAAATGCAAAATCCAGCACACTTCGCGTCGATAAGCTTTGACTAGTCGATGTTGCTGTCTGTATTGACGCAAGTACACGAAAAAATCGATGAAGCGATACATGAGACGAAGTAGCCGTAAATCAATTCAGTATTGCGTCTTTTGGCTAGATACAATTCGGCTACGCCGAGGAACGAGCATCGTCATTAAAACAATTTCATAATATATTATTGACTTATGTATGTTTAATTTTGTGATAGCACGTACGTTTTGACGGAAGGCTGACAGACGTTTGCGCTGTAAACCAAAATGAATATTTGTAGCGCAATACGGCTTCAAGTATACTATCCTCCCGTTTTGGTTATTCTGTTTTTACACCTATTCTCTCAGGTTCAGCATGATAACAAACTATATTTTTGTAACCGGCGGGGTCGTCTCTTCCTTAGGCAAAGGTATTGCTGTAGCCTCCTTGGCGGCTATTCTCGAAGCTCGTGGCCTTAATGTTACTATTGTGAAGCTGGATCCTTACATCAATATGGATCCAGGAACTATAAGTCCTATCCAGCACGGAGAAATTTTTGTAACTGAAGACGGCGCCGAAACGGATCTAGACTTGGGACATTATGAGCGCTTCATTCGCGCCAAAATGTCGCGCCATAATCACTTCACCACCGGCCGCATTTATTCAGATGTGTTACGAAAAGAGCGTCGCGGAGATTATCTTGGTGCCACCATTCAGGTTATTCCTCACATCACTAATGCCATTAAGGAATGCATTATCGAAGGCAACAAGGGTCACGATGTCGTGCTGGTAGAAATTGGCGGTACCGTCGGGGATATCGAATCGCTGCCCTTTTTGGAAGCTATCCGACAGATGGCAGTAGAAGTCGGGCGCGAACATGCTCTCTATGTGCATTTAACCCTGGTGCCGTACATGGCTGCATCCGGTGAAGTGAAAACTAAACCGACCCAACACTCCGTGAAAGAACTTCTCTCTATTGGTATTCAGCCAGATGTTGTGATTTGTCGCTCTAATCGTTCGGTGCCAAATAACGAACGAGCAAAAATTGCTTTATTCTGCAACGTACCAGAAAAGGCGGTAATTTCGCTTAAAGACGTTGATTCGATTTATAAAATTCCGGCGCTATTAAAATCACAAGGGCTTGACGATTATATTTGTAAACGATTTAGTTTGAAATATCCTGAAGCAGATCTGTCAGATTGGGAGAAGGTGATTTATCAGCAGGCGAATCCGGTCGGCGAAGTGACTATCGGCATGGTCGGAAAATATACTACTTCACCAGACGCCTATAAGTCGATCATTGAAGCCCTAAAACACGCCGGTTTAAAACATCGTTTAACGATAAAGATCCGTTTGATTGATTCTCAGGATGTTGAAACCCGTGGCGTCGAAATACTGAAAGATTCAGACGCTATCTTGATTCCCGGTGGCTTCGGCTATCGCGGCGTGGAAGGTAAAATCCTCACTGCGCAATGCGCGCGTGAGCAGAAAATCCCCTATTTGGGTATTTGTTTAGGGATGCAGGTAGCGTTAATCGAATTCGCCCGTCACGTGGCTGGGTTACAAGATAGCAACTCTACTGAATTTGCGCCAGATTGCAAATATCCGGTGGTAGCGCTTATCACCGAATGGCGCGATGAAGACGGCAATGTAAAAATGCGTAGCGAGAAAAGCGATCTAGGCAGCACTATGCGCCTTGGCAGCCAAACCTGCTATTTAGCAGACGATAGCTTAGCTCGGTCGCTGTATGGCGAGTCCACTATTTTAGAACGCCACCGTCATCGCTATGAAGTCAATAATATGCTGCTGAAGCACTTAGAATTCGCCGGCCTACGAGTTTCAGGTTGGTCAGGAGACAACAAGTTGGTAGAAATTATTGAATACCCAAACCATCCATGGTTCGTCGCCAGTCAGTTCCACCCGGAGTTCACCTCAACGCCACGCGATGGTCATCCGTTATTTGGTGGATTTGTTAAAGCCGCAGGTGATTATCAAAAACGGGCGCAAAGATAAAAACACGGGAAACTAGAGCACAAGCGACGTCTGAAGCCTGTTAAAAACAGTATTTAAACTTATACTGAGGAAATACAAATGTCCAAAATTGTAAAAATCATTGGCCGTGAAATCATTGATTCCCGCGGAAACCCAACTGTAGAAGCAGAAGTACATCTGCAAGGTGGTTTCGTTGGTCTAGCTGCTGTACCGTCGGGCGCTTCAACCGGTTCGCGTGAAGCGCTGGAGCTGAGAGACGGCGATAAATCCCGTTTTTTGGGCAAAGGCGTCACTAAAGCGGTTAATGCGGTAAATAATCCTATCGCTCAGATCTTGATCGGTAAAGACGCCAAAGATCAGGCCGCTCTAGATAAAACAATGATCGATTTAGACGGCACTGAAAAAAAATCTAAATTCGGCGCTAACGCTATTTTGGCCGTTTCCCTGGCTGCCGCTAAAGCCGCTGCTGCTTCAAAAGGTATGCCGCTGTATGAATACGTTGCTGAGATAAACGGTACGGCGGGTAAATTTTCTATGCCGCTGCCGATGATGAACATCCTTAACGGAGGTGAACACGCTGACAATAATATCGATATTCAAGAATTCATGATTCAGCCGGTCGGCGCGAAAAGCTTTAAAGAAGCAATTCGCATGGGTTCTGAAGTCTTCCATAATCTAGCGAAAGTGCTAAAAAGCAAAGGCATGAGCACTGCCGTGGGCGACGAAGGCGGCTATGCGCCAAATCTAGAATCTAATGCTGCGGCGTTAACCGCTATCAAGGAAGCGGTCGAGAAAACTGATTATATGTTGGGTAAAGATATTACCATTGCCATTGACTGCGCGGCCTCAAAATTTTTTGAAGAAGCTACCGGCAACTACAACCTAGAAGGCGAAGGCAGGATCTTCAATTTTCAAGAATTTACCCATTACCTGGAAGATCTGAGCAAACAGTATCCGATCGCGTCTATCGAAGACGGCCTGAATGAATTTGACTGGGACGGTTTTGCTTATCAGACCAAAGTGCTGGGCGATAAAATCCAATTAGTTGGTGATGATTTATTTGTCACTAACACAAAAATTCTAAAAGAAGGTATCGAGAAAGGTATTGCCAATTCCATTCTCATAAAATTCAACCAGATCGGTTCGTTAACTGAAACGTTGTCAGCCATTAAAATGGCTAAAGATGCGGGCTATGGTACCATTATTTCGCACCGCTCCGGAGAAACCGAGGACGCTACTATTGCCGATCTGGCGGTAGGCACTTCTGCAGGCCAGATTAAGACTGGCTCCATGAGCCGTTCCGATCGCGTAGCAAAATATAACCAGCTTCTTCGTATTGAAGAAGCGCTGGGA
The DNA here is from genome assembly GCF_900039485.1 of Candidatus Doolittlea endobia. GTDB lineage: Bacteria > Pseudomonadota > Gammaproteobacteria > Enterobacterales > Enterobacteriaceae > Doolittlea > Doolittlea endobia. Next base: position 175,125 of record NZ_LN999833.1, read on the forward strand.
AACCGCGCGCCATTTAACGGTCTTCGTGAAGTGAAAGGCTATAAATATAACAACAGCTCTGTTTAGTGGCTAGATTTTTTCTCTATGGCTTTTCCCGAAACCGGAAAATAAGTTGTCAGAAGGTGATTGTTCTTTGAGGTAATAAGGCCGATAAGATGGATAGGACAAATCACTTGTAAGTGATGATAACCGGAAGTGAGCCTCTAGTTTGTATGAACTGTACCCTTAATTCATACGCTGGAGTAGCAAGAGTCAATAAAATTAGCTAAATCCAGGAAATACATTGCATACCATAAGTAAGAAGCTTAGCATTTAAATTATTGATAAAATTTACTTAGAACCGTACTAACATGATGAATAATGTCGTCAAAACTTTGTCTGTTTCAGACTTGTGACGATAACCTTTAACGCAAAGGCATACTTTACTGTGAAGTAGACGCTTAATGTTTTGTGTAAGCAATAAGGATAATCTTAACTAACCTATTTTATGTTTATATTACAAAATCTGAGTTACAACCTAATATACTGTTAACCAGTGTTTGATGTCGGCGCATTAAGCGAGAGTTAATCCCGATAATAAGATAAATTAAAATCATTAAATTAATAAAAGATTTGTGTTAGGCATGATTGCGATGCGGAAGAAGTAGATTGCCGCTATGGATACTCTGACCATTGCAGATGCAGACCACCGCTTTATGGAAAGCGGGAAATGGATACTGCTTCACAAGCCTGTGGCATCGTCTGCCTAATACGCGACACCACTGACCGAGTCTACCTAGGCAAAACGGACAAAAGCGGCAGCAGCACGACATATCGGTGGCGAAGTATTCGCAACATCTGTGTTATTGACCAGCGATTTGCATTGATGACAGAAGCACTGAACCGCATTGGATATTGCTGCGAGTCTCGGTATCGCAGCCAATGCTGACAATATTACGCCACATTTCTTTCAGGTTGCCGGAGATAGTTATCTCGCTAACTGGATATTGAATTTCGCCGTTTTCCACCCAAAAACCAGCGGCGCCGCGGGAGTAGTCGCCTGTCATGGCGTTGACGCCTTGACCCATTAGCTCCGTCACGACTAATCCGCGCCACATCTTTTGCAACAGGCCGGCGAAATCGATTGCGTGATGTGATATCCGCCAATTGTATATTCCGCCGGCGTGTCCCGTACTCTTCATGCCAAGCCTGCGCGCCGAATAACTGCCGAGCAACCAGGTATTGAGTACGCCGTCTTTCACAATGGTGCGATTACTAGTTTTTACCCCTTCACTGTCAAACGGTGACGAAGCCAAGCCTTTACGCAAATGAGGGTGCTCTTGAATAGAGAGCCAATCTGGAAAAATGGCCGTACCAAGCGAATCGAGCAGGAATGTTGACTTGCGATACACATTATTACCGCTAATAGCCTCGACGAGATGGTCAAACAATCCGATAGCAACTTCGGAAGCAAACAGCACTGGAGCCTCTATAGTCGATAGTTTACATGAATTCAGGTGCGCTAATACGCGTCGAGCGCACTCTTCGCCCACCCACTGTGGCGAACGCAAATCACTAAATGCACGGCCAAGAGTATAGCCATAATTACACTCCATATCACCGCCGCTTTCGGCGATAACGCTACAAGAAAGAGAATACCGGCTACCGCTATAGCTTTGAAGCATGCCGTGACTATTACCAAACACGCGAGTGCTAACATGACTATTAAATCTACCCCCTTCGGTATAAATAATGCGCTTATCGCTTTTAAGAGCCGTCTGTTCGGCCTCAGCTGCCAGGGCAATCCCGCGTTCGGCATCCAGCTCGGTGGGATAAAATAAATCCAGATCCTGCGCCTTAAACGCCAATAGCGCTTTTTCAGCTATCCCAGAAGCCGGATCGGGTGAAGTGTAACGGGCAATGTCTAGCGCAGCTGAAACAGTGTGGAAAATAGCATCCCGACTAAGATTAGTGGAAGAAGCGCTACCTTTGCGCTGCTGATAATAAACGGTAATTCCAAGAGCACCATCGCTATGGCATTCGACTTTCTCTAGTTCACCATAGCGAGTACTAATGCTAAGACCGGTTGTTTTAGTTACTTTCACTTCCGCTTCATCTGAACCAACGCATGCTAACTTAAGAGCCTGAGCGACCACATTTTCTAAATGTATACGTTGCTGAGTAATCTGAGTGACTAAATTCATAATTTTGCTATTTCATAAAGCGTTATTCGCTAGAGAAGATTTCGCCGAAAGCCCGGCAAAGTTAAATTATGTAATCAAGTAATCTGATACCGCTTACATAATGCTTTCAGTCTAACACTCCGTAACGCATTTGCTGTACGCACGAAAAAAGAACAGAAATACAGAGATTACCATCAAGCATTCTGAATATACAGATTAAGCTTGCGCTTTCCGTACATCTTTCACGTTTCGCACGGTATTTTAGACGCTAGTCATACCCATTATGGTAAAAGAAAAATGAAACGATGTCGAAGAGGATAACAAACAGCGTATTGGATTTTAAAAAACTTTTCTAAAATGCGATTCACATCAAAGTCAAACTTTTTCACTGCTGTTAACTCCTTTACTATATTACACTCCAATCTCTAGTACTACCCTGTTAAGGGATCGGGTTATCTGCTAAACGATTCCTGCGTTCGTTGCGTATGTCTGTTTGTAAATCGTTGTAGTCAGTGCGATAAATCTAATCTTCCTAGTGCACTATGGCAGATGCTTTACAAAAGTGTTATATATTGATACTGAAAACAGCAGCATGGTAATGCTGGATCCATACAGTAAGCATCTCGGCCTCTCAAGATAAGGTTGCCAGTCCGCTAAACCTTACGAAGGTATTCGAACAATGAACCACTAAAGCGGAAATTGGCTTTTAGAGGCCGTTGCAGGCAAGGTTTTAACTTAAACCAACATCGGCGATTGTGCTGCATTGTTTTCCGTTGATCAAGGTGATCGATTCTAGAACTTATGGGGCACTTTGACAAACTATAACAGCTGGCCAGTTACTACTGGAGTTGTTATTTGAACAAGAATAAGTATGTCAAATCTGACGCTGTCGTTGGCCAAAAGAGCCGTCTGATCTGGAGCAAGAACCGAGGCTAACTGGTGCGCCTAATTTGCATGCAGTGACTTATACTTATTAATAGTTAGTACGCGATGGATAGATATGCTGATGAAAGGTTATAAGCATGTATAATCGATTATATACTTGTGATAAAATTCACACTTTGTCAGTGTAAATTTACATAATATTCATAATTATTAATTTACGTAGTACACGGAGGCATTATGAGTACTGCCACACGTCAACCCGGTAGGTCACATGCTCGTTTGACTTTTTTTGTTTGTTTTATGGCCGCGTTGGCTGGCCTATTATTTGGATTGGATATTGGCGTTATTGCCGGCGCATTACCTTTTTTATCTTCGGATTTGCAAAGCGATAATCGCCAACAAGAATGGATAGTCAGCTCTATGATGTTTGGCGCCGCAGTGGGCGCAGTCGCCGCAGGCTGGATGTCAGCTAAGCGGGGGAGGAAATTCAGCTTACTTATTAGTAGCGTTTTATTTATTATCGGCTCGTTATGGTCAGCGTTATCCCCCAATGTGGAATCCATTATCATCGCACGTATTTTATTGGGTCTAGCAGTCGGGATTGCCTCTTACACTGCGCCGCTTTATTTATCGGAAATTGCATCGGAAAGCATCCGCGGCTCGATGATTTCTATGTATCAGTTAATGATCACTATTGGAATTTTAGCGGCTTATTTGTCTGATACCGCTTTCAGCTATAGCGGATCTTGGCGATGGATGCTAGGAGTCATTACTATCCCAGCAGTGCTGATGTTTATCGGTGTCCTGTTTTTGCCGGGAAGTCCACGCTGGCTTGCGGCACGAGGACGTTACCATGAAGCACAGAAAGTACTGAATATGTTGCGAAGCTCCAGCGAGCAAGTACGTAAGGAGCTTGATGAAATCCACGAAAGTTTGAAAATTAAACAAAGTGGTTGGGCATTATTTAAAAATAACCCTAATTTCCGCCGCGCGGTATTCCTCGGCGTTTTATTACAGGTGATGCAGCAATTTACTGGTATAAATGTAATTATGTATTATGCGCCAAAAATTTTTGGTATTGCTGGCTTTGCCAGTACCACCAACCAGATGTGGGGAACGGTGATTGTCGGATTGGTCAACGTACTTGCGACGTTTATAGCTATCGGGTTGGTAGATCGCTGGGGCCGAAAACCGACGCTGAAGCTCGGTTTTCTTGTAATGGCGCTCGGTATGGGCGTGTTAGGTACACTTCTCCATCTAGGCGTCGACACCGACTTTCGAAAATATTTTTCGATTGTCATGTTAATGTTATTTATCGTTGGTTTTGCCATGAGCGCCGGCCCGCTGATTTGGGTATTGTGTTCCGAAATACAGCCACTGAAAGGACGCGATTTTGGTATAACCGTTTCTACCGCTACTAATTGGATTGCTAATATGATAGTCGGTGCTACTTTTTTGACCATGTTAGAAACACTAGGCAATGCCAGCACTTTCTGGATCTATGGCGCATTGAATGTTCTGTTCATCGTATTGACTATTATGCTGATTCCAGAAACCAAAAACGTTTCTCTTGAACATATTGAACGTAACCTGATGACAGGCAAACTGCTACGCGAAATCGGCGCGCGGGACTAAGCTTTACGTCTATTGAAAAAACGCCGCTAATCGGCTGAATAGCGGCGTTTCAGATATGAAGTTACCATGCGGTCTTAAAGACAAGACTTGGTTATTCTTTTATCTGATTCAATTATTTATTAACCTGTGACGATATTCTCTATAAGAGCCAGCTATACCTAAGCACAATGCTTGTTGTTATTTCTCACTTCTCGATAAGAACACTAACGCATCATGACTTACCAATGTGCTCGAGAAATGGTGCAAGGGATTGTCTGGTCTTTAATCGCTAGTCTACATTTAGACGCTCTTAACAACATTATCCGATAAACTCGAAGTGTCGCGGGGAGACAACTGATACGGTACTGGCTACAAAACGTACATAAACTAGGTTGTGGTTGTTAACAAGACCCCTTCATTCGCTTTACACATATTTTTTATTTACTCTGGCTATTAGCGTTTTGTAGTGGATGAGCTAATAACTAATTTCATCTTACTGAGTTCGCTATAATCATCGGAATCAAGTAACACTGGTCTAGCTTTTCAGCTATGAAGGCGATATTTATAACCCGACAGCCTACAGCAGCCGCGGAGCGAGTAGGAAAGTTATTACCCGTCCGGCCTTAAAATAATCTTTATTTGATCTTCATCTGGCGATGATCCAAGAAGGGGAATGCATTTATTAACAACACCATTGTTAAATATAATACGCGAACTAACTTATATAGCGGCTTAAGAAGTTGTTAAAAATGCGCTCTTTTTTGTCAAACATCAGATATTGTTTCTGTTGTTGGAGGATGTATGGAATATCAACTATTGAAAACTGATGGTCAGGCTCGACGTGGACGGCTTGTTTTTGAGCGGGGTGTGGTGGAAACACCGGCGTTTATGCCGGTTGGGACATACGGTACCGTTAAGGGCATAACTCCTGAAGAAGCAAAAGAGACTGGGGCACAAATCTTGCTAGGAAACACTTTTCATTTATGGCTGAGACCAGGGCAGACTGTGATAAAGCTGCACGGCGATTTACACGATTTTATGCAATGGCATGGCCCAATACTCACTGATTCTGGCGGTTTCCAAGTATTCAGCCTGAAAGGCATTCACAAAATCGCTGAAGAAGGTGTGCATTTTCGTCATCCAATTAACGGTAGTAGGATTTTCCTTAGTCCGGAAAAGTCGATGGAAATCCAGTACGATCTAGGTTCCGATATCGTAATGATTTTTGACGAATGTACGCCTTATCCGTTGGATTGGAGTTATGCTAAACAATCGATGGAAATGTCGCTGCGCTGGGCGGCACGAAGCCGCCAACGCTTTGACGAGCTAGATAATCCTAATATGCTATTCGGCATTATTCACGGTGGTGTTTACGAAGATCTAAGAGATGTATCGGTAAAAAAATTGGTAGAGATTGGATTTGACGGTTACGCTGTGGGTGGCTTGGCCGTAGGGGAACCTAAGGCAGACATGCACAGGATCTTATCGCATCTCTGCCCGCAAATTCCGGCTGATAAACCGCGATACTTAATGGGGGTCGGTAAGCCAGAAGATTTAGTAGAAGGCGTGTGTCGCGGTATCGATATGTTTGACTGTGTTATACCGACCCGTAATGCTCGTAATGGGCATCTGTTTGTCACTGATGGTGTAGTAAAAATACGTAATATTCGGTATAAAGATGACGTCGCACTGCTGGATGCGGAATGTGATTGTTACACCTGTCGTAATTATAGCCGCGCATACTTGCATCATCTTGATCATTGCAACGAAATATTGGGCGCTCGTTTAAATACTATCCATAACCTACGTTATTACCAACGTTTAATGGCGGATTTACGACAGACTATCGATGAGGGTACATTAGGATACTTTGTAGATGCGTTTTATCGTCGGATAAATAAGCCAAATTTTATCTTTAACTGTTGAGTTATATAATCACAAGGAAATTTAAATGAATTTTTTCGTTTCTGAGGCCATTGCATCTGCTGATACGTCGTCCCAATCTAGTCCTTACTCTCTAATGGTGATGATAGTTCTCTTCGGTCTAATTTTTTATTTTATGATCCTACGCCCGCAGCAAAAACGCGCTAAAGTGCATAAAAAACTGATGAGTTCCATTTCTAAAGGAGATGAAGTCTTGACGACCGGCGGACTAGTGGGTCGCGTAGTGAAAATCACGGATAGCGGTTATATTGCCATCGCACTCAACGACGTCTACGAAGTAGTCATCAAGCGTGATTTTGTGACTGCTATTTTACCGAAAGGTACAATAAAAGCATTGTGATAGCTTTTTCTGAAGAGAACCGGCTGTGTTAAACCATTATTCCTTGTGGAAGTATATTATGCTGGTGCTTACACTGGTCGTCGGCTTGTTATATGCATTGCCCAACCTCTATGGTGAAGACATGGCTATACAGATCACTGGCGCGCGAGGGGGCGCCGCCAGTGAGTCGACGCTGGTCCAGACCCGCAACATATTAGAGCAAGAGCATATTGCCAGCAAATCTATCGCATTAGAAAATGGCGCTATTGTAGCTCGTTTCGCTAGCTCCTATCTGCAGTTGCGCGCTCGAGAAGCATTAACGGCTGTGCTTGGTAACAATTATGTTGTAGCACTTAACTTGTCGCCGGCTACGCCCGCCTGGTTATCTATGCTCGGGGCCGCGCCGTTGAAGTTGGGCTTAGACTTGCGCGGCGGCATCCACTTCCTAATGGAAGTAGATATAGATACCGCGCTCAATAAGCTACAGGAAAAAACGATAGATACTGTGTGCGGCGATTTACATGATAAAGGGATTCCCTATACGACTGTACACAAAATAGCGAATTACGGCAACGAAATTCGCTTCCAGGATGCCGCAACCCGAGATCATGGGATCTTTTGGCTAACACCTCGGCACCGTGATTTAGTGATTGATCGTTACGGTAGTAATGCCCTGCGCGTGACGCTACCAAGCAATCTCTTGCGCAAGGCCCGGGAACGTGCAGTACAGCAGAATATCACCGTCTTGCGAAAACGCGTCAATCAACTGGGAGTTGCCGAGCCTCTTGTACAACGACAAGGCTCCGATCGTATTGTGGTTGAACTTCCTGGTATTCAGGATATGGCTCACGCTAAGGAAATCCTCGGGGCGACAGCGACGCTTGAGTTTCATCTAGTCAATAGTACATTGGATCAAACTGCGAGCATCAATAGTCGCGTGTTAGAGGATTCTGAAATGAAAACCGTCCGCGACGGTCAACCGGTTGTTTTGTATAAACGAGTGATCTTGACCGGGGATCACATTACCGATTCCACCTTTAGCACCGATGAATATAACCGCCCACAGGTGAATATTTCTCTCGACAGCGATGGCGGTAAAACGATGTCTGATTTCACTAAAGACAACATTGGCAAACTGATGGCTACCTTGTTTGTTGAGTATAAGAATAGTGGCAAGAAAGACGCCAGCAATCGTTTTATTTTAGTGAAGCAAGAAGAGGTTATCAATGTTGCTACTATTCAGTCGCGACTTGGTAACAGCTTCCGTATCACCGGTTTCAACAATTATAACGAAGCACGTCAGTTATCGATGTTGCTTCGAGCGGGGGCACTCATTGCACCAATCCAGATTGTGGAAGAGTGTATTATAGGTCCGACCTTGGGGTTACAGAACATTGCCCAAGGGCTGAGAGCCTGTTTATGGGGGCTGGTGGCATCAATTCTATTTATTGTGGTGTGGTATCGCCAATTTGGTCTTATCGCAGCCACCGCGCTCATCGTTAATCTGGTGTTAATTATCGGCATTATGTCTCTATTGCCAGGCGCAACACTGACCATGCAAGGAATTGCTGGTGTTGTATTGACACTAGCGGTAGCAGTGGATGCTAATGTGCTCATCAATGAGCGCATTAAAGAGGAGTTGCGCAACGGTCGCACGGTACAGCAGGCTATTCATGAGGGTTATCGGGGCGCTTTCTCCAGTATTATTGACGCTAACGTTACCACGTTAATTACCGCCGTGATCCTGTATACCATGGGGACAGGATCCATCAAGGGCTTTGCTGTCACTACCGTCATCGGAGTCGCTACCTCTATGTTTACGGCAATCATCGGTACACGTGCTATAGTTAACCTGCTTTACGGCGGCAAACGCATCTATAAGCTATCTATCTAGGAGCAGCTTGTGATTCAGCAACAACGAAATGTGGGAAACTTGAATTACGGTTGTAAAATCTATGATTTTATGCGCTGGGATTATGTCGCATTTAGCCTATCGGCTGTCCTGCTTATCGTTTCCATAGCCATCATGGCGCTAAAGGGTTTTAACTGGGGGCTAGATTTTACGGGCGGGATGTTGATTGAACTTAAATTGGAACAACCTACGGGTCTTGAGCAATTACGTGATGCGCTTAAGAAGGTAGGTATGACCGATCCACTAGTGCAGAATTTCGGTAGTAGCCGAGACGTAATGGTCCGTATATCACCGATGCAAGAAAGTCTTAGCCAAGAATTAGGAAATAAAGTTCTTGATATAATTAATCAAGCTACGGGTCAGAATGCTGCTGTAAAACGGATCGAGTTCGTCGGTCCAAGCGTTGGTATCGATCTTGCACAAGATGGTAGCATGGCGCTACTGATTGCGTTGATCTGTATTTTAATTTATGTCAGTTTCCGTTTTGAATGGCGGATGGCGGTTGGAGCGGTGTTAGCGTTAGCGCATAATGTTATAATCACGCTCGGTTTTTTATCTCTGCTGTACATCCAAGTCGATCTAACGATTATCTCATCCTTGATGTCTGTAATCGGCTATTCGCTGAATGACAGCATTGTGGTATCGGACCGTATTCGTGAGAACTTCCATAAGATATGCCGAGGTAGCACTTACGATATTTTCAACGTCTCGCTAACGCAGACTCTAAATCGAACTATCATGACTTCGGCTACTGTGTTGATGGTGGCACTAATACTGTTCATTTTTGGCGGGACGATCCTGCATGGATTTTCAATCACGCTGTTCATCGGCGTATTTATCGGCACTATTAGTTCGATCTATGTGGCATCAGCGCTGACCCTGCGGCTTGGTATAAAGCGTGAGCATCTGCTGCGGCAGGTAGAGAAACAAGAGACCGACTAACCATCACTATTGCCTTGATGGAGACGCCGAACGCTGCAAGCACGCAGCAATCTTACTGCTGTAGTCAACTTATCTAGTTACATCCGGTCAAACGTGTGAAAAGGTATTGCTTGCTGTTTGCACTTTTCCAAACGCCAGATCTTATACGCAGTGACGACCTGAAATGCCACTACCTTGTATCTAAAAAACAACTAGCGCTTTTCTTTTACTCGTATTAAAAGGCGCTAAAGGCGCCTTTTCTCTTCACAAATAGAGTAATTATTTTTTGAAAACCGGGATGCTAAAACGTTTATTAAATCGATCAACACGACCACCGGTATCAACTACACGTTGTTTACCGGTGTAAAACGGATGACAAGCACTGCAAACATCAAGATTCAGATCATGACTCATGGTAGAGCGGGTCTTAATGACATTGCCGCAAGAACAAGCAGCGGTAATTTCTTGATAATTTGGGTGAATATTTTTTTTCATAGCAAACCTCTTCTTATACTGCGAACTATGAGGTGAAAGTCATACCGAATGTCGTCAATCTTTGCAAATAAAATCCGCATATCAAAACGACGCAGTGTACATTATCAGTGCTTTCAATTCAGGATGGATACATGTCCTTTGTAAATGTTACATTACAGGTGCCTTTTGCTCGAATATTTAGTTACCTTTTGCCCGATAACGCGACGCCGACAATTGGGGGGCGGGTCAGGGTTCCATTTGGCCAACGTCAAGCTATTGGCATCGTTACTGCCATTCACAATCACAGCGATGTAGCCCTGGACAAGTTACGACCAATCAGCGATGTCCTCGACAGTCAATCATTGTTTTCGGACAGCCTCTGGCGCATCCTACATTGGGCCATCGGATATTACCATTATCCAGCCGGCGCAGTACTGTTCCACGCTTTACCTGTTCTGCTGCGCCAAGGAAAACCCGCTACGATAGCACCGTTGTGGCAGTGGTTCGCTACGGAACAGGGCCTCAGTACGCTCCCAAAGAATTTGAAGCGAGCACCTAAACAGCAACAAGCACTGGCGTCGCTACTGCGTGGTCCGGTATATCGCCATCAAGTGAGCGAACTGCAGTTAGCCAATACCGCGCTGCAGGCACTACGAGCCAAAGGGTTATGTGATTTGCGGCTTCGGACGGCAGATACACACGACTGGCGTCCCGAGTTTCGGGTTAACGACAAACGGCAGAGGCTAAATACCGAACAAGCTGCTGCTGTTGGGGCTATTCGCAACGAAGATAACCGGTTTGCTGCCTGGTTGTTAGCCGGCGTGACAGGTTCCGGCAAAACCGAAGTATATCTGACAGTACTAGAAAATATTCTTACCAAAGGCCAACAGGCGCTGGTACTTGTACCAGAAATCAGCTTGATGCCGCAAACCATTGCCCGCTTTCGCGAGCGTTTCAATGCTCCGGTTGAGGTTTTACACTCGGGGCTCAACGATAACGAACGTCTAGCTGTTTGGATGAAAGCGCGACGCGGTGAATGCGCTATTGTCATTGGTACTCGATCGGCGCTGTTCACCCCTTTCGCCAGGCTGGGTATTATTGTCATCGATGAAGAACATGATAGTTCTTATAAACAGCATGAAGGCTGGCGCTATCACGCACGCGATCTTGCTGTTTTTCGCGCGCGAGAAGAAAAGATACCGATTGTTCTTGGTACCGCTACGCCTGCTCTTGAAACCATTTATAATGTGCAGAAGAAAAAATATCGTCAACTCACGTTGGATAAACGTGCTAGCAGCGATAAACCCACAGGTCAAAAATTGTTGGATATAAAAGGGCTTGCGCTAACCAACGGCCTCTCGACGCCTCTTTTGGACAAAATGCGCATACATTTACAGGCTGATAATCAGGTCATGCTGTTTTTAAATCGGCGTGGTTTCGCACCAGCGTTACTGTGCCACGAATGTGGCTGGATTGCTGAATGCCAACGCTGCGATCACTATTATACACTGCATCAATATCAGCGTCAGTTACGCTGTCACTACTGTGACAGCCAACGTCCGCTGCCATATCAATGCCTGCAGTGTGGTTCTACCCAGCTGGTCACTTTCGGGTTAGGCACCGAGCAATTGGAAGCAGCACTTACACCTTTATTTCCAAGCGTACCAATAACACGCATCGATCGCGATACTACAGCGCGTAAAGGAGCTCTGGAAAATTATTTAAATCAAGTGCAGCTTGGCGGCAAGCGCATTTTAATTGGCACTCAAATGCTCGCTAAAGGGCACCATTTTCCAAATGTTACGCTGGTATCGTTACTGGATGTGGATGGCGCAATATTTTCCGGAGATTTTCGCGCCGCCGAACGTTTCGCCCAGTTATATACGCAAGTCGCCGGCCGGGCTGGCCGCGCTGACAAGCAAGGAGAAGTATTATTACAGACCTGTCATCCAGAGCATCCACTTCTGCAAACGTTACTTCATCGCGGTTATATGGAGTTTGCGCGGCAAACTTTACAAGAACGTCACCAGGCAGGGTTGCCGCCTTTTACTAGTCACATTGTGTTTCGGGCTGACGATCATGATAATCACCAGGCGGGATTATTTCTTGAACAATTACGTCAATTGCTGGACGACAGCCCGCTGCGTGACAATGCATTATGGCTAATAGGACCGATCCCAGCGCTAGCGCCCAAGCGCAGTGGGCGTTTCCGCTGGCAATTGTTGCTATTCCACCCTTCTCGTCTACAGTTACAACGCCTGGTTACCGCCAGTTTGCCGCTAGTGAGCACACTGTTACAGTCACGCAAAGTGAAATGGTCGTTGGACGTAGACCCCCTTGACAATTGAAGACAGTTTCTGCAATCCCGTTTCAGAAATGACCGTAAGAGTTTCAGCAGTCTCCTGGTCGTTTCCCGCCGACGCGGAATCTGATAAAAAGAAGGAGGTGCTGTTATAAGAAGCAAGGCGAAGAAGCTGTGCTTATCCTCAGGATATAAAAGAGCAATTGAGCGTTACTACTTTACTACCTTAATCACCTCCGTATACACTCACACGTTTTATAGTCTATAGTATAGGTGAGGCTTTCAACGCTTTTGTATTATTGTTACAATATAAAACAGTGATAGCAATCCATTCCTTAAACAAGCAGAAGAACAAAAATAGGACTTGTAATGCCTGGCGTTCCTGTTAATTTTGTGAAATAGAGCGTTTCGCTAGTACGTTGGCTAAGCAGCAATAATGCTCAACGCTCACATTTTCCGCACGCAGTGTTGCGTCGATGCCTTGCTCTTCCATTTGTTGCGCACTAAAAAGATTATCTAGGCTATTACGCAACGTCTTACGGCGTTGATTAAACGCCAGTCTGGTCAACATGGCGAGTTTACTCAGATCTTTCACTGGGAATGGCAACGTGGTATAAGGAACCAGCCGTACCACTGCTGATTTTATTTTTGGTACCGGTCGAAATGAAATAGGCGGGACTTCCAGTACCGGGATGATCTGGCAGTAATACTGGGCCATGACGCTTAACCTGCCGTAGGTCTTGCTATTTGGACCGGCCACTAATCGGTTGACCACCTCCTTCTGCAGCATGAAATGCATATCGTGTATGGCATTAGTATACCTGAAAAGGTGAAACATGAGCGATGTAGAGATGTTATATGGCAAATTACCAAAGATCCGCAATAGCTGTCTCCGTTCAGCAGACAGAGCTGCAAAATCGACCATCATTGCATCCTTTTGCATAATATTTACCTTAGACTGTAAAAAAGGATGTCTGCTTAGACGGAAGGCTAGATCGCGATCTAGTTCGATAACAGTTATTTCACCAACGCGTTCCACTACCGGCTGAGTTAGAGCGCCGAGACCCGGCCCGATTTCTACTATTGCTTGACCTGGCTTCGGATATATAGCGGCAACAACAGCCTCAATGATTGAGCTGTCATGTAGAAAGTTCTGGCCGAAACGTTTTCGTGCTAAATATCCTTGGTATACGAGGTTATTCATTATAATGCTTTATCATATCAATGGAAAAATTAAGTGCCGCTTTAATACTCCCTGCTCCCGCCTGACCTGATCCGGTTAAGCCCAGCGCGGTACCATGATCGACAGAAATACGAATACAGGGAGAACCCAAGAATAAAATTAACCGCCCGGTCGAATTCTTGATACTTTAACCGAAAGACCCTGATCGTGATACATCGCTAGCACCACGTCTGCCTTCTGCAAAGATTTCGATTGAATAAGATATCAGCGAGCAGAGAACCAACGAGATTATAACCTTTAGCGCGTAGCGTATCCATGGCTGGCGATATCACCTCAATTTCTTCACGGCCCATATGTCCACCCTCGCCAGCATGGGGATTCAACCCACAAACGTAAATGCACAGCTGCGCGATGCCGAATAGCTGCTGCAGATTCTGGACCAGAATCGTTATAACGTCATCGAGGGACCGTCGAGCGACCGTTTTAGGAGCTGCTAGTAGCGGTAAGTGGGTGGTGGCGTGCATGACACGCAGTCAGTGACCAACGTCATGACGACGCGATTACTTCCGTTGCGCCGAGCGAAATATTCAGTAGTATTACCGCTATGCCGTTGTCGTTAATGACGACCTTATGCGCTGAACCTGTGAGTAATGCTGAAAATGCAGCGTGAAGGCAGTCCATCATAAAAGCTCGGGCTAGCGTTTCGATCACGTAATAACTATTGGTGTTATTCAGCTGCCGCGACGACTGGTGCAGAGGTCACAATAGCTAGCACCGTTAGTTCGCCGGATCGCTGCGTGGTGACCGGTTGTTCAGGCCGATAGAGGTTACAGTTTCAACGGCAGCAAGCTGTTTTGCCCGCATCGTCAACAACGCGGGATCACAGCACAAATAACTAATTCTGCTGGCTACGTCTGTTGGCTAGTTCAGCGACCGACAAGATCCGGACCACTCCCGGCGAATTCGCCGGGAGTGATAACAATGCGTTGATTTACTGTCCATGGCTATCAAATATTTTCACGTAAGCGGAGGCGCGCTGTTCCTGCATCCAAGTTTCCGCCTCTTCAGAGAACTTGCGGTTAAATAACAGTCGGTAGGCGCGATCTTTTTGGACTTTGTCGGTATAGTCCGCTTGGCGGGTGTCGATAAGCTGAATTAGATGCCAGCCGAAAGAAGAGTGCACTGGCGTACTAATCTCCCCTTTCTTCAGGTGTATTAGCGCGTCGCGGAACGCTGGATCGAAGGCATTATTCGAAATCCAACCAAGATCGCCGCCCTGATTTGCCGAGTCAGAATCTTCGGACAGCTGTTTGGCGGCGGCAGCGAAGCTGATATCTCCTTTCTTAATTTGTGTAGCGATATCTTCTAACTTAGCATATGTTTGCTGGTTATTCATCATGACCGAAGTACGTAGTAAAATATGGCGTGCATGAACTTCCTTGACTATCACTTTCTGATCGCCTCCGCGGACGTCGTTAACTTTTAGAATATGAAAGCCAACTCCGGAACGAATTGGGCCGATAATCTTACCTTTCAGAGTACTCTGTAGGCATGTTGCAAACAGAGATGGCAGTTCTTTCAATTTTCTCCATCCCATTTCCCCGCCTTTCAACGCCTGAGTATCACCGGAATAAGTCATTACCAACCTGCTGAAGTCGGCGCCGTTTTTGCTTTGCGCAATAATTGAGGTGGCTAGCGTTTCCGCTTTGTCCAGCTGATCCTGCGTCGAGTGTTCTGGTAACGGAATGAAGATATGGCTGAGATTAAATTCTGCGCCGTTGCTGGCCTGGATAGTAATCTGTTGCGCAAGAGACTTGATTTCCTGTGGCAAAATAGTAATGCGGCGGCTGACTTCTCTGTTACGTACTTCGGCAATCAACATCTCTTTTCGGATTTGTGCTCGATAGGCATGATCATCCATACCATCATAGGCCAAGCGGTTGCGAAGCTGATCGAATGGCATATGGTTTTGGTCGACGATATTATCGATGACCTGATCCAGCTGCTCGTCGCTGATAGTAATGTTATCTTGCTCAGCCAGTTGCAAAATAATGCTATCCATAATTAGCAGATTGAGGATCTGTCGGCGTAGTGTCGCGCTGTCCGGCAACTGTTGGTTAGCTTTTTGAGCGCTGTGTCTCACAATAGACAACATATTGTTCACTTCGCTTTCCAAAACAATGGAATTGTTCACCACGGCGGCAATTTTGTCCACAATCTGCGGTGCCGCGAGCACGCCCTTAGCGCACAGGACGATGCCAAGGATACATGCTCTCCAATTTTTCATAATGATTCCAGATATATCAACTGTATATGAGGGTTAAGTTCAATGTTTACGTCGAGACTGTAACTCTAAAATATCCGCTGATAGGGCAATATACTGGAGGCTAGCATCATCTTGTTCGCACCCAAATTATAATTGTTGCTCAAACCGCGTAACTCAATATTAAGCGACACTTTATTGTTGTACTGGCTTAAGTTGCCCGTTTTGTTCCAGTCGGTCATCTTCCGTTCATAGCCCACGTTGATAGACCAGCAGCAAGTGTTATATTGTAAAGCGACAAGTTGGTCTCTCGGCTGATTTGCTTTCGTGTCATAATGATACGCCCCAATCAGCGACCAACGGTCTGCAAACGACCAACTTCCGATTACTCCCACTTGCGAAATACCATGCTGAAAGCTGCGACGGTTTTTTATATCAAATAACATCTGCGTAATATATGACTGACTTGCGTAACGGTAATTTAATTGTAAAATGTGGTTTTCATCTCTTTTGTACTCAAGTACCGTATTACACAACGCAACGCTGCTAAGCCTAGATTCATATTGCAGGCTGCCGCGAATCCTCCACTGATTGCTGATACGCCAGTCGCTATCCCCTGCCAATACCACGATGCCAGTATTATTATAATCATTCCAGTCGCCTGTAATATCACCGGTACGGGGCCGCAAAAAGTAGTAGATTTGACCCACGGAAGCGTTAAATCGTTCTACGTGTTGATCATCATAAATACGGGTAGTGATACCTCCCGCTAATTGGTTAGAAGAGGAGATGCGGTCCAGACCACTGTAAATTCGATCGCGGAATAAAGCAGTATAGTCAGTTTGCAAGACGGTGGAGTCATAAACGCCGATATCGTTTTGGTTTCGATAAGGCACAAATAGATACTGCAGGCGCGGTTCCAGTGTCTGCGTGTAGTTCGGTGCATAATCTATATCACGCTCGAACAACATCTTGCCTTCAGTCTTGAACTGCGGCAATACGCGGTTTACCGCGCTTTTCAGATAACGGCGTGTATCTGTGCTGACATTGTTCCTGTCAATATTTTTTTGCTGATAATACGTTGCCATTAGTTTAGTTTCAGTATTGAAACTACTCCAACGGTTCACTAGCGGAAAGTAAAGCGTAGGTTCGATGTGTAATCGGATCGCTTCAGGGGAACTGTTGTGAATATTGGTAAATTTAGCCGCTTGACTGAATATTTTGAAATTAAACGGACCAACATCGTTTTTATAGTAAGTTACATCAAGTTGAGGAACAACACGATAAGCGTTACTACTATTAGTATTAAAGACCTGGAACTGTTTATACGACAAGGCGGCTTCCCAGTTCTTGTCGGCATAGCTGAAACAGAATTTCTGCGTAGCGTAACCGTCGGTGGTGTTACCGTATTTGGAATCTAAATCATTAAAGTAGTAAAAATCACTGACTTTAGTATAATCAAAGTTGAAACGCCACACCTTATTCAGGATTCCATTATGGCGCCAGTAGAACACCCAACGATCACGATCACCGTCGATCGCTTGTTTGTTTTTGTGCAACCGATCTTTAAGAAGCCAGTCAAATGCCACCAGTCCCTCCCCAGGAGTGGTGAGGTAGCGGAGCTCGGTCTGAATCTGGATACCGTGTTGACTCATGTAATTCGACGTGATCGTGGCGTCATAATTCGGCGCCAGATTTAGGTAATATGGCGCAATAAACTCGAATCCATTATTGCTACCGTATTTGGCATGAGGAATAAGAAAGCCGGCATGGCGTTTGTTGCCGACCGGAATTGTTAAATATGGGCTGTAAAATACCGGTACGTTGCTGATTTTAAAGTATGCGTTCCAAATTTCAGCGACTTCCTTTTTGCGGTCGTGAATAATCTCTGATCCCATAATACTCCAACTATCGTCCCCGGGTAAACACGACGTGAAACTGCCGTTTTCCAATACCGTATAACGGTTATTTCCGCGCTGTTTCATGTTATCGGCGTTGCCGCGGCCTTGCCGTCCAACCATCTGGTAATTACCCTGATAGACGTCAGTGTCTTTAGTATTAAGATTGGACCAGGCTTTTGGTCCCTGCAGCTTGATCGAATTACTGAAATAATTGACATGTCCTGTAGCAGTGACGGTACGCAGCGATGTGTTGTTCTGCGCCTGGAATTGCGTGAGCTGCACTTCATCTGCAGTGAGAGTGCTGTTGCCTTGTTTAATATCTACGTTGCCACTAAAGAACATATATTCGGGATAATTAGCTACAACTTTATCAGCCTGGATATGCACCGGAAATGAATTAGCATCGCCGATGATCAGAGGTTTAGTATAGGCCGGTACGCTCAATAGACATTGACCCACTAGATCGGGAAACGCTTGTCGGCTATAAAGAGCGGATCCAATAAGGCTGGTTAAAAATATGAGTAAACATTTTTTTATGAGCATTTTAGATGTCCAGTCATCCAAAGTTCGTCTCGGCAAACGGGCAGAAAGCATATCGCTTGCTAGCGTGCGCCAATGCTAAATTCTGCCGTTTCTTCTCGCGCCGTTAGGCTTAGCATGAAATGGTAAGTATGATGAATTGAGGAGTATATGCGTTATTGGGGTAAGTTGTTAGGCGTTATTTTGGCTATCTTGGTGAGCGGCGGTTTGTTGAGCGTGATTCTAGGGCTATTAATAGGCCATATAGTAGACAAAGCACGGGTCGCCCCGTGACAGGTTCTAGTTATTTTTTAGGTCAACAAACCAGGAAAAACGTTTTTTCCGTACCACATTGCAGGTGATGGGTCATTTAATTAAATCTAAAGGACGGGTTACTGCGGTAGATATCGTGAGCGCCAACAGGCTGATGACACAGATGCAGCTTAGTGATGCGCTAACAAGCGCCGCGCAGGAGCGCATTTCGCACAGGTAAAGAACGCGATTTTTCACTACGCAATCGGTTGCGTGAGTTTCGAAAGATCTGCTTTGGTCGTTTCGACCTTATTCGTATGTTTTTAGAAATTCAGATCCAGACCGTTTTCATCGATGGATTTCTGCATCCTAACGAACGGCAGGTGTTATACATTATCGCTGAAGAGTTAAGCATCAGCCGTAAGCCAGTTCAAACAGTTTCTCAGCATGATAGAGGGATACGCGTTGTTTGCCGGACAGCAGGAATCTTATCATAGCGGATATCGTCAGACCGACTTTAGAAGACGCTTGCAAAGTGCTCGGCGTTAGCCCACAGGGCGATGGCCCTACGGTGAAGCGCACCTATCGCAAACTGATAAGCGAGCATCATCCCGACAAACTAGTAGCAACAGGCTTACCACCAGAGACGATGGAGATTGCCAAGCAGAGAGCTCAGGCGATTCAGCAAGCCTTGATTTGCTGAGCGAGAGAAAGGATTTCGCTAAGTAGCGTACATGCTGGCAAATAGTTAACCGTAGATGCAGACATTGTAGTTTTGCGCGGCTTGTGCTTGCGAAACTTTCACTACAGCTTTAAATCCGCCTTAATATTGACCACCATAACGTACGTATCCTGAAAGATATAAGGGTATATAGACAGGAGAATTATGAGGGATGAGCAAGAAGTCTTTCATGGTGTCAACGCAGCACATAGCCTGTGATGCTGATTCCAGCTAGAAGATACGCCGGCAGCGTGCATTGTCGTTGTCTATATCATCCAATGACTATATTTACTTATTACATGATGAGTCCAACAAAACTTTATTTGGAAGTCAGGCAAAAAGATTATACTTGATATTCCTCTTTTTTAGATCGTCGAGTTAGTTAGCTGAGTTAGGAGAAGCGGATGTTAAAACGTGATATGAATATTGCGGATTATGATGCCGAATTGTGGCAAGCAATGGAGCAAGAAGTAGTACGCCAAGAAGAGCATATTGAACTAATTGCATCTGAAAACTACACTAGTCCGCGTGTTATGCAAGCGCAGGGTTCACAACTAACGAATAAGTATGCTGAAGGCTACCCTGGTAAGCGCTACTACGGCGGATGCAGATATGTCGATATAGTAGAGCAATTAGCTATCGATCGTGCCAAAACTCTGTTTGGCGCCGATTATGTCAACGTCCAACCTCACTCTGGCTCCCAGGCCAACTTCGCAGTTTATACTACATTATTACAGCCGGGCGATGTGATATTGGGTATGCACTTGACACACGGCGGCCATTTAACTCATGGTTCTTCAGTTAACTTCTCTGGCAAACTGTATAATGTTATTTCTTACGGCGTTGATGAGAGCGGTTATCTTGATTATGACCAGTTAGCTGAGATAGCGAAAACTCATAAGCCAAAAATGATCATCGGCGGTTCTTCAGCTTACGCTGGCATAGTGGACTGGGCAAGGATGCGACAAATTGCCGATAGCATCAGTGCTTATCTGTTTGTAGATATGGCACACGTGGCAGGTCTTATTGCTGTTGGCGTGCATCCAAATCCGATTCCTCATGCCCATGTTGTGACTACAACCACCCACAAAACACTGGCCGGACCACGCGGTGGCTTAATCTTGGCCAAAGGCGGTAGCGAAAAACTATATAAAAAACTGAATTCTGCCGTATTCCCAGGCACTCAAGGTGGCCCATTGATGCATGTGATTGCCGCTAAGGCAGTTGCGCTAAAAGAAGCGATGGAGCCAGCATTTAAAACCTATCAGAAGCAGGTAACTAAAAACGCTAAAGCCATGGTAGAGGTTTTTTTGTCACGCGGTTTTAAAGTCATCTCTAGAGCTACCGAAAATCACCTCTTCCTGCTGGATTTGGTGGATAAGAATTTGACCGGAAAAGAAGCAGATGTGGCTCTTGGCCGTGCTAATATTACCGTTAATAAAAACAGCATTCCTAATGATCCGAATAGCCCATTCGTCACCTCCGGAGTGCGTATCGGTACACCGGCGGTGACGCGTCGCGGGTTTATCGAGGCTGATGTGCGAGATTTAGCGGGCTGGATGTGCGACATATTAGACAATATTCATGACGATGCCATGATCGAGCGTACGAAGAAAAAAGTTCTGGATATCTGTATCCAGTATCCTGTCTACACGTAATGATCAAGCAGGGCCAGTTTTTTTGGCTGGATCTCTACTCTGTCAATTGGCGCGGCGGTAAGAGCCAGTAGCATTTGATATTTAGCGTCAACGGCATTAACTTTTATTTTAGTTTGCGCTGCCTTGTCGAGACATTAGATAAGTGATAACAGCATCTGATTGAGTCTGATGCGTCGGTGTAGTCAGGATCGGCAAAATGAGGATACCGTGATTTCCTACACATGCTTTTAAAAGTGACCCAGATTACTGATAGTAGTGTATGATCTAATAATTTTCTCATGCACCATTGCAATGGTTATTCGACATCGGGAGCTCAACATTGCATCTTCAAACTGTATTTGAAACATTACAATGTTATTTTCGCTTATGCATAAAACTACCATTAATGTGGTAATCCATAATTTTAGATGCAGAGGACAATGCACGAATATCAAGCACTAACATAAGCTTCTTACTCGTAAAACTATTTTCTTTTTAGAATTAAAACGATGGATGACAAAATCATTGGATTATACATGTTTACCAGTAATTTGAGTCACGATGGAGCTTAATCGCTGATGTTGCTTTGTCAATAAACAGCACGTACTGACGTTATGTATCAGTAATATAGATGATCTTTGTGTACTTGCCAGAGATGGCGCTCTTATTGCTCACTTCAATAAAAACACGTCACAGCGAGTTGATTCGACAAAACCCTAAGGTTAGCAGGAACATTACACAACGTTAGAAAACAGTGTCGTTCATCAAAGGTGCACCGTACTTCAGTATCATCATCTGTCTGGAGAGTGAGGAAGAACGACTGGCGAGTCATTACTACTATCATTGCATTTCCCCTGAGCAAAACAATATCTTCTCGGCTTTAGTAACTGGATCTCCTGGAGTTACAAATGCGACAATACGCTGAGATTTGACAAGAAATTACGTTGGCAACGGGAAACATCCTTTACCATCTGCAACTGGATTAATATATTGTATCGCGCTGCTGCTTTTCAGCACCTGCTAGAAGCAATGACTGAAGCATGGAATGTATATGAAAACTATGCGACTATCTTTTCTATTTTTGTTTGCCTAAAAAAAGAATAACCAATGCCATCTTTAATTTCTAACGATAATCTATTGTATTTTTAGTTCATCTCGGCCGGTCTAAAAATCCCACGCCACTAGCAGCCACGAGAACAACTACATCCGCACCCTATCATAATGCTAGTAGTCACATTAGCCATCATTAAGTTTCAGGCAACCCGTCTTTGCTTAAGGAGAAAGGCTCGATCTTGGATTTCCATGTGCCCGTTTCACGATTTACCCAAAATACTATTTTGGGTAGTATAGCCCCTTATGCTCGATTTTTCATGGCATCATCGGTAATGATAGCAGCTGGTCCGCTTCTGATAAAAGTGCAGCATTTGCTGTGGAGGTGGCGTCCACTAGAAGTGGCAATCATGACCTTATTGCTATTATTGCTATTTATTCTGCTAGTATCGATTCAGATAAGCACGATTATTGATAATAGTGCTTTCTAGTTACCTGGGCTACATAGACTTAGCGGCTAACTTTGCCAGATCTTATCTGTCTGCAGGATGTAGACTAAAAACTTTATCTCCTATAATAATCGCTGATTTCCGGCGATAGCACATTTGTAAAATGAACACAGTCCAACCCTCTGCCAACTGGTTTGTTTGATTAGATAGTTAACTTAAGCAATCTCTCTACACCGCGGATTAATGATTTTATTCAGTTTCTTACTATATTTGCAATCTTGGGATGACAATGCGGCATTTTGCCATATGTTTAAGCACAGAACGTGGCGACGCATTGGTTCTGCTGGCAGTGCAAGCTATTCTGACGGTCGCGTTGTGCAGTACTGACCAAGATTGTGCAATCTGTGTTGGGTGAAATCAGTCTAGCGATCACCGACATTCTATTGGCGACTGCCTGATCGTAATCATGTTTATATTATGTTCATCTATTTAGGATGGATTTTATTGGTATGGTGTGTGTAAATAATATTATCCTACGAGCAATATTCATCTATATAGTGGTCAATGTGCCGATGCTATTAGTGTTGTTTGGCGTATTAGGGGCTTACCAGCTTTCAGAAAGACCGTCTTTACCTCCCGGTACTATAAAAGCAGATACTTTCAACTATGATTTTCTTTAAAACTAATAATAAAAAATGAGAAATCAGCCTTACAAGATCTTAGTCGCGCGTGAATAATAACGACAACGCTCACGATGACTAAAATAGCAAACTCGGAGTAGAAGTGTCGAAGAGCTAGGGCTACTGGCGTAAACTTATAGCGCAGCAGATCTACGATGCCGGCATTATAAGTTTATTATGTACCTAGTTCGCTATACTGTTGGCGTATTAAGGTGCAATTTTACGCAGATGCGTAATAGCCATTCGAGTTTTCTTGATAGCATATTCTATTTCTTCAGAAGTGGTAAAACGTCCTAAAGAGAAACGGATAGAGCTGTGGTTAAGCTCTTCATCCAGCCCCATCGCGCGCAGTACATAGGACGGCTCAAGGCTGGCAGAAGTACAAGCAGATCCTGTTGACACCGCCAGATCTTTCAGGGTCATAATAAGCGATTCGCCGTTAACATCGCGAAAGCTAACGTTCAGCATCGTCGCTACGCTCTGTTCCAGACAGCCATTCACAGTCACCCCACTGATCCGTTGTAGTCCTTCCCACAAACGATCACGCAAAGCTCGCAAACGCGGAATTTCTTTTGCTATCGTCTTCGCCGCAAGATGATAAGCTTCTCCCATCCCGACAATTTGATGTACCGGCAGCGTCCCGGAACGCATACCTCGCTCATGGCCGCCACCATGAATTTGTGCTTCGATTCGCACACGCGGCGTACGTCGAACGAACAGGCCACCAATGCCCTTTGGTCCGTATACTTTATGTCCGCTAAATGACATCAGATCAACCGGCAATGTTTTAAGATTGATAGGTAATTTCCCGACGCTTTGAGTAGCGTCTACATGGAACAGCACCCCACGGGTACGACACAGAGCACCGAATGCCTCGATATCTTGAATCACGCCGGTTTCATTATTGACATGCATTAACGACACTAGAATCGTATCATCACGAATTGCAGCATCCAATTGCTGTGAAGTGAAAACGCCGTTCGCCGCCGGTATTAGCCTTGTAACCGTGAAACCTTCTTGTTCTAATTGCAAACAGGTATCTAATATTGCTTTATGCTCAGTCACGGCGGTGATAATATGGCGACCTTTGGCTCGATTAGCATGAGCCGCCCCTTTAATAGCCAGATTATCGGACTCGGTGGCGCCAGAAGTGAAAATAATTTCTCGATGGTCAGCGCCCACCAGAGCAGCGATATAATTACGGGCAATATCGACGGCTTCCTCTGCTTGCCAACCATAACGATGAGATCGAGAAGATGGATTACCGAAAATACCATCGATTCTAAGATGATGCATCATCTTGTCTGCTACTTGTGGATCGACCGGCGTAGTAGAAGAGTAATCAAGATAAATCGGTAATTTCATGCAGCGTTAACTCCCATTATGCTTAAGCGCATAGGTTGATGTTTAATCATTTCCTTTTTCCAGCTGTTAGCAAGATGACGACGGGTATTGTTGTCTTGGCGATCGGCGATCGTTACGGATCTCTCTTATTGCTAACTAGTTCTGCGAGAATATTCTCGAAAAACTCGCTAATGTTGCATGTAACTTTCTTTATCTTGGCAGCGTGTGGTGTCCACAGATTCATCCACAGCTGTAAGAATCGCGCCGACGAAAATCAGCAGTTCATGTTTGCGCAGATGGGAAAACAGTTGTTTTAAATAGGCAAGCGAAATACCTTGGTGCTCGAAAATTTCAGCGAATAGAACAAGTCTCTTACCAAAATGGAGAGCGACATTTAGCATTGCGCTAACTATGTAGCGGCCTTTAGAAGTTAGTCTCATAATCAAAACACCGGTAAAATGACGCAGTCAAAAGTCTACCATCATTCCTGATTAAAATAATAACTATTTAACTAAGTAATTGACTCAATGATTACACGCAGAGGCACCAATCCCTCACAGAGTCGTAGCCATCAACTAATCGATCATAAATACTAATTATTGGTTTCAGAGTAATTGCAAGATATTGATTTTAACTGAGATCTACTGATAACAATATATAGTTATATACTAATGATTTATCATACTAATTTAAATAATTTTACAAATAAAACATTTGATGTGAGTACACAAATTCAAGTATTAGTCAAAAGACTAGCGTTAGGAGCTGTAACAGCTGGCTGATACACTACCATATCAGCGGCCGTTGTATTGGCGTTAATGATCTTGCACATATAGCGCCTGCTAGACAGACTGGATTCATTTTTCAAATAGGATGACTCCGCAATGCTTTTGCTTTGGTAGTTGATCGAACTATGGGTGTTTTTGCTTTGCATCGATAGTAGAGACAGATCACTCATCTCTACAGGTAAGGATTAATCCAAAATGGTACCGGGAATAAACCATTCACGGCGTGAATTGAGCAAGCTTTGAATCGACATTGCTTTTTTACCCGCAGGCTGCAACTGTGTCAGCGTCAATACGCCATCGCCGGTAGCAACGTGAATACCAGCTCTGTCCACAGTTAATATCGTGCCAGGCGCATGTGAAGACATCTGTCCTTCATCGGCGCTCCCGGCCCAGATTTTTATCGATTGTCCTGCTAATGAGAAATAACTTATAGGCCACGGATTGAAAGCACGGATACAGCGCTCAAGCTGAGCTGCGGGCAACTGCCAATCGAGTCGAGCTTCTTCTTTGCTGAGCTTTTTGGCATAGGTCGCAAGGGCATCGTCTTGCTGTTCTGTGACGACGCGACCTGCAGCGATCTGCGTGAGCGTAAATAAAAGAGCCTCAGACCCAATTTTCGCCAGTTTGGCATACAGCGAAGCACTGGTATCGTTAGGCTGAATTGTGCAGACGACTTTATGCAGCACATCGCCAGTGTCAAGTCCAGCATCCATCTGCATAATCGTTACACCTGTGCGATCGTCGCCGGCCAATACTGCTCGCTGAATGGGTGCTGCTCCACGCCAACGTGGCAATAACGACCCGTGCACATTGATACAACCGAGCCTAGGCAGCGCCAACACGGCCTGAGGAAGAATCATACTGTAAGCCACTACCACCATGATATCTGCATTTAGCTCCGCTACGCTCCATTCCCCCGCAGCTGTGCATAATGAAGCTGGCTGAAATACAGGCAAGTTATGCCACTTAGCCAATTTTTTTACCGGGCTAGGTGTCAAGTGGTTGCCACGACCTGCGGGCCGATCCGGCTGGGTGAAAACCCCGACTACCTGCTGTTTGGCACGCATCAACGCATCCAAATGATGCGCTGCAAAATCCGGCGTACCAGCGAAGATGATACGTAAAGAATCGTACATGATATTTCCTAATAGCATTGGCTTACTTTCTTGTCCTCAAGTTTATACGAGCCAGTTTTTCCATTTTTTGATGAATGTGATAACGTTTCATCGGCGAAAGATAATCAATAAACAGTTTACCCAATAGGTGATCCATCTCGTGTTGGATGCAGATCGCCAGCAAATTGTTTGCTTCTAGCTCGACATTATTACCGTCGCGATCCAGCGCCCGTACTTTTACGTTTTCGGCCCGCGGTACGAAGCCACGTTGATCAGGAATTGACAAACATCCTTCATTAATACCTGTTTCACCGCTTTTCTCCAATAATTCTGGGTTAATTAACACCAGACGCTGATCGCGGCTTTTCGAGATATCGATTACAATGATTTGCTGATGGATATCGACTTGAGTAGCAACTAAACCAATACCCTCTTCGGTGTACATAGTCTCAAACATATCATCTACAATGCGGCGGATGATGTCATTAACACTGACGACGGGTTTAGCGACTTTGCGGAGTCGCTTATCAGGATAATGAAGTATCTTCAATAATGACATAGTTATTTAAATCTGAATCTAAGTATTAATTCGACATTCAGCCTTATTCTAGACGTTTTCAGCACTGATTAACAGCATTGGACAAAAAATGTCCGGACGTTGCTACAGAAAAAGGTGCTCAATCGTTGTTAAAGACAGTCTTAACTCCGCGGTAGCATCAGCGCTATCAATATATTATCTGCCAGACTTAGTAATAATCATGTCGACGACGTTACAGAAATTAGGCCTTGTTGGACTCCACTAGTCTGTAGTAATTAAATATACTTATCGGATAGAAAAGCATAACTTTAAATTATTACCTAAAAAGAGATGACAGGTATGATTCAGTCAATCATCATCAAATTTTTCCAGTGGCAACGTGCTTTGGAATTCAAAATACTGTACTAAGTAAACAATCTGTTATCTTTTCGACACCACTCCATTATTTTTTTTAGCAGGAAGCCAGGGCTTCGTGTTAACAGATATACTGATAAAATTATTTTTTATTTTAAAAGAATATTATACCCTTACGTCTTATGACAACCGCCATAAGTAGTAGGTAAAATTGAGATTTGCTAAAAAAGGACATTCTTTGTCAAACATTCAGGTTCTTTTCGCTGCGATCTAGGATGCAATCTTGTGACAACAGCAGATATGCAAACAGATATCAAGCAAACGATGATCCATTCTGCACGCTGCGATAGAATACATATTACAATATAGCTTCTGTCCTGAAAACGATTCGAGATTCTTTGCTTTGCAATTGGTGAGCAGTGAAACGTGTGTCGCGTCAAGATGACTATTATTTAGCAAAAAGAATTTATTTAGAGGTATAATCATGAATCAGATTCCTATGACATTACGCGGCGCTAAAAAATTGCGGGAAGAGTTTGAATATCTTAAAAACGTCCGCCGACCCGCAATTATACAGTCTATCACTGAAGCCCGTGAACACGGTGATTTAAAAGAAAACGCTGAGTATTGTGCCGCCCGAGAACAACAAGGGTTCTGTGAAGGCCGCATTCAGGCAATCGAAGCTAAACTATCCAATGCTCAGGTAATTGATGTGACCAAACTGGTTCCAGGCGGTCGCGTCATTTTCGGCGCAACAGTCAGTGTAAAAAACTTAGATAGTGAAGAAACACAAACCTATCATATAGTTGGCGATGATGAAGCTAATTTCAAAAAAAACCTAATTTCTATTAATTCGCCGATTGCCCGCGGCCTAGTAGGCAAAGAAAAAGGGGATAGCGTGGTCATCAAAACACCAGGTGGCAAGGTAGAATACGAAATTCTCAAAGTTGAGTATCTATAAGCCTCCAATCAACATTTTAGCCGATCACCGTCCGTTTTTACTTACAAAAGATACCGTCGGTTTTGTAAAGAAAGGCCTCGGTTAACCATTTGTCTGTGGATCGGAGAGCCTGATGTTATCAGGACAACATCATTTTCCGCTCTGCAGTCATCCGGTACAACGCTAAATTCAGCGTTTTAATCTCATGTGCTTTTTTCAGAAATTATCACCTTGATAAGCTCATGATGTTGCAGCACCTGTTCAATGTTTACTAATACACCTTTAGTCAGGCCTTTATTGCCTAGCATGGCAACACGCTTCATCGAATCAGCCTGCCTTTTAAGGCATCATTTTTATTTATTATTCAAATTTATGTGTGTTTTTACTTAGGTTAGGATTAAAATCGGTATATTCTATCACCATCTCGTAGATGGTGCCAAAGTGGTATTTGCGATTTGGTGCGTTGGAGGCCAGTTCTTTTTACCGCTATAGAGGATTATTGCAAGATGGCGAAAAAGCGTTCCGCAAGCTCTAGTCATTGGCTACAGGAACATTTGAACGATAAATACGTTCAGCAGGCACAAAAAAAAAGACTGCGTTCCCGTGCCTGGTTTAAACTTGATGAAATACAGCAGAGCGACAAGCTATTCTATCCCGGGATGACTGTGGTAGATCTGGGCGCAGCGCCAGGCGGTTGGTCGCAGTACGTCGCTGCATACATCGGCGGAAAAGGGCGTATCATCGCCTGTGATATCCTGCCGATGAACCCGATGGTAGGTGTTGAGTTTCTCCAAGGAGATTTTCGTGACCCCTTGACGCTTCAAGTTCTGCTTGAGCGCATAGGCCAGAAAAAGGTGCAAGTAGTATTGTCCGATATGGCGCCAAATATGAGCGGAACACCAGCAGTCGACGTTCCAAAATCTATGTATCTCGTCAAGCTGGCATTGGATATGTGCCGGGATATCCTAGCACCAGGCGGAAGTTTCCTAGTTAAAGTTTTTCAGGGAGAAGGTTTTGACAAATACCTGCGAGAACTTCGCTCTCTATTTATGAAAGTAAAGATCCGCAAGCCAAACGCTTCTCGGGCTCGTTCTCGCGAAGTGTATATTGTGGCGACAGGGCGCAAATTTATACCCTACGCTAATTGTTAACACTGTTGTAATATGAGGTTAATCCTTTGAGTGACATGGCGAAGAATTTGCTTCTCTGGTTAGTTATTGCAATCGTACTGATGTCGGTATTCCAAAGCTTCGGGCTCAGGGAGTCCAATGGACGTAAAGTAGATTATTCTACTTTTATGTCTGAGGTAACGCATGATCAGGTTAGGGCAGCGCATATTAACGGTCGTGAAATCAGCGTTACAAAAAAAGATAGTAACCGCTATACTACCTATATTCCGGTTAACGACCCTAAGCTACTCGATATTCTTTTGACTAAAAACGTCAAAGTCGTGGGTGAGCCACCAAAGGAACCCAGCCTACTGGCTTCTATCTTTATCTCCTGGTTTCCGATGCTGTTGTTGATTGGGATCTGGATATTCTTTATGCGTCAGATGCAAGGTGGTGGAGGAAAAGGCGCGATGTCGTTTGGCAAAAGCAAGGCGCGGATGTTGACGGAAGATCAGATTAAGACAACGTTCGCCGATGTTGCCGGTTGTGATGAAGCCAAAGAAGAAGTTAGTGAACTAATAGATTATCTGCGCGAACCGAGCCGTTTTCAAAAACTGGGCGGAAAGATCCCGAAAGGTGTGCTAATGGTAGGGCCTCCTGGAACCGGTAAAACGCTGCTGGCAAAAGCGATTGCTGGGGAAGCTAAAGTACCCTTCTTTACTATTTCCGGCTCTGACTTCGTAGAAATGTTCGTCGGCGTCGGCGCCTCTCGCGTGCGCGACATGTTTGAGCAAGCAAAAAAAGCGGCGCCTTGCATTATTTTTATCGATGAAATTGATGCCGTCGGGCGTCAGCGCGGCGCAGGCCTCGGTGGCGGTCATGACGAGCGCGAACAAACTTTAAATCAAATGCTAGTGGAAATGGATGGGTTTGAGGGCAACGAGGGCGTTATCGTCATTGCCGCGACCAACCGTCCCGACGTACTTGACCCAGCGCTATTACGTCCTGGCCGATTTGACCGTCAAGTCGTGGTCGGTCTACCCGATGTTCGCGGCCGCGAACAGATTCTGACAGTGCACATGCGTCGTGTACCGCTGGCGGCCAATATGGATGCGTCGGTGATTGCACGCGGGACCCCCGGGTTCTCCGGGGCCGATTTGGCTAATCTAGTGAATGAAGCAGCGTTGTTCGCCGCCCGCAGCAGCAAGCGTGAAGTTTCTATGGTGGAATTTGAGAAGGCTAAGGACAAAATTATGATGGGCGCAGAACGCCGTTCGATGGTGATGACTGAGTCACAGAAAGAGTCTACCGCTTACCACGAGGCCGGTCATGCAATTATCGGCCGCTTATTGCCGGAGCATGATCCTGTACATAAAGTGACGATTATCCCACGCGGTCGTGCTTTAGGGGTAACTTTCTTCCTGCCGGAAGATGATGCCATTAGCGTCAGCCGCCAGAAATTAGAAAGCCAAATATCCACTCTGTATGGTGGCCGACTGGCCGAGGAAATCATCTATGGTCCGGAAAAAGTGTCTACCGGAGCGTCTAACGATATCAAAGTAGCTACTTCTATTGCCCGCAACATGGTAACCCAGTGGGGGTTTTCCGAAAAGCTCGGTCCTCTTCTGTACACGGAAACAGAGGGAGAGGTGTTCCTTGGTCGTTCAATGGCCAGGCCAAAGCATATGTCCGATGAAACGGCACGTATTATCGATCAGGAAGTGAAATCCCTAATTGAACGCAACTATCTCCGTGCTCGCGCGTTGCTGACGGAAAATATAGATATCTTGCATGCCATGAAGGATGCGTTGATGCAATATGAAACTATCGATGCGCTGCAGATCGACGATCTGATGAGTCGCAAAGCGGTTTGTCCACCAGTAGACTGGAACAATACCATTTCCGGGAATAACGACGACGACAGGACGCCTCGAGCGCCGACTTACATAGAGGAACCGAGCACTCCAAATCCAAGTGATACCATATCGAAATAATACGATAACTTCTAATGGTTTCCTGGATTAAGAATTTGGCGGACACTCCCCTCGCTAGACAACACGTTGGGCTTTTCTCGCTTAAATGCTAAAATAGCTGCAAGCTGTGTGTACAGAATTAAGGTAGCGCCATAACGCAACTTATTGCGCAAAAGCGCACCCTTTGCCTATGGGTATCGCGCGTCATTATTGGGATCCGAAATGTAATCCCAGATTCATTTTCCGACGATGGTGACGTTTGTCCGACGCTATCGATCATGCCGCCGAGATTCTAGCAGCCGGTGCGGATTTGATCGATATTGTTGATGCCTCTCTGAACGCTTAGAGCCGGTAATAACGACGTTAGCGGACCGCTTTTATAGTTTTACTGCAGACGCTTCCAAGGCGCTAGTGATGTGTGAAAATGCAACGGCCGAGACCCATTTGATCAATAATATCCGCTCGCTTAGTTAGCCGGGTGCCTTGAACGCCGTAGCCGCCAGCCAGCTTTCCATTTGTCTAATGCATATGCAAGGTGAAAATCCGCATTATTAGAATGTGCTGTTAGAGGTAAAGGTTTTTCATACATCAAATGTCACGCTGTGAAACTGCCGGAATCACCAAAATTGACTGTTGCTTGACCCATGGCTTTGATTTCAGAAAAACTTTGGTACATAATGCCACTTCCTGTTCAGGTTGGGTGATTTGCATCATCTTGGCCTGCCGCTGTTAGTGGGGATGTCGCGTAAATCAATGAGAATTATTAGGTCTTCCAGAAAAACAGCGGGTTTCAGGCAGTGTCGCATGTGCGGTTATCGCCGTGCTACAGGGGCGCAGATTCTTCGGGTGCATGACGTTAGTCAAACTATATAAGCAATGCGCATGGTGGAAGCCACGTTTGCAGAGAAGGGGATTTATTTAAAATAAATAATCATTATCTGCACCGAAAGCGATAGACTTATCACACTGGATTGTATACTTAAGCGCGTCTGAGCTACCGAAAGGTACTGGCTCGCCACGGCTTGCATAGGTAACCGTGATTTTCGTTGTGTTTACCGGCTCGATGCCGACTCTCTAGCTATTGCTTATTGAACCCGTACTTTTCGCGCCGAGGCCGGTATTATGATCTCCGCTTCATATAATTCGTTTTATGATAACGGCATTACGTTCTTTCTATCGACAGCACGAAACTACCCAAAAGCTATTGAAGCAGGGCTTTCGCTGACCTGTGCTGAATCAGCGGATCTAGGAAAAGTTAGCTGCATAGTCGATGTAGTCTCTCGGATACCATCCGAGACGAAATGCATATCAATCAGGAATGAGATACTCTCGCCTGCTGCAAGGTAGAGTCCTGGCATGTCGCTACTTGTGACGGTAATCGGAGTTATATCGATCATTTAGATCAGAAAGTAAATAATGATCAGATTCCGCATGTTATCGCACGTGGAGCCCTGTACAAGGGCCAGCCGTTTGGCGGCATAGTTAGCACGCTAATGAAGCATTATGGGGTTAACGCTAATACTGAAGCAATTAAAGGTGCCTTTTATACGCGTTCTTTTCGGCGACCGCGATGTGCTGGATGCAAGAACAAGCTGTGCATTAATACTAAAGACTTTTGGCACATTATCTTGCTTGACAAGATGATCACAGGAGACGGTATTATTTCCAGGCTATAAGTATTATCAGCGATAGTCGATAATCATATGAATCTGCATGATCTGTGCAATGGTGTGCATCTGTTACCACAGATCCTAATTCAATGTATGTTTTTCTGGCAACAGATTCTCTATTGGCGTCGACTGTAAACAGTCTAGCAACGCAATTAAACAGAAACTCGCCAGATGCGGCTGAGTTCTTCTTTATAAATTAGGCACTGAACCTCTCTTGTCCGAGTCAAGGTAGAAGGAGAAAACACCGAGCATGTTAGCCGACTAGCGCATTATATCGCTGATGCAGTGAAAGCTGTGAGCTGAGATGCGAACATGTGCTAACTCTATGGTAATTGTGGTCAGCGCAATTCATATGATGGCTGCAAGTATGGCGTGCATGATTATATCATCATTCTATGGCTTATACATCACTTGTCAGTGTATGGGGATAACAAGATCGGAGCCATACATCGATCGTGTAAAAAACTATGTTAAATTTACTGAGCAATGTTGTATTGCTCCAAAAATAAACAAAGGCTCATGTTCTTATGAGATTTTAAACATACAACAGCTACTAATGAGTGGCCTTGTGGCGTACATTAAATCATTTTCACAACAGATAATAACTGTAACGTTAAATGTTATTGGCAATCTGCTTTGGTGTTATGTTTCAAAATGCGCTATCACAGTATTGAGGATAATTTCTAATACTTGTACCGTATCTCTACATCTGGCACTATGCATTGCAGCTGGTATACCGTCTGATTAAGCGCCTTGATTCGACTGCGTTAAAATGAAAGGCACGATCCTCTATATATATTAAAATAGGAAATTAAGCAGTGGCAGAGCCGATTTGCCAAAAGAGAATCTTTCTTTTTAGCAAGCACTTGGATTCGATTTATTGTGATCTAGACGCCATCTTGTAACACTAACACAGTTAGTTGTATTCTCTTGCTCCCACCCAATAACAGTCGTTAAAAGATCTCTTTATAGATACACACTAATTTGCTGCGAAAATGTACGATATCATTATAATGCCTGACCCCAATGGCAAATCAGCACCGAAATGTCAGCAAAAGATAACTAATTGAGTTATCTACTTAATAATGTAAATTAAATGTAAATTAAATGGAGGTTGTCGCACAATGGCCAATAAGTTCCATATTTTGCTTCTCAACGGGCCGAACCTGAATTTGCTCGGCGTCCGTGAACCGGACAAGTATGGTCATACAATGCTTGCCGATATTATTGCAGATCTAAGCGAGCTAGCTAGTAGCTTGGGAGCAGAACTCAGCCATTATCAGTCCAATGCAGAGCATATGCTGATTGACCGGATTCATCAGACCAGGGGCAATACTGATTTTATTGTTATTAACCCAGCGGCGCTTACGCATACCAGCGTCGCCCTGCGTGACGCCCTGTTAGGGGTAAATATACCGTTCATCGAGATTCACCTTTCCAATGTACATGCGCGGGAACCTTTCCGTCATCACTCTTACCTTTCCGATATTGCGGTTGGTGTGATATGCGGTTTCGGCGCCGATGGGTATCACTTTGCTGTACAGACAGCGATCAAACGCCTGTCTACATCCAATTAATTAGAGTATAGAATCCACTAATGGATATTCGTAAGATCAAGAAACTAATTGAACTGGTTGAAACATCCGGTATTTCTGAGTTGGAAATTTCTAAAGGTGAAGAAACGGTTCGTATTAATCGTGCTACAACGCAACAGGCTTATCCGATGATGCAAGCTTATATTCCTGCGGTGCAGCAACACGCAGTACCGGACGCTACCGCGCCAGTTGCAAAGGAAACCGCTGCCGTGTCCGCGACCATGCGTGGACACCTTGTACGTTCACCGATAGTGGGAACGTTTTACTGCACCCCAAGCCCAGATGCGAAACCTTGCGTTGAGGTCGGTCAAAAGGTTAACGTTGGTGACACTCTTTGTATCGTTGAAGCGATGAAAATCATGAATCAAATTGAATCGGACAAAGCCGGCGTAGTGAAAGCTATCCTGCTAGACGACGGTCAACCTGTTGAATTCGACGAGCCGTTGGTTGTCATTGAATAACAAAACACTAAATACTAAAGGCCGTCGTCGCGATTTCAAACCAGACATTGGTTATTCTTTTTGTAGAAATAACTATATTTTGTAGATTAGATTAAATTACTTATTATGCTCAATATAAGATATTCTCTATCTTGTGATGACTGGCTCTATGACTACAAGTCTTGTGAGAGTTAACTAACCATGTAGTAAGCAAAATATATTCACTGGATAGTGCAGTATAACTTTAATTACGTGCTTACATTAGATATCTTGCTTGCAAAACTATGCACTTTCAAAATCAACACGATACATGGCAAAATCATTATGTGATGTACGCCATACGCTACTTTCATAAAATCAGAGTCACTCCTTTCACCAAAGCTCTTGTCAACATACTAGGCTGACTTTATCGCTAAGTTAGCAGATGCAGCACCCTCTAATGCTGTGTACAATAAAAACTGCCATCTTGCTCTTTTAACTTCAGTTGACTTATTTTAAAATGACTCAAGGTATGCTTTATATCGTTTCCGCTCCAAGCGGTACAGGAAAATCAAGCCTGATTCAGGCATTGCTAAAAACTAAGCCGTTTCATGACACTCGTTTGTCGATTTCTCACACCACTCGTGCCATGCGTCCCGGAGAAGTAAACGGTCAGCATTATTTTTTCATACCGCTAGCGGAATTTAAGCACATGATTGCTAAGGACGCCTTGCTCGAATACGCTCGCGTATTTGACAATTATTATGGCACCTCACGCGAAGCTATTCAGCGGGTTCTAGTTACCGGTGTCGATGTTTTTCTTGACATCGATTGGCAAGGGGCACAGCAAATCCGAGCTAAAATGTCAGACACGCGCAGCATCTTTATTTTACCGCCCTCTATGGAAGAGCTGAATCGCAGAATACGTAATCGCTGTCAAGACAGCGAAGAAGTGATCGGTCGGAGAATGGCGCAGGCGGTAGCTGAAATGACCCGCTTTTCGGAGTATGATTATTTAATCATCAATAACGACTTCAATCAGGCCTTGCTTGATCTGCAAGCTATCATCCGGGCTGAACGGTTGCGCCTTAAGCGTCAGAAATTAAGGCATGACGCATTGATCAATAAATTATTAGCAGACTGATGCAACTTTCGTTATGATGTTCAGTCATTTATGTGGAGTAGCTTATATATGGCACGTGTAACCGTACAAGACGCCGTCGAGAAAATAGGTAACCGTTTTGACCTTGTACTAGTCGCTGCGCGTCGCGCGCGTCAAATGCAGGTTGACGATAGAGATCCACTAGTAACGGAAGAAAACGATAAATACACTGTCATCGCTCTGCGTGAAATAGAGGAGGGCCTAGTTACCAGCCTGATCCTAGACTTACAGGATCGTCAAGAACAGCGAGAGCTGGAAGTCAATGAAATTCAAATGGCGACCTCGATCGCTGAAAGCCATCGCTAACAACAGGTTATTACCCTACCTTGTCTCTGTTTGAAAGTCTAAACCTATTGATTCAGCGTTCTCTGCCCGAGGATCAGATAAAACTCCTTCGACAAGCTTATCTTGTCGCTCGTGATGCCCACGAGGGGCAGACTCGTTCCAGTGGTGAGCCTTACATCACTCATCCGGTGGCGGTTGCCTGCATTTTAGCCGAAATGCGTCTCGATCACGAAACGCTAATGGCGGCGCTGTTGCATGACGTTATCGAAGATACCCCAGCTACTTATCAGGACATGAAACAGCTGTTCGGCACAAGCGTCGCCGGGCTAGTGGAAGGAGTATCTAAGCTGGACAAGTTTCAATTCCTCGACAAGCAAGAAGCCCAAGCGGAAAACTTCCGTAAAATGCTCATGGCGATGGTGCAAGATATCCGCGTTGTGCTGATAAAGCTTGCCGACCGTACTCACAATATGCGTACACTAGGTGCCCTACGACCAGATAAACGCCGCCGTATCGCGCGAGAAACGCTTGAAATCTACAGCCTATTAGCCCATAGGCTAGGGATTCATCACCTGAAGATCGAACTAGAAGAACTGGGATTTAAAGCTCTGTATCCTAATCGATACCGTGTCATTAAAGAAGTAGTCAAAACGGTCCGCGGTAACCGCAAGGAAATGATCCAGAAAATACTCACTGAAATAGAGGATTGTTTAACTGAAGTGGGCATTTCCTGTCGCGTCAGCGGACGAGAAAAACATCTTTACTCTATTTATTGCGAAATGCATTTAAAAGAACAGCGTTTGCGCTCTATCATGGATATTTACGCTTTTCAGGTGATCGTTAGCGATGTGGATACCTGTTACCGAGTGCTGGGGAAAATACATAGCTTATATAAACCTCGTCCAGGACGAGTCAAGGATTATATTGCAATTCCCAAAGCTAACGGTTATCAATCGTTACACACCTCAATGATAGGTCCACACGGCGTGCCGATTAAAGTGCAGATTCGTACCGAGAACATGGACCAAATAGCGGAAATAGGGATAACAGCCCATCTGACGTATAAAGAGCATGGCTTAATCGGTACTACGGTGCAAATTTGCGCTCAGCGCTGGATGCAAAATCTTCTTGAGCTTCAGAAGAATGCCGTTAGCTCGTTTGAATTTATTGAAAGCGTTAAGTCTGATCTCTTTCTCGACGAAATTTACGTTTTTACCCCGAACAGCTCTACCCGATTTCTCAATCGCTCATCAAAGGCTAGGCTGTAGAAATCATTATCGCTCCGGCGTACAGACAGCCTAACTCCACATGGTTGAATTTTGTTGTAAGCTCTAAGGCACGCGTCAAAATTTGCCAGATGTTGAAAACTCTCAAGCCAGAAGAGCTCATCAGTTTCAACCGGTATTGATAACGTCATTAAACCAACTTCACCTCTACAACCTGCGCGCACTGTTAATCGAAATCAAAATGGCCTGACCGTACAAAACGCCCAATAACACTGATATTTAGTCATCAGTATCTTATATATTAATCGTGGTGCCTGTTATTATCTTCAAACGGCTATATTGAGTAACAGTCGTTACGATTGAAAAACAAGCATTGGTTGTTCTTTTTGAAGATAGCAGTTCAACAACATGGCGTTATAGCGTTTTATAAAGATTACTAACAAACTTTCGCCGATACACTCTGTGTTTTCAGAGTGGAAATAAGTTACGTCGCTTATTCTTCGACTTATTTGTTGCATATTGTACGTATGAAAGCTAGGTACTATTTGCTATCAAACACCCTTTTGTAACTCTAATTTTATTGTTTCACTTACAACTCCTGTACTATATTGTCTCTGTAAAATTCAGGGTACATTATTTTAAAACTACGCTGTCGTTGCCAGATTATAAGCATTTCATCCATCATGGTCTAAGAACTCGATAATATAAAAGGTATCCTGCGGTAGGCATTGCCGGTAACTTGTTCACTTCACAGCAGAACAGTGAATCTCCATAGAACAAATAGAGGAGAAGGCAATAATGTAGTAGGCAGACCGCTAAAGCAATACAGACACAACTAGTAGTAATGCTAAGCTAGGAATGACGCATCCGAGAGGATTCGAACCTCCGACCGCTCGGTTCGTAGCCGAGTACTCTATCCAGCTGAGCTACGGATGCAGTATAAATGACGGCGAGGGAGGGATTCGAACCCTCGACACAGCTTTTACCGTATACTCCCTTAGCAGGGGAGCGCCTTTAGCCTCTCGGCCACCTCGCCTACGAGCTGTTGTCGAATCTTATCAATATTACGCTGCGTACGACGTACATGGTACTTTCTAGGTTTAATAAGTCAAATCCTTTTACATTCCGATAAGAAATTGTGCAATTCTCATGTAATTATCGCAGATAAGTAAAATAATAGGCCGCCTCTTTAAGATTAAGAGAAAATAAAATTAAGGAATGATAGAGTTTTGCCTTACCCAAAAGAAAGCACTGAACAAGGATCAGTAAGGAGTCTGTTTTGACTTCTTAGTTTGAATGCGCTGGTATATTTCTTCGCGGTGCATAGAAACTTCTTTAGGCACATTAACATCGACAATCATAAAAGTCTCACCAACTCGATGAGTCAGAATAAGTATTCTTCGCTTCTTGAAAAATTAAAAGAGTCAGACCTTTTAGTTTCCCACCATCATTCATAGCCATCCAGTAATACATGCGCAATATTTAGGCTCTGCCTGGTATAAGTTCAGTTGATATCAGCAGTTTCGCGCCTAACCCTTTCTAGGGAAACTACCCCATTGACTTAATAGCAAGTTGCATTATTAATTATTAAATTGCATTTATTCTACTCGGAACTTTGCGGTTAGCATCGAATCTACGCTTGCTAGCGCGGCCGGCAGAGCCGCAATATTGTTACCACCCGCTTGCGCTAGATCGGGTCGTCCGCCACCTTCTCCCCCTAATTGCTGTGCGAGATGAACAACGATATCACCCGCTTTAACCCGATTGGTTAAATCCTGAGTTACACCAGCTATCAGGCTGACTTTCCCATTCATTACCACGGCGAGAATAATAACCGCCGATTTTAATTGATTCTTCAGATCGTTTACCATGATGCGCAGCGTTTTCAGTTCAACGCAGTCTAACTGACTTACTAGAACCTTGACTCCATTGATATCGCGCACCTTGTGAGCGAGTGAGGCGCTTTCTTGTACTGCCATTTTGTTTTTTAATTGCTGAAGGTTTTTTTCTAGCTGTCTGGAACGTTCCTTCAGCGTCCGTACTTTGTCAACCAGCGTTTGATGATTACCTTTTACCAACTGAGCTATATGCTGAACCAGGTCGCTTTGCTGATGTAACGACGCTATCGCCTCTTCACCAGTGACCGCTTCAATGCGGCGGATTCCGGCGGAAATACTGGATTCGGCAATGATACGAAACAGACCGATATCGCCAGTACGGACAGCGTGGGTGCCACCACACAATTCGGTAGAGAAATCCCCTATCCTCAGGACCCTAACTTGCGCATCGTATTTCTCACCGAATAGCGCTATAGCTCCTTTTTTTCGGGCGTCTTTCAGCGACATGATGTCGGTTTGGATAGACAAATTACGCCGAATCTGCTCATTGAGAATTTTTTCTATCCTACGCAGCTGTTCGAGTTTCATAGCTTGACTATGAGAGAAATCGAAACGCAGGTATCGATCGTTTACCAGCGATCCTTTCTGTCTGATATGTTCACCAAACATCTGACGCAACGTCGCATGCAGCAAATGGGTAGCGGAATGATTCAGACAAATGCGTTCACGGCGTGCACTATCTACCTGTGCGGTAACCTGCGAGTGCAGTTTTAGTTCACCATAGCTAAGCTTGCCCTTATGCCCGAAGGCCTTGCCGTATTTTTGCGTATCCGACACTTCGAACACTCCAGAGGCCGATTTCAATACACCACGATCACCTACCTGACCACCTGATTCACTATAAAACGGCGTCTCGTCGAGCACGACTACTGCCTCTTCTTTTGAGCGAATAACGTCGACAGGTTGGTTATTACGGAACAGGGCGGTTACCCATCCTTGATGCTCAAGATGTTTATAACCGAAGAAACGGGTAACTTCATCCACACGCAGCAAACTATTATAGTCAGTGTTAAAACAGCTCGATTCACGAGCACGTTTACGCTGCGCATCCATAGCACATTCAAAACCTGCCTTATCGACGCGCAAGTTGCGTTCGCGACAAATGTCGGCGGTCAAATCCAACGGGAAACCGTAAGTATCGTAAAGA
This sequence comes from Candidatus Doolittlea endobia, assembly GCF_900039485.1. Lineage (GTDB taxonomy): Bacteria > Pseudomonadota > Gammaproteobacteria > Enterobacterales > Enterobacteriaceae > Doolittlea > Doolittlea endobia. The sequence goes on from NZ_LN999833.1 coordinate 215,876, forward strand.
CGGAAAGCAGTTTCACCGTCAAGCGTTTCTCCAGTCAGTTTGAGCAGCTTATCATTCAGCAGTGCCAGACCGCATTCTAACGTTTTGACGAACTTTTCTTCTTCGGCGCGCAACACTTGTTCTACCATTGTCTTCTGTAGCTGCAGCCCGCTAGCGGCGTTACCCATCACGTCGATGAGCGGCGCGACTAGCTTGTAGAAAAAGGTGTCTTTAGCGCCTACCATATGACCATGGCGAATCGCACGACGGATAATACGTCGCAGAACATATCCCCTGCCCTCGTTAGAGGGCAGGACGCCATCACTAATCAGGAAAGCACAAGAACGTATATGATCAGCGATAACCCGTAGCGATTTGCTATCGGGATTACTGGCGCCCGTTGCTTCTATCGCAGAAGCGATAAGGGTCTTGAATAAGTCGATATCGTAGTTTGAGTTGACATGTTGTAATATCGCCGAAATACGCTCCAGCCCCATACCAGTATCTATTGAGGGTTTCGGAAGAGGTAGCAGGGTGCCGTCAGCCTGGCGGTTAAACTGCATAAACACCAGGTTCCAGATTTCAATATAGCGATCACCATTTTCTTTCGAGCTTCCCGGAGCCCCCCCCCAAATATGTTCACCGTGGTCGTAAAAGATTTCCGAGCACGGACCACAGGGTCCAGTATCGCCCATTTGCCAGAAGTTATCGGAAGCATAGGCGCTGCCTTTATTATCGCCGATTCGGATAATGCGCTCGGCAGGGACTCCAACTTCGTTAGCCCAAATGTTGTAGGCCTCATCATCGGTGGTATACACTGTAACCCAAAGCTTTTCTTTAGGCAGGTTAAACCAGTTTTGCCCGATCAACAATTCCCAGGCAAACCAAATAGCGTCATGTTTAAAATAGTCGCCAAAGCTGAAATTCCCAAGCATTTCAAAGAAGGTATGGTGACGCCCCGTGTAACCTACATTTTTTAAATCATTATGTTTCCCGCCTGCGCGTACACAGCGTTGTGACGTGGCGGCAGACCAATGGGAACGGTTATCCAAACCTAGGAATACATCCTTGAACTGGTTCATGCCGGCGTTAGTAAACAGCAACGTTGGATCATCATCAGGCACCAACGAACTACTCGCTACCACTTGATGTCCCTTGCTATAGAAAAAATCGAGAAACGCTTGACGGATCTCAGCGGTGCTTTTGTTCATAGTTGTCCCGGAATTATGCAAAAGATTGAATTTTGCACAGAATAGCGTAATTGTAAGATCTTTTAGTAGCGTTCAGGATCATAAAAGATAGCATTTTCTTTGGTGCGCAGTAGTAAGGGCTATTTATCAATTTGTATAAATAGAACGGATTTTTATTATCAGTCATTTTTCTGATAAACAGTGTATAGTTATGAGACATAATGTTTAGATGGTTTAGAACAAAAAATTCACCGAGGCTATAGAAATGTCAACATTGTCAGGCAAATCCAAACATGACTAATGAGTAGATAGAGCGCATAGCTTGGACATACCACATTAAACGTCCAAAAATATGACTTAAACCTGCTTTTCCTAAAAGCAGAACGTTCCGCTATGGTGTACCATGATAGATAAACGGATACGCTCTTCTTATTAAGGCTATTTTTCAGGGCGCAATGCCGGGAACAGAATTACGTCGCGTATAGTATGCTTATTAGTTAATAGCATTATCAGGCGATCAATACCAATTCCCAATCCAGCAGTTGGCGGCAAGCCGTGCTCAAGTGCAGTGATATAGTCATTGTCATAGAACATCGCTTCATTGTCGCCGCCGTCTTTGGCTTCAGCTTGCTCGACAAAGCGCGCTGCCTGATCTTCAGCATCGTTAAGTTCTGAAAAACCGTTTCCGATTTCACACCCGCCGATAAAAAATTCAAAACGATCGGTAAAAAATGGATTATCATCATTGCGGCGCGCCATCGGCGATACTTCCGCCGGGTAAGCGGTGATGAAAGTAGGTTGAATGAGATAATTTTCCGTTGTCTCTTCAAAAATCTCGGCCTGAACTCGTCCAAGTCCCCAGTTTTTGTCAACCTTGATGCCCAATGACGAGGCCATAAAAGTGGCGGAAGCTATATCGTCCAGCATTTCCGGATGGGTTCCTGGACAATAATAGCAGATAGCTTCTTTCATAGTCATTTTAGTAAACGGCTTGCCGAAATCAAAAATTTGATCGCCATAACGTACTATACTGCTGCCGAGTACCCGTTGCGTCAAGGTTCGTAATAACAGTTCCACTAGAAGAATTAAATCACAGTAGTCCGCATAAGCCATATAAAGTTCCATCATAGTGAACTCGGGATTATGATGTGGTGATAAGCCTTCATTGCGAAAATTGCGATTGATTTCAAATACCCGTTCAAATCCTCCTACTACCAGCCGTTTCAAATGCAGCTCCGGCGCGATACGCAGATACATGTCGATATTCAGAGCATTATGATGAGTGATAAACGGACGCGCGGCAGCAGCACCAGGGATAGTCTGCATCATCGGTGTTTCCACTTCCATAAAATCGTTAGCCATCATAAAACGGCGAATCTCCGTTATAATGCGCGAACGTGCTTTAAATGTTTGGCGTGATTCATCATTGGTGATTAAATCAAGATAACGCTGGCGATAGCGGGTTTCCTGATCGGCCAAGCCGTGAAATTTATCCGGCAGAGGACGGATCGCTTTAGTCAATAGACGAATTTCGCTACAGTGGACCGACAACTCGCCGGTATGGGTTTTAAATAATTTTCCGCGTGCGCCTAGAATGTCGCCGAGATCCCATTTTTTAAACTGCTCGTTATATTGCGTTTCTGGCAAAGCGTCTCGGGTAACATACAACTGGATCTTCCCACCCACGTCCTGTAAAGTAACAAAGGAGGCTTTACCCATAATACGGCGGGTCATCATACGACCGGCAATGCGGACCTCACTGTTCAGCGATTCTAGTTCTTCATTGCTTTTCTCTCCGTAGCGAGCGTGCAACTGATCGCACACAGCATCCCGTCGGAAATCGTTGGGGAAAGCAATACCCTGCTGACGCAATTGGCAAAGTTTTTCCCGACGAGAGCGCAGTTCGTTATTCATATGCAGCGTCTGAGAAGTACTGTCCTGTAAGTATAATTCCAACATCATAGCCCTGCTTTAAGACTAGCTTCAATAAATTTGTCCAGATTACCATCTAGCATTGATTGGGTGTTACGCGTTTCCATACCAGTACGCAGATCCTTGATGCGAGAATCGTCTAACACGTATGATCGGATCTGATTTCCCCAGACAATATCGGATTTAGTATCTTCTAGCGCTTGCTTTTCTGCGTTCTTTTTCTGCAGCTCAAATTCATATAGCTTAGCTTTTAGCTGTTTTATAGCCTGATCTTTATTTTTATGCTGCGAGCGATCGTTCTGACATTGTGTGACGATATTAGTCGGCAAATGGGTAATCCGCACTGCGGATTCAGTTCGATTAACGTGCTGGCCGCCGGCGCCAGAGGCGCGATAAACATCAATGCGCAGATCCGATGGATTGATATCAATATCGATATCATCGCTTACTGCCGGGTAAACGAAAGCAGAGCTAAACGAAGTGTGACGCCGGCCGCCAGAGTTAAAGGGACTCTTTCGTACCAGGCGATGTACTCCTGTTTCAGTTCGTAGCCAGCCATAAGCATAGTCGCCGGTGACCTTGATAGTCACCGATTTGATGCCGGCTACTTCCCCTGCGGACTCTTCGATAATTTCAGTTTTGAAACCGCGCGATTCCGCCCAGCGCAAATACATTCTGAGCAGTATGCTGGCCCAATCCTGCGCTTCAGTACCACCGGATCCGGCCTGGATATCAACATAGCAATCGGCGCTGTCGTATTCACCGGAGAACATACGGCGAAACTCGAGATGATTCAGCTTATCTTCCAGGCTGTTTAAATCTGCCTGAGTTTCGAGGAAAGTCTCTTCGTCGTCCTCTTCTACCGCTAGTTCTAACAAGCCGGTAATATCTTCCAAGCGCTGGGTTAGCTGATCGATGATTTTAACAATCGCTTCCAGCGACGAGCGCTCTTTTCCTAGCACCTGCGCGCGTTCAGGTTCATGCCAGAGGTCGTGCTGTTCCAGCTCAGCGTTTACTTCTTCAAGACGTTCTTTTTTAATATCGTAGCCAAAATATCCCCTCAGAACGACTATCCTTTCCGACAGGTCTTGAATACGGTTTTTAACCGGATTAATTTCAAACATGGATTCATGTGCTCATTGACAAGAAGAAATACGTGCTAGTCCCTATTGGATTGCAATGGACCCTCGCTACAGAAAGTAGTAACTCATTACCATCGGATTGACAACGGAAACATTCGGTTACAGCGGACAAATATACTGTATTAAAAGCTGCAGGGAACGATGAGCGTGAAATTCTTTTACTTCCAGCTTATAGGCTAGCTCAACGGTATGTACGCTATTGTCAGGCCACAGACGTGAATCGATATTGAAAGCGACACCATCTAGCATAGGACCTCCTGTTACAGGTTTAAGTAACAGTTTCAGGTGTTTCTTGCCTACCAAATGCTGCTCGAGCACGCGAAACCGTCCATCAAATAGCGGATCCGGAAACCCCTGCCCCCAGGGACCGCCGTCACGCAGTAGCTCAGCAGTGGTCAGTGATAACTCCTGACCGGTCAGCTCACCGTCTGACAAAATTACTCCTTCGAGCATTTCTGGATAGACCCACTCACTTACTAATCTAGCGAAACGCTTTCGAAAATGATCAAACTGCGCCAGTTCAAGCGTCAAGCCTGCCGCCATAGCGTGGCCACCAAATTTCTGTATCATACCGGGATACAAGGTGTCTAGGCGATCAAGCAGATCCCGCATGTGTAAACCGGCCACCGATCGTCCCGATCCTTTCAGGATGCCATTACCTGCAGGTGCAAAGGCAATAACTGGACGGTGAAACCGTTCTTTGATCCGCGATGCTAGAATGCCTATTACTCCCTGATGCCATTGTTCATGATAGATAGCTAACCCGAAAGGCATCGCGTGCTTATCAGATACCATTGACTGGCATAATGCTACCGCTGCCGTTTCCATTTCTTGTTCAATTTCACGCCGGGTTTGATTGAGGACATCAAGCTTCGCTGCCAGCTTGCGTGCTTGAGGAAAATTATCGCTCAGTAATAATGCAACTCCAACCGACATATCGTCCAATCGACCAGCAGCGTTGAGTCGCGGTCCAAACGTAAAACCCAAGTCGCTGGCGCACAACCTAGTAATATCTCGGTTCGCCACCTCCGCCAAGGCGCGAATACCGGGACGGCAATGGCCAGAGCGAATACGACTTAATCCTTGATGCACCAAAATACGGTTATTAGCGTCTAACGGCACCATGTCTGCTACCGTACCCAACGCCACCAAATCTAGGAGTTCAGCTAGTTTTGGAGCTTTTATGCCCCGTTGTATGAACCAACTACTCCTGCTAAGCCGAGCGCGCAGCGCCAGCAGTAGATAAAACACTACTCCTACGCCAGCCAAGGACTTCGAAGCGAAGGTGCAATTACGCAAATTTGGATTAACAATAGCGTCAGCCGCCGGTAAGATATCGCCAGGCAAATGATGATCGGTGATAAGCACCTGGATACCTTTTTCGTGTGCTAAGGTAACAGCAGCATGGGAAGAGATGCCATTATCTACAGTTAAGATAAGCTGCGCATCACGCGCCGCCGCCTGCTCCACTATCTTTTGGCTAAGTCCGTAGCCATTCTCAAAACGATTCGGTACCAAGAATTCTATCTTCTGCGCGCCCATTTTTCGCAACGCCACCATCGTAAGCGCGGTGCTGGTCGCGCCGTCTGCGTCGAAGTCGCCGATTACAATTATTCTACGTTGATCTTCTAAAGCGCGGACCAGCAGATCCACCGCTTTTTCAATGCCTGCCAGAGAATGATAAGTCAGCAACCCGCGCGTGCCCCGTTCTAGTTCACCGACCTCACAGACGCCGCGTTGCACATACAATCGTTTCAACAATGGCTTGAGATTTGCCTTAACCAGCACAGCACTATCGCCAAGTGGGCGTCGACGCAATGCTGTTGTTGTATTCGATTCCATATTAACAGACCGTTGCCTGACCTAATCCTGTCTGATCTAAGATGATGGCCAGTCCTTTTGGTGTTGATAGTCAGGTATGAGAGTGATGTCGTTTAATAACAACGATTGCGTACTCTGGATGAAAAATCAAGTGTATAGTGTTTGTCTGATATTAATATCGTAGTCAGCAACCGAAACGTTGCAACCTTTTATCTCCCTGTTAAAGGCATCCTTGAGATTGATGCTGCGCTACACCGAGCGATACCATTCTTCTCCGTTTGGGAGTTCAGTCTTTGACACAAGAACTTCAAATAGCAAGTACTGATCTCTAGTATGTTGTACAACTTGTGGTGACAACTACGGCGATAAATATCAACGTTGCGTGGGTAAAAAACGGTTTCAACCTGGTGACCGGAATCGACTACATGTCGATTCCGTACGCGATGAGGCAAAATAGGGAAGACTTGATGTTGTGATTGAGAACCAGCACTATACAGGATAGCAAGTCATAGTTCACATTTTAATCCTTTGTTTAAACACCTTGTCAGAGTCAAACACATACATTTGAAAGTCAACTTAATCCCCGTCAAGTGCGGGGATGATACTTTTGATAATCACCTTTAATTCAACAACGCGATATAAATCTACGGTAGTAAGAGCATGCTGTATTCCAGGCATGATTACATTACGCTCGGATTCAGAAATAGCTTCGTAAAACATGGGAAGAGAGCCGTTCGCCGTTAGTACCTTAGAATGGCATAATATTTAATGCGATGCAAGAATATCTCTTAGTAAGACTTTCAATAGACCAATCCAGTTAACTCAGATATCTGTAGATGGAGCACTTCTAATTGTTATTTTGTCGTGCAGTTCGACAAAGTATTGAGACAGATGCTACGATGATATTTCTGTCGACACGATATTATTTCTAAATCGAGCATTTTCAGGTATCCGCCGCATTGAAGTGATTACCGGTGAAAACGCTTCTCATTGTTGCTAGAATCTCCTTTCCTGCTAGGAAAGGTCGCTTGTCAGTCATCTCAGACTTGCTCTAGATGATTCATAGTCAAATCGCTAATTTTTTAGAAATAAAACGACAAAATAACTACCGATTTTACTACAAAAATACAAGAAATACTATCACAACTTCGATCGTGAAGCAAATTTAATAATTAAAGTATATCGCTGTTTACCATTTGATAATTTATTATGCATTATTTCATGAGAAACAGCCGTTTCTTATAGGATCATAAGTAAAATTAGCGAGAATTGTTCTTATTACGTATATAAACCATTACTTGTTTGCTTAGAAAAAGATATCGATCTCAGCATTAGGACTTATGCTATCGGAAGCTTGATTTAGCATAATTTTTATCGACGATAGTCTTGTATGTGTAGCGTCTCGATAAAAAATTATTTTAAATGTAACGTGAACTCCTAATGCCGAATGATTACTATATCAAACACCATAAACTTCGTTATAACGACAATCTTTGCCATATGTCTTTAAAAGATGTATGCAATTACTCTCGATCATTTCAGCATAATTAACGTATTTCTCGCACGGAGAAGATTTAATGCAGATATCTCCTTAGGACACGGTCCGTCATTATTATCAGCATTAGTTTAATGTTAACAACTTAAATTAATATTTATGAGGTTTTATATTTATGGCGCGTATAGGCATTTTTTTTGGTAGTGACACCGGTAATACCGAAAATCTTGCTAAGATGATCCAGAAGCAGCTGGGCACTGATATTGCTGATGTTTTTGACATCGCCAAAAGTAATAAAGAAGATCTGGAACAGTACAACCGTCTTCTACTGGGTAGTCCAACGTGGTATTACGGAGAAGCACAGTGCGACTGGGATGATTTTTCCCCCACGCTAAAAGCCATTGATTTTAACGAAAAAATAGTTGCACTGTTTGGTTGTGGTGACCAGGAGGACTACGCGGAATATTTCTGCGACGCAATGGGTTTCTTGCGAGATATTATAGCACTTAACGGCGCTACGCTGGTTGGTTGTTGGCCTACTACTGGTTATTATTTCGAAGCGTCGAAAGGACTTGCCGACGACGATCACTTTATTGGTCTAGCTATTGATGAAGACCGGCAACCAGAGCTGACTGCCAGTCGCGTTGATAGGTGGGTCAAACAAATTAGCGCAGAAATGAATCTGAGTTAGCAATTCTCTGTTGAATCATTTATGACCATATCGATAATATCCTCGTATGCTTAAGTGCCTCGGTTTGCTTTTAAAATCAGAGAAAATGAATGATAAAATCATTATCACTATCAGTAAAGCTGGGTCACAACAGCAAACTGAAACGTTCTTAGAGCGCATCCAAAGAATATATTATGATTTTGGACTGCGTTGTTTTATTGGAGATCTCATGTGCATATTGTGGCGAATTACTTCCATACCATTCAAATGGTGTTGGCGTTTATTAAATTTTATCCGTGAATTTATCCTTAACGTATTTTTACTAGTCCTTATTAGTATTATCGTCGGGATTTATTTACAAATGCGTCACACGTCTCCAATGTTAGCAAAAGGCGCGTTAGTGATAGATCTGACTGGCACGGTGGTAGATAAGCCGGCTATGAATCATAAATTCCGTCAGTTTGGACGCGAATTGCTCTGGGCTTCTAGCAACCGGTTGCAAGAAAATTCGCTGTTTAAGATAGTAGATACCTTTCGCCAAGCGAAAGGCGACGCTAATATCACCGGTCTAGTTTTGTCTTTGAAAAATTTTGCCGGTGCCGACCAAGCTTCTCTTGAGTATATTGGCAAAGCGCTGCGTGAATTCCGTGATAGCGGTAAACCTATTTATGCAATCGGAGATAAATATAGTCAGGCACAATATTATCTTGCTAGCTATGCTAACAAGATCTATCTCACCCCGCAGGGTGGAGTGGATTTGCACGGCATAGCAACGAACAACTTCTATTATAAGAGCTTACTCGACAAACTAAAAGTTAACAGCCACATCTTCCGTGTCGGGAACTATAAATCCGCTGTCGAACCTTTTTTGCTCAATAATATGTCCGACGATGCCCGCAAAGCCGATAGCAGGTGGGTAGGTCAACTTTGGCAATATTATTTGATGACAGTGGCAAGTAATCGAAAAACCACGCCGGAGAAATTGTTTCCAGGCGCCCAGAAAATCCTGGAGGGCTTACGCGTGGTTAATGGCAATACTGCACAATTCGCGCTTAATAACAAATGGGTGGATGAAGTCGCGTCTCGTGCGGAGATTGACGCAGCCATGACTAAGGCGTTTGGCTGGAACAAGCACGAAAAGGCATTTAATGGCATTAGTATATATAATTATCAGCCCGTAACGCTGAAGCAGCATGGCGGTCAAATCGCCGTTATTTTAGCTAATGGATCCATTATCGACGGTCTGGAAACACCGGGGTCAGTTGGAGGCGACACCACTGCTGACCAAATCCGCGACGCGCGCATAGATCCCGACATCAAAGCTATTGTGTTCAGGGTGAACAGCCCTGGCGGAAGCGTTACTGCTTCCGAGGTCATTCGTTCCGAGTTGGCTTCCGCGCGCGCCGCAGGTAAGCCGGTAGTAATTTCCATGGGTGGAATGGCAGCGTCGGGCGGTTATTGGGTGTCCACTCCTGCGAATTATATTATCGCTAGCGCCAGCACTTTGACTGGGTCTATCGGTATTTTCGGGGTGGTTAACACCGTAGAGAACTCTCTCGACAGCATCGGCGTGCATACCGATGGCGTCGCCACTTCACCGCTGGCAGATGTTTCGTTCAGCAAAATGATGCCGACGGAATTCTCGCAGATGATGCAACTTAGAGTAGAAAGCGGTTATGGTAACTTTATCACATTGGTCGCACAATCTCGTCACAAGGCTCCAGAGGAAATAGATAAAATCGGTCAAGGTCACGTTTGGATTGGTAACGATGCAGTTCAAAACGGGCTGGTCGATCAGGTGGGTGATTTCGACGACGCCGTCAGGAAAGCTGCTGAACTGGCGCAGTTAAAGGAATACCAATTAAAATGGTATCTAAATGAACCGAGCCTATGGGCTTTATTACATACGCAGACCAGCTCCTTGATATATGCTTTGCTTCCTCAGTTTATTCGATCCTGGCTGCCTGCGCCGGTCACCCAGGTAGTAGAAAGGTTAAAGATAGATGTCGGTTTGGACTTTCACTGGAACGATCCGCAAAATTGTTATGCCTTTTGCTTGTCCTGCAAGCAAATCTTGCGCTAAAAGTTAGCATCACAAAATAAAAAATCGAGAAATGTTTAGTTGCAAATTATGATCGCAATTCACCTAAAATCACATATCAGGCATGTATCTACTTGCCCCTTGTTTTTACCTTACAACAATCCCTCAAACGTTTATCCATAACCGATCTAATATTTCGATGTGGTCGTGACTTAGAATATGTATAATTTTGATTTTGAAAACAAATGGTTATGTAATTTAAGTTATGTCGCTCTATCCGGTGAATATATTTTGCGTACAATATAACTAGTTAAGTCTAACAAGACCCTATAAACGAGCCATTCGTTAGTCACGTCGTTTTCTTAAGCATAAAACAGCCAACAGAACTATCTTTATTACACGCATCAAACCATTATTCGTCTTCTCATAGTACATAATAATTGCGTTATCAAGCGTTATGTTATCTGTAAGTCGACTTAAAACGCACCGCTTACATCCAAAACCATTTATTTCGATAATGGTATGATGTATGTTTGGTTGAACGTTGCGATAACGGAAATAAAGCTGAAATATTTTAAATGCAGCTTACTGATAATATAGGGTCAAGTCCTCATAGTTTTCCCCTAGCTGAAAAGACTTGCTACCTGATGACGGTTATTATTATGGTTAATGAAACTCATGTAGAAATTTATTTTTCTAGCACCGAAGCTGAGTTAGAACACATAGCACTCAGAGCAATTTAAACATTTGATACTGTTGATGACTTCAGACTAGCTAAAGCGCTTCACTTTAGATGATTTTCTAGACAAAATCCAAACTATGCCAAGCCCTTCCTGTCTAGCATTCATTTTCTTAAGCTGGTAACGCTCCGTACACCACTCACGAACGGCATTTCCAAGCTAGTGTAAAATCAAACTGCAAATTATTGGATGATGACGTTTCATTCAGGAGGCAGTATGGAAAAATCAACGCTGTTGTTATTAGTATTCTGGTTACAATATTTGCTGTGATTGAGTAAAACAATGCGCACAATTTGATGCGCGTCTAGAGTGGCGTTATGGCGCAAAAAACAAAAATGCGCACAACGACAAGTTGTTTCAGAACATCGGACAAGCAGCTATCGAAGAACGTTCACGTAATGAGATTGGCATAAGCCAGGTGGAAGCTCTTTTGTTATCTGGTATTAGAAGAGGCGAAGCGACAAGCCGGTAGCGCAGCAACACCAAATAACTACAGTCGGCCGGTATCATTAGTCGCATATAAACCATCCCTCTAAAATAATATCTCACCATTATCTAACACGTTATTGACACGCTACTGTACTTGCGCCCCTGAAGCTATATAGTTCAGAAAATCGTCGACTTAAGGAGAGACGCAGCCTTATTTTAACAATAAACGCGCTTTTTTTAGTACATTCTCTTTAGTAAAGCCTAAGAGTTGAAATAATTCTTCTGCGGGTGCCGATTTACCAAAGGTAGTCATACCGATGATCTGTCCATCAAGGCCAACGTATTTATACCAGTAATCAGCTATGCCCGCTTCGATAGCAACTCGAGCCGTCACCGCTTTCGGCAGCACTGATTCGCGGTAAGTATCGTCCTGCGCATCAAAAACGTCGACAGAGGGTAGGGATACGACACGTACTTTATGGCCTTCAGCCTGCAAGTCCTCATAAGCGGCTATCGCCAACTCCACTTCCGAACCGGTTGCTATGAAAATCAGTTCTGGCTGACCTGCACAATCTTTCAACACATATCCGCCACGGGCGATGTCTTTTATCTGCTTCGCCGTGCGATCTAGTTGCACTAAATTTTGACGCGATAAAATAAGCGCAGTAGGACCATCATAGCGCTCGATGGCTGCTTTCCAGGCAACCGCTGTTTCTACCTGATCGCAGGGACGCCAATTGCTCATATTTGGTGTCATACGCAGGCTGGCCAACTGCTCGACCGGCTGATGAGTTGGGCCGTCTTCACCCAGACCAATAGAATCGTGGGTATACAGCATAATATGGCGCGCTTTCATAAGCGCCGCCATACGCACCGCGTTACGCGCATATTCGACAAACACCAGAAAGGTCGCGGTATAGGGGACAAAACCACCGTGATGGGCAATGCCGTTACCGATAGCCGTCATGCCAAATTCGCGTACGCCGTAATGGATATAATTACCGGCTGGATCGTCAGTAACGGACGTTGATTTCGACCAGATTGTCAAATTACTAGGCGTTAGGTCCGCCGAGCCTCCTAAGAACTCCGGCATCATAGGACCAAAAGCGTCCAACACGTTCTGCGAGGCTTTACGACTGGCAATCTCCTCCGGCTTGGCCTGGAACAATTCAATAATTTTCTGGCTTTCCACTTGCCAATTCATCGGTAGCTCACCGTTCATACGGCGCTTGAACTCGCACGCTAGTTCTGGGAACGCTTGTTTATAGGCGGTGAATTTATCATCCCAGGCCGATTCTTTCTGATTCCCTGCCTCTTTTGCATCCCAATCTTGGTAAACTTCTGTTGGGATAACGAAAGGTGGTTCGTTCCAGCCAAGAATTTTTCGTGTAGCGGAAATTTCATCATTACCTAAAGGCGCGCCGTGAGCGGCTTGGGTGCCGGCTTTGGTCGGCGCACCGAACGCGATAACAGTTTTACAGATCAGAAGAGACGGTTTATCGATTACGGCGCGAGCTTTGTCGATAGCAGATTTAACAGAATCGCTATCGTGGCCTTCTACGCCACGTACAACGTGCCAACCATAGGCTTCAAAACGGGAAGCGGTATCATCGGTGAACCAACCCTCAACGTTGCCATCAATGGAGATGCCGTTATCGTCGTAAAACGCCACCAGTTTGCCTAACTTCATCGTGCCGGCTAGCGAGCAAACTTCGTGGGAAATACCTTCCATCATGCATCCGTCGCCGAGGAACACATAGGTATAGTGATTAACAATTTCATAGCTAGGACGGTTAAACTGCGCCGCTAACGTACGCTCGCCAATCGCTAGACCAACAGCGTTGGCTATTCCTTGGCCAAGCGGTCCAGTAGTGGTTTCCACACCTTCAGTGTGACCGAATTCCGGATGTCCAGGGGTTTTAGAATGCAGTTGCCGGAAGTTTTTCAATTCTTCTATCGGTAAATCATAACCAGTGAGATGCAACAAGCTGTAGAGTAGCATTGAGCCATGGCCGTTCGACAGAATAAATCGATCACGATCGACCCATTTTGGATTGGACGGATTATGATTCATGTAATCTCGCCACAGAACTTCAGCGATATCTGCCATGCCCATTGGCGCACCTGGATGTCCGGAATTGGCTTTTTGCACGGCATCCATGCTTAACACGCGTATAGCGTTGGCAAGTGATTTTCTTGATCTCATTTAATTCTCCAAAGATTACAGTATCCCACAAAAAATCTTCCAGACTTTGTTAGTCAGCCGAGCGAATTGGTGTGGTCAATTAGGTCACGGTCATCGCATCCTAGTTATTATTTTCTAGTATACTTAGTATAAAGTAACTAGTTTGCAGGCTTTGTCATACACATGCCGCGATTGAAGGAGAGGCGCTCTCCATTGGTAGAGGCGTTCCTTTTAAAGAATCACACAAAAGTAACGATTGTGTTGCATAAGATATAATAAAAATACTTTGTCTTCTTATGCGCCATTATGGCGTACTTGTAAATAGCTACACTTGGTGCAGGAATTTGCCACGCGCTTCGTTGCAATTAATCATCACTCAGAGCTTATAACAGAGGATAAACCATATCACTCGGTGTGGTACAACGCTTACGATATCAGTAGACTGCATCTTTGTGGAAATTATAAACAATGTATGACCGTCGCTAAACCACTATTGGTTTTAGCCCTGACTGTATGTTATCTATCTTTTTTTCAGCAGACGGCATTTGATGTCAACGTTATTAGAAGTAGTCCAGCTTGATTTGTGTTATCTAATGGTATAATTGCCATCGATATAGCAATGAATATTTATGGAGACTATCGATTTACTTTTAAAAAAGAACAACCAATGCCAGTCTTTGACTCGTGATGGCGAGTCTTAGGCTTTATTCTGAAGTTATTAAGGCACTTATGCGCGTCACAAGGGTATTTATTTCTGGCTGTTTAATGATTATGCTTACATAAGAAAGCAAGTTTTTACTCATGTTTTTGTAGCGAGACATGTATAGATGCTACAGTACTCTTTTGATCAAAAGGGAATCTTTGTCAAGCAATCAATCATATAATAAGTACGACACATCGAATAGAACAACATCACCTGAATTTACGTCACTATAGAAAACGTTTATTTATACAACCAAAGCTTGATATCGATCCATTACAAGATCATAAAGATTAAATATGATCATAAATTATTATCATAAAGTATGAGTTGCACCGGCACAAACTATTATCAGGTGCTAACGCACTCAGAAAGGCCAGTCGTCGCTATCCGATATTTAATTTAATCACTATAGCCTTCTGCCCTTCTTTCATCAGAAGATCTATTCGCAAGTAATAAGGTCATCCTATTGGTGATATCCCGCCACAAACATGGTTTCGCCTCCGTTTTTAGGGACAACAAGCTGTCTTGCACACTTGTCGAGCACGATTGCCTACGTATCACTTATTATTGGATGTCTGCTAGGGAGAATAGCTGACAAACTATTGATGAGATGCGCCCGTCTAACTCAACCTTTCCATGTATGTAAAAAGGTTGAGCTTACTTAGTTTTCTGGTCAGGATAAGACTTTTGATTATATGATGTAGGTTAGGGGAGTCATAAGTGGTATGGCGCAGATAAGTATTTTTGTTGGTACAGTATACGGTAACGCATTACAGATCGCTGAAGCAGTAAAATCAGTTTTGACAGAGCAGGGCCATCAGGTAATATTATTTCAAGATGGTGATTTTCAGTGGAAGGCGCATGCCGAACGAGTAATCCTTATTATTACTTCCACTACCGGAAAAGGGAGATTACCGGATAATATCGTACCATTATTCCAGAAGATGAAGGATAAGCTGTTGTATCAACCAGCGCTGCACTATGGTATTATCGCGTTGGGCGACAGCAGTTATAATACATTTTGCAACGCAGGGCACGTTTTTGACCTGCTATTACAGGAGCAGGGGGCCACGCGGGTGGGCGCTTTGTTAGAGATCGATGCTATAGAACGTCCTGAGCCCAAAACGTTTGCTTGTCAATGGGCGAGAGAGTGGGGCGCATTGTTATAATGCGTTCTCACATGTATTGTGATAACGACAGTAGGCTGGCGCCTCTCCTTGCATTAGGAGAGGGATATTGAGGAGAAACTTGGCGCCGACAACGTCGGCACTCCTTACAATTCTCTGACGCGTGCTAGTTCAACCGGGTCACTTTTCGATATAGCCAATTTTATTAGGCACCATGTTTTCCAGATAGCGCAAATCATCCAATATCTTATTTCCAAATCTACTTTGATCAATAAATTTAATGCAGCTATAATGTATCTTATAGACGTTGTGATTCAGATTTGCTGATAATAATGTGCATTCATATACTATCCAATAAAAACATATGACTCGTAAAAGCATTGGCTTGTTAAAATTAGGATAGATGCATGATAAGATCATTATATGATATATAACCATATACTATTATCAGTAAATCTGAATCATGCTTGAATCTCATAATCTTGTAATGATAATTTCTAGTACATCTAGACCGAGCGTGCGAAGTGACGTAGTCGGAATCCCATCAGCCACAGTGTAGCGAAATAAACTATCCCTCCCACCGCAACTACACCCATAAGGCGTAGAAGCCGCCAGAACATACTGCCTTGTGCCCAGTCGGGCATTATCATTAAAAGCCCGACAAGCGCTGCCGCCATAACAATAACTGCTAGTAACAACCGACAGCAAAATCCCATCCATCCCGGCTGCGGTTCAAACAGTTTTTGTCGGCGTAATTGCCAATACAAGAGCGCGGCATTAAGACAGGCTGCTAGACCTATGGATAGCGATAAGCCGGCATGTTTTAGCGTACCAACAAAAGCCAAGTTCATTAATTGCGTTATGAGAAGCGTAATCATCGCTATACGTACCGGAGTTTTGATGTCTTGTCTGGAGTAAAACCCTGGCGCAAGTACTTTGACCAAAATCAAACCAACTAAGCCCACTGAATAAGCTATTAAAGCTCGTTGCGTCATCAAAGCGTCAAAGGCAGAGAACTTGCCGTATTGGAATAGCGCGACGGTCAATGGATGCGCTAAAATTCCTAGTGCTACAGCACTAGGAAACGCCAGCATGAAGCATAAGCGTAACCCCCAGTCCAGTAAATGAGAGTGCTCAGCGTAATTCCCGCGTGTAAAGCTACGCGATAATAAAGGCAATAAAATAGTTCCTATCGCCATACCGAGCACACCGGATGGAAACTCCATCAAACGATCGGCATAATACATCCACGACACCGAGCCGGAAGCTAAAAAAGAAGCAAAAATAGTATTGATAATAATGGAGATTTGGCTGACGGATACACCGAGGAGAGCCGGTCCCATTTGCCGCAGTACGCGCCAAACACCGGCGTCATGGCACTGTAGTCTAGGAAAGACCAACATGCCAATTTTCTTCAGGTGAGACAGCTGATATCCCAGTTGCAGGATGCCACCGGTCACTACGGCCCAGGCCAGCGCCATAATAGGTGGATGGAAGAGTGATGCTGCTAACAACGCGAAACCTATCATGCTAACATTGAATAACGTCGGTGCGAATGCCGGTGCAGAGAAGCAGTTCCAAGTATTCAGAACCGCTCCAACTAGAGAAGTGAGAGAAATCAGAAAAATATAGGGAAATGTGACACGTAACAGCGCTGTAGTCAAAACAAATTTCTCTGGCATACCGGTAAATCCCGGTGCAGTAATTGTCACGATCCAGGGTGCAGCCAACATACCTGTTATGGTGATCAGCGCCAGAACCAACATGAGTAAGCCTGCAACATAAGTGACAAACACGCGTGTAACTACATCACCTTTCAGGCTCTTGTATTCCGCTAAAATAGGAACAAACGCTTGTGAAAAAGCTCCTTCGGCGAAGATGCGCCGCAATAGATTGGGAATTTTGAAAGCCACGCAAAAAGCGTCACTTTCCATGCCCGCGCCAAACACTCTCGCAACGATGGTGTCGCGAATAAACCCTAGAACGCGGGAAAAAAGTGCCATGGAACTGACCGCTGCCAGTGTTTTTAATAAATTCATGGTGTTAGTTTCCGTCTGGACGGTGTCGAAGGTTCTGTACTGTCCGGCAAATACTGAACATTATGAGTCTGCTTTGATTTCCCCCTGCCTGATAAACACCACTATCTCGTCTTCACCATTTCTGAGGTGTAAAGTGTCTCTTTCTCCGAGACTGTAATAAGTCAACCGGCGTTGCTATTTCGTTTTTAATACATTAAAAGGAAACTTAAGAACAACTCTCGTGAGTAGCTGTCGTTGCGAGCAATACAGGTATTAATGGTTTTTAAACTAAAACAACAGAAATTATTAAGAGCGTTAAGCAAATTCAACATAGCTTTTGCATGATAGATGCAGAGATTTTGATAGAGTTTTGTTGAACTTAAATAATCATGTAGTCAGCAAACACTTACTCAGCGGATAGAACGGCGGCATCAATTGACTTTATGTGCTCATAGCAAACGTCTTTCTCGTAAAACCATTTACTTTTCAAAATCGAAAGCAATGCATGACGAGATAGGATGTTATCAGCAAATCTAAGTCATGGCTCAGTACTTGTACGATATCCTTATATTAAGTGTATTGTCATATCAATTATAGTCTAGTTTATGTAAGTATGTTCGACTGGTATAGCAGGTGGAATATTTTCAAATATAGCTTACTGATGCAGCGTTAAGATCCTAACGCTGCATAGCGAACATCAATCTTCGGTGTCTGTGTAGTCCTCTACCACATCCATCTGTGGCTTACCGCCGGTAAGGGTATGAAAACGCTTGGGACGGCGAGTATATTCTGTATACTTAAACCAAACTTTCTCATGTTCATTGAGAGGGGCAAGTTTGCCGTGACATACCGCAACAAACTGTCGTTCATCTTCTGTTATAGGCTCCCGTTTCCCACTGTTTAAATCATTATAAGCATTGCCGCAACGCTCTAACAATTGCGCTTCTCGAATGCTGAAGCAGCCATGCCTAGAGAAACCGCGAGGATAGTTTTTATGATCAAAATAACGATTAGTAGTAAAAAAACTGTCTGCCATCTTTTCCGTCTTTACATCAGCCACATTGTTTATGACGCGGAGTATTAGTTAGGCTTGACTTTCTGTAAAACAAAAACATTTAATCATTACGATAATTTTTTTTTGAGAACGTAGTGGATACGGAATTATTAAAAACATTTCTGGAAGTAAGTCGTACTCGACACTTTGGGCGTGCGGCGGAAGGGCTTTATCTGACACAATCGGCGGTAAGTTTTCGTATCCGCCAATTGGAAACGCAGCTCGGTGTTAGTCTCTTCACCCGCCACAGAAATAATATTCGCTTGACTGCGGCGGGAGAACGCTTGTTGCCCTATGCTAAAAATCTGATAGTCACTTGGTTAGTCGCCAAGAAGGAAGTGACGCGCTCATTGCAACATAATCCGCTGTCCATCGGCGCCAGTGCCTCACTGTGGGAAGCGTGGCTGGGGAACTGGCTGAAAAACCTTTACCAACAATGGCCAGATTTACAGTTGGAAGCACGCGTTGCTGTGCGTCAAGGGCTGATAAAAGAGTTGCACGAACGTCAATTAGATTTGCTAATTACTACCGAAGCGCCAAAAATGGAAGAATTAGCTAGTCAGCAGCTAGGCTGTTTCTCATTAACGCTATTTACTGATGTCAACAGCGTGTCGATGAGCGACAGACGTCCCTATATTCAGCTTGAATGGGGCGCCGATTTTCATGTACATGAAAATCGGCTTCAGTTAAACCAGCAGGCGCCGCTCGTTACCACAACTTCAGCGCAATTAACGCGTCAATTATTGCAAGTTACTACCGCCTGTGCCTTTCTGCCTAGTCATTGGGTCCAATCTTTCGAAGATTTGCGAGCTGTCAACGACGCCCTGTCGATAGTCTGTCCACTATATGCGGTGTGGTTACAAAACAGCGATCAGAATCCGCTGATTAGACAGCTCTTAAAAACTACTGTTCTATAAAGGTTCTCGGCGCTTTGCATTGGTTAACGCGATTTCTCTTATTGTCGTGGATTCCGACTTCTACTACGGTATCGTTTGCACGACGCGTTAGTTAGAGAATGTTTACTCATTTCTGTAATCTGATAAAACTGAACAATAGGATTCTGATGACAATCTTAAATGTTTGCTTAGAAACATAACGCCTAATAACGTGTCGAAGCCGCTTGTCAACAATGTACCTCAATGACCACCCGAAATAGCATCTAGTTCCTGGTCGATAATTTCCGCAGTATAGCTTGTTATATATAGAAATACGATATAAATCATCGTTGTATCTAGGCAACCACCAAGCATAATAACCAGCAGAGCCGTACTGCGATGTAAAAGAGAAGGGCCGGCTCGTGTGAAACGGTCAAATTCATGCTGTGCAGGAAAAACATATTATCTGAGTAATAAGAAGTGCTGACAGATGTAACACATTCTGAATAATCCAACTAATCAGTGCGCACCACAATACTCGTTTGAGATTACAGTGCTGCCTATGCGACACATTATAAAACAGATAGAAGTTAGTTAGCTCGGCGCCAAAGCGCTGACTGATACCACTTGTCTTGTTGATCGCGATAAGCTTGGTTTTTCTTCTGCGACACGATATAGGATGAATAGCGTTCTCGTGAACATATACTAGAGCATCTTGTTGGATGCATGATTAGCATGGTGCATTTTTGCTTTGCCGAAGAGCTAATTTTTTAATACTGATAAGGCAGGTTTCATCGTAGAATCGCATCACTCCTGGCTTGTCGCTAATATCGAAGAAGAAAAACCCGACACAATGGAGTTACCTGAGGTATATGTGATCTGGCACGGAGTGAATTAACCGGTATGATAATGACATTGAAAGACCTGCTTCTAGCTTAACAATGATATACAAGGGAAACAAAAAAGGACTATTCAATCCGCTAGATACCTGGTTTGACTGCTAATATATAGCGATGCTAGTGCTCGATGGACTCTAATTGAAATCACTGTACTATCAAGAAGTGACACAACAGGGTTATGCTGACTACCGGACAAGCGGATAATTTAGTGTAAAATGGTCATTGTCTCGAAGAGCACCATATTGTTGGCAAAGCAGCGGTAAAAGCTATTTATCAAGGCGTTCCATTAGAATACTATCGATAACGCGATTACAAGATTTTAGCTTCGACAATGAGTTTATCCGGTCCTTGCGTTAGCTGCTGTTGTACCTGCACAACATAAAGCGAAAAGTGGTGTACCGATGGAGCAGATTATGGGGATTAGCGCGGTTCTCCAGCCTAGCCGAATTCTGTCTCTAGAAGGCTACTTTTGTAAGTGCTATCAATCAGCTAAACATAGCTATAACTTTTTATACAAGGGACAAACTCGTTAATTTTTCACTAAAAGACTAGATAGTTGTATTTCCAGCCAATAATCTAAATCTCTCATTAGCGCAGTTACGTGATTAAAAACGTGCCGATGAGAGCAGAAACGTAGTGCTAACGCTAAACAGAAAACGGGACTGACTTTATCGCGCATAATAAATCCGCGCTTCTACCGTCAAGCGACAATAAAAAATACTGCTTGAAGCCGTTGTAAACAAGTGCGCCTAATTCAGACAACTTTTTCTACGGTTTTTCAAAATAGGCACGCAGACACTGCAAATAGTACACTCGAAATCTTCGATATTAGTATCCGACAGCACATAGCCGAAGTTCACGTGCAGATCTGCTACCTTGCAGTAATCGCGGTCGAAAACACAATAAAGTTTTTAGTCAGATAGCGCTTATTTTCTTCATTAAGCGCTTCCGCAGCCGATACCAATACTTGGATTTGAAACTAACAAAAATATTTTATGAGTGCATATCGGTGTAAAAACCATCACGAAAAACCTAAGTCAAAAAACCTATACCTGCGCTTCCTAGTAGCTTCCATATTGGTTTCCTGCTTCTCCAGCGTGACTACATCATTGATAGGTATGCCATAGATGCGCTTTAATGATCATCAAAGTTTCGCTGCAGTAGCAATTTGGGCAAACCTCTGTTACTATAACATCAAACTATCAGAAAAATTACGTCGCAACTGCGTGATATTTTGTCGCTTCATGCAATAAATTTAACTCATTAAGCAATCTTTTTATATTTTAGTGCGATTTCGACAGACTACAGACGTCGACTATCCGGGAAAAATGCGGTATACAACTAGTCAACTTTTACATTAAACGTATATCAGCTTTAATTATCAGATAAACATCCTAGCGGATCGCTTTGATCATTACCTCTTGGCTATTTTTTAGCCGAACAGTATGCACTTGCACAATCGAGGCGAAAACTAGCGGTTTCTGTTAGAAATTGTCGAATTAGGTTGCTTGCGGGTACGGCTCCCTATAGAACGCTCGATATGCGAGCCCTGCACCCGTCTTGCAGCATTACTAGCTCATCAGCGATGAGCGCCGAGAAAAGATCAAGGCGAGTAAAAAGCATCTGCCTGAACTTGACCCATATCAGCCCTATCTTCTGCAAGACTAAAGATTCTCCTAGCAAGCGGCGTGGCTGTGCGACAGCCATAACAGCAAATTACATCCTATCTGTAGCGGAAGAGTCAACCGCGTTTTCGGGATACACTAATCCGGCTTGTAGATAAGCATGATACGAATAATCAAATAAAAGTGGCGAATATCATCTGCTGGCCTCCATCAAGCAGGTTACTATAACTTCGCCTGGACCGGATGACCTTATCTATTGACCGATAACCATACCTGCTCTAGCGCTGAGGGCGCTAGACGCCATTCATCGGTTATTTTCTACGTCACCTCTACGTCACCTGCCTTTGGCTAGTGCTCAACAACCACAATGTGTTGGTTAGCAAACACACTAGACCAGTTAACTAACACTTTCAGAAGTGCTGTCCCAATCTAAGAAGCCGACAGTTCAGCCACATCACATTTAGAATATCCGCTAGCACAGCGACACTTAGGACGCTTTACTTCATTATCTACGCCAACTTTTGACATTTTTATATCGCCTGTAATATATAGCAAGATGGGTGCATATCGTGCAATCCACCGCATTATCCTAGACGTTGAGTACATATACATGATGCTGGCTGAATACTAAAATGGTCGACGTTTCCTATTCGGCTAATTCAAATTGTAAAATTTTGCCTTTCAAGCGTAACAGAGCAGATATGCATGATTTTAATAAAGCAGGCGTTCAAGCACAACTTCTAGAATCATTGCTTTAAATGTGTCCTGTTCTAGGTGGTTGTAGATGAACTTCGCCAGACAGCGATAGCTTTAGCAGTAGCATCTAGGGTTACCATGTCAGCGATGCGCGAAAGATCGCCGGTGATGCCTGTCGCGTAAATAGCATTTCTTCAATGACGCATGTCATTAATCTCTATCATAACACGTCGCTTTCCTGCAGCGGGTATTTCTTGCTGCCGAAAAGACCGATCACCGAATCTGCGCTTCGCCGGATAAGACTACTATGTTCTTCAGGTAATTTGTGCAGTATTTTAAATCTTAAGAGCATGGGTCTGAGTTGTAACTGCTTATTATCCTTTGTAATACTCATGTTGTAATAATCACGAAGCATCGAGAACTCAACGCTACACCAGCAAGCTGTATTTAAACATTTCAGCTTCATTTTCGCTGTTAGAACATTGAATCTGTAGAGATACAGAGAACTATCTTCAATATAGCAACGAATGCTTTTACTGTACTTTAATGACTTGCCCAATTTGAAAAACAAAAGATTTTACGAGCAAGATTCTGATGTGGAAACATAAATTGAAGTTACGATATAATATTTACTAAATATATTTTTACTACACGACTAAATCATAGTTCATTCCAATTCGCACTATCGTGTACTTCAAGCCAAACAAGAATGACGGTTTATTAGCACAAGCAGGCGACACGCGAGATGGGTGGATAATCGTTTTCGTTCAATTGAGTGCCTTTTAGCAAGAAACGGGATTAGCGTTTCGTCGTTATCGCCCGTCATAGGAATAGCTGCGGGTTGTTGATGGGATTCACGGCGCAGGATAATAAAATCATCGTTAAGCGACAAGCTGTAAAAGTACGGATCATTTAGCAAACGAAAAACTTCAAAATGTGACGTATATTTTTCAAACATCGTTGCGTATGACGGTAGAACGGCGAAGGCATGAAATACCCCAGCGTAACTGCAGTGCACTTCCTAAGTCCGCGAGTATGAAGGACGGGTTAGCACCGAGGAACAAACGGTCACAACCAATGGGCACCGCCGCACGCAATGCATGCTGATATATTGTGTTTCAAAATAGGAAAGCAATAAAGATGCGGACGTACGCTTCCCACTAGCATATAGTTAGGATTGAACATAAGATGTTACGGAGTAGAAGTAGCGGCTAAAGACTTATCACCGATTAGTACATAATTGGTAGCTTCTGTAGTAGTGATGTACTCAAATACGATTTTCAGCGCCGGAAATTGACTGGCATAGGCGCCATAGCTTTTCAATAAAGTGCGACTCCCGAAAAAATATTAACGTCTATCACTGTGAATCCTCTATGAATAAGAAGCGGCAGACAGATGGTCTGCATGGCATTAATAAAGGATAAACATTGATTATACCATGTTGAATGTTGCTTGTGGCATTGACTGGATACAGTTTATTGGCGGTAACATTTTATGGTGATATATCCATTAATTAGTGTTTGTTTGTCTAACAAATCTGTCAAATAGAAGGTCGTCATACCGGAAGCGAAACTAAAATACGTTCGCGATAGGTTATCACCTGGGAGAGAGCGTCGTATAATGGGCGGTCAAATTTGAAACAATAATCGCTCGGCCAAAATAGCAGTTAGTGTAAAGTAGCACTGTGCGCAACACGTTATTGTTTCGCAAATGAATGTGCCAATCGTCCGGATGACAAATTTTCAGTATTTCAGGTTATGTGATCATAGGGTTGCTCTCCTATTAAACGAAGCATGTCGTTGTGCATTGTTCCATTATAATCAAGTATAAAATAATCGACGTTATTACATTAAGATCTTGGCAAATCACGACCACACTGGAGAAATAAAAGACCCGCTATCTCACGCGGGTCTGAGAGTGGAGACTTATAACGGATCCGGTTTATCCGGACGGGTTTTTAATACAGTTGCCTGATGGTCTGCGGTGTGATTTCCAGCAGTGCCACGATCGTTGAAACAGTAGTCCGACTGTTTCCAGCTGCTAGCCGGTAACAGAGAGGCCTTATAGGCCGGCGCAGGTGCTTTGGTTATCGGTGCGCTGGCGTGATGCTTAAAGCGCGTATTAGGGGTTTTCGGCGTGTGAAGTGAAACGCTTTTGACTGCAGTGCAAAGTGCAGTTTGTCCGATTTGGAGAAATGTAGCATCAGAACATGTAGTGGCTTCCACCGTTTTTTCAAGATGTCGCGCCTCATCTGTTGATGCCGGCGCCAAGCTAGCAAAGCGTTCTTCTTTGTATGAAGCGACAGGCTGAGATAACGCGGCGGAACACACCTGCGCTTCAACTCTCAGATTAACCGGCAAGTGATCCAGTGCATCCCCATTGTTAGGTTGAGAGAGATCTACAGCCATCGGCACCATTACGTTACTATCGAAGGTCAACTCGGATTGCACAGGCCGTCGTTGTGCTACTTGATGATCTTCTGTAGCAATAACCACCTGCGGCACCTCATTGCTGACCGTCGTCGGTCTGCCTGATTTCCTTGCGGAAAATGCCGTCTGTAGTTGCTGTTCATCAATAGCGACTACTTCTGTAATCTGGGGAATACCAGTTGTATCGGCAAACACGTCTTTTTCAATCCGATCGATGGCTGTGACAGGATAACTAATCCACACTTTACCAGAGGCTATTTCCGGCGATACGACCGCGCTAGTAAGCGGTACAGGCGACGAGAGTGGACAACATCTATCGCGGTAACGGCGACGGCGCTGGCTGTTTACACGCAGATATCGTGGGGAACGCCGTGCACGGGTGGGCAAAAACGCCTCACTGTTACGTCCAGAATTAGCATTGCTGGTATTAAGCGATATGCCATTTTTGTCTTGCAGGACGTCGTTACAATCATTATTGTCCTGATTTTCTATCGCTGTATTAAACGCGGCAGTAGCGCTTTCTACGGAGGCAGTCTGTGCGGTGGTAGAAAGGATGGGCCGCTCGTCGCCGTGAATTTTATGATTTAATACGCGACACTGACGGCGTAGCCGAACTTGGATCGTCTTATTGCCTTCGTCATAGGTGTTACTGCCGTTTGAAGCTATCGCGGGAGCAGGTTGCGCTTTGATTTCCTGCTCTTCAGGTCGATCCTGACATGATTCGCGACGTGGGTAGAGTTGCGCTTTTTGTGGCTTTTCTTTGACAAGATCACTTACTATGCCTGTTTCACGTAGAGTCTGTGAATATTTGCGGCGCGGACCGTCACGTCTATCACGGCAGTCACGGCGGCCCCTCTGTCGGAGTTGATTGCAACGATTCTGACTTTCCTGATGATGCGTGGTTCCCGCTTCAACCGGTGTCTCCATAACTACCGCATCGGCAGCTTCAGTTTCCTGTTGTAGCGCAGGCGTGAAGAGAGATTTAAAACCGTCAACTAGACGACCGAACAGGCTACGCGATGTGCTGGCGCTTGCTGTGCTGAAGGTAGGCGCTGTCGGCATACGATTCGCATCAGCCGTAGCGGGTTTTTCGCTAATCAACGGTGAATTATGTATTACAAATGCCGACAACGCCGGCTGTTCAGAATGTTTACGATCAGAGGAAGGCTCCTCTGAGGATTGGGTCATTTCTGCTTCATGCAACTGCGGCAACAAATAACTTAAAGTAAGAACCTCTTCACCTTTTCGAACACGCAGAACTGCATAATGCGGGGTTTGCATTTGATGATTCGGTACAATAATCGCCCGGACGCCGCCTTGACGCTTTTCAATGGCGTTAACAGCTGCGCGTTTTTCGTTCAGCAAATAAGAGGCGATAGGTACTGGCACAATAGCATGCACTTCATGTGTGTTATCTTTTAGCGCTTCTTCTTCAATCAGCCGAAGTATAGAGAGAGAAAGGGATGCATTATCGCGAATGGCGCCGGTACCGCCGCAGCGGGGACAAACGTGATGGGTTGATTCACCCAATGACGGACTCAGTCTCTGACGGGATAGCTCTAGTAAGCCGAAGCGAGAAATGCGCCCAATTTGGATGCGAGCACGGTCTTGACGAACCGATTCTCGCAAGCAATTTTCCACCTCGCGTTGGTGGCGCACTGGCGTCATATCGATAAAATCAATGACAACTAAACCGCCCAAATCTCGCAGACGCAGCTGACGGGCGATTTCATTCGCCGCTTGCAGGTTGGTATTGAAAGCAGTTTCTTCAATATCACCACCGCGGGTTGAGCGCGCGGAGTTGATATCAATGGAAGTCAACGCCTCGGTAGTATCGATGATAATGGAGCCACCGGAAGGCAGGCGCACTTCACGTTGAAAGGCAGATTCAATCTGTGATTCGATCTGGTAATGGCTGAACAAAGGAATTTCTCCTCTGTAAAGCTTAATTTTACTAGTAAAATCAGGGCGACCTAATGAAACAATGTGCTCTTTTGCTAGATCTAGCACTTTAGGATTATCGATCAGAATTTCGCCGATATCCGGCCGCAAATAATCTCGGAAAGCACGGACAATAACATTGCTTTCCTGATGGATCAAGAATGGCGCTGGGCGTTCTTCAGCGGCCTTTTTAATAGCTTGCCAATGTTTGCAACGGAAAGTTAGATCCCATTGAAGCGCCTCAGCCGACTTTCCGACACCGGCGGTGCGAACGATAAGTCCCATGCCATCTGGAAGATTAAGGGAGGACAAGACTTCTTTCAGCTCGATGCGATCATCGCCTTCTATACGGCGTGATATTCCGCCCACTCGCGGATTATTCGGCATTAGCACCAGATAACTACCGGCTAGACTGATAAATGTAGTTAGTGCCGCACCTTTATTCCCTCGTTCTTCTTTATCAACCTGTACGATAACTTCCTGGCTTTCTCGAAGTACGTCCCTGATATTTGGTCTAGCGTAAGTAGAATATTGAGGTGGAAAGTATTCGCTAGAAATTTCTTTAAGAGGAAGGAAACCATGGCGTTCTGCGCCATAATCCACAAACGCTGCTTCCAGGCTGGGTTCAATACGGATGATTTTACCCTTATAAATATTGGCTTTTTTTTGTTCATGGCCAGGGCTTTCGATATCTAGGTCATACAGTCTCTGGCCCTCTACCAGAGCGACACGCAACTCTTCCTGTTGAGTTGCGTTAATTAACATTCTTTTCATTGTAACATACTCATTTTATGCATTAGCATGCAGCGCTGTGGCAAACGTACGGTCAATCATAGACAGACTCATGACTTGGCGCAAAGCCGTTAACCTTACAGTTATCGCTTGCTAAGGGAGGCATGATTGCGATAGTTTGTCCCATGTCTGCAGCTCGCTAACTGCTAGATAGCTATTACGTTTTGCCCACTGCCGCGTTTAGGATCAACCAAATTCGAAATTCCTTAATGACGCGTCTTAGACGCGAAAATATGGAAAGTAAACGTATTATTCCACTGCTGATACGCATATAGCAATATGACTTTAGCCATCGATAAGATGGTTTTTAAAGAACAGCGCAACGAGTTCACCGGACTAAAGACCTTTTACCGATGAAACTATAGTTAAGCACAGAAAAAGAAGTAGCGCTATGCTATCAACATATTTAGGGTTTAGGCTCATGGATAAAAATAATCCAAGCGTACATTTTATCACTGTATCTACAAACGAAACCGATCAGCGGATTGATAATTTTTTACGTACGCACCTTAAAGGGACGCCGAAAAGCATAATTTATCGCATCGTGCGTACAGGTAAAGTACGCGTCAATAAGAAAAGGGTAAAACCGAAATACAAACTGCAAAACGATGATATAGTGCGTATTCCTCCGGTACGATGTTCTAACGAAGAACGCCAGCCTATATCTTCCGGAGGGGCTAAAGTTGCTACCTTAAATAAGGCTGTTCTTTACGAAGACGATTATTTATTGATTCTGAACAAGCCGGCCGGCACAGCAGTACATGGAGGCAGCAGTATCAGCTTCGGTGTTATTGAAGGTTTACGCGCGTTACGCCAAGATGCACGTTTTCTAGAATTAGTTCACCGTTTGGATAAAGACACCTCCGGCGTACTGTTGGTGGCCAAAAAGCAGTCGGCGCTGCGTGCGTTGCATGAGCAATTGCGTGCTAAAGAAATGCAAAAGGATTATCTAGCATTGGTACGCAATCAATGGCAGTCCCATTGTAAAATGGTTACGGCACCGTTGTTAAAAAATATTTTCTCCAGCGGTGAGCGCATTGTACGGGTGAACAGCGATGGCAAACCATCGGAAACCCGTTTTAAGATCGAGGAACGGTTTACTTTAGCCACTTTGGTTCGTGCTTGTCCGATAACCGGGCGCACCCACCAAATCCGTGTTCATGCCCAACATGCCGGTCATCCAATTGCGTTCGACGATCGTTATGGTGATAACGCGTTCGATCAGCAACTAAAAGGCTGTGGTCTAAACCGCCTGTTTCTGCACGCAGCCGAGCTGCGGTTCGACCATCCAAATAGTGGCGAAACGTTACGGATAGAAGCGCCGCTGGATGAGTCGTTGCGCCAGTGCTTGTTGTATTTGCGCGACAATTATAGGTTTGTCGGCAGTTAGCGCTTACCGACGTAACAGATTTATTCCTGACGCTATATGTTACAAACCACCAATAAAGGCGACACGCTTAATGTGCATTGGAGCTCTGCCCTCTATCGTAAAGAAGCGCGTGATCCTCAATCATCATTTAACTGAAAATCAAACGGAGCGCGTAAGAAACAAAGGAACGATTTTATACGTCGTTACATTTAAAACTCTGCGATGCTAAGATAAAGCAAGTGCAAATACCCTCTTGACTCCCGCTCCCGTTATAAAAAAAATCAAATGCCCGTGACCATTGATGCACTATATGCCGCTTTAAAAACCTGTACTATCTTGGTATCCATGCATCTGAGTGAGTAGAATGTGTCGTTGAATTCCTAGTCAGCGTGAAGATGATAGTGCCTTTCGTTGATGAGCAGTTGTGCAGACGTAAGGATAATCTGTGCTAGCAGTATTGCAATCAGTCGTTCGCATATTAGGTATATACGATATGTTTAGTCCAGTCATTAGCGATGAATGGGCTGAAGAATTGTCGGAAACGTATGAAGCAATCTACATCAATATATTATTTCATTGCATATCGCGTCAGTACGTTATCTTGAATACTGTAGGTATTTTCAACGAAATATAGAGGAAAAACCTAACCTATTTGCTATATTAGCCAGTTTAAAACATAAGTAATCGAGGGCAGGCCCATGGCCGTACAAAAAAACAAACCTACCCGCTCAAAACGGGGCATGCGTCGTTCTCACGACGCACTGACTACTGCCATTGTATCAGTAGACAAAATTTCCGGTGAAATCCACCTGCGTCACCACATCACCGCCGGCGGTTTCTACCGCGGTCGTAAAATTATCGCTAAAAGTTTTAGGGCGATAGCTTCTTGAGACGCCTCACATTTGCATTACCTGCTATAGGAAGCGGCTTCAATCCCGCCGTGACGGCGTCTACAGCCTTGCTGATATTGATCTCATATCCGCAATTTGCACTGCCTTTTTTCGACAGTCCCACTGTAATACATCTTTTATTAATAACAACTAATCCGTTCTGCTTAAGTGATGCACGGTTATTCCCAATACATCGATTATTACTAGTGATACTAAAGCATCGAAGGTCGTGCTCAGTTCTGCATCAGTGCCGTCAATACTGGCGTAAGAATCTGGCGCTAAACCCTATGAACGGTATTGAACAGACGGTGCTGATGTGGTTTTACTTCATTATAAGCAGGGCGAAACAGGCTGCTGGTTTTGGGTTCAACGTCGCTTGCGATACTGGAGAAACTTTCCGTGACAGGCGCGGTGATGGCCAAGCAAGGGGTTACCTAATCTGCGTCTGGTATTGTTGAGTATTGGCGAGGAAAGGAGTCTCGATCTATTTCAACATGTGACGACGCTTTTACTGAATATTTCGTCGGTTGGTTATGTCAACTATTCTAAAGCTAACACATTATTAATGGAGAACAGATAGCCTAATCTGTGACAACTTTGTTGATAACGTTACATTAAAAATCATGGAATGAGATAAGAGCTTTCTATCATTGTTAGAATCTTCTTAGAAAGCGGCAGGCAGGGCTATCTGATGCAATGGGTCAAGCGATGGGCAAACAGTCGCTTGATGCGTTAATTCGTGCAGTTGAATCCCAACCTATATGATAGCGCTTGCCTGATAGGTTTGCGCAGACTGTTTTCAACAGTCACATTGAAACCAACTAGTGTGCGTTACCAACGATATTGAACAGGCAATGCAAGCGGTGAAGTGGCGAATCCCGGAGCGGATAGCCGCACGCCTGGATGCGGTACTACTCAAGAGTGATTAAGCGTACATGTTTACAAAGATGCTCGGCACCGGGAGCTATCTTCCGGCAAATATTAGGTCTAACGCCGACCTGGAAAAAATGATGGATACGTCTGATGAGTGGATCGTTACCCGCACCGGTATTCGCGAACGCCGTATCGCTAGAGCCGATGAAACTGTTTCCAGTATGGGGCGCGTTGCTGCTGTACAAGCGCTGACTATGGCCGGCATTGCAGCGGATAAAGTTGGTATGATAATCGTTGCCACCACATCGTCAAGTCATGCTTTTCCAAGTTCAGCTTGCCAGATTCAGCGCGAACTAAGTATTAATGATTGCATCGCTTTCGATTTAGCAGCAGCCTGCGCCGGTTTCGCTTACGCGCTAAGCGTGGCGGACAACTACATTAAGAACGGCGCAGTCAAATATGCGCTGGTGGTCGGCTCTGATGCGTTGAGCCATACCTTAGATCCTAAGGATCGCGGAACGTTGATTTTATTTGGCGATGGCGCGGGTGCACTGGTGATCGGGCCTTCCGCTGAGCCGGGCATCATCTCCACACACCTGCACGCTGATGGCCGCTATGGCGATTTGCTAACGCTGCCGTACCATAATCGTCTCGATCCAGCCGCGTCCGCTTACCTGAGCATGTCAGGCAATGAAGTATTTAAAATAGCGGTGACAGAACTGGCAGATATTGCTGATGAAACGCTCAGCGCCAATGGGCTAGACCACAGTGAACTGGACTGGCTAGTTCCTCATCAGGCTAATCTCCGTATTATAACTGCTACCGCTAAACGCATAGGAATGGGTATGGAGAAAGTGGTCGTGACCCTTGACAGGCACGGTAATACTTCGGCCGCTTCTGTTCCGCTGGCGCTGGACGAAGCAGTGCGCGATGGCCGCATTCAACCGGGACATCTAGTGTTACTTGAAGCATTTGGTGGTGGTTTCACCTGGGGTTCAGCGCTACTACGGTTTTAATCGACAGGAAGAAAAAATGACTATTTTCGCTATGGTATTTCCGGGACAAGGTTCCCAAACGGTAGGCATGTTAACAGAGCTAGCGGTAGATTACGAGGTAATAGAGGCAACATTCTCCGAAGCGTCTTCCGTCTTAGGTTATGATTTATGGAAAGTGGTGCAGCAAGGTCCGACTGAAGTACTAAACCAAACCTGGGTGACACAGCCGGCGTTACTAGCATCATCGATAGCTATTTGGCGGATCTGGCAGCAGAAAGGCGGGCGAGCTCCGGCACTTATGGCTGGCCATAGTCTTGGCGAATATTCCGCATTGGTATGTGCAGGTAGTCTAGATTTTTCTGCGGCAATTGCGCTAGTGGCGCTGCGCGGCAAACTAATGCATGATGCAGTACCATCCGGTACTGGTGCGATGTCTGCTATT
Source organism: Candidatus Doolittlea endobia (assembly GCF_900039485.1). Taxonomy (GTDB): domain Bacteria; phylum Pseudomonadota; class Gammaproteobacteria; order Enterobacterales; family Enterobacteriaceae; genus Doolittlea; species Doolittlea endobia. The sequence continues at coordinate 248,228 of NZ_LN999833.1, forward strand.
ATCGGTCTAGATAACGAAGCCATCGTTGCCGCCTGTAAACAAGCGGCCAAAGGACAAGTAGTGTCGCCGGTTAATTTTAATTCACCGGGGCAAGTGGTTATCGCCGGACATAAAGAAGCAGTGGAGCGTGCCGGTCTGGTTTGTAAGGAAATAGGGGCTAAGCGCACTTTGCCACTGCAGATCAGCGTACCATCCCATTGTTTATTGATGAAACCTGCTGCGGAAAAATTGGCGAAAACACTAGAAACGGTAAGATTCTCCGGATTGCAAATTCCGGTGATTAATAATGTAGATGTGCGCGCGGAGCAACAGCCGACGGCCATCCGTCAGGCGCTGGTGCGTCAACTGTACAGCCCGGTGCGCTGGTCTGAAAGTGTAGAATATCTTGCATCCCAGGGCGTAGAGATATTGCTAGAAATCGGTCCAGGTCAAGTACTAACTAACCTAACTAAACGAATAAACGGCAACCTATCTGGAGTGGCGGTAAATGATGTCGCTTCTCTGGCTGTTGCGATCGAAGACTACAATTGGAGTTACAGATGAATTTAATGACTTTAAAAGGTAAAATCGCCCTGGTGACTGGTGCTAGTCGTGGCATCGGCCGTGCAATCTCAGAAACGCTCGCAGATCGAGGGGCAACAGTAATTGGTACTGCAACCAGTAAATTGGGTGCTGCAACCATCAGCGCTTATCTAGGCGACAGCGGCAAAGGCATGAAATTGGATGTTACTAACAACAATTCAATCGATGCTGTGTTAGAAAAAATACACGCAGAATTTGGTGATACAGATATTTTAGTGAATAATGTAGGTATTGCAAGTGATAATTTGTTGATGCGTATGAAAGAAGACGAATGGCAGTCTATTCTTGACACTAATCTGACCTCCGTATTCCGCATGTCAAAAGCGATAATGAGGGGAATGATGAAAAAGCACTACGGCAGAATAATTACCATTGGTTCTATTGTAGGGTCCATGGGTAACGCCGGGCAGACAAATTATGCTGCCGCTAAGGCGGGCTTAGTGGGTTTTAGTAAATCGTTAGCTCGTGAGGTTGCTTCGCGTGGTATTACCGTCAATGTGGTAGCGCCGGGATTTATCGAAACCGATATGACCGAAGCGTTGACAGATGAGCACCGTGCGAGCATTTTGTCTCAGATTCCGGCGAATCGTCTTGGTTGTCCAAAAGACATTGCCAGTGCTGTCGCTTTTTTCGCTTCTGAAGAGACAACATATATTACCGGCGAAACGATACATGTCAATGGTGGCATGTATATGCTATAAAAGTATGAAAATCATTTGCGTTATTTGTGGTAAAAGCCGCAGAATGGCATAAAATCGTGGTGCAGCTAGTCGGGTTTGAGTTGCGTCATTTCAGATTTATATACCACGAAAATCATCGCGTAAGCGAGTTTTGATAGGAAAATATACGAGTATGAGCACTATCGAAGAGAGCGTTAAAGCAATCATCGCCGAGCAGTTGGGCGTCAAGAAAGAAGAAGTCGTTAATAATGCTTCTTTTGTTGACGACCTCGGAGCTGATTCTCTTGACACCGTTGAGTTAGTTATGGCGCTGGAAGAAAAGTTCGATACTGAAATTCCGGACGAGGAAGCTGAAAAAATCACTACTGTTCAAGCAGCAATTGATTTCATCCGAAAAAACCGATAGTAAGCGAACATGTTTGCATCGCTATTGTTATTTGAGTACGTTTGACGAAAATTAACCAGCAATGAGAAGAGCATCCTCTCTTGAGGAGCATCCAAGGTGGGTAGTTGACTTTTTTGCCTAAGAAACATGCTTAGTTCTGAAATCAGATTCAATTGAACAGCAGATAGCGATGTTATCGAATAAAATCACTTAAATTGAAGATATCTCTTCGGATGACTTACGTCGCTTCTATATTAAAGCTTATCTCGGTGATATAGTCTCGCCAACGATGCTCATCTCTGCAGGACCGTCAGTTCTACGTCTAATTACTGATGCTTTTCACCGCACGTTTTCCAGTGGGTAGCGCCGCTAGTCGTGCCGTGAGTGCTTCTCTACGACTAAGGCAATCATCTCAGGTGGTCGACAACATGATAACGGATAAAATATCCGGCTACATGCGACATAACCAAAAGTCTATAATTCCCCGTACGCCCTGTAAAACGCAAGTTTCGCTTGAGCAATACCCTCCCTCCCTCCCTATTAGGGTCAAAGGAGACAGGTAAAGCATGCTTCTCTATAGAAGGCAATTATAAATAATTTTGGTTTTATACGTCGCGTTAAAGCAGATTACCACCAATAGAGTAGGGACTAATGCTGAAGTCGTCGGTCATTATCTGCTGTATGGTCTAATATAACCAGTTATGTAATAAGTAACATATATTTAACGGATAAAGCGGCAAAATTGAAATCAATACTTAACAAAATTAAGTATACGATCACTAAAAAACTTCAGGAATAACATATTTAGAACCTACATTATGGTCAATAGATTACCGGAACCATACTAGTTTGATCATCTAAATAGCCACCTTTCTCGTTTAAAAGAGAACAATTAGTGTGTCTTTACAAAAGAGTGATGAAACTTGCTCTTTGGTAAGAATACAGAGTTAATGTATTGCAACTTAAGTCGAAATCTTGTGACGGAGAGGTCTTTCGGGGGTTGTTTTCGGTAAAAATAATATAAAGTAGGTATAGGTTAAAATAAAAGACAAACACAGGTTCCGGTTTTGATTACCAACTCGGTGGAACCGGCACCGGACGAAGACAGTGCGTTACTTGCCAAATTTACAGGTCGAAGGCCATTAGTTGCGCTTCCATGAACTGTTTCGCTCCACCGTTGTCTGGAACGCGCCTCGACAAGCGATTTGCATGTTGAGAACTTGTGAATAGCTTTCAGTGATGGTATTAAATGTTGCTTCCTTGAATCTTCCAGCACTGTACAGTGGAAAAGCGTCGATTCTAGCAGTTACAGACTACGACGCGTTGATGGCTACGTTGCCTGCCCTTCCCCCTCCATGAAAGGGGATATAACCTGACACTTAACCCTTCTGGACCACGAAGGCTGCTGCCACTCTACGATCACTGGACGTCACTAGTGTGAGCTGCCTTTCCGAAACCTTTACCTTATATCATGGGAGCATTTTCCTGCACCAGCGATATGTACTGACAGAGTTAGCCCTGATAGCAAATGCTGCGTATATCCATTAATCCTCTTGCCGGACAGGGGCTGTCTTGGCTTTCGCGATGTCAATGCACTCTATAGCTGAGGTCTTGCTTGTTTTACGCAACCGTGGCGAACATTGGGAATGCTGGCAGTGCACGTTATCAGTACTGTCAGTACAGCGATAATCTACTGATGCAGATGAAATGGATGCGTTCACGCAACTTGGTGTCTTTAATGTTAGGCCTGCTTGTTGACGTCGAGCTATTAATTATAATCATAAACAGCTGAGATAAAACTCTTGTACATCAGTTTTACAGCAGATAACGACTTCGCATTAAAGGTTGTCGTTATCCGTTAAAGACAAATCCTAGTTATTTTTAAATGAAAATAAAAACATTTTAAGTCTGCGAGGCTATTTTGTAAAGCTTTGCAGCCTAATGTGCGGTGTGCTATGGCTTTTATGTTTGTGCGTTGTCTTACTAAAGAGAGATTGGTCGGCATGAGAGGATTTGAACCTCTGACCCCCGACACCCCATGACGGTGCGCTACCAGACTGCGCTACATGCCGAATTCATTGTCACTTATACTACCTGTTCTTGCTACGAATGCAATAGAAGATTTGAACGACTGCCTTAGGAATTGTCGTTATGCATTAAAGACAGGTATATGTTCTTATCCTAAGGAATGTTATGTTCTTATCCTAAGGAATGTATAGAAATTATAGTCTACATGACTTATATATAACCACCTTATAAGATTTTTTTAGATTCAAGCAGTCATGTAAGCGAAAATATATTTAGAAAATGGCACAGTACAACTTTAATTTATGTATTTATATCAAATGTCTTACTCGTAAAATTCTTTGTTTTCAAAATTTAAACGTATGTTTGGTAAACGAAATATGTTGTGTCTTGGATAGGATGTGCTTAGTACTAATATCTTACACGGTGTTGTATTGCGGAGTTGATCACTGAAAATTTCCGTTTCTTCGATGAATAGAATCGCCCCATTACCGGGAAATTAGCCGATTTTGGAAGAGGCTTTTACTATTCAAAGTACTGTCGGTGCTATTGGTAGCACTAAAAAAGTATCATTTTGCAGCGCCATCGATACGTTAATTTGTCAATGCATTGATTTCTATCGTCTTATCTTTAAAGAATACATACAGTAAGATCTACATTGTTTGCTCTCATTATATAATGATGTAGTTTGATATAATGAATGGCAAAGAAAGCTGAATGATATATTAAATAACAAACTAAAAGAAATCAACGATAATACACTTTACCGTTGAGATCGGAGGTATGCGTCATAGATCTATCTTTACATAAAGCTTAGGTTATGAGTATATATATTTGTCATTTGTTCATTCACCTATTAGGATGCAATGGAGTCCAAGACGTAAGGTTAACTAGCTTAATTATAAATTATAAGGAGAAAGCATTGGAATCACCATTAGGATCAGATTTGACGCGACTTGTTCGCGTGTGGCGCGCTTTAATTGACCACCGTTTAAAGCCTTTAGAACTTACACAGACGCATTGGATCACTTTACATAAGATCTGCCAGTTGCCGCCAGAGCGATCTCAAATTCAACTGGCAAAGGCTATCGGTATCGAACAGCCTTCATTGGTGCGAACGTTGGATCAGCTCGAAGAAAAAGGGTTTATCACCCGGCATATCTGCGCCAATGATCGCCGGGCGAAGCGGATCAAACTGACCGCATTGGCTGAACCTATTATCAAAGCAGTGAATAATGTTATCGATAGTACCAGAAATGAAATTCTTAATGGTATTAGCCAGGAAGAGATTAAAATACTGAGTAGTTTGATAGCTAAACTCGAAAAGAATATTCTTGAGCTTCATAACAAACCTTAATACGTACTTCTACAGCACTGATGTGAAAACCGGCCTTGTGGCCGGTTTTTTGTGGCATGAAAACAGAGGATTAACGCGGAGATACAGTAATAGTGCGGCCATTACTGACAAGCGCAACACGCTGCCCAACGCTAAAACGGGTACGACTCTGTTTCTGTACAACTATAATTATATTACCGTCATCTTTACGTACTTCAAGCTCCACCCCTTGAGTCCGGTTCACCGCACTCTCAATGCTTGATCCAGCTACACTGCCGGCTACGGCGCCCGCCGTGCTTGCCAAACTGCTGCCGCTACCGCCCCCGATCGTGCTCCCCAGCACTCCGCCCAGCACTGCGCCGCTGATAGCGCCAACGACATTTGAATCTTCATTGCCCTGGATTTGTACCGGGCGAATCCCCATAAGGGTGCCGTACGTCACGCTTTGAACCTGTTTGGCTTCCGAAGCAGAATAAACATCACTGGATAGTGTGCTATTATTGGCGCAACCCGCCACCGTCATACCGGTCAGGGCCACTACGATCAAACGTTTCATCATAAAAACTCCAGTTAATATAGCCGTTCTGTACGGGTAATCCCGGACAGAATCGGATAGACGGTAAAATTTTATGCGCCGGTATAGGGAATCAAAGTGACCTGTGACGCACAGAGACCAGAGTTAATTGTATCGAAAAAAGTTAAACTGAGAATAAACAGATTAAGGTAGTTAGAAGATTAAATCGCACTTACACTCGGTGTAATCATATCATTACTAATGCGTAATATTCTAAAACATTGCTTAATTTTCGTGACTTCATCCAACAGCTTGACAGAATACGGCAATATCGCTTACGTTACTGTCGAAGCAAATCTTGCCGTTTATCAAGACGCTTGTCTTGGTGCTGTGATGTAAAAATAAAGTAACACAATCCTAATTCACACTAAATAGTGTGCTTGCACACGAGAACTCTGGAAATCGCTGAATAGCGACAAGCTCACGACTTTTACGATACACCCTATTCGAAATAGGCGGAATTAAGTTCCATTAACGTCAGCTCCATCGTCTGCTGGATTCGCGACAATAACAGAAGTCGTTCTTAAAGAGAATGTCATCACGAGGTTAAGATAGATATGCGTTGTTGCTTTTTAAGCAAAAAAAGCAAATGAGATTTGATGATATCACGCATTTGGCTTGTTATCATCTTGTGATAATGGGCTGGGAATGCCAGACGTACACAAAAAGGCAAATGCGTTTGCCTTTCCCCAAAAGATAAAGGAAGATTATTTCTTTTTAACGTTAAGCAAATCAGTAATGGTGCCTGTATATACTTCCGCCGCTAGACCCACCGATTCATGTAGAGTAGGGTGCGCATGGATGGTCAATGCAATATCTTCTGCGTCGCAACCCATTTCAATTGCGAAACCAATTTCACCCAATAGCTCACCACCATTGGTGCCGACTACGGCGCCACCAATAATCCGATGGCTTTTTTTATCAAAAATCAGCTTAGTTATACCGTCCTTGTAATCTGAAGAAATAGCGCGCCCGGAGGCTGCCCAAGGAAACGTAGCGACTTCATAGTTAATGTTTTGCACTTGTGCTTCTTTTTCTGTCAAGCCGACCCATGCCACTTCCGGCTCAGTATAAGCGATAGACGGAATGACTTTAGGATTAAAATAGTGTTTCTTGCCAGCAATGACTTCCGCTGCCACGTGTCCTTCGTGTGTACCTTTGTGCGCTAACATCGGCTGGCCAATGATATCGCCGATAGCATAAATGTGCGAAACATTGGTGCGCATCTGTTTGTCGACGCGGATAAAGCCGCAATCAGTCACTTCGACCCCGGCCCGGCAGGCATCTAGAAGCTTACCGTTCGGGGAACGTCCGATGGCAACAAGCACGGCATCATAGCGTTGAGCTTCTGAAGGCGCTTGTTTCCCTTTCATGCTGACATACACGCCATCTTCCCGGGCTTCCACCGCAGTGACTTTAGTTTCTAGCATCAGGTTAAACTGTGAACTGATACGCTTAGTGAACACTTGTACCACATCTTTATCGGCAGTCGGGATAACCTGATCGAACATTTCCACCACGTCGATTTCTGAACGCAAGGCATGGTAAACGGTAGCCATTTCAAGACCTATAATTCCTCCACCCATCACCAATAGCCGCTTTGGCACTGACGTCAGGGCGAGCGCATCAGTAGAATCCCATATGCGTGAATCAACATAGGGGATAAAAGGCAGCTGGATCGGGTGTGAGCCAGCTGCAATAATGGCATTGTCAAAAGTGACGATAGTGGTACTGTTTTCGCTTTCTACCTGAAGCGTATTAGTACTGGTGAATTTACCATAACCGTTTACCACCTTTACCCTACGCGCTCTGGCCATACCGCATAGACCGCTTGTTAGCTGACTAACAACCTTTTCCTTCCATGTGCGCACTTTGTCGATATTGATTTGTGGTTCGCCAAAGACTATACCGTTTTTGTTCAACGCTTTAGCCTCTGTAATAACCTTAGCGATGTGTAATAATGCTTTGGAAGGAATACAGCCTACATTTAGACAAGCTCCGCCAAGGGCGGAATAACGTTCCACCAGGAGAGTTTCTAGACCTAAATCTGCACAACGGAATGCTGCAGAATAACCTCCTGGGCCTGCCCCAAGTACCACGACTTGAGTTTTTATTTTAGTGCTCATATGACCTCTTAGCGAATTATCCGTTGTCTATTTTATCGTACATAATCCACCGTGTCACCTTGACATTTCTATTTAGTTTGCATAAATATTAATAGAATAAGAGTATGTGATGTTATTAATTGATACTATCGACAACTCGCTGGTGACACCAGACTACATCATTAAGAGGCGAATATCAGACAACATGTTATTAATACATCTGATAAAGCGCGCGCTATCAGCGCCGTCAATAACCCTGTGGTCATAGGACAGCGACAGCGGCAACATCAGCCGAGGTGAGAACTCTGTACCATTCCATATTGGTTTTGTTGACGATTTTGACACGCCGAGAATCGCTACTTCCGGCGCGTTGACGATAGGCGTGAACGCTGTTCCGCCAATACCGCCCAAGCTGGAAATAGTGAAACAGCCTCCCTGCATATCTAACGCAGTTAGTTTCCCATCACGAGCCTTTTGGGAGATCGCTGTTAGCTCGTGCGACAGCTCTAGAATACCTTTTTTATGTACATCGCGAAACACAGGTACTACTAGGCCATTCGAGGTGTCAACTGCTACGCCGATATTGATGTATTTCTTTAACGTCAGTTTTTGAGCATCCTCTGACAAGGAGCTGTTAAAACGCGGAAATTCTTCCAGTCCCTTGGCGACTGCTTTCATGATAAACACCAGCGGTGTGATTTTCACATTCCGCTTCTTTTTCTCGGCTTCGGTGTTTTGCTGTTTACGAAAGGCTTCCATTTCGGTGATGTCGGCTTCGTCGAACTGGGTCACATGGGGGATCGTGACCCAGTTACGGAGCAGGTTGGCGCCGGAGATTTTTTGAATCCGGCTCAGATCTACCGTTTCAATATCGCCCAATTTGCTGAAGTCCATTTTTGGCCACGGCAATAGTCCGAGCAGCGGACTGACGCCGGTCACTGATGGCACGGTCTCGGCGCGTTTAATTACATCTTTGATGTAAGCCTGAATATCTTCACGCAAGATACGTTTTTTACGCCCGGTACCTTTTACTTTCTCTAAGTTAACACCGAACTCGCGCGCTAGACGGCGAATTACCGGAGTAGCATGTATATAGGCGTCGTTCTCAGCAAATTCATTTTTGCCGTTAGGCGATAATGAAGCGAAAGTGGCAGTAGATGCGTTTTTTTTGACGTTTGATGTTATCGTCGGTGCCACGGTTGCAGTACTTTCCGCTTCAAACACCATCATTTTTGAACCAGTGCTAATCTTATCTCCGACGTTAATGTTAATTTCTTTAACGGTACCATCGAACGGCGCCGGCACCTCCATTGATGTTTTATCGCCTTCCACAGTAATCAGCGACTGTTCGCTCTTAACCTTGTCGCCGACCTTGACCATGACCTCGGTGACCTCCAGTGCATTGCCACCGATATCTGGAACGTGCACATCTTTTTTATTGCCGATGGATTGAATCGATGGACTCTGCGGCAACGCCGTAGACGAAGCAGCTTCCTCGCAGATCATAATAAGCGATCCAGTATTCACTTTATCACCGATATTGACCTTTACTGCTTTAATCATGCCAGAGAACGGCGCCGGCACTTCCATTGATGTTTTGTCACCCTCAATGGTAATCAGCGACTGTTCGGCCTTGACCTTATCCCCGACCTTTACTAATATCTCGGTAACTTCTACCTCATCATCCCCGATATCAGGAACGTGAATTTCTTTATTTTCTGTTGCACAGCCATCGGTGGATACAGGTTGGATCGTCAGCGCGCTGTCGGTTGTCATTATCAGCGCCTGACGAGAGGACGTTTGTATGGAGGCTTTATCGCCTTCCACAGTAATCAGCGACTGTTCGGCCTTTACCTTATCGCCTTTGCTAACCGGGGCTTCAATAATTTTATCTCTACAGATATTCGGTACGTTCATTTCATTATCCATAATCTATTTTACCTTTTACGCCAGACGCGGATTGATTTTATCAGCATCGATGCTAAATGTGCTGATGGCTTGCGTTACTACATCAACGCCGATATTACCGCGTTTGACCAATTCACTTAGCGCCGCTACTACCACATAGCTGGCATTCACTTCAAAGTGACAACGCAGGTTTGCTCGACTGTCGGAACGACCGAAACCATCTGTGCCTAGAACGCGGAATTCGCTGGCGGGAATAAAGTTGCGGATCTGCTCGGCAAATAGTTTTATATAATCAGTAGACGCTACCGTGGGCGCATCGTTTAGCACAGTGGTTACATATGGCACCCTCTGCGTTTCGGTCGGATGCAGCATATTCCAGCGTTCGCAATCCTGGCCGTCTCGAGCTAGCTCAGTAAACGAAGTCACACTGTACACATCGGAAGCGACATTATAGTCTTTCGACAAGATGTGCGCCGCTTCTCGTACGTGGCGCAGAATAGCGCCGGAGCCCATGAGTTGCACTTTACCTTTACCGCCTTCCAGTGTTTCTAGCTTGTAGATCCCCTTGAGAATACCTTTTTCCGCGCCTTTCGGCATGGCTGGCATAGCGTAATTTTCATTTAACGTAGTTAGATAGTAATAGACGTTTTCTGGCTTATCGCCATACATCCTGGTTAGACCGTCATGTATAATAACCGCGACTTCATAGGCATAAGCCGGATCATAAGAGATGCAGTTTGGAATAGTCAGCGACTGAATATGGCTATGACCGTCTTCATGCTGCAAGCCTTCACCATTTAGAGTTGTGCGTCCCGAGGTGCCGCCGATAAGGAAACCACGCGCCTGTTGATCGCCCGCCGCCCAACACAGATCTCCGATTCTCTGAAAACCAAACATCGAATAATAAATGTAAAAAGGAATCATTGGTAAATTATTAGAGCTATAAGAGGTCGCCGCTGCTAACCAGGAAGAAGCCGCACCAAGCTCGTTAATCCCTTCTTGCAGTACCTGTCCTTTTTCATCTTCGCGGTAATAGGCAACCTGCTCGCGGTCCTGCGGCGTATACTGCTGACCGCTAGGATTGTAAATACCTATCTGCCGGAATAGACCTTCCATACCAAAGGTACGGGCTTCATCAGCAATAATCGGGACCAAGCGATCTTTAATCGTTTTGTTCTTCAACATCACGTTCAATACGCGGACAAAAGCGATGGTGGTGGAGATTTCTTTCTTCTGTTCTTTCAAAAGCGATGCAAAATCCTCAAGAGTCGGCAAGTCCAACGGTTCGGTGAAATCTTTCAAGCGACTCGGCAAATAACCATGAAGTGATTTTCGGCGCTCATGTAAATAAGTGTGTTCTTCGGACCCTTCTGCAAAAGTGATATAAGGCAGCGTTTCAATCTTGTCGTCTGTAATGACGCTCAAGTTGAAGCGATCGCGGAAATAACGTACTCCTTCCATGTTCATTTTTTTTACTTGGTGCGCGATATTCATACCTTCTGCAGTCACACCCATTCCGTAGCCTTTAATGGTGTGCGCTAAAATTACTACAGGCTTTCCGGTGGTTTTTTTGGCCTTTTGCAGAGCGGCATAGATCTTTTTTGGATCGTGGCCACCGCGGTCGAGCTCCCAAATCTCGTCGTCGCTCATGTTTTTCACCAGCGCAGCGGTTTCTGAGTATTTACCAAAGAAATGCTCACGTACGTAGGCGCCGTTTTTCGATTTAAAGGTCTGATAGTCACCGTCGACAGTTTCGTTCATTAGTTGAATTAGCTTGCCAGAAGTATCTTTGCGTAGCAGTTTATCCCAGCGGCTTCCCCAGACTACCTTAATTACTTCCCATCCGGCGCCGCTAAATACGCCTTCTAATTCGCTAATGATCTTGCCATTACCGTTAACGGGACCGTCTAAACGCTGAAGGTTACAATTAACGATGAATATCAAGTTGTCCAGCTGCGCGCGAGTCGCAACAGTGATAGCGCCTTTAGATTCCGGCTCATCCATTTCACCATCGCCTAGAAATGAGTACACAGTCTGATTACTAGTGTTTTTCAGTCCCCGGTGGTGCAGATATTTTAAAAATTTTGCTTGATAGATGGCGCTTATCGGACCGAGGCCCATCGATACTGTCGGAAATTGCCAGAAATCTGGCATCAGCTTCGGATGCGGGTAAGATGATAACCCCTTGCTATGTACTTCCTGGCGGAAATTGTTCATTTGATCTTCGCTTAGACGGCCTTCAAGGAAGGCACGAGCGTATATACCTGGAGAAATATGCCCCTGGAAATAAACCAGATCGCCGCCGTCTTTGTCATTACGCGCGCGAAAGAAATGGTTAAAGCATACTTCATAAATGGTGGCAGACGACTGAAATGACGCGATATGTCCGCCTAGTTCTACATTTTTCTTCGATGCGTGCAGAACTGTCATTACAGCGTTCCAGCGAATAGCAGAACGAATGCGGCGCTCTAATTCTAAATTGCCAGGATACGTAGGCTCTTCCTCAACTGGAATCGTGTTGATGTAGTTTTGCCCATCAGCGCCTTGCGCAAGGCTGACCCCACTTTTACGCGCTTTATCCATCACTTGCTCAATTAGGAATTGAGCGCGTTCAATACCTTCTTCACGGATAACCGATTCGATCCCCTGGAGCCAGTCACGTGTTTCGATCGGATCCACGTCATTATAAAAACGTTTTGACATGGTGGTGTTCCTTATCTATCTTTAATGTTGGTTTAGTTAGCACCTATATGTTTTGTCCATCATAACATACGAAGACAGGCTTATAGATTCTCCCAGCGTCTGGCTATTATTCCATGAGGTTTAATCCGCGTTCTTGGAAATGTCGAAGCAATCGTTTTAGCTGGCTAAATTCCTGGATAAGGCCAGGAATATTTTCGTTTTCACCTTGCTGACACAGCCGCTGTCCTTTAATTTTCAATCACTAGAGGTTTTCTGTAGTGAGGAGTTGATAGGTCAGTTAGAACTCGTTAGGCAGTTTTGTTGGGCGCAGTATTCCTTGCGGGATTAAATATTCCAACTACTATGACATCCAATAACTAGGTTAACACAGAGCTCTGCTAATCTTCTCAGCGGATAGCGAATGATTAATTGGTAATACAAATTTTGTTTATACGATACTAAAAGAAGCAGAGTATTCAATTTATATCCGTTATGACTTTGACTTAAGTCATCAAATTTCACGCATTTTTATAAAATCTTTATACCTGTCCTGCATTAGGTTCGGTCTTTCAGCAGTATTTTACACTACAAAAAGGTTCTTAGGTGTTGTCGTCACGAGCTAAAGACAAGCATTAGATTAGTTGTTCTTTTGTAATATCTAATCTTGTTGCCGATTGTATAGTCGTTTGAAGCTTTAGTAGGTCTTATTGAACTCAGCCACCTTCTTGTGTTTTGATTTTGAAAACACATGGTCACATGAGCAATGTGGGTACGTAAATTCAAGTGATGCCACTCTATCCACTAAATATGCTTTCCTTGCTACTATACAATAGGTCAAGTTCCCAACAAGGCCTTATAAACAAACATACATCAATCATGTTAACGCGGCGATCACCTATGTAGCTGTCGAGTACGGGTGGAATTGTTTTTAGAGATGCGCAAGCTATCACTATCGTGAATCTTCGTAAGAAACCACCGACGAAGCTAGCTCGTGGGATAACGCGGCATTTGTTGGGTAAGCCGATTGGCTAGCCAGGCAACGCGCTTAGTGCTACCCTATTCCACCACACTGATCAAATTAGAGAGCATTGTGCGGTTCTCGAACAGATAGTCAGTCGTTTACAGTGATGCGTAACATTAACTCGGAGGGGCGCATCGCCGAGGCTTGTTGCTACTATTAAGCCAATCAGTTTTATTCTAAACATGACAGTGTTGTTGTAGAATATTAAATTGGTTCCTAGCTATCCGAAACTAGGCATTCTATTTTTCAATATTATTTAGCCAACTCGCGTTATTGAATAATTTTTTTCGCGAAGCCAACTGTAAGACTCGGCACAAAAGCGCGTAGATTATTGTTTAGCACAGTGGTTACGTTAGTGTTGAGCTGAGATTTGTTCCAATGTGCAATTCAGGCAAGATGCTGCGTGAAACTATTAGTGAATACTGAAGTATCCAGCGATAAAGTGCCAATGGATAATATTCCACTAGCCATAAGCGATCTATTTGCGCTACAGTGAGACTGACGCGGAGGCTCAGTCGGCAGGATGTTTTGTCTTTATTATCACAGTATTAGCGTAGCTAGTTATAGCTAGTATTCTTCTCAGGTTGCTGTTAAGTATTCGTGAGACGGTGCGTAGTTGTGTTAATATAGTTGCGTTTTCCTAACATAAATTTTGACTCATGAGCTACCAGGTTCTTGCCCGTAAGTGGCGTCCGCAAACATTTATCGATATAGTAGGCCAGGAGCATATCCTAGCGGCGCTAGCAAACAGCTTTTCATTGGGTAGGATTCATCACGCCTATCTTTTCTCTGGTACTCGCGGTGTGGGTAAGACTACGATTGGCCGTCTTTTGGCTAAAGGGCTAAACTGCCACACAGGTATCACTGCAACCCCTTGCAGACAATGCGACAACTGCCGGGAAATCGAGCAGGGCCGCTTTGTCGATTTAATTGAAATTGATGCTGCCTCGCGTACTAAAGTTGAAGATACCCGCGAGCTGCTGGATAACGTTCAATATATTCCGGCACGCGGCCGATTTAAGGTCTATCTGATCGACGAAGTACATATGCTATCCTGCTACAGCTTTAATGCTTTACTGAAAACCCTTGAGGAACCGCCAGCGCATGTCAAGTTTTTACTGGCTACTACCAATCCGCAAAAACTTCCGGTGACTATCCTGTCCCGCTGTCTGCAATTCCATTTAAAGGCTCTTGACGTTAAACAAATCCGTAATCATCTGTCCTACGTCTTGCAGAAAGAACAGATCATGGCCGAACCTCATGCGCTACAAATGTTAGCCAGTGCTGCTGATGGTAGTATGCGAGACGCTCTCAGTCTAACCGACCAAGCCATCGCCACAGGTCTAGGGGAGGTAAGCGATGAAGCGGTCAGTCTAATGCTCGGGACACTCAATACAGAGCAGCCGCTGGCGCTTATCGAAGCATTGGCCGAGGCCGACGGTGGCGCGATAATGGCGACACTCGCGCAATGCGCTGCTCGCGGTATGGACTGGGACAATCTGCTTGTTGAGATGCTTTCTTTACTACATCGCCTTGCGTTGGGACAGTTAGCGCCTGACCAGTTAAATTCTGAAGACAACCCGGCTAGCAAACTGCGTTTGCGCGACCTGGCCCGGCGTTTACCGCCTTCCGATCTGCAACTATACTACCAGGCTCTAATTATCGGACGCAAAGAGCTGCCTTTTTCACCGGATCCACGGATAGGAGTGGAAATGACTCTGCTGCGCGCGCTGGCGTTTCGTCCTTCCGCTGTAGAAAAAATGACCACTGTCGCTAGCATGGAAAAAAAAACGGCTGAATTCGACGAAAACAGACACTGCGACAGCAGTGCTACCGGTGCGTCTGGCGCCAAACGGGCACTGACGCAATTAAAGCTTGATAATACCAGACGCGCCGGGGCAAATATAGCGACGCCAGCGCAAGACGTACCAAAATCGTCTTCTTTTTCCAGTGGAGTCAATGTTGGCAAGCGCCTGATAACGGTGAAGAAGCAAAATACGCTTACTGCTCCGGTATCAGGATCGTGGACTGATTGGCAGACCACGTTGCCTAGCTGTCCTCAGTCTAGCTGGATCGATATAGATAAAGAGCATTTTAGGCTAATTTATACTGGTAGCGACTGTAATGATGAAAAAGCAGAGAGCGATAGGCAAGACATCGTGTTGAAGTCTGAACAAGAAGCATCTCGAGCACTTTTTTTACCATCTTCAAGTAGTGATAGTCCGCTTCCGGATGCGACTACGCAATTTTTGCAGGCTCGCATTGCCCTGTTAAAGTGGCAAAAGATTAAAAAAACAAAAAAGTGCGGACAGGCACCGGCACGGCAGAAGACTACTGTTCCTTCGCTAGAACGGCCGGCTAGTGCGAGCGAACGTACGAAGCAGCAACACGATGACGCTGGAAAGAAAGAGCCGATGAAAACCCCGCGACCGGAGGTGTATGGTTGGCGTGTCACTCAACAACCAGAGGTAGCCTCGAAGCCGGTGACGACCACGAAATCGCTGCGTACAGCGCTAGAGCATGCAAAAACATCAAAGTTAGCATTGTGCTTAGCCGAAGAGTCGCTGACGCGCGATCCTTGGGCAGCGCAAGTAAATCGTTTGGTGGTGCCCAAAGTAGCACAACAACTAGCTTTAAACGCCTGGAAAGAGGATTTGGCTCCAGGCAAAATTTGTTTGCACCTGCGCGCCTCTCAGCGTCATTTAAATTCGGCTTCAGCGCAAAGCGCTCTGTGCACCGCGTTGAGCGACGTCTTTGGCGCGTCGATTGACTTGACCATAGTGGAAGATGATAATCTGACAATGAAAACGCCATTAGAATGGCGACAGGAAATTTATGAAGAGAAGCTGATTCGGGCCAAGAAAGCGATTTTGCATGATGCTCACATTCAAGTGCTACAAAGTTTTTTCGATGCCGAGCTAGATGAAGATAGCATCCGACCCGTATAACCCGTCGAATTGCGGAAGGATATCATAAATGCAGTTCGATTCAACTAGGGGGAAAGATTATGTTTGGTAAAGGCGGAATGGGTAACCTGACGAAACAAGCTCAGCAAATGCAAGAAAAATTACAGCGGACGCAAGAAGAGATCGCGAAGCTGGAAGTGACTGGGGAGTCTGGTGCTGGCTTGGTCAAGATCACGATTAATGGCGCACATAATTGCCGGCGTGTTGAAGTCGATTCCAACTTGCTGGAAAATGACAAAGATATGCTGGAAGATCTGATCGCCGCAGCGTTTAATGATGCTATCCGCCGTATTGCTAAAACTCAGAAGGAAAAGATGGCCTCTGTTTCCAGCGGCATGTCGCTTCCTCCTGGTTTTAAAATGCCGTTCTAATGCAAATCAATCCAGTATTAGAAGTACAGCAAAAGGTTTTGTTCTACAGGCGGCAATCGAGCCAAATCTGTGTGGTGGTAAGCCTAATACGCTGATTATCGACATGATCGGCTATAGGAACGTTAATCTTGCACTCTATGTAGCTCTTCCACCGTTAGGTAAATTCTGCTGTACTACGCTAATAGTTTCTACACAGAACGCTGATGCTTACAAATTGTACTGTACGAACCGCACTCGTAATTGAAAGCAATGTTGGCCTGCCATGCAGCCAATGGACGGTCTCAGTAAATGGAAGAAACGCGTCAATATGGCTTTGCTCACTACCGCTATGAGGTGAGTCATGGAAATTTTTCGCGACTACATCATGCTTAATCTTCCCGATCCTTATCGCGTCAATCAAGACATCTATGAACTGTCGGAATGGAAGGAAGCGACTCGCAAATCGTCCAGTTAATAATTCTACTTGTCTGTTATCCTGTCGTCGTCTCACAGCTGGCAATTAAACCTTTAAGTCGAGAGTAAATTACTACATGGCTGACAACCAGTGTATCCGATGATTAACGCAATCAACGTAGTCAAGTGTACTGGCACCAAAGTCGGAGTTAGGCACACCTTTTTGCGATACCGATTATAAAATTCGGGAAGAATATTTAATCGCAGTCACCGCTAAAGATAATCCACTAAAGTGGCAGTAGAAGTAGGTGCAGCGCACTAATATCTTGTTTTGATTTTACGTAAAGCTAACCTTATATTACGACCTGGCAGATGGGATCTGTATCCATAGGATGCTTTCTTTTTCTTTTAGCAAGTTCTGCATAGGAGTAATGCAATCAAGTGTTAACGTGCAATAAAATTGCTCTGCGTATCCGCGCCTTGGGCCACTGCGCCTATGAATAGTCAAACCACACACTTGCGACACGCCCATCCTGTCTACATTTCACATTAATAAGCTGCTAGTTCGTTGTCGAACTGCTCGACTAGTGGTCTATGATATCTATGTTAAATGCATCCACTTCACTGACGTCAGCGCTACGCTCAACAAAGATGCGTTAAGGCGACTGCAGCAGCTGTTGGAACACAGTCCTCTTTTAGCAACCGATATTCAGCTGTGGACTTAGATAAAACGTCTACCTCAATTACGTAAGCCGAAGTGGTAGAGAGAACTTTCTGTCCTATTGCACGACAGAATGATAAAAACAGTGTTCACCATTGAGCTATATATGTTTGCTCAAGCTAACTCTGAGCATTGCCGCCATAAAATTTTCAACGCCGATTGGGTGATCGATGGTGCATCTATAAGCCAAGTTGCTATTCAATATGATTCAAAACACCTTCTAGTAAACTTCAGACTATATGTTATCGGCCTATAAGGACAATGCTGCGGTGATGAAGGGAGAAGTAGTAGGGCGCTTCCCAACGCGCAAACAGTGAAGTACAACTTCCATTAGGAAGCAGCGCATATTTTAATGAAAGTCGAAACCTATAATCATCCGGCCGTCATCTCATCTTGGCCAGGCGCAGCTACTGGTTCCGGTAGTGAAATCCGTGATGAAGATAATACCGGCCGTGGCGCTAAACCGAAAGCTTCTGGTCGGAAGCTCCGTTACGTATTCCTGGCTTTGACAAGCCTGGGAAGAAGATTTTAGTTGGCCACCTAGGATGTCTTGTCAGCGCATTAAATATCATGACCAACGGCTCTTTGTGAAGATCAGCGTACAATAATTAATTTAGCCATCCCGTTTTGACTGGCTATTTTCGCATCTATGAAGAGCGCGTAGATAGTCATAACGGCATGGAGTTGCACGGTTACCATAAGCACCATTGTGCTAGTTGGCAGCATTGGTAATATTCGTGCATCGACGTCAAAAAAAGCAAAATTAGCGTGGGCGATAAGTTTATAGTTTTTGGCGGTCCAACGATGAAGATCAGCCTTGGCGCCGGCACAGCCTCGTCGAGAATTTCCGGTCAGCTCGATAACGATTTAGATTTTGCATCTGTGCAGCGCACCAATCCTGAAATGGCACGACGCTGTCAAGCAGTCATCGATCGAGGTGAAGATAGCCCGATTCTATTTATCCATGACGTGGTGTCGGCGGTTTGGCAAACGCCATGCCGGCGCTGATCATCGACGACAAACGCGACGGACGTTTCCAACTGCGCGAGATCCCTAATGACGAGACTGGTATGAGTCCGTTGAAAATCTAGTGTAATGAATCACAAGAACGTCACTTTATAGCAATTTCCCCTGAGCGGTTGGAAGAATTTGACGCTCTTTGCCACCGTGAGCGCGCTCTTTACGCGGTGATAGGCGAAGCGACAGAGGCGCTGCATCTCAAAGTAGACGACGCGTATTATATAGCAACAGGCCGATTGATTTGCCGCTTAATGTTTTTTGAAAAGACGCCAAAGATGCATTGGGTAGCCGTAAGCCTACAGGCTGCCGGCTACTCGCGTAATCACAATGGAATTATGCCTACCGAGGCGATTAACCGCGTATTGTATTTGCCAGCAGTTTCGGAAAACCTTCCTTCTTACCATCAGTGCGTAGTATAACCGGAAATGGTCGCGCGTGATCAAATGATCAGCGCGTGGTAAGTGCCGAGACGGACTGCGCCGTGACAACCGCTAATTTTGACAGTTATTATGGCAAAGCGATGTCGCTAGGTAACGATCGCCAGTCGCGCTGCTAAATTGCCGCTTCCTCACGCCTAGTAGTAGGCGAGGCATTGACTAATCTGGCTGCTACATATATCGGTGATATCAGACGGGTAAATTTTCCTCCAACTGAATGGATGTCCGGGTCATCCTGGTGAAGATGCCGGCCTGTATCAGGCACTGAAAACAGTAGGCGGAAAGCTTTGCCCCGGCGCTGGGCTCAGTGCAAAGCCGAATCACGGGAAATGACGGCACCGCTGTCACTGGTCGCTCACTGTTTTCGCCAGCGTGGAAGACGTACGTGCTACCGTGACGCTACAATTACAGCCGGAACGAGATAATACATTGTTGCTTATCGATCTAGGCGCCGGTTATCAAGCTTTAGGAGCTACTGCACTGGCACAAGTGTATCCATCAGCTCGGGGGATAAAACTACTAATGTGCGCGACGTTTGTCAGTTATCCGCCTTTTCCCGCGTCATACAATAACTAGTAGCGCGAAGGAAACTGTTACCTATCATGACCGTTCCAACGGCGGCTTGTTAGTAACACTGGCAGAAATAACGTTTGCTGGTCACTGCAGTATCAATGTTGATATTGGTCCGCTAGGAGAGTGGTTAACTGCCCTCTTTGATGAAGAGCTGGGAGCAGTGATACAAATCGAAAAAGCTGATCGGGACGCGATCGCAGCGCTTTTCCATCAAGAAGCTCTAACGAGCCGCTTACATTATCTTGGCTCAGGTCCAGCCCGGAGACCGTTTTATTCTGCGCGCCGGAAAGAGTGTGCTTATATAATGAAAGCTATACAACCCAGAGAATCTGGCGGCAGAAACTAGCCGGCAAATGCAGCGACTACGTGATAATCCTGAAAGTGCCATCAGGAACACACTTCTCATCAAGATCCCAACGATCTTGGATCGGTAGCCTTAAGCTGTGATCTTAATGATGATATCGCTGCACTATTTATCGCCAAAGTCGTACGACCGAAGATTGTCGTACTACGGGAACAAGTCGCAAACTTCCATATAGAGATGGAAGCCGATTTTCATCGCGCTGAGTTTGAGACTATCGATATGAATATGAACGATCTGCTTATCGGAGAGAAAACCCTTAAGGATTTTCATACGCTGGTAGCTTGTGGCGGCTTCTCCTATGGCGATGTGTTGGGTGTTGGAGAAAGATGGCGGAGTCAATTTATTGAACCAGCGCGTGCGCAATATGTTTGAGGCTTTCCCGTCGTCCACAAGCCTTAGCGCTCTGGATTCGCAATGGATGTCAAATGATGTCCAATTTACACGACGTACATAATAAATCCGAGCGATTTGAAGCGCGATTCAGCCTGGTAGAGGTAACGCAGTATCCGTCGCTACTGTTACATGGCATGACCTACCTATCGCTGTTTCTCACGGAGAAGGGCAGGTAGAAGCGCGCAATACGTCGCATTTAGCAGAGATTGGGAATGCATGCCTGGTGTCTCTACGCTACGCTATGTAGACAATTATAGTAAGGTTACTGAAAACTATCCCGCTAACCTAAATGGCTCACTTAACGGGAGAGCTATCATGATCATGCCACAATTCTGAACGTGTTTTCCTCACAATTAGCCACTTTTGGCACCCTGCTGGGTGAGACAAATATGAGCATGGATGCAGCTGTTTCGCAATGCACGTAAGCAATTTATCTAACTCCGAAGATTAGTTTTCGCCGGTTTATAGTTAGAGTAAAGCTCAAAGTAGATTCTATTATACTGCGAGAAATGCGCCGAGATTATGTTATGCGTCGCTTGTGCCAAGCCAGCGACTAGAGGTCAATCAGCAACAATAATGCAAACATATGTCACTCATATACTTCTATCCAAAAAAGCGCTTGAAAGCTCTCTCTCATTAGAGAATGTTGTTCTTAAGCCTCTTTTTTGTTGTATAGATTTGTGCACTGACTCTTTCAAATCGTCGCAGAAACAATAATCTTCCTCAATAGTGTCTATTTTCGGCGTATCTGGTGTAAATTCAAGATACTTGCGTATGTGCCTGTATTTTCTCAAAAGTGCAGCATAGCGCGAAATTCGCTGCGGGGCAATTTGTAGCTCTCGCCTTTAAGACTCAGAAAAAACGGCTTATTAATATAGAGATACCAACCGTTAAATTGGTAACTTTCTACTAGTTTTCAAGAGTAACGTTCAGAGACATAGTGCGAAATAGTAGGTTAAGCACACGGATAGTAGGTTCACGCAGGTTGAACGGTTTGGTAATATAATCCGTCGGCTCCAATTTCCAGTCCAAAGATTTTATCCACTTCGTTATTGCGGCAGGTAAGAAACATTAAGGCGACGCTGGTAAGTTTACGAAACTTTCTTGCTAGTAACAAGCCATTTTTACCCGGTAGGTTAATATCTATGATAAGTGAATTAATATCATGTTCCAACAGCACTCAGTGCATCTACGCGTCGTCGGTAGCTGCATAAACTATATAGCCTTATCTTCAAAAATCCTTTTAAGGATATTACAAATGACCAACTCATTTTCAACGACAAGGATTTGCGGCATCTGCATGTTTACTACCTAAAGTGACTAATATCACTAAAAGAGGAGATGCTCAAGATCTGAAAGCTGTTTTGGAAGCATTCTAACTGCATTCAAAACTTGACCAAAACCTTCGCATAGTCGAAGGTGTTGCCACCAGCACCCCTAATGTATCTTAACTATGAGGTCTGCGTTCACCATCACGCATACACTACGTATCGATGTAGGCTGGGAAAGCACTGTGGCCTTTTATCGACAGGCAGACGAACTCAAATACGTTACTAGCAAACCCTAATGATCTCTAAAGCGCTGACTCTCAACGCCTGGCACACAGCGAGGCGATTCTTTCTGTAGACACAGGCGTTGCCTCACAGCTTCAAACAGACACACTCCAGCAGCAACCGACACATTGAGTGACGAAACCGTGCCTGCCATGGGAATGCTGATAAGCTCATCGCAGTATTTTCGCGTCAGGTGACGCATGCCATCACCTTCTGAGCCCATGACTATTGCCAACGACCCAGTTAATTTACTTTGATAAATATGATGATCTGCTTCACCGACAGTGCCAACTATCCGGACATTATGTTCTTGCAGCAGACGCTGCGTACGCGCTAGATTGATCACGCGGATGAGTGGCACAGTTTCCCCAGCGCCGCTAGCCACTTTTTTAGCGGTAGCGTTAAGCGGCGCTGTGCGATCACGCGGTACGATCACCGCATGCACTCCGGCGGCATCAGCGCAGCGTAGGCATGCGCCTAGATTATGTGGATCGGTAACGCCATCAAGCACTAGTAGAAAAGGTGCAACTTGTTGCTTCAGAAACGCCGGGAGATTGCTTTCTTGGCATTGCCACACTTCCCGCACGCGGGCGACGATGCCTTGATGAACGGCACCTTTCACTTTCTCGTTCAGCCACTGGCGACTCACCATCTGAATAGCGATATCCGCACTTTCCAATCGCTGAACTAGCGACTGCAAACGACGGTCATCACGTCCTTTGAGAAGATACACATCTAAGAAACGCCGATGATCACACTCCAGCAAAGCTTGTATAGCATGAATTCCGTAAATAATTTCACTCATGATCGTCTTTCATCGTTAATAGATTTAGCTAATTCATTTGCTATATTAGTTAATAGCACTTATCGACACTCAACTTTCTGAACGGCGTAATGCTCTGTCCTTGGGCGGTTTATTAAGAAAATGCTTCTTTAACGATTAATTTTTCGTTACCTTTTTAGCGCGCTTCCGCCGTCGAGACTGCTGGGGATCGTCTTCGATTTGTTTATTCCGCCTACAGTGTCCATCTTCGGGCTTGTTACCTTCGTTTCTTATCTCTCCGTTGGTCGAGATGCACTATTATGCTTTAAATTAGCGAGCTGTTTATCACTACGGTGACGTTGTGATAGTTTGCCTTCGTTGCCGCCGTAGATCGTCTGCTGCTGACGCTGACGTTGTCGAATCGTTTTGCCTACGCCTCGCGACTGACGACAGCTAGAAATTAAAGAAAAATCAATTTTTCGATCGTCCATATGTACGGCTTCGACTCGAATACTGACAGTATCGCCGAGCTGGTACACTCTACCGCTAGACTCCCCTATCAACTTCTGGCTGATATTGTCATAACGATAATAGTCATTATTCAATGATGAAATGTGCACAAGACCATCGATAAACAGTTTATCAAGACGTACGAAAAAACCAAAAGTAGCTACACTGGTGATAAGTCCGCTAAACACCTCACCAATATGATCCTGTATAAAATCACACTTCAACCAATCTGCCACATCGCGGCTTGCTTCATCGGCACGACGCTCATTCAGCGAACATTGCTGGCCCAATCGCAACATATCTTTTAACTCAAAATGCCAACCGCCGGTCGGGGTAGCGCGGCCGTTAATTTCACCGGTTTGCTGGCTAAGCAGATATTTAATTGCCCGATGCAACGCCAGATCCGGATAACGCCGAATCGGCGAAGTAAAATGAGCATAGGTTTGTAGAGCTAACCCGAAATGGCCGCGGTTTTCTGGATCGTAAATCGCCTGTTTCATTGATCGCAACAGTATGGTTTGCAGCATTTCGTGATCCGGCCAGCTCGCAACCAGATTCATCATATCAGCATAATCCTTCGGTGCAGGTTTATCGCCGCCGCCAAGAGTCAGTCCTAGCTTGCCCAATACCGTGCGCAACGATGTGATGTGGTCCTTACTTGGCCTATCATGTACACGATAAAGCGCTGGTTCTTTGTACTTTTCAACAAAACGTGCCGCGGCAATATTCGCCAAGATCATGCACTCTTCGAGCAGTTTATGAGCATCATTGCGCTTTACCGCTTCGATACGTTCAATACGGTGCTTTGTGTTAAAAATGAACTTGGCCTCCTCAGTTTCAAAAAAGATCCCGCCGCGCTGAACTCTGGCCTGCTCTAGCATTTGATACATTTCATGTAATTGCGTCAAAGACTTGACGAACGGCGCGTATTGGGTGCGCAATTCCTGCTGCCCCTGCAGTGTCTGCCAAACCTTGTTATAGGTGAGACGAGCATGAGAGTGCATTACCGCTTCATAAAATTTATAACATGAAAGGCGTCCCTGAGCAGAAATGGCCATCTCGCAGACTATGCATAACCTGTCTACATGTGGATTTAACGAACATAATCCGTTGGACAGCACTTCTGGAAGCATTGGGATCACCTGTGAAGGAAAATACACTGAGGTGGCACGCCAGCTAGCTTCCTGATCGAGCGGTGTATTCGGGCGGACGTAATAGCTGACATCAGCGATTGCCACCCATAATCGCCAACCCCCACTGCGTTTTTTCTCGCAGTATACAGCATCGTCGAAATCACGTGCATCCTCGTCGTCAATGGTTACCAGCGGTAGTGCACGTAAATCGACACGCCCACGCTTGGCTTCTTCCGGTACTTCTTCTTGTAAATTCGCAAGCTGCTGTTCGACTTCTGGCGGCCAAACATAGGGAATATCGTGCGTACGCAACGCAATATCTACCGCCATACCGGTACCCATATTATCGCCGAGCACTTCTACCACCTTACCTGTGGCTTTAGTACGCCGAGTCGGGCGCTGCGTCAATTCCACCATTACCACGCTCCCCATACAGGCGTTCTTGGTTTCTTCTGGTGGAATCAGAATATCGAAACTGAGGCGACTGTCATCCGGCACAACAAATGCGTTGTCTGCATCGGTGAAAAAACGGCCGACGATCTGGTTGGTTTTCGGTACTATTACTTGTACAATGCGGGCTTCTCGACGGCCTTTACGGTCTACACTCTGAGGCTGCGCCATGACTACATCGCCGTGAATAGCCATTTTCATCTGTTCAGAAGACAAATAATAGTCATCCTTGCTGCCTTCGATACGCAAAAAACCAAACCCGTCACGATGACCGATGACTGTGCCGCGCAATAAATCCAGGCGTTTTGGGAGCGCATAACACTGGCGCCTGGTAAAAATCAATTGTCCATCCCGCTCCATGGCGCGCAGGCGTCGACGTAAACCTTCTAGTTGGTTTTTGCTGCTGATGTTCAACTCTTGTGCTAATTCCTCTCGGCTAGTGGGCTTTCCCCGCTTAGCTAAGCAAGTGAGGATAAATTCTCGGCTGGGAATCGAGAATACGTATTTCTCTATCTCTTTTTCTAGAAAAGGATCTTGTGACATCGTGTTACCTCCATCATAATGTCAAACAGGTTGCCGTGCTGCCAGTAGGTACGCGCACATCTATGTGGCGCGGCGGTTAGACAATAATGCAAACAAGGCTCGAAGTAATGCAAAACTATTATGGGCGCCTACGGCAACGCCTGTTTGTAATGGCAAATATCAACCTTATATCCCACACTACTAGACAGCGCGTAACACGCCGACTTTACAACCTCACCAAACTCTAGCGGAGTTAACTGTATCGATAAAAAGGGAACATACACAATAAGTTATAAGACTTGTTGAGTATAAATGAGGACATGCGCGGTAATGGCAAGATAAGCTATTTTGTGTATTTTAACGCATCAGGCGTCAAACGGGTCGTGTGAAATCATGGTTTCACTTCGGTTAGGCCCGGTCGATACGATCTTCGATACACTTGATGACCTGCTTCGGGAGGCTTATTGAACGTCTTCGTAGGCTCTTTCCAGTTTTCGCCAGCGGCGTATTTGTCATCGTGAAACCATCAGGTAAGCAATAAGCGATGCATACCTGCACTTCCTGCAGACCGTCAAGCACGTCAAATTTAGTGAGGCAAAAACCGGGAAGTGAGTTGACCTGCACCAACAATCCAGTGCGACAGTGTTGGCTGTGGTATTCGATGAGGTGACGTAAGGATAGGTGCCTTGATCGATATCAAGCAGCGTGTCCTGAGCACCTTACCTTACCTTCAGCGTTTACGGCATTACGTCGGATATCATCAGGATGCTACCAGTACCGTTTTGTAATCTACCGAATTGGCCTAATAATGTATTAGCTGAAAGCTGTAGTAGTGCATAATTTCTTTTAACTTATCAGGAAAATGACAGGCAAGAATTAAAAGGCACGACTCGGATATTATCATACGTCTACGTACTAGAATCCCCTGTACCTCTAGCTCACTTATTTCTTTCATTAACTCTTCTGGTGACAAAAGAACGCTGTTGGCGATAACGCTGATAACGTTTCACGCAGGATGACCGTTAATAACTAAAGTGCGATCAGCATTATGGCCACCTTATTATGGCCACTTTGATCGCGTACAACATATTTTAGCCAGTTCAGTCAGCAGGTTAACAACCTTACCTTTACTTTGTCACCCCATTGAGCGCCCAGTACGATAACGCATCTCTTTATTTCACCAGATTCCTTAAAAATGGATTCTACCATCCGCATTCCACGATTTTCAGTGCTTCTTATAGGTGATGCAGATGGCGAATCGACGCAAAAGCCTATCTAGTAGTACCTTTTGGCGATTTCATGAAGCGGAAAAAATCACTTTCCGGACTCAACACTATCATATCATTATTATTGAAACTATTCTCATATGCACGCAGACTACGAATAAAAGCATAAAATGCTGGGTCTTTGTTGAACGCATCGGCGTACAGCTTAGTGGTTTCCGCATCCGCTTCACCTCGGATAATCAAAGCTTGACGCTTAGCTTCAGACAACGTTCGAGTTACTTTGTAATCCGCTGCTGCGCGTAGCTTTTCGGCTTCTTCCAAGCCTTGTGAACGGTGGCGACGAGCGACGGCTTCACGTTCGGCGCGCATACGCTGATAAATAGCGTCGGACACTTCCGTTGGCAAGTTGATTTGTTTGATACGTACGTCAACTACTTTGATTCCCAGTGCTGCCATACTATTAGGATTCACCGATGGCTGAGGGCCGCCGTTGGTCTCACGCTCCACCCGCGCGACGACGGAAGCGATAGCGTTATCAGCAGTGTTTGTTTGCAACTCTTCATCGCTACCAGACGTTCCGTTGTTTAGTGCTTCGCGCACATCAGTCATCAGACGATTTCGGGAATCAGTGACAATCCCTTTGACATCTAACCGACCAAGCTCCGAACGTAGACGATCGGAAAACTTCCGTTTCAACAATACTTCCGCCTGAGACACATCACCGCCACCGGTCGCTAGATAATAACGGCTGAAATCGCTAATACGCCATTTAATATAGGAATCGACAATAAGGTCTTTCTTTTCCATGGTGACAAAACGATCTGCCTGGTTTTCCATCGTCTGAATGCGTGCATCAAGATTTTTTACTGTTTCGATAAACGGTATTTTTATGTGTAGACCTGGATTGTAAATCAACGGCTTTTTATCGTCGTCGCGAAGTACTTTGCCAAATCGCAAAACAATACCACGTTGGCCTTCCTTCACAACAAACAGTGACGCACACATCACCACCAAAGTTACGACCATAATAAGAAATAAAGGCTTACGCATCCGTTATTCTCTCCTTTCGCGCGTGGTATCAGTACGTTGTACATTGGCATGTCGTTGATCTATGATTGTTCCACTGACGTTGCTACCTACAGCAGGTGTGGTCGCGGTACCGCCGGAGATGCCAGAAGGCAACTGCGGCAAATTAAGGGTATCGTCGCCCAAGCTAGTCTTAGTATTGCCGGTTGACGCGTTGCGCAACATCTGGTCAAGCGGCAGTACCATCAAATTATTGCTGTCCTTGTTATTGACTAAAATTTTGCAAGTTTTACTCAGCATGCGCTCCATGGAATCAATATACATACGTTCACGGGTCATTCCCGGAGCTACTTTATATTCCGGAAGTACTTTGGCGAACCGCTGGACTTCCCCCTGCGCTTCCATCACCGTACGGGCTTTATATGCGCGTCCTTCTTCAAGGATACGCTGCGCCTGACCGTTAGCACGAGGCTGGACTTCGTTTGAGTACGCTTCGGCTTCACGAATATATTGCTGTTCATTTTCCCGCGCAGCAATAGCGTCATCAAACGCCGCCTTTACCTCTTCCGGTGGCCTGGCGGCCTGGAAGTTAACGTCCAGAAGAGTAATGCCCATGTTATATGGCTGAATAGTATCTTCCAGAACGTGCTGAGTGTCACTGCGCACCACAGTGCGGCCTTCAGTTAGAATACGATCCATAGTATATTTACCGATAACGCCTCGTAAGGCGCTGTCAGTGGCCTGTCGCAGGCTTTCATCGGCGCTGGTTACACTGAATAGATAGAGCTTAGGGTCGGTCACGCGGTATTGCACGTTCATTTCTACTCGTACAACATTTTCATCAGCAGTTAACATTACACCTGAGGCCGCTAGCTCCCGTACCGACTCCACATTGACCGTAGTTACGGTGTCGATGAAAACTGGTTTCCAGTTCAGGCCTGGCTGAACAAGATGGTCAAATTTCCCGAAACGCAACACTACGCCGCGTTCCGCTTCCTTGATTGTATAAAAGCCACTGCCCGCCCAAACGGCTATGATGACCGCGACTACTAGACCGATATAATGACCGCTTCTGCTTGGCGTGCCGTTGCTGCCTTTTTTACCAAACTCGCCCAGTTTGCGGCTGAATTTATGGTAGATATCATCTAGATCGAGCGAGCTTTGTTCATGTCCACCTTTATTGTCATTGCCGTCAATGTTGTCTTTATGATCGCTATTTCCCCACGGATCACGGTCATGTCCGTGATTACCAGGCTTATTCCATGCCATAATTTTAGCTCCACTTTACTTCCATTAGTATTCTTCAACTAAGAAAAGTATCTAGTCGGTTACGCAACCATACGGGTTAGTCTCAAGCTTGCGTAACCCCGAGTGCTTTCTTCCACTCAAGATACGTTTAGCTACGTATAAAACATGTGACAAGATGATGCGGTTGAGCCAGATCTCCTTGCAGTATTACTCTCATGTGCATGCTGAACCTGGTAACACATCGAGGCTTAATCCTGTACGATCGATCACGGCACTTACAAAGTGTGTAGGATTACACCCCTAGACAGAAAGTTAAACTTTTAACGATCTCTGCGATCTTTTCTTTTTTACTCACTGATATTTTGGATACGACATCTTTTGATTGCCGATCACGGCATACAGGAATGCTATTCCTGTAGTACACGCCTGTTTGTTCGACAAACCGATCTCTTAACAGTCAGACAAGCGTACAACATCTCATACGAGTTATAACTACACTATATGCTAAAGCGCTATGAAATGAGCAAGAAGCAAAAAAATGTTGCTTCATTCGAAGTTCTCACTTACCGGCTGAGACGGTTGAAAAGCAGAGGCGCTGCTATGATGATAACTACTGGAACCGCCACTTGGATTGTTATTATAATGTGATACAGGGCGAGCCGGTACAACAGTAGAAATAGCATGTTTGTAAACCATCTGACTGACAGTGCTTTTCAATAAAATGACAAATTGATCAAAAGATTCAATTTGGCCCTGTAATTTAATACCGTTTACCAAATAAATAGAAACCGGAACACGTTCCCGACGCAATGCGTTTAAAAACGGGTCTTGCAAAGATTGCCCCTTCGCCATTCTGTCGTTTCCTTATGCGCTTCTTGTTTATAAGAAGAACCATGTATTTCTAAACAAAATAATCGTTGTAAAAAGTACGTTCAGTACCGTCAATTGCACACATCACCTAATCTAGGCGCTAAGGGCTGTCGTTACGAGTTAAAACAGACATGAGTTATTCTTTTTGGTACAAAAATAAAAGTGGCGTATATCTTAGTTTGGATTGAATCACTTATCATCCTGATGGGATGAATTTTAATCACAATCTAGATCTTAAGTATATCGGGTATTTTATCTTTTGACGATAACTTCTAACAACCTGTAAAATCCTATCGAGAGAAGCAGCGGGTGCATTGCTATCCAGCCAATGAATATTGCACCACCTTCGAAGCCAAGTCATTTGGCGCTTGGCAAGGTGCCGTGTCGCAGAAATTCCACTAAACACCATGTCATCATAATCGGTTCTATTGGCTAAATACGACCACATCTGTCGGTAGCCGACGCAACGCATAGATGGCATATCCTTATGAAGATCATTTCGCTTAAAAAGCGCACTAACCTCGTGTTCGAAGCCAGCGACTAACATCTGATGAAAGCGCTGCGTAATACGCTGATTCAGCAAAGCACGGTCAAGGGGTGCGATGGCGAATTGATGCACCAGATACTTCAATGTTTCACCTGAAATTTTCATTAGTTCCGTTAGAGTGTGACCTGAAATGAAAAAGACTTCTAGTGCCCGTGACAGTCTCTGCAGATCATTAGGATGAATGCGATTTGCTGCAATCGGATCAATCTGTTGTAATTTTCGGTGCAACGCCTGCCATCCTACTGTTTCCGCTTCGCGCTCAATATGAGCACGTACTTCAGGATCTGCTGAGGGCAAGGGAGAGAGTCCTTCCAGCAGCACCTTGAAATAAAGCATGGTCCCGCCTACCAGCAATGGTATACGACCAGCGTTGGTAATCTCTTTCATTGCCTTAAGCGCATCAAGGCGAAAATCCTCCGCTGAATAAACTTCCGACGGATCGCGGATATTTATTAGGCGATGTGGCACCCGCGCTAGCTCGTTGGCGCTAGGCTTCGCCGTGCCGATATCCATACCGCGATAGATCAATGCAGAATCGACGCTGATGATCTCTACTGGCAGATGTTGATGCGACACTATCGCTAGCGCGGTTTTGCCAGAAGCGGTTGGTCCCATAAGAAAAATGGCTTGGGGCCGGCTAGAAAATGTCGGCTTATTCATTGTTCAGAGCTTTAAGGTGACCTTAAAATTTAATATTATCAGAAGTTCGTATAGTTGTGCTTACACCAATTTCGGACACAATCGCTCCAACTCGGAAAGTAATTGCATGGCCTGAGAATGACTCTAGGCGACTGACTCGCGCTGAAACCAACGAGCAAGCCAGACAATAAAGTGGTGATAAGTTACTAACGTTTTACTTCCAGGTATCTTAACAGGTTTGGAATCAAATTTTGTAAATTCTGGCATTGTAATGATAAAAGTACCACATTTAATATCGCATGATGTAAATGTGTCGTAGCACAATACCCATTGTCTGTAAGAGCGGTTGATGACGTTTCAATGCTACAATCTCCGCATCGTGCAGTGTTATACGTAATAGCATCAGCAGAGACTGAACTCGTAGCGTCTCACTTTTTAATATTAGTTAGCGTTCAGTCAGGCAATGTTCAGCAATCGACAAAGAGAGTAATGCAAGAGTGCTTGCCGATTTCATCGGCGCGTAGCAAGGCGGTACTAAGGTCAACACTCCGCCTATGCGGATTTTTCACGACGCGTTCTCTTTAGCGTTGACGTGACAGCAACCGCTACAAGGGCCAATGCGCAGGTAGGCATTTTCGGTATCTGCTTCAACAGAGTTGACGCTCTTGTTCCGTTTTGTCGACGTAACGTCGATTGAGTCAATTTCACGACTCAGAGATAATTGAGCCTTTTCACTTTGTCCATGATGAGCCTGACTTGCCCCAGCGTGTCCCGTGTCGTCAGAAGAAGAGATCTCATGAGAAGACGACCTGGTAGTCTTTTCCGGCCGACGCTTAGTGAGTATATCCACTGCATTGTTTGTGCTCCTTGCTGAAACGCCACTGTCTGCATACGTAGCCGGTATGCCTGGCTACCGTAAACATTATTATACTGACGCGATAACCTTGTTTTTTCACTCACATCCCCTCTGATCTTTTCCTTCGTCGCTCCGCCTCAGCGCTGGTATCTGCTGAAAGCAGCTGCTTTGATGCAGCAAGATCCACCGGTGATAGTGTACGCGTCAGCGGCCTTCCCTCACTCATCAGGCCAGAAGCCGTGCTTTGCCGCAGAACAGTCATTGCCGCCTGATAAATAAAATCATGTACCAACCGTGCTTTGTGAAACCGCACTTCGTGCTTAGCAGGATGGACATTAATATCGACCTGATGAGGCGCTACGTTAAGAAAAACTACAAATTCCGTCTGTTGCATTTCTGCCAGCTGTTCCTGATACGCCGGATGACGTGATTGATTAATTTATCGCGTATCGTACGACGATTAACATAACTGTATTGCATCTCGGACAATGCTTTTCTCGACGGAGTTGATACTCAGCCATGAATAGCTAAATCGCCATGCTGCCAGGAAACACTAAGGACCTGCTCAATGAAAGCTGATCCGCATAGCAAACCTGACCCGTGCAAATACTGGCCGTTCTGACTAATTGCTTTGTATTGGCGAACTATTTTCCGTTGCACTGTAAAATAAACGTCGCGTTGGATCGTGACAGTGCAACACAGTTGATAATTTCATCAATATGAGTAAATTCGGTTTTTTCGGTACGTATAAACTTGCGTCGGGTTGGCGTGTTATAGAATAGATCTAACACCTCCACCGTCGTTCCCGCTAGATGAGCTGCAGGTTTCAATGTAATCTCTAAACCGCAACCATCGGAATATGATTGCCAGACCTCGCTTTGTGCATTAGTACGCGAGGTCAACGTTAGGCATAATACGCCTAATACTGACCAGCGCCTCTCCGCGAAAACCCATACTAGTAATAGTTTCGAGGTCGTCCAGACTAGCAATTTTGTTAACTGCGTGTCTGGCTAGCGCTAATACAAGCTCAATCCCAGGATACTGGTGCACCTAGTACCACCGCGTTCAACATCAATTTGAATGTCGCACTGGCGACAAAATTATTTTCGACAAACTCCTTTAGAACCGACGCTAGACGTTCTACTAATTCACTGGCAGCGATTTCATTAACAAGTTGTGCGGCAATATTTGTATCAATGGCCTTTGGGGCTTAAACAAGCGGTATAGTTAACATCTGTCCTAGCATAACGTTATTGGACATCATATGATTTGCTCGTTTAACGGCACCGGTGGACACCCCATAACGTATGGCAATTGCGGTCAACGTATCGCCACGTACGACTCGATGCCGACGTGGCGCAATTTTGGGTAACGCCTTGTTCTGAAAATTGCTTCTGGCGGGAATACGCAGCCGCTGTCCTATCCAAATATTGTCTTTTTTCAGCGCATTCAGCGTCCGCATCGCTGCTATGTTTAGCCCGTACTGGCGGGAGATAGAAAATAGGGTCTCACCACGTTTAACGATATGACAACCGGCGGCGACCTGAGTGACCCTTGCATTGACATCGACGTTAATGTTCTTCGGCGGGTTTTCAATTTTTGGGACGGTTTGCAGTGGATGCGCCAGAAAATACGCGCGTAAGCCTAGATACAAAGCGTTAGCGACCTTATCCTGGTATACTCTGCTGCCGAGTAATCGTTCCTCACGGGCATTACTAATAAACCCAGTTTCTACTAGTAGCGATGGAACATCCGGCGACCGTAGGACGCCGAGACTTGCGTGTTCCGGACGATGCTTATGCAATGCACCTACCTGCTGCAATTGATCCAACACCTTTACTGCAATGCCATACCCTACCCGTTGTGAGTGGCCGAACTGAAGATCTAACACTACTTGACTAAAATAAGGATCCGATTGGCTGTTGGCAAGCAAATCGCCTGCGCCACCAAGCAGCTCAGACTGTTTCTCATGCTGCTCTAACCAATGTGCCATTTCACTATTAGCTCGCCGGTTGGAGAGAACCCATACTGAAGCCCCGCTGGCGCTACGATTCGGCACAGCATCCGCGTGAATGGAAACTAGCACATTAGCGCCCTTCTTACGTGCGACATCAGAGCGGCCAATTACTGAAATAAACTCATCACTATCACGAGTCAATGCCGATTTAAACATGGCGTCCATGTCGAGTAACGTTTTCAGTTTTCGGGCGATGGCGATAGTCACATGTTTCTCATGCAGACCGTTTGGACCCGTCGCTCCTGGATCCTGACCACCATGGCCAGCGTCGATAGCTACTACTACTGGCTCGGCACTCAACGACAACCAACCGCGAGATGTCGGTATTCTAGATATAACAGCAGCCGATTTCTGGCTGTTTATAGTTAGAATAACATTATAACGCCCTCTGACTTTCCGTGTTGTAACCTGTGCGCAGGATTGGTGAGTCAACTCGAAAACCAGACGTAAACTCTGCTTATCGACTGGCGTACTAGTACGAATGCGTTTAATGACATTCTTGTCGCTAAACTCAATGGGCAATCCCTGGGCCGGGCCACTTTTGTGAAAATCTATCACTATCCGTTCAGGATTATGCAACGAGAAAAAGGCATATACTGGTTGTCGGTTAAACCCGAGTGTTACAGTTGCTTGGCTGGCGTTATTCGCAACGTTGATATCACCGAGTGTCGCAGTCTTCGCCACTGCCTGCTCCATCGTTAAAGACACCACTAACACTGCTAGCATGATCCTGAATTTTAGCATCATGAAAGTGTACCTTGTAACAGTGCCGGCGCCAAACGGACCAAAATTTGCTCGCCGATGACGCTTAAGGCTTGCGCTATCGCTTGCCTGCCGTCGTCTTGATACTGCAGCGTTAGCACGATATCCGCTTTTGGCAAAATACCCTCCCCTCGTTGTGGCCATTCCACCAAACACAGGGCGGTGTCATCAAAATAGTCCCGCACTCCAATAAACTCAAGCTCCTCAGGATCTGCCAGACGATAAAGGTCAAAATGATATACTGTCCAGTGCAACAACACGTAAGCCTCGATCAGAGTATAAGTTGGACTTTTTACGTTCCCAGCGTATCCTAACGCGCGCAGAAAACCACGGCAAAATGTGGTTTTCCCAGTGCCGAGATCGCCGTAAAGGTAAATCACGGATGCTTGCTGACAAGCTGCGGCCACCGCAGCGCCCAGTGCGACGTTTGCCGTCTCATGCCGCAAGGATATTACACGTTCTTCCATGTCTGGTTTCTATGTAGAAAATTAAAGATTAACAAATGGATACAATACTGGAAACGAATCTATGGATAACATTATCGCGCGCATTTTCCGGCACTAGATAGTAAACGGTGGTGTGCTTATAGAGCACACAGCCAACACATATTACATCATATAGCGACAGCTTTTGTGTGGGCAAACCGTCAATGATATCGAACAAGACATTCATACCCTCCCGGGGCCAATATCCGCATTCCCGATATTGGCAACAGTATCATCTTCGATAACGAATATAAGGTCATACCAGTTGACGAGCTATATAACCGGAAAATTGCCAATATTGTCATTTTAATAAGGAGACTGAACCGTTCCTAAGTTCCTTATCCAAGGCGCATCACCACTTAATTTAGCCTTTTCTGCGACGTGTCGTAGGTTATCGTGCCATTACGAACTACAGCAGGGCGTCAACAAAGGAGAGAATTCTTTTTATTCGTGAGCACGCAAACTAGCCCAGCTCACAGAGCAATGTGCTTTTCTAGTCATACGTATGCATCAGTAACAATGAATGTTATTTTCTAATGAGTAGTTGAAAAGTATTTGGAATTAGCCTCTAGATTATTCTAGAGCCTTTAAAAATTTACTAAAGTAAAGCGTGGAGCTTCATGCTGCGTGTCATTCATTACCTTCTGTCAAGCAGATAAAATGGTCGTGTATAAGTAATTAAAGATAATTTTCTCTGGTTGTTTGACGTTTATGAACGCATAAGAACATGACCCCGTATTTATATTTTAAACTCAGAAATGCATAAATGCCACAGATCGAGATTCAACCCGTCGTGTTGGACGATATATAACCATGCAATAAATTCATCCAGCATCATATCAGAATAGGTAATTTATCACATTTGTTTTTCTTGAAAATTATAACCAGTGCCTATCTTTGACTCGCAAAGACACCTCCTAGGTTTGGTTAAATTACTTATCATAATGATACGGTTTTAGATAAATATCATCGACACAATATTTCCGATCGTTACTAGAAAACTCTTGCGCCTGGTAGGAAAAGTAAATAGGGCAACGTCGCATAGTAGGGATGCACACTCTTGAATGCGCATTAACACAGATTCTTGAAAATTTTACTGAGAAGTAGATATAGCATATCGGATGCACATGATATGTCAATCAGAGTAATTTTAAGATCTAGTACTGTTGCTAGAGTTGTTCCAAATTTTCTCAAAAAAATTTACTGTAGCCTATTTGCTAGCTAATCGAGGCTGTGATAGTAAAATCATCAAATAAGATAAAAACAAGAGATACAGCTTCTCTACAAAAATCACTATGTTGTTAATTTCCGCGCTAGCGTGCTATGTGTGTTAACAAGTTGCAGAACAATTTGGAATCTGGCTAAAACCTACAGTACAGTTTATTAGCGTCTTAGGCAAGGTAAATGCAATGAATAACATGAGAAACATAACAATCCCCCTTAAACTAATTAGTTTGTTGGCCGACGGCGAGTACCATTCCAGTAAACAATTCGGTGCAATACTAGGAATGAGCCGTACTGCTATCAACAAACACCTTCAAACAATTCGCTATTGGGGTGTGGAAGTTTTCACGGCGCCTGGAAAAGGCTATCGTTTATATGCGCCGTTGCAATTACTGGACGAAAGCGTCATCCACGCGCGCCTACCAGCTAGTCGACTAGCAGTGCTATCGGTAATTGATTCCACGAATCAGTATTTAATCGGACGTATTGGTACTACAAAACCTGGCGATGCCTGCGTAGCAGAATATCAAACACAAGGGCGCGGTAGACGAGGTCGGCAGTGGGTGTCGACGTTCGGTAATAATTTGTATTTGTCATTATATTGGCGTTTTGAGAAAGGGCTGGCGGCAGCAGGAGGTCTTAGTCTGATGGTTGGCATTGTCATAGCAGAAGTATTGCAACGCCTTGGCGCAGAAGAGGTTCGCGTAAAATGGCCGAACGATCTCTACCTAAACGACCGAAAATTGGCTGGGATCCTAGTGGAACTTTCCGGCAAGGTTAGTGACGTCGCTCATGTCGTTATAGGCGCTGGAATCAATTTGGCGATGCGCGAAAGCACAGTGGGTAAAATCGACCAAGAGTGGATTAACTTACAGGCAGCAGGTATCACCATCGACCGTAACACACTAGCCACCGAATTAACTGACACGTTGCGACAGGCGTTGCAACAATTTGAGCGCAATGGGCTCGCACCGTTTGTCTCCCGATGGCAGGCACTGGACAACTTTTTTGGCCGACCTGTAAAATTACTTACTGAAGAGCAGGAAATTAAAGGGATTTCGCGTGGCATTGATGCACAAGGGGTCTTGCTATTGGAGCAAGAAGGCACACTGCATGCTTATTTGGACGGAGAGATATCGCTACGTGGCCAGTAGATGTGACGCTTTTCCCGCTGAGCAGACATCACTCAGCTTTATTGCGCAAGACGCTCAATTAAATATTGATTAGTAACCGTAGTATTCGGATAACCTTGAAACTTTCTAACGCGCCATGATGTTGCTCGTTTATCTGTCAAGATTAGTCCAGCTAGCCAGGTCTAATCACGTTCATCCAACAAACAGAGTATATACACGGCTCTCAGAAGAATCGATGTACGGGCGAAGTTAAATCGGACATTTTTGACTGTTGTCGTTATAGTAAAATACTTATCGTAGTTTATTCAACTATCTAACGCAAAATAGTAAATACATAAATGCTAGTATTTTCTTTTT
Organism: Candidatus Doolittlea endobia; assembly: GCF_900039485.1. Classification (GTDB taxonomy): domain Bacteria; phylum Pseudomonadota; class Gammaproteobacteria; order Enterobacterales; family Enterobacteriaceae; genus Doolittlea; species Doolittlea endobia. Next base: position 286,085 of record NZ_LN999833.1, read on the forward strand.
AAGAAAAAATAAATGGATAAAGATAGTCGAATACACTGGTGGAATATCATCACAATAATGTAAAGGTAAAAATCTTGGTATTATGTTGCTGAATCGACCAATGCACACACGACAGTTGAATAGTCATGTCTTTTATGTTATTGCTTTCACCGCATTCACCTCGCCAAAGGCACCAATAAAACGCACTTCTGGCTCTAGCCAGACCCCAAACCGTTTTGCAACCTGTTGACGTACATAACGCGCTAGCGCGGAAATATCCTCGCCAGTCGCATTATTAACGTTGACTAAAACCAGCGCCTGTTTATCATGTACTGCTGCATTGCCAAGACGATAGCCTTTAAGTCCACATCGATCGATTAGCCAACCTGCTGCTAGTTTCACTCTGCCTTCCGACTGAGGATAGTGAGGAGCATCAGGATAGCGGCTTAGAAGTTGTGTTGCTTTTAATGCATCAACAACCGGATTTTTAAAAAAACTACCGGCGTTGCCCTGAAAAATAGGGTCAGGAATTTTCGTGCGACGCATCGTGCAAACCATATCATAAATCAACCGAGGAGTAACTCGCTGCGGATTCAGGCGAGCTAAATCACCATAAGTCAACACCGGTTGCCAGGCTTTGGCAAGACGAAGACCAACAGCAACAATGGCGTAGCGTTCGCGCAACACGTGCTTAAAGACACTATCTCGGTAACCAAATTGACATTCAGTTGCATTCAAGCGAAGTAAAGTGCCGTTTACTAACTGCAACACATCGACATAGTTACAAAACTGACGCAGTTCGACGCCATAAGCGCCAATATTCTGAATCGGCGCAGCACCAACGCAACCGGGGATAAGTGCTAAATTTTCTAAACCAGGCATATCTTGTTCAAGACAAGTACGCACTAGGTCATGCCACATTTCTCCGGCACTGACGTGTAAATGCCAAGCGTCAGGATGCTCTTCGATTGTTAGACCTTCAATCCGATTTAGCAATACGGTGCCAACATAATTTTCTAAAAATAACACATTACTACCACTACCTAACACCAGTGCCGGTGTAGCGTTATCTGCAGCTTGACGCCATAGCTTGAACAGCTTGGTTTTCGTATGCGCTGTGATTACGCGCCGTGCGCGCACATCAATAGAAAAGCTATTAAATGGCTTTAATACTCTATGATTATTCATTATTACATAGCCTACCTTTACTTTTGTTGCATTAGTTTACTCGCTCACACTAGAAAAAAATGAATGCATTTTATGATACGGAATAATATCGATGCTAGACTGCACGCCGAACACTTTATAATTGACAATGTGCTGTTGTTTAATATCAGGTAAATATTTTTACTTTCACATTATATACTATAAACTATTGATATTTTAAATTAAAGTTATTGGATCTCATAGAATAACAGTTGAAATATTTCTCCTTTTTATGAAGGAGACCATCCGTCAATTAAAAACTACAGGTCTGCTGCTGAGCAGACAGGTTGAAGGGATGTTTGTGCAAAGTAATTTATGAAACGCTTTAGTGAGCTGCTGACTTGAAGTATTAACGAAGCATTTTGAATCGCAAGATACCTATGAAAATAGATCTTTTCTTGAAGGAATGACACCTATTAATGTGCTACGCGGTAGCAAGTAGGATTTCAAGCATCTCCGTGAATGCCATCAGGAAATTGCGGTAGCACATCTCCATTTGGAGTTCATTGAGAAAATATTGTTGAACTTAAGCTGAGAATATAATCATCAACGTCTTTCGCAACACAAGAATTAACCTTCCTGAAACGGCGGTCACGCGGCAATAGAAGCTATAAGCCTGTCTTCGTGTCTTCTGACAAACCAAGCATAGAAGGAAAAGCGGTTTTCACTAAACCAAGATAAATCAGGAACACAAGAATATGGTTTCGATCGAAACACGCGCTTGGCTACAGACACATCTTGTAATGACAGTTCTTGCTTATTGTTTAAAACGCACCTTTTCTAGCATATACACCTACGTTTCTTTCGTCCGAAGCTGATGCCGGAGCTCTGAAGTTTCCGAAGGTGTCCGATAAGTCTCGCCAGATAAGTATTATTTATTCAGGAAAAGTTCCTAAAATATTTTCCCCACTAAGTACCGAATCCCGATCCCCAATGTGACTCAAAAGTATTACCCTAGTAAAGGGTGACAGTTCGTTGCCGGCGGACGCTCGGAAACTGACGTTGCAGAAGAATATCCAGGCATAACGATTAATATTACGAACAACATAATAGTTTCAGCGTTTCGCGATGTGAATTAAGACATATCTTGTCGAGCTATCGCACAAGCGAACGGTGTTTTTTTAAAAGCCCTGTGCCAATACGCTGACTGTACCGATGGTACCGATACATTGGTAGGGAAAATGTTTCAGGTGGAAAGATACATGAAAAGATCGTTTGCTAGAATATGACTGTACACTACTATCAGTAAATCTAAGTCATGACTTTATCTATTCAGTATCTTGTCATATATGGAATCGGATAACATAAATAATTACTTCTGAGTATACTTAAAATCAGAGAGTAATGGCAATGAAGAAACTGCGCCTTTTCCCGCTTGAAATAAGCAATTCTGCACTTGTCTTTAGTGAAAATCTTGTGTATAATTCGAATTCTTTCGTAAATATTTATAGCATGCTCCAAACAATTATAAGTTAAGCGTGCGGAAAGCGGAGTTTGTTATGTATGCTGTTTTCCAAAGTGGTGGTAAACAACATCGGGTAAGCGAAGGTCAAATCATTCGTCTCGAAAAGCTAGATGTCATAGCGGGTGAAACAGTTAGATTTGAACAAATTATCTTGATTGCTAGTAGCGAAAGCATTCAGATCGGAAGTCCTTTCGTGAACGGCGGTAAGGTCACGGCAAAAGTCATGGCTCACGGTCGCGGTGATAAAGTAATGATTGTCAAAGTTCGACGCCGTAAGCACTTCCGTAAACATCAAGGCCACCGTCAAGGGTTCACTGACGTTAAAATCACCAGTATTTGTGCTTAACATGCGACTTTACACATAAAAAAACTACTTAATCAAAAGTGAAGTTCCGTTCGTCATCGTTTTTCATGGCTTAAAGAAACGGCTCCTATCTTCCTTTCCTAATAAATTTTTCCGTTTTCATTACCAAAGAGAAGCTCCGCAAATAGGTTCGGAGATTTTACTTTTAGAACGCACTCCTAAGTGCCATGAAGCGAAGCATTGTCATTCAGCTGTCGTCGATATGACTATAATTTTAAGTTTACATATTGGACTGTGACAGACTCCAAAATTCAACACAATTGCATTAATAAATTTTCCTTATAATGTGACATCCCTAGGTACTGCCAAAGACCTGCTGAAACAGCAGGAGACATTGTACAACCGTAAACTGGAATGTCACGCAGTTGGGGCCGAGTTTACCGAATGCAAAAACCACTGTTCTTTTCTTTCAGGGCCCAGGCGAATAATCAATAGATTATTTTACAACCATGCCACACTGATTCACCTTCTCTGTCCGAGTAACCCTGCACGTTTCTCATACCTGTATGCTGCCATAGTTCTCATCAAACCAGTCACAACTGATTTGCCTGTAAACCAAGGTAGCTAATATAGTCCAGACCGTCAGTCATGAAGTCTGACTAGTAACGCCACCGCCTCGCAGGCAATGCCTTCACCGCGACCGATAAAGCCTAATAGTTCAGTAGTAATCGCTTTGACATTGACGTCATCTATACAGCAATTAAGATCTTTTGAGATATTCACGCGCATTTTCGGAATGTGCGGCGCCATCTTTGGTGCTTGGGCAATAATGGTAATATCCAGATTACCCAAACGATAGCCTGTAGAAGCGATCCGGCGCCAGGTTGTGCGCAATAATGCGCGACTATCGGCTCCTTTGAAAACCGGATCGGTATCTGGAAACAATGTGCCAATATCGCCCAGCGCAGCAGCACCAACTAAGGCATCGGTGACAGCATGCAGGACAACGTCAGCATCGGAATGCGACAGCAAACCTTGTGGGTAAGGGATACACACGCCGCCGATGATCAGCGGGCCTGCGCGGCCAAATTTATGCACGTCAAAGCCATGTCCGATGCGCATTCACTCGCTCCTTGTATTAAAGTCTATCATTACAAGATGGAAAATATTGTTATTGATGTTATTTATCTTTGTTGTAGTGGAGGCCAATGAAATTCGACGTGATAGTCATACGGCATCGGGCGATCAACGCTACATTTGTAAACTCTGTTCAAAAACGTTCCGCTGCATTTATGTTGTCGAGGTGTTCAGCCAGATTATCGTCGCTATGGCAATGAATAATTTCGAATATAAAAATACCGTATGAGTATTAAAGATTCTTATATATATCAATTACCCTAAACAAATCGCCGACGGACTTAATGCTAAAAGCAATTAGATACTATACAGAATATAGACACCCTACTAGTACATTTTATGCTTAAAATCACATAAAAACAAACTTTTACTCAATCCACAGATGCTACAAAAATTATTAATATTGTTCAGTGCATTTAGCATATAACATGACTTTACTGATGTTTAGCCAATTTATACAATCTTGTCAAAATACACTTAGTGGATAGAGCAATATTTACTGGAAGTGACGCGTTCATCTCAAACGTTTTGCTCGTAAACTATTTGCTTTCAAAATTATAAACGATACGCGACAAGAGCATCAGTTGGCACTAGATCATAATGTGAGTCTTAAATATACCATTATTAGTATTTTATATCATGACGACATCACTTCAATAAGAAATACTCCATCACGGTCCTTGTTTTTGGCCGAACGGATAAGTAAAATCGTGCGTCATTTTTCGACTTATACTCCTTGCTTCCATGGGCTGTGTTAACCATGACAGGAAGCTGAATAATCCGTAAGGAGCAACTCTATGCGTCATTACGAAATTGTTTTTATAGTTCACCCTGATCAAAGCGAACAGGTTGCTAGCATGATTGAACGTTACAGCGCTTTGATTACTGATGCTAAAGGCCAAATTCATCGCCTGGAAGACTGGGGACGTCGTCAGCTAGCTTACCCGATTAATAAGCTGCACAAAGCACACTATGTGTTAATGAACATAGAAGCACCAAAAAAAGTGATTGATGATCTGGAAATAGCTTTCCGCTTTAATGACGCAGTTATCCGTAACATGATTATGCGTGTTAAGCACGCGGTAACTGAACCATCTCCGATGGTTAAAACAAAAGATGAACGTCATGAACACCGTGAAGATTTCGCTACTGAAACTAATGAAGATGTTGATGCTGGAGATATTGAAGAGTAATCGATGATAACGGCGAACTGTTTGATATTGTCAGGTATCGTATGCAAGACACCTATCAGAAAGGTCAGCCCGTCAGGTGTTCCGCATTGTCAGTTCGTGCTTGAGCACCGCTCTGTGCGGCAAGAAGCCGGTTTTTCACGTCAAGCATGGTGTCGCATCCCCCTGGTGGTCAGTGGAAAACAGATGCTCGAAATTACTTGTTATATAACAGTCGGTACGCAGATCACTGCGCGAGGCTTTATCAGTTGTCATCAAGGGCGAAATGGCCTTAGCAAAATAGTTCTACATGCCGATCAGATTGATTTGATAAATTCTGGAGACTAACCCTATGGCACTTTATTTCCGTCGTCGCAAGTTCTGCCGTTTTACCGCGGAAGGGGTTCTTGAGATCGACTATAAAGACATTGCTATGTTAAAAAACTATGTCACTGAAAGTGGTAAAATTGTTCCGAGCCGTATTACCGGAACTCGCGCCAAATATCAACGTCAGCTGACTCGCGCAATCAAATATGCGCGCTATCTTTCTCTGTTGCCGTACATTGATCGCCATCAGTAATCGGTCAGTGTATACCAGAAAATTTGCTCACAAGATATAGGGCTATAATATTTTCGTCAATACGATAGCTACGTAGTGATTTTGGAGGCAAGAACAGGTTTGGCAAGATCTGCCGCTCAACGTGTTGTATTAGATAAGCTGATGGCCAGTGGTCATTATAATTGAATTTAAAGATCAGCATCGGCTGCTTGATGGCTTCGGATAATCGGCATAATAAACACTGATTGTATTGTATTGCCTAGACAAAACAGAACGAGGCTTTATCAACGCATTAGCGTTTATAAATTAAACTGCTAATTTCCACTACTCGCAATTGCCACAATGCACAATGAATGTTAGAGCTGTTGTCAAAAGGTCAAGACAAGTGTTAGTTGTTCTTTTTTATAAAACAAAAAGAACCGCATAGTTTAAGTTTAATGAACTGTTCTTAAAAATTTTATTTTATGACGACAGAACTTCTAAGTCGTTGAGAGGATAAGATAATGCAAGTTATTCTACTTGATAAAGTTGCCAACTTGGGTAGGCTAGGTGATCAAGTTAACGTAAAGTCAGGTTATGCTCGTAACTTCCTGTTACCGAAAGGTAAAGCTGTGCTGGCTACCAAGGAAAACGTGGAATGTTTCGAAGCGCGACGCGCTGCATTGACAGCTAAGTTAGCGGAACTTCAGGCTGAGGCAGAAGCGCGCGCCGAGAAAATAAATCAACTAGGCAGCGTCATCATTACGTCTAAAGCAGGCGACGAAGGTAAGCTATTCGGCTCTATTGGCGCTCGCGACATTGCTGGTGCGATCACTGCCGCTGGCGTTAACGTCGCTAAAAGCGAAGTACGTTTAAATGGTGTTCTGCGCACGACCGGTAACCATAATGTTAGTATTCAGGTGCACAGCGATGTTTTCGCTACCCTGAAAGTGGTAATTATTACAGAAACTTAATTATATAATTATGTGAACCGCTTAGTCGTTTGACTATCCTAGATACGAGCAAGAACGGAGACGCTTTTATCAAGGTACTCAACTACAGGCATGGATCAATCTATCGTCTCGACGATATAGCAACGTAGGTTCTGGGTGCAAAGACGCAATTTTGGTGTCGACCTTTAGTATATAGCTGAAGTTATTATCCGATGTGAAATAAGTAACGAGCCCTTGCGCCTCTTTTGAGGCGGCAATATAGCAAGATATCTTTTTCGTTTTCTTGACTACCTGATTAACGGTACAATTTCCCATATGCTATCATACTATACCTGTTAGATGTAGTGTTGTCCAAGCAACTGTTATCATGTCCGCTCGGACATTGTGTGACCGGCATCTCTGTCATGTCCGGACTCAAGCTCACGCGCCGCAGCAAGAGCGTTTTGATATTCGTGTTGGAATAGGCACATCCGCAACGTATTGCGATATTGGCCATTGATAAAAAACTCTTGCAGCAAAACCCCTTCTTGCTTGAAGCCCATCTTAGTATAGATGTGGATGGCTTTCGTATTTTCTTCGTCAACAATTAAATACAATTTATGCAGATTAAGAACCATAAAACCGAAATTCAGCGCTAAATGCGTTGCAACGCTAGCGTAGCCTTTACCCTGATGCTCAGGTGCCACTAAAATGGAAAACTCGGCACGCCGATGAATATGATAAATATCTACCAGCTCGACCAGTCCAACGCTTACGCCTAGTTTGTCAATGATAAACCGGCGCTCGCTAGTATTATGAATATTTTTTTGATAAAGATCTTTTAATTCTACATACGCTTCATGCGGCTCTTCAAACCAGTACCGCATCATCATTTCATTATTATTTAGTTGATGAATAAAATACAGATCCTCACGTTCTAATGGACGGAGTTTAATATGATGATCCTCTGAATCTTGTCTTGATGGTTTCATTTTGCATTCTCGAATACTTAAATTAAAACATAATAAGATTAATCAATATTCAGTTGTTTTTATAAAAGATTAACAATTATAACGCTAACAATAATACCAGCGATACCAAACATTACTACGGCATCTAACCATTGTCCATATAAGAAAGCATTCACGATGACGATAAAAATGATTCCTGACCCGGACTAGCTAGCATAAGCGATACCCACGGGTATGGGTTTTGAGGGCCATCGATAATAAAGATAAATGAGATAGCATAGTCCAACTATAACTAAAAGGAAGATATCAGTTTGCTAAAGTTCATCGAAGCCTTGAAATAAAAACATATCACAGACGATCCTGAATAGGATACTTAAGCACCGAGATTAACACTTTTCTTTAATAAACAAAATAGTATATCTAATAAACATTGTTAGTATGGCATAATTGACAGCAGCATGTCTCATATACTTAAAGACTCTCACCATGAGTTAACGATAGGAACTGGTTGTCTTCTATTTTCGCTGAAAGCAGGAGCGGTTTCGAATAGCACCGAAATAGGTGGAGGCTCTGTCAGCGACATCCCAACACACACGTCTCTTGCTGCAGCTGCTTCCTTCCGGACCTGACCGAGTTCACAAGGTAGTGTTGCGAGAGCACCCACGAAGCCTCCGTTGATAGCTCATTTCAACGAGCGAAGGTTATTATCAATTAAGGCTTCGGTAATTGCAAATTAGGACGATTCAAAAGTCGTTTTTCTATTATTGTATACCTAAGATTTTAGCGAAAACGCTCTATGACAAGGCGAACTGAATATAACGCTGATTTAGAGATTGTAGTTACGAGTTAAAGGCAGGTGTTGATTGTTCTTATTTAGGCAAAATGGAAGAGGTAGTTGTACATCGATTTGCTTAGATATGCTGATATGATGTAGGGTAAGTTTTAATCAAAAAAATTTGTGCTATAAAGCAAACCAACAATGCTATGTTATGTATAATAAGAACGGTCCCGTTGCTGTTTTATGCTTAACATATCTTTTACGTGACTACCTCGTTGTTTATCAAGCCTTGTTTTATATCATCAGACGTAATACCATGCAACTTTGCAGTTGATGTTCTTTTATAGCAAAACCTATAATGACTGTATTGCTTTTCTATTCTATATATTATTTTTTCTCCGAAAACAGCAGATGCTGGTCAAAAGCGTCAGCATTGGTTCTCATCCATCTTAGTCGATATTCCAGTTTCTATCGGTTTTAGTGTGTGCGGTTCATGGTACCATGACCGACAGTACTGTCGGTCATGTACTGATTATCGCGTCGACTACAACTTGACTGTCCTGTCCACTAGTTAATCTACATTGAACCAAAAATGCCTCACCTTTACTATGACGGGTATGCTTACTGATTAAATGCTATTAGTCTTAGCCACATCCTTGTCTTATGACAAGGAAAGAGATGCGTCCCATCGCTATCGTGGTATTTATCCGTAATGCAGCTTAAAACATCAGTAGCTGATCTGCCATACACTACAATCTGAGCGCTCATAATTCCTCTTTAGATTGAGCAAAGCCTACAATAGCAGCACCATCTATCAGGCAAGCCATTTTTCTTCTTGCATCCAGTACAAGTAATAAAAGCCATGCAGCGGTATGGTAATACTCAGTGTGTCGGCTTACCGCTCCAAGCACCGGTACATAGCGATAAACAGCAGAGAAATAAAGACTTCTCTATCCTTTTTGCTCACTACATAATCGGTTATGTCCAACAACCCAAAGACCATGCATCAGTTATAAGGAATTATTTTTTATGCAATCATCAATAGGCTTTGATATGCCCTAAAAAAGGGAGTCACAACTACAGCTATTTCGACAAATCTTTGTTGTCTAATAGAAAAACCAATATTGCAAGAGTGTTTCAAATCCTACGGTGAGCATTGCCAACTTAGTGCTGCCTTTATCGCGTTAGCAGTTTTCACTGTTCGAGATATGCCCATAGGGCGTGAAAAGCGCTAACGTTACATATGCTATTAATGCAAAAAAGTGCAGTTTATTGCATCACACCACAACATAAAATTGATCGGTGAGAGAGGATTTGAACCTCCGACCCATACGTCCCGAACGTATTGCGCTACCAAGCTGCGCCACTCACCGTAATGCGAGCGCATAGTACTTCACCACGTTAGTCAATCTATTTTAAGAGATGTCATCAACTTATAACCCCATCAGGCACATTTAACTGTGATAGCCGACAGTAATACAAAGAACTTTTAGTACCAGTTCGCTTTGAACTGCCGTCAGGCGACTTAGTATGTAACTCAAACATACTATTAGTGTAACATATGCTATACCTCGTCGCCAGCAAATCTAAGTCCACCGGCATAATTTTTCCAGACAGTGAGGTATTAGACCCTAACGGAAGAGAAAGTTTCTCCTTTACTGGTAGAATCGTCACAAACATAGCGATAGTATTAAAGATCGGTCTTCAACATCAGTCCAGAATACTCTAAGTCAGAGCTACTAATTTTCACGCCTCTCGTTTGCGATTATCCTGTTTAAATCGTTGACATTGCTTACACTTGTTATACAAAATTTTAACTTTAAGAAGAAAATAGTTGTATGAGAAAACGTCTAATGTAAATACATAAGTTTAAAGCATACTGCTCTATTTATTGAGAATATATTGCTTACTATGTGATCAGTTGTGTCTAATAAGAACTTATAATAAAACAGTCATGTTCAGTCATGTAAAAGTTATGTTGAATTTGATCAATAGTCTTGCGCTCTGACAGATGAGAAAGCTCATTTTTTACATGATCATAAACATAACGTAACTAACGAGAATTGTCCTTGTGACTATAAACTATTGTGCGTCTGCTACATCGATAGATAACGACTACAACATGCAGCCAAATGCTATTAGCATTTCGATTGGATATAACGTTTTAAATCTACTAGTATTGAAGCTAATATTAAACATAGTGACGCTATTTTAGACTCGAGTATATGCTTTTTAAAAATTAGAAGATAACCAATCAGTAAAATGTTTAGTGTTATTGTTAGGTAGTAACTGATATTGGATGATAGTGGTTACATGACTAGTACATGCCCGTTTATAAAGTTTTAGCTATGTAGTGAACATAAATATACTCAACGGATAGAATAAGAAGACCTTGAATTTACGTACTTACATTAAACGTCTTTCTTGTAAAACTGTTTGCTTTTTAAAATTAGCGATAATACATGATACGTTCATTTAATGAATATATACGCTATTACCAGTAATCTAAGTCACGGTCAATGAATCTATTTTAATAAAGCGCAGCCGATTGAAAAGCAGAGAGTTCGTCGCTCATATTCTAGTTACTACCAGTTAGGAAACAAGGAACTTCGTCATGACCGAAGAAACTATTTTCAGTAAAATTGTCAGACGGGAGATTCCCGCTGAGATTCTTTATCAGGACGATTTAGTTACCTCTTTTCGCGATATCAGACCTAAGGCACCTAGTCATATTTTAATTGTCACAAACATACCTATCCCCACTGTTAATGATATCACCGCTGATCATGAAGCAGGACTTGGACGTTTGTTTACTGTCGCGGCAAAAATCGCCAGACAAGAAGGCATCGCCGAAAAGGGCTACCGGTTGATCGTAAATTGCAACCACCATGGTGGTCAAGAAGTTTTTCATTTGCATATGCATCTTTTAGGAGGCAAACCGCTTGGACCTCTGGTAACCTGATGTGCTGGGGAAACATGTGTTTAATATCTTGATATGGCGCTGTCGCTGTTTCCAGTTTGTAGTAGAGTTAACGGTGATTTCGCCCCTTATTATCAATATGCAGCAATTATCAAGTATGAATCCGGAGTGTTTACAAAGACTATAGTCCCTTAATGAGGTTATATTATCATGTTTACTGATATGATGTGCAAAGATTGAATACTTTTCCTTTCGCTTTTATCGAAACATCTAACAGCAAAGAGAAATATAAGCGGTGAATAATAATCCGTAGTTGAAACGCATACGTGTTCTATTTATTTTTGCAATAAAGAATCAACGCCGAGTTTTTAGTGAAAAAGAGAGCTTCAGTTGTCCTCGCAGCGCTGGTATTAGTTAGCTGCGCCTCCAGACAGCCTGCGCCGTCCACAACATTTATCGAATCTGTTTCTCCACAGATTTCAGTTCCGATACATCCGCCGCCAGCCACTAGCGAACCGATGCCTATACTACCGAAAATCAATACCGTAGACTGGAAGTCTAGTTTGTTACCTCTAGTACAGAAAATGTTTGCGGTAGAAGGAATCAATGACGGTAGCGTGCTGCTAGTCAACACTATGCACAATACCACACAAGGTAGCATGCAGACTAGTAAAGCTACGGCAGCGCTCACCAATCTTATTGAGAACGGCGGCGAAAAATTTCGTGTTATCGACGCTAATCAATTAAACACGGCACGTCAGACGTTAGGACTTTCCGCTAACGATAATCTGGAATCACGTAGCAAAGCGGTAGGGCTGGCCCGCTACCTCAACGCGAAATATGTGCTTTATAGCGCCGCTGTCGGCGACGTGAAACAGCCGACGCTCAATTTGCAACTGATATTAGTGCAAACCGGCGAGATTCTTTGGTCCAGTACAGGTCGAGAGGACTGATGCCGACTTACGGTTAAAATAGGCACATGCCTGCCGCCACCCTGATAGAGTAGGGCTACTATCAATAGGTCAGCACCTTGACAGAAACACCGATGAACGCCAATAGGTATCGAAAGTGCTGTTTGCTTCGTGCGTTAAACGGAAAAGCCTTTCGGCGCGTACGTAGAGGTGCTCGCTCGCATCAACTAGCTGCTAGCGAACAGGCTAGTTTTGTACACTCAAGATTGCCAGCGCGTGATGAAGGTGAGCACCTTCGATGCTTTCAACTCTTTCTTAACGCCGGCGCAGCGACTATTTGTTAAATCTAGAGCCACAATTAAGCACAGCGTTCTCTGATAATCAATTCTGCGTGAGGTGTTATTACATATAAATTTACATTAAGCAAATGTGTTGTAGCAGACGGACGTATCTTCATCGAAGATCGATTGAGGGTACCTATGAGATGTAGCCTTGTTGTTTTGCGGCAATTAGCTTTTGCTACTAGTCCATGAATTGGTGTTGACCAAACTATGTGTGGGAACACATTGAATCTTGCTAACTGTCATTTGTGTGGCAGGTTAACGTTTTGGATTAATTATTTAACATGCTATGGCATGAAACGCGTTGGTCTTAGGGTAGTAATCACAATTTATTGTTACCCTGCCATCTTCAGCTTATCGGAAAATCCTGATACGGGGTATTTGCCCAGCAACAGCTCGATAAATAAAAATTAAGAAAATTGTGAAAGTATAGCAAGCACTAGCTTGCTCACTTAACGCAAAACGGCAAAGGATATCACATGTTAGCACGATTCCAACAACCAACTAAAGAGCATTAGTCTAGGCCCGCTTATGGTGTAATACATTGAAGTTCAGCGCCGTCAAGCAATAATCTCGCTGTTTGTATAGTATATATATCATAGCATATATGATTAGTGTGGCGAGCAAGGTCAGTTTGCCAAACTAATGGCAATTCTCTTCGCTTAAAAACAACCACAGTCGGCGAAGAGACAATCACTGCTACCGGAAATTAAAAAATCATCAACAGCCAGTCAGATTGACAGTTAGAAAAATATACCCAGTGAAAAGAGCAGTGATATGTAAAGGCATGCTTATCTTTAACTTATGACGACATTCTCTAGCAAACAACGTCGGCATGAAGATGCCTCTATTATTCTTTATCTATTTCTAACGTGCACTAATCATTACAACACTTACTTGACTATTAGCTCAATGGTTAGAGCAGGTGACGTATAATTGCCTGGTTACTGATTAAAGCCTAGCAGAGGAGGATTCTCTTTTCCGCATGAGAAGTTATCGCAAAGATTTAGTGGTACTATTTCCACTTGTTTAATTTCGCAAAGACCACTCAGTAACAGGAAAGTGCATACGTGGTTTTGTGTAACTTGTATCCCCTCTTGCGTGTATTATACAAATATCATCACCGTCATAACCGAAAACACACTCAGAAATTTTAGCAACTACGGAATACTATACGACCTTTGCTTAGATCGTATGGAGTCAGCTCAACTGTAACTTTATCACCTGTTAGTATGCGGATATAGTTCTTGTGCATTTTACCAGAGATATGTGCAGTAACTACATGTCCGTTTTCTAACTCTACACGAAACATGGTATTAGGGAGCGCATCCAGTACGGTGCCTTGCATTTCAATATTATCTTCTTTCAACCATCGAACCCTCTAGATGTAAAACCATAACGCTTAACTAGCATAATAATGCCGGAATACCCTTTTTATGTAAAGAAATGATTTTTGAATGATTTTGAAATTGCATCATCTGCCTTTTGCGCCTTTCTCGGCGCAGGAAATTCTCGGCGAGAAGCAGCTAAAATATCGGCTACGATAGAACGTGCACGTACACAGCATCACACAAGAATCCAACGACAACTACAAAATGCTGTTGCCGGTAAAATAATGAGAGAAATCTCTGTCAGATAGGCGAAAAGTAACCGCTGCAGCGATAAATTACTCTGAAGACCAGCAACCGTGTGCATATGCAGACATATCGCTAACTAGTATAATTCTATAGGATGATGATAGTAATAATAATGTCCGCGAAGCGCCATTAACGTCTGATGGCTGCCCTGTTCGATAAGAGTGCCGCGATCTAGAATACAAATGCGGTCCAAACGTTCTAATCCTTGTAATCGATGTGTGACAATAACTACTGTCCGTCCTTGGCCGAGTGTGCTAAGCAAGTGAAGTATTTTTTGTGCGGTAACAGCATCCAGCCCCTCTGTTGGCTCGTCGAGCAGCCACAACGGGGCATCGCGCAGCAGTGCGCGAGCAATACCTATACGACGTTGTTCACCGCCGGAAAGAGCCCGCCCACCTTCGCCGTACCAGGCATTAAGCCCATCACCTTTCAGAAGTTTATCAAGACCTACTTGCCGTATTACGAAGTGCAGTTGTTCATCGTCGGCGTTCTTTGCTGCCAAACGGAGATTATCGCGTAACGTGGCGCTAAAAATATAGACGCGTTGCCCTACCACGGCAGTCATCACGCGCAGCGCGCTTTCGCTCCACTTATGCAACGGCACGTCATTAAGCAAAATTTCCCCATTATTGGGATCCCAAGCGCGGGTTAATAATTGCAAGAAAGTTGATTTTCCGCTGCCCGTATGGCCAAGGAGAACAATATGTTCGCCGGCAGTGACTGTTATGGTTAAGTCGTTAATAGCGGCTACGATTTGATGAGGATAGCAAAACCGTAGCCGACGGACGCTGAGAGAAACACTCGCTGCTGGCGAAGGGCCAGCTTCGGGGAAGAACACTACTGGCGTCTGTTGGACAAGGTTGTTTAGGCGCACGGTGCAGGCAATGACTTGTCCAAGATGTTGAAACGTACCAGCTACCGGATTCAATGCCTCGAACAATGCAAGTGTTGAAAAAACAAATAAAGCTACTAGCGGACCAGCCGAACCATCGCCTTCTATGTTATCGGCGATTAGCCATAGTATACCGGTTGATGTTAGGCCGGTTATCATCAGCAATAAACATTGCGCGCCAGCACCTAGGCTGCTTTGACGACGCTGTTGCGTCTGCCAGCATTTTTCAATAGCCGTAAGTTGGCAGCGGTAGCGTTCAGCGGCGCCGTATAAAGTGAGTTCGGCATTTCCGGAAAGCCAAGTAGTAAGCTGTAAACGATAATCTGTGCGTAGAGCGGTCAGAACTTCCCCTATCGGTTTGCCAGCGAGGTAAAATAACGGCGGAAATAAAGTCAAAACAACTAACATTATCGTGCTAAGGATCAAGCTTGCTCGAGGGTTCAATAGATAAAGTCCGACGCCTACGGTCAGCGTGACGAGCAGTGCTCCTAGCAAAGGAGAAATAACTCGCAAATAAAGATGATCCAGCGTATCTACATCTGCTACTAGGCGATTAAGCAGTTCTCCCTTGCGCAAATCGGCGGTTGTGCCAGGTGCAAGAGGAAGAATACGGGTGAAAATATAAAGCCGCAGATGTTGTAATATACGGAAGGTAGCATCGTGGCTGACTACTCGCTCCGCCCAGCGGCCGACAGTGCGGATAATTGCCGCGCTGCGTACGCCGGCGGCAGGTAGCATATAGTTAAAGTTGTACAGGCTGGCGGTGCCCACAGTCGCCGCGCTGGCAAGGAACCAGCTGGAGAGCATCATCAGACCAATGCTAGCTAACAATGTACTGATGGTGAGCAGGACGCCAAAGGCAAGTTGTCCTCTGTGACGACGATAGAGGGCCAAATAGGGTAATAATGCACGCATAGCTACAGTTCCTGCGCTCGAAAAGTAATCAAATCGGCCAATGGCCCATCACTAACGGCAAGGTCGGCGTAAGAGCCTTGTTGAGCGATAGTGCCTTCATGCATCACCCAGACCACGTCGAAATCTGTAATGGCCTGTAATTGATGCGTTACTAATAACGTGGTCTGACGCCGCTTGGCGCTTTTCAGAACATGCATCACTAATCTCTTGCTGTGTATATCTAGACTGGCGGTAGGTTCATCAAGTAACAGCAGGTCTGGGGTCCGGATCAGTGCACGAGCCAAGGCAACACGCTGCGCCTGACCCACGGAAAGCAGACCGGCGTCTTCGCCAACGGCGCTATCCAGTCCCTTTGGCAGTACAGAAAGAAATTCTGCTATATAGGCATCATTCACCACCTGCATCAATTGAGCATTGTCTGCAGATGGTGCGCCCAGCAAAATATTGTCGCGCAATGTTGCCACTGGCAGCGACGGATTCTGGCTAATCCAACTTAATCGTTCACGCCACTGACTTGGCGCGAGCGCGCGCAGCTCTCGGCCGTTGATTTTAAGCGAACCACGATAGGGCAGAAATCCAAGCAATACGTTAAGAATAGAACTTTTGCCCGCGCCGCTGGCGCCGACAATAGCTACTTGCTGACCCGCTGGAAGAAAAAAGTTCAGCGGTCCGGCGAGTTCGCTACCGTCAGGCGCCAGCACCCATAAATCGCAAGCGAGTAAACTCACTGGTCCTGGTGCTAGCGTTTCGCTACCGGCCCCTTGGGCTTCATCGTCATGTTCTAAAAAAGAGACTAAAGATTCCGCGGCGCCTACCGCTTTGGCTTTGGCGTGATAGAACATTCCAAGATCACGTAACGGCTGGAAAAATTCCAGCGATAGGATCAAGACCAGAAAACCGGAGAAAAGCGTAACGCCGGTTCCATAGCTGCCGAAATGTAGCTCTTGCAGGTAGGAGAAGCCGAAATACACTGCTGCTATAGCAATGGAGATCGAGGTAAAGAACTCCAATATTCCAGAGGAAAGAAAGGCTAGTCGTAATACTTCCATAGTACGCTGACGAAATAACTCGGTTGCATGGCGGAGCTCTTGCGTTTCAGCTTCGGCGAGAAAGAAGAGCCGAAGAGTGTCTAGCCCGCGTAACCGGTCTAAAAAGTAGCCCGACAGGCGCGCCAGTGCTAAAAAATTGCGTCGGTTGGCGTCAGCCGCACCCATTCCGACCAGTGTCATGAATAGCGGAATCAGCGGCGCGGTTAACAATAAAATCAGCCCAGCGGCCCAGTTGATGAAAAACACTACAATCAGGATCATCAGCGGTACCAGCACCGCCAGCGACACTTGTGGCAAATAGCGGGCGTAAAAGTCGTGCATATCTTCGATTTGCTCAAACAGCATACTGCTCCAGCTTCCAGCTGGCTTTCCGCGGATCCAGGCCGGCCCTAAACGCGCGAGGCGATCTAGCACTTGGGTACGAATTTGACGGCGCAAAAAACTACCGGCGATAAATCCTACCTGTTCACGGATATAGTTAACCACTGCGCGCAGCGCAAATAACGACGCTAGAACAACAAAGCTACCGGTTAAAGTAGTGCGCGGGGCGTCATCCATGATTAACGCCTGTAACACACTAGCTAGTACCCAGGCTTGTATAACGATAATAACAGCGCTTATTAGGCCAAGAAGACGGGAAAGGTTCAGCCAGCGGTTTATCCACTTACTTTGCGATCCTAGCCAACGTACCAAGATTTGTTGTCGATTCTTATTCATTGAAAGCTTGTTCCAGCAAGAACGGCATAAAGTTGGGAATCCATGTTAAGTAACGAGATCGGAATGTTCTGCAGCGAAAGTACACTGACATATTATCCTGTTGTAGGCAAAGTGAAAATCATTGGGCTAATATTAAAAGAACCATTGTTACAAGATTTCGACCTGGATCGTACATCGAATCGCAATGCTTGCAAGAAAAGGATATTTTGCAGTGTTTCGTCCATGCCTGCCATGAACTCGCGACGACAGTCTCTAGCTCTATAACTACTTGTCCGATAATTTCAAGCCTTAAAGAGATAGTGTAAATTGGTCACGAAAGACTGATGTCAGTGTACGATCCTGCTGGTGTGCTTTGCGTTCGCTAATTAGCATACTAAAGTTCTTTATCAAACGCTGAAGCAGCGCTGTCTCTGTCATAGGATTTATCAGTAACGCCTAGGCCAATTCATTGGCCTCGACGGTAAAGCGAGACAGAATTAACACACTGGGACGTAATATATCTTTAGCCACCTAATTTCCCGTCTCGTAACGGCGTTATTAACTCCATCTCACAATGACGGCGTCTTTTCTGACTTTGAAAAAGGGTCGTTGATACGATCGGATTCGGTTTCCAGCTTGTGCAAGGATATCCTTGATACGCTTGTACATCGTCTTGTAACATTGGCGCAATTGAAATTGCGGGTATTACCGCGACGCGTCTTATAGGTCTGAAAGCGCTCTGATAACCCTTTAGGGTAATTGAGACGATCAACATCTCATCGTACAGATGCGCAAGTTTTGGCAGCAATAACTTTTCTACTAATTTATTGAATATTCCCTAGCTCAACGCTTATAAGGTAAATCTACGCTTGTAGTTTTCGAGACGATCACCATCCAGCTTTTGTGGTCACTAACGCTAAATTTTCAATGAATTCCTAACAAAAGTTAATTCGAAAAGCTTTGTCAACAGCTCTTTACGCCGGGCAACACATTAAAACTCTTAGAAATAGGAAAAGGAATATGTAAGAAAAACCAATTCAGTTTTCTATGTCTCACTTATGTGACAAGCGCTGGAAAATGGCAATAAATGATAATCGTGTATCCAAAGAATATCATTTCTATTTACTAGCGACTTTAAATATTCGACAACATTGTATTAACTAATCATCAGAATCTTTACGTTAATATTACATCAAGTCAAGACATCATGATAGGCGGACCAGATAACAGTGTAAAATTGAGATAATATTAATCATATTACTTTGCTTTAGAACAAACGCCGCAAAAGCATCTATAATGCTAACGGACAAACCGTTGGCTTTTCTTTTTTTACTTTCAATAGCTGCTATCCTATTTGATTCAATTATTAGAAGGCTCATAAACTTTTCCAATCTTTATCCGTAAGATCGTTAGCAACGAATAACAGCGTACGTCCAGAAAAAGGCGCTTCTTGCGCAAATACAGCTCTATAACTTCTGCGCCTTGCCACACTGGCAGGCTCTACATATTTACTGGGCCGTAGAACCAGTTTGGAATAACATTTTCCATAGCAGTTATTAAAAGTCATAATAGCCGCTTCAACTCCTGCGACAATTCAGTCATATGTGATACTGTGAATTCCTGTTGGTTTCACCCCGCTCTTCGGCATGCACTCCGGAGGCAAATCCGCGAAACGGTGTAAGCTCAGTATATTTACTGTGATAGCCGATCTGGTATCAAAGCTAGAGCGCTGTTAGAGGTATCATAAAGCTCGCATGCAATTCTGATTGTATTCCAATACCGGCGTTCCTTATATTATGATCCCGACGTTAGGGTGCTTTGACATATTATCGTGCAAGTAGAGATCTAAGGAGTGTAAGAACATAAAGAGGATCCCGATTTTATTATATCCTTAGCTTTCTTTGTTCTTAAGCTGTTCTTGGAATCACCTAAGCTAAAGGGGGGTGAGGGTAGCGAAAATAAATATTGCCCAGGCAATCCTACACTATTGTAACTATAACATAAAAATTAATGGTTTACACTTTTGCCAGAACGAGCAAAATTTATTTTACTAGTAAATACAACTATTTTTACACTGCAATTAGCATTCTAATTTTTTATTCTTTGATTTTAAAAGGTGCAGCAAAACCTGTGGTGTAATCGATTATTCGGCTGAACTGTACATGCGCTGGATGTGCATCGTCTGAAAGTGCATAAAGCAACTAGCCACGTTGATTGGCTTCAACGTGCATTCCAAGCCTGGTCAACGTATCGTTAACCGCCACTGACCATTGATTAAGACGGCTCGTCGACACTTCCCGGCGAAAAACTATGACTTAAGCTTGGACCTAGGTGCAGTGGGTCGCGAAGCGAGTGGCAATGCGCCCAAGATGGACACCCACACCGGCCCTTGTCCCACCACATAGCGCGCCAATGGTATCAGCGCGCCGGATTGCGTATTGATAGCGTAAACCATGATATGGTGTGATTTCTGCCCGGCTGCCACTAAAAACCGGCCCTGGCTATCGATATTGAAACCACGTGGCTGAGTTTCTGTTGCCTGATGACCCAACGGAAGCAAATTTTCGCCGTTTTTAGATACCGCAAAGTAGCTGATGATACTGGCGGTGCGATCGCAGCAATAGAGCCAGCGACCGTCTGGCGTGATATGGATATCTGCTGCCCAGCATTTGGCTCTAAAACCAGCTGGTATAATATCTAGTGTTTGCACGATGTGTGAACTGACGCCTATAGAATCTATAGCAATTACGTTGACCGTACCGTTTAGTTCATTAATTACATAAGCGTAATCGCCGCCATGGTGAAAGGCCATATGCCGTGGCCCGGCACCGGATACGCTGTCTAATGCTTCTGGTGTATGGGGCATCAAATAACCAGATTTACCAATGGTATAAAGCCGGATGCGATCTTCTTTCAGGCAAGGTATCCAAAGTACCTGATTTGTGGTGTCAACATTAGCAGAGTGGCAATGGGTTAGACCTTTTAAGGTCTGCGTCGGTTTGCCAGCAATGCCCTGTTCGTCGATGGGACTTACGTCGAGACAACTGCCGCTATAAGAAACACTGTACAGAGTTTTGCCATGCAAATCAGTGGTCAGTTGGGTCGGACTACCCGACAGCGGGGCTATGCCGGTTTCGGTTATCAACCCTTGTTCATTAATCTGATAGCTAACTACACTAAAAGACGGACGAACGCTGACGCCAATGTAGAGGTAGGTGTTTGCCGGATGGATGACCATTGATTTCCCCTGCCCAGGAGTATTTATAACTTGCAGTAAAGTTAGCGTACCTTGGTGATCCATTTTCCAGACATGTATCTGCTGACTCTCTGGGCTAGTAACATAGATAATCTGATTCATGTATTTTCTTAAAATCATTTTTGACAGGTATACGTCCATTTTTAACGGTTAAGTGAATTATTGAAATAATAGATGTTAACGATATATTTCTGACCCGTCACAATATACACAGTTATATTGTCGGAATTAGTTGCACTTTAAAAACCAGTCTGCAAGTCATGCTGATCGCTGAACGTCAGTATATCGCTATTCCCCTTTGCTTGTATGCTCTCGGAATAGACACATAAGATCTAAACGCTTACAACATCGTCTAGGCTAGCATCACGTATCCTGGCCTGGTCGGAGACCTTACCGCCGACAACGGCTAAGCTCGTATAGGCGAGCAGATAAAACTAGAGCTTGAGTTGATCTGCCAATAGTTCTGAGCGATCAAGTGGATATTGGGCTGGCATAGTCACGAAAGGATGCAGGATGGATAAAGTAATCATTTTGATGATAATTTCGTTAATTCTATCTTCCAGCGACTGCTTGTTTGAGTTAATAAATATATAGTCATGGTTTCAGCGTTCTATCTGGTTTAGGCTAGTCGTAGTGGCGCGGGCTAGTGCTAGCCCGATCAGGCGATCGACTAAATCGGGATAATCTAACCCACTAGCTTTCCACAACTTAGGATACATGCTGATTGAGGTAAAACCTGGCAAGGTATTAACTTCATTTAGTAAGATTTTGCCTTGGTCGCTTAAAAAGAAATCTACCCGTGCCATCACACTACAGCCGAGCGCCTGATAAGCCTCCCGTGCCATTGTCCGGAGAGTATTAGCGACGGACACTGACAGTGCTGCTGGAATAACTAGACCTGCTTGCGCTTCATTGAGATACTTAGCGTGATAGGCATAAAATTCGTCGTTGACAAGGATCTCACCGCAGACGCTAACATCAGGAGAATTGTTTCCCAGCACAGCGATTTCGATTTCTCGACCGTTTATCCCCTGTTCCACTAGCACTTTAGTGCCATAACGGAAGGCCAGTGCCAATGCTGCTTCAAAATCGGCGCGGGTTATCACCTTGCTCACACCTATGGAAGAACCTTGACTAGCGGGTTTAATAAACAGTGGAAGACCCAGCTGGCTGATGATAGCGCCGATATCCGGCGCAACATCGACATTACGTAGCAGCGTCACCGAGGGTGTCACCGGCACCCCGGCGTCGCGTAAAACGCGTTTAGTCATGTCTTTGTCCATACATACCGCCGAGCCCAATATATCTGCCCCAGCGTAGGGAATGTTGAGTGCCCGCAACAGGCCTTGTACCGACCCGTCCTCTCCGCTAGCGCCGTGCAATACAGAGAAAGCGACATCAATCTGCGGCAATGGCTGAGCATTAGCGGCATCAATCAGCTGCGCCCCAAATTGACCGGGCACCACAGCTAGGTAGCGCTGCGGTGGTGCCAAACGGATGGCGGCTGGATCGTCCGCATTGCACAGATAGGCCTGTCTATCGCACAACGTCCAGCGTCCATGTTTATCTACTCCGATAAGAGTTAAATCGTATTTTTTTTGGTCTATGGCACAAATAAGATTCACTGATGAGCGCAACGACACTTCATGCTCAGTGGACTGGCCACCGAATAGCACCGCGACTCGTTTTTTGCCGTTTTCCCGTGATTCCATAACTTCCTCGTTGATTATTAAAATAACTAGAGGTTGTTACGAGTTCAAGAAAATATAGTTACATATTTTAGATTTAGTTGAATCATGCATCTATCACGTCGGCATAGTTCTAAGAAAATTTCAATCATACTTTGAGTCTTAAATATATATAGTGGCGAAAAACCATGTATAGCCATCTTTTCTACATACTGTGTGTCTAAAATATATAAATTTAAGTTATGTTATTTTATCTGTTATTTTGCTTACTACATGACTATTCTAGTCTAACTAGATACTATAAATAGATCATACATCAGTTATGTAAAATTCTCTGTTGAATTTGCTTAACGATAGCAATTGCTGCTATTGCGAGTGCCGGCAATCGCGATCAATGAAATTATGGCTTGGCTGTTTGAACTATATTGCAGCATGATAGTGTAATCTTGGATTATTGTTAGATTGTTTTCATTACTCTAGCTGAGTCAACCTCCCTCACAGCCCGAGGCAGAGTTAATTTCGGCTGATATAGCTAAGCTGACTGCGCTGGAATAAGCTAAAGAGCGAATACACGTCTGACCCAGCTTAGGCTGGTGTACTCATTGATGGCTAGCAAGCACCAGCTCCAGCGCTCACGTTGCTGCTTCTTTATGTCGCTGTACAACCCCCATAACCGGACATTCTAGAAAATCCAGAAGTTCATTTCGCCAAAAGTAGCGATATCCAGAGAAGTTGGCAATTATCTATTGCGTCTCAATGTAACATCAATCATCCCTGAAAGGGTGGATAACAAACATCATAGCGCCAGTGCTACCGCCAAACGCTCATGGCTAGCATAGAAAAAATCCGGCTTACGCGGTTTCTTCTCCCAGTCTCGCCGAAATCTCTATGTGCGTCAGTAAGTTTGCTGACAACTCCAGTAATGCTTAAGATACAGCACGTGCCTTCCCAGGAAATTGACTCAGTTCCTTGGATAAGATTTCCGCATCTTTCTCATCTACGTCAACAAAACTTATGAAGCGCGCGCTGATCTAGAGCACGGCCAAGGTCAATAACGTCATTGATCCAGCGCTAAACGGACGCGTCAGCGGCAAGGCAGCAGAGATAATAATCTCTGTGCCTCTGGAGAGATTCTCCACATAGCACGTCTCATTTATCCGACTGTTCTTCCAGACAGGTGATAAATAGCTGATAGCGCACCGACGTGTCTGGCATTCAAGATAGTTAACGATACGGGTGTATTGATCTTTTCCATATCAGAGATGACCAGGCCAATGGAACGAGTACGCAAGCGCATAAGCCGTTTAACATTAAGCCAGGCGATTTTATCCAGTTTCACATAGGTCTCTTTATGCTTGTCAATTAACCGTTTTCCCGAATGTCCATAATTGCAACAAAGGAACTGAACTTTAATAGTCGTTAAGCTTCTAAGCCTATATTGAATTTGCCGAATAGCGTTAATCATCTCTATAGCATCTGTAGATTTCTTGCTTCAAACCCATCCTTACATCTTATCGTGATATCACATAAAGATGTACTGATTGATGTTTAAAAAAAAGGACAAACCACCCTTGTCTTTAACTCATAACGAGATTATCAGCTACCGTGTCCCTGCATCCAAAACTATTTATTACCATGTCGCATTGTGCTCTCGATGCCGAATGATCATTGCATCGAATTCCATTTCTTGTACTATAATGGAGGAAGATCACAAGCAATTTTGGTATATGCATTTTGAAAATAAAAGGATATACATAAATATGTGTTTCACACATAACTTTTATTTTAATTGCCTATTGAAGATTATCATGTAGTTGCAATCAGAGTAAATTTAATTAGCGCAGTGTTGTATCTACTGAAGATTCAGCGGAATAAAAAGCCAAGTAATATTGACATCATTTCCCGATGCAAAAACTGGAAAAAATTCTGCTGAGTAGGTCATCTGAACTGAATGCTCCAGTTATTTCGTTCAGAAACTGCTGTGCCAAACGTAGTTCCTCTGTCAGCAGCTCGTTAGCATAAGCAGTCACTAACTGTGCTTTTCCATGTTGTAAATGGGTCGCTGCGGTCTCTAGCGCGTTAAGATGACGCCTGCGGGCCAAAAAGCGCCCTTCGGTGCCGCCGGTAAAACTTATTCTCTGTTTCAAATGGGTGCGCAGCAGATCCATATCTACGCCAGACTTGGCGGAGAGTGTAATAACTGAATAGCCGCTTACTTCGCTAATAGCGACGCTTTCTCCTGTCAGATCGGCTTTGTTGCGCACCACAGTAACCTGCATCTCAGGTGGGAAATGGTTAATAAATTCCGGGCACAACATATCAGGGTCGTCAGGGGAGATAGTGGTGCCGTCTACTATGAATAGTACATGGTCTGCTTGTTCGATTTCGCGCCAGGCGCGTTCGACACCAATACGTTCTACTTCGTCACTAGCGTCACGCAGTCCGGCAGTGTCGATAATATGTAGTGGCATACCGTCTATGCAGATATGTTCACGCAACACGTCTCGAGTCGTGCCTGCAATATCAGTAACGATCGCTACTTCGCGTCTCGCCAGTGCATTAAGCAAACTGGATTTACCGGCGTTCGGTTTACCAGCAATCACTACTGTCATCCCTTCTCGTAGAAGTCTGCCCTGGCGCGCTTCGGTGCGTACCTGTTCTAAATTTTCGATAATATCGTTTAGGCTCGCTTCAATTACATCCTTAGAGAGGAGATCAATATTTTCATCGGGAAAATCGATAATTGCTTCGATATAGACACGTAGTTTGATAAGCGCTTCCACTAATTCATGAATGCGCTTTGAAAACGCGCCTTGTAGCGAATTGGTCGCTGAGCGTGCGGCCTGGGCAGAGCTAGCGTCGATGAGATCGGCGATAGCTTCTGCCTGGGTCAAATCTATTTTCTCGTTAAGAAAAGCGCGTTCTGAAAACTCGCCTGGGCGCGCAATGCGCACGCCTGGTATTGCGATGATACGCTGTAGCAATAAATCTAATATGACTGGGCCGCCATGGCCTTGCAATTCTAAGACATCTTCGCCGGTAAAAGAGTGAGGACCGGGAAAAAACAACGCGATGCCTTGATCAAGTGACACGCCGTCGTCGTCGAGAAAAGGAAGATATTCAGCCTGACGCGGTCTCGGCAGTTTCCCCAACATCGCATAAGCCACCTGGACAGCTAAGGAGCCAGAGACGCGTAATATGCCGATGCCGCCGCGTCCGAGCGGAGTAGCAAGAGCAGTAATAGTCTGGATCATGGAAACACTCGATTTACGCCGTGAAGCGCGGTTGTAAAAATAAAGGCGGTTATGTTAGACCGAAGTCGTGACTTTATTTATAGTGCAGACGACAAAATTTGATGCAATGGTTATTCTGTATCAGAAGCGCAACGCTACATTTATAAGCTGTGTTTGAAAGCGTGTTAGCTTTATTGTTTGTTATTGAATCGTTTCAATCAGACATACACTAGATTATCGTCAATATGGCAATGAATGGTTCCGGAAATGGCACATGCCCATATTACTGACTTGTCAAGCCTTTTGTTCATTAAAGGCAGAAATATTAGATATCATCAGCGTACAATGTGACCAGGCTCGCTTTACTTGGTTGTTTTATCCTGTTTATGCAGCAGGCCGCGCTTTTCCAAGCCACGGTAAACTAGTGGCTGCTGGATGAGAGTTACTAAGTTGCTGATGGTATAGTATAATACTAGACCTGAAGGGAGCCACAGGAAAAATATTGTAAAAATGACCGGCATAAAAGTCATGAGCTTCTTCTGAAGAGGATCGACAACAGTGGTAATCGACATCTTCTGGATAAAAAACATGCTAATACCCATTAAAATCGGCAAGACGTAGTATGGGTCTTGTGCCGATAGATCTTTTATCCACAGTGCGAACGGCGCATGACGCAATTCAATAGCACCTGAAAGCATGTAATACAATGCGAGAAAGATAGGCATCTGGATTGCCAACGGCAGACAACCGCCTAGCGGGTTGACCTTTTCCGCCTTGTAAAGCGCCATTATTTCCTGACCTTGCCGTTGCTTATCGCCTTCTAGGCGTTCGCGCATCACGGCTAGTTTCGGTTGTAACATTCGCATCTTAGCCATCGAAGTGTACTGTGCTTTGGTCAAAGGGAATAGCATGCCACGCACGATGAAGGTAATAAGAATAATGGAAAATCCCCAGTTTCCGATATAGCTATGGATGTATTCCAGTAGCTTAAACAGCGGTTGAGAAATAAACCATAACCAACCGTAATCGACAAGCAGATCTAGATGCGGGGCAATGGCCGCCATCTTGTCCTGAATTTCAGGACCGAGCCATAATGCAGCTTTCAGTTCTCTTTCGCTGCCAGCCGCGATGGTGACTGGAGCAGATTTGAAGCCGATTGTTACCAAACCGTTTCTTAAGTCCTTGGTATAAAAGGTGTTTTCCCCCGGTGTTAAAGGCACCCAGGCCGTAGCAAAATACTGCTGAAGCATAGCGATCCAGCCGCCTGCGGTGCTGACGCATAGATTCTCGTCTTTAATATCTTTGAAACTATACTTCTGATATTTATTGTCTGTGGTGGAATAGGCCGCACCACGGTAAGTATGCAGCGTAAAGTTATTTCTGCCAGTATCATACGCCTTAGGCAAATTAATGGATTGCGTCAATTGACCGAACAACGATAATTCAATCGGTAGAGCGCTGACGTTATTAATATTATAATTGACATTTAACGCGAAATCACTGCGTTTAAGGATAAAAGTTTTGGTGTACATCACACCGTCAGAAGCAGTATAGGTCAACGGAACGTACAATTCATTCTGGTTGTCCGCCAAAATATAGATGTTCTTGTTCGTCCTAAATATTAGGCGATCGCCGTTGGGATTGTCCAAACCGTTTTTTCCGATCAGACCGCTTCGGGCCTGATAAACAAATTCCGGTGATGTTTCAAGTAGATGGAAAGGCTGTAGCGAATTCAATTTATCAGGATAAGATAGGAGGAAAGCTTGTTCGATGTTACCGCCGCGAGTGTTAATTTTTAGTGAAAGCACGTCGGTTTGAACCGTAATGAGGTCTTCACTATTTGCTAACATATTCTGACTGTCTAAGCTTAGGGTAGTAGTGTTCTCGGTCTGTTGTATGGCCTTGTCGGTAAGCGTAGAAATATGGTCTGTTTGCCAGGCTTGCCAGATTATAAAAGACACGAACAGCAGAGCGATGACAAGAAGATCGCGTTGCGAATCCATCGTTAGTATTCTCTAGTTGTCATTGTTTGTTGGTGGAACGAGGTCTTTTCCACCTGGGTTCAAAGGGTGGCATTTTAATACGCGCTTTAATGTCAGCAAACAACCTTTTAATACACCAAACCTACGTATTGCCTCAATTCCATACTCTGAACATGTGGGCCTAAACCGGCAATGAGGCCCCAGAAATGGGCTGATGATAAGCTGATAAGCACGTATCAATCCAATTGGTAGCTTTGAGCCTAGCGATGATGGCGACACCATAATTTTTCTAATATTTCCGTCAGGGCATGATTATTTAAATCAGCTATACCTTTTTTAGCAATAATCACAAAATCCATGGGTGGCAAAGCATGCTGATGTAGGCGAAAACTTTCTCGCGTCAAGCGCTTGATCCGATTACGTTGATAGGCCCGTTTTACATGTTTTTTGGCGACCGTAAGGCCAACACGGGGATGTCTTAGTGTGTTCAGGCGGCCGAGAACAGTAACATGCGGCGTGCTAGCCCGTTGAGGCTGCTTAAAAACAAAAGCAAAGTGCTTAGGAGTTAACAGCCGTAATTCTCTTGAAAATGCGAACGCAACCATCCGGTGATAATCTTTCTTACTTGAAAGATACAGTTAGGTGTGTACGGCCTTTTGCACGACGACGTGCTAAAACCTGACGACCGTTCTTCGTCGACATGCGAGCACGAAAACCGTGGGAACGATTGCGTTTTAATACAGACGGTTGAAAAGTGCGTTTCATAGCGATTTCTACTAAACCTTAATAATTACTGATGATAAACGCGTTTGTCTGCTTGTCGTGAAATAACTGACAGATCAATCGCATAGCGATAAAGAGGCATAATAATTGTATTGTTCCAAGTCAATTCACATTGTGCTTGTCCGCCTGAATTCCGTACCACACTTGATTATTCATCCGACAAGTCGGACTTGAAAAAATGTTACGCCTAACGCAGAATCAGGCAGTATATGACTATATATCATTATCAGTCAATCTAAATTACGACTTATAATCTATCATTTATCATTTTCATCAATTAAGCGAAGAACTAAGTGCCTTTGCGCTCTGGTGAGGCACTGCGATACAATTGGTTAATCGAATAACGTGATTAACGAGGCATGATTAGCAAGATTTTTTTTATAGGCATAATCCATTAAACCACGTGGTTCATGTGACTTTATTCCCAGTAAGGTTTTATAATGGAATTGATATAAACCCTATCAATTTTCAATTGCTACTTTACAGGAGTTAATATGGTTCTGGTTACTCGTCAAGCCCCTGATTTTACGGCTGCCGCTGTGCTCGGCAACGGTGAAATTGT
Source organism: Candidatus Doolittlea endobia (assembly GCF_900039485.1). GTDB lineage: Bacteria > Pseudomonadota > Gammaproteobacteria > Enterobacterales > Enterobacteriaceae > Doolittlea > Doolittlea endobia. The sequence goes on from NZ_LN999833.1 coordinate 315,429, forward strand.
TAATGATTTTAATCTCACATCGCATATCCAGGGTGAACCGGCAGTCATTTTCTTCTGGCCGATGGATTTCACCTTCGTCTGCCCGTCTGAGTTGATTGCGTGTGACAAACGCTATGCTAAATTCCAGAAGCGCGGTGTTAAAATCATCGGTGTGTCTTTTGATTCTGAGTTTGTACACAGCGCCTGGAGGAAGGTGCCTACCGATAAAGGCGGTATCGGACCGGTTCAGTATCCCATGGTCGCGGATATCAAACGCGAAATTATTCAAGCTTACGGCATTGAGCACCCTGACTCTGGCGTTGCGCTTCGCGGTTCGTTCTTAATCGATAAAAACGGAATCGTTCGCCATCAGGTTGTTAATGATTTACCACTAGGCCGTAATTTCGATGAAATGATGCGTATGGTCGACGCGCTGCAATTCTACGAAAAACACGGTGAAGTCTGTCCAGCACAATGGGAAAAAGGACAGGAAGGGATAGAGACTTCCTCGGAAGGGGTAGCTCAATATCTGTCCTCGCACATAAACAGGCTATAATTAATCGCCTTGCGTATGTGAAACATACTAGTCAGAACAGTGATTCTACCCATATTATACCGGTTGGTGACCCCTGACCGGTTTTTTATTTCGGACGTTTAGCGCGTGTGCCATGACGCACACTGGAAGCTTTCTTGCAATGATAAATAAAAAAGTTTATACGTCAATTCAAGTGATGGCGTGTTATCCGCTGAGTTATAGCTGACTAGATGATTACTTGAGCCTGACAAGGCCTTATTAATGGGTTATACATCAGTCACGTAAAAGTTATAAATTTGTTTAACAATATTAATTGTTTCTGTAGATATAGACGAATAAACCATTATTCGTCTATTGTATAATAGATAATGACTGCAAGTATTTAAGCTCGATACTATCGGAAACTTGCAATAGTACCAGTGTAGCACTGTGCATCGTAATACCGGTAATATGTCTGATTGAGCGCCTCGATAGCGAGGAAACTAGAACGTTTTCAAACATAACCTACAGTATAGCGTTAAGATTACGATCCCGACATTGTGTTAAAAGTCATGCGCCTTATTACAAAGAGATAACATCAGGCTTACTAAATAGAATGTGCGTTACGAAATGGAACCTAACAACAAATTTTAGTCGTCGAACACACGCATGCCACTTAAAAAAACGTCAATGTCGGTGCCGATGCTGAGTATATAATCTGTTACAAACTGGCTTAATAAGTTAATTATAGATGATTTGCTAGCCGACAAAGATTACAACAGTGATTTAATTATTAAAGAAACGACATAGAAAGCAGTATCGGCAGTTCGACAATGATCTTTGCAGAATTATGTTGTTGATTGCTTAAAGATTAAGCAGTTGTGAAGAATGGCGACTTAATTTGTAAAAAGAATGTTCTCCGTTCTACATCCAGACTCGATTTGTAGCAATCTGGGCTAAGATCTTGTGACAATAGTACCTATGATGGATAGCGATGATCTTTTAGCTTCTTGGTAAGAAGTCCTTGAATTTTAAATTAACGACCTCATCTGATCTTAAGGGTAGTGGTTTTGGCCAATATGGGAGAAGTTATGCGTCTGGATCGTCTTACTAATAAATTCCAGCTTGCCCTCGCCGACGCCCAGTCGTTGGCTCTTGGGCGCGATAACCAATTTATCGAACCTTTACACGTTATGGCGGCACTACTAAAGCAAGAGGGGGGTACCGTACGTTCGCTGTTACAATCTGCCGGAGTTAATGTGATTACGTTTATCAACGCGGTAGAACAGGCCTGTGAGCGTTTACCGCAAGTAGAAGGTACCGACAACGACGTTCAGCCTTCTCTGGATCTTGTGCGTACACTAAACTTGTGCGACAAACTAGCACAAAAACGCACAGACAGTTTTATCTCCTCCGAACTCTTCATTCTTGCATCGCTAGAGTCGCGCGGCACTTTATCCGGGCTACTGAGTTCGGCGGGCGCTACAAAAGCATCTATTACCAAGGCTATTGAGCAGATGCGCAGTGGTACGCAGGTGAATTTTCAGAATGCTGAAGATCAACGTCAGGCGCTGAAAAAATTTACAATTAACCTGACCGAGCTTGCCACACAGGGAAAGCTAGATCCTGTTATCGGGCGTGATGAAGAAATTCGCCGTACCATCCAGGTGCTCCAGAGGCGCACTAAAAATAATCCGGTCCTTATCGGCAAACCAGGAGTGGGTAAAACCGCTATTGTTGAAGGGCTAGCGCAACGCATCGTCAATGGAGGAATCCCCGAAGGCTTAAAGAATAACCAGGTATTATCACTGGATATGAGCTCGCTTGTGGCGGGCGCAAAATATCGCGGTGAATTTGAAGAGCGCCTGAAAGGCGTTTTAAACGATTTGTCTAAACAAAAAAGCAATGTCATCTTATTTATCGATGAGTTGCATACTATGGTGGGCACCGGTAAAGCCGATGGTGCGATAGACGCTGGTAACATGCTCAAACCTGCGTTGGCTCGCGGCGAACTGCACTGCGTTGGTGCAACAACGCTTGATGAGTATCGCAAGTTTATCGAGAAGGATGCCGCGCTAGAGCGGCGTTTCCAGAAGGTATTTGTTTCTGAGCCGGATATAGAGAATACCATCGCTATTTTACGTGGTTTAAAAGAGCGTTACGAACTGCATCATCATGTGCAGATTACTGATCCGGCTATTGTTGCCGCCGCGACACTCTCCAATCGATATATTGCCGACAGGCAATTGCCTGATAAAGCTATTGATCTTATCGATGAAGCCGCATCCAGCATTTGTATGCAGATCAATTCTAAACCTGAAGAACTTGACCGGTTAGATCGTCGAATTATTCAATTGAAGTTAGAAAAGCAAGCGCTGATGAAAGAATCAGATGACGCCAGTTTAAAGCGATTAGCGATGCTTAATAACGAATTAGCGGAAAAGGAACGCGATTACTCTAAACTTGAAGAGGAATGGAAAGCGGAAAAAGCTTCTTTGTCTGGCACCCAGCATTTGAAATCGGAATTAGAACAGGCAAAAATCTCAATAGAACAGGCACAACGCGTTGGGGATCTAGCGCGAATGTCTGAGCTTCAGTACGGTACAATTCCCGCGCTGAAAAAACAGCTAGCGGCGGTTTCGCAAGCTGAAGGAAAAAGTATGCGTTTACTGAAAAATCGCGTGACCGACCTTGAAGTTGCTGAAGTGTTAGCCCGTTGGACGGGCATCCCAGTTGCACGTATGTTAGAGAGCGAGCGAACAAAACTGCTGCGTATGGAACAGGATTTACATCAGAGGGTCATTGGACAAAATGAAGCTGTAGAAGCGGTTTCGAATGCTATTCGTCGCAGCCGTGCTGGTTTAGCGGATCCTAACCGACCTATTGGGTCCTTCATGTTTTTGGGACCGACCGGGGTAGGTAAAACAGAATTGTGCAAAGCATTAGCCATGTTCTTGTTTGATAGCGACCAGAATATGGTGCGTATCGATATGTCGGAATTCATGGAAAAACATTCAATATCTCGGTTGCTTGGCGCCCCTCCTGGGTATGTCGGTTATGAAGAAGGAGGATATTTAACTGAGGCGGTGCGCCGCCGTCCTTATTCAGTCATTTTGTTAGATGAGATCGAAAAGGCACATCCCGATATTTTCAATATTCTTCTACAGGTATTAGATGACGGCCGATTGACAGACGGCCAAGGTCGCACCGTGGATTTTCGTAATACCGTTGTCATAATGACCTCTAACTTAGGATCGGATATTATCCAAGAACGCTTCGGCCAGATAAACTATCAGGAAATGAAGGATTTGGTACTTAATACAGTTAGTCATCATTTTCGGCCGGAGTTTATTAACCGTGTGGATGAAGTTGTCGTGTTTCATCCGCTAAGCAGGGAATATATTGCCGAGATTGTTCAGATCCAATTGCAACGTCTGTATCAGCGGTTGGAGGAACGAGGTTATATTATGACTATCAGCGACGAGGCTTTGGCGCTAATAAGCAAATTTGGCTTCGACCCCATTTATGGGGCACGCCCGCTGAAACGCGCTATTCAGCAAAAGATCGAAAACCCGTTATCGCAGCAGATCTTGTCCGGTCAGCTATTACCAGCTAAACCTATCAGACTGGATGTACAGAACGATAATATTGTCGCCAGACAGTAAATTTTACAGCAGCAAGCTAGGAAAATTATCCTGGTTTCCGCAACATAAGTATGTTGCCTCATATTCTAGCCACGATCTCCAACTGGGCTGAGGACAATGACTAACTACACTGAAGTTGAAACAAGATTCAGGTACCTACTGAAGGTAGTAGTGAGGAATATGCATAATAAAGGAAGACCTGATATAACTAAGCCTCATATGTAAAAAAGGTTTTTATTTGAAAATATTTTCAACTTCAAAGCAGGTGGTAGTTTTCTGCTTGTAAACGGTTTGTCAAGTCCTACAGCTTCCGAGTTTAACCAGAAAACTCTGGGTTAGAAATTTCTAGAGAGACAAGAAGAAAGAATTCTAGATGTAACAGTGAATGTGTGTAACTCCAGAAGAATGCTTGTAAAGGCAGTCATAAACTTTATGGACACTTACTATAAAGTGCCATGGAAAATTGCCATCTTGTTGAGAGTGCGTCACCTGCCCCTGTCCGATATAACAATAAGGATTAGCTTTTATTTCAACGAAACAAGCTAAAACGGAATGCTCTTAGCAACGGTCACCAAGTCTCAAATTCTGTGGAGAGAGCCTCTTGTTAAACTCTAAGATACTGCATTAAAACAATGTCCTTCTCGACGCCGTCGCATTTGCTTTTCTAATAAACAGCGAGGGTTTTTGATGAATCCAAATAGCGATCAGAAATGTCGTATTAAAAATGTGCCAACAAAATTAATTTTTCCTATTTTCCAATGTCTGTCTTTGACTCGTAACAATAGCCATTAAGTGTAGAAACGAAAACGCCACTTTTCACGTGGCGTTACACGAGTTTTGTGACTTACGAACGTTTCATCATAACGAAAAATTCTTCATTAGTTTTTGTCATCGCTAACTTATTTATTAAGAATTCCATTGCGTCGATTTCACTCATTGGATGAATAATTTTTCGCAGGATCCACATTTTCTGTAGCTCTTCTTGAATGGTGAGCAATTCTTCTTTACGAGTCCCCGAACGATTGTAATCAATCGCTGGGAAAACGCGTTTCTCGGCGATTTTACGCGATAGGTGCAGTTCCATATTGCCCGTTCCCTTAAACTCTTCGTAAATTACTTCGTCCATTTTAGAGCCAGTATCGATAAGCGCGGTAGCGATGATGGTTAGGCTTCCACCTTCTTCCACATTGCGCGCTGCACCGAAAAAACGCTTAGGGCGATGTAAGGCATTAGCGTCCACACCACCAGTCAATACCTTGCCAGAAGCAGGCACTATAGTGTTATAAGCACGCGCCAGACGAGTAATAGAATCTAGCAGGACAATAACGTCTTTCTTATGTTCAACCAGACGTTTAGCTTTTTCAATCACCATTTCGGCGACCTGAACATGGCGAGATGCCGGCTCGTCAAAGGTTGAAGCGATCACTTCACCTTTTACCAAACGCTGCATTTCGGTTACTTCTTCCGGACGTTCGTCAATCAACAGAACCATTAAGACACAGTCAAGATGGTTATAAGCGATGCTTTGAGCAATATTCTGAAGCAGCATGGTCTTACCAGCTTTCGGCGGCGCCACAATTAACCCACGCTGGCCAAGGCCTATAGGTGAAGCTAGATCTAAAACACGCGCGGTCAGATCTTCTGTGGAGCCGTTGCCGCGTTCCATGCGCAAACGTGAATTAGCATGCAGTGGCGTTAGGTTTTCAAATAAAATCTTGTTGCGTGCATTTTCCGGCTTATCATAGTTAACTTCGTTCACTTTTAGTAGCGCAAAGTAACGCTCTCCTTCTTTTGGTGGGCGAATCTTCCCTGAAATGGTGTCACCGGTGCGTAGGTTGAAGCGTCTGATCTGGCTAGGAGAAACATAGATATCATCTGGGCCTGCAAGGTAGGAGCTGTCGCTGGAACGGAGAAAACCAAATCCGTCCTGCAAAATTTCCAGCACACCATCGCCGAAGATATCTTCGCCACTCTTAGCATGCTGCTTGAGGATAGCAAAGATAATGTCTTGTTTACGCATGCGGGCCAGGTTTTCTAGCCCCATATCCTCGCCGAGGATTACAAGTTCTGAAACCGGCGTATTTTTTAATGCGGTAAGGTTCATAATGATAGTTTCTTAAACTCGGGATATATCTCGAACTGTGTGGATGGTATGGCAGCGTAAAATCGTGCCTGTCTATAGCATTGAATACCGCTTAGGCTGAGAAACAGCGACTTATGCAATATGAATAATAAGAAGACTAAGATTAATAATGCTGAACAATGAGTCGTGACTTAGATTTGATGATAATGGTTTATAGTCATATTCCATCTCATGATCTTATCATGTATCGTTAGTTTTATGATCAAGACACTTGATGTGGTACGTCAATTCAACTTATATCTCTTTAAGAGCTGTTGTCATAAGTTAAAGACAAGGATTGGCTGTTTTTAGGCAAAAAAAATGGCAAAGATAGCTCCGTATGCCTGAGATTTGATCAAATCACTCATGATACTGGCATGTCCTGAGTAAATTTTAACCATAAACATACTTATTCTTGGTACTGTTTGTAACAATAGCCTCTATATTGCCGAATTTATTTGTGCTTACTACATGATTAAGTGTTAATGATTTCTTGTAGCGTCTGTACACTTTCGCTCTAAAATATGAGAAAGGGCTTATTTTCTTGTTGCTATCATCGTCAAATTGTTAAACAGGCTATTATTATGTATATAATGGGCAATTGTTTACTCTGCCAGGAACCTGTTTGAAGTAATTTTTAAAATACACTAAATAACATAAGGCTACTTTAAATACATCTAAAACTATTCATTATCATATCGATGATAATCTGGTACATGTCTCGTTAAACGACTTAACGATGTAGCATTGACCTATCAATGCGTATGACCATTATATTTAAAACCATCTACAATAAAGATACACAACACCAATTTCGTCATATACTTTTTAAAGTATAAAAGTAATAAATCTGAGTTACGACACAAACAACAAATTAATTTAAATTTTGCCACTTGATACTTCGATGGTCACATTCGGTATTTTCTTACCGCAAGAACAAAGCTCAGATTCAAACTACGAGCGAGATCACAATGCAGTAGGTGCAAATTTAGCATGATTCTTGATAAGCGTCTAGCTCTCAATACGAGCAATATTTCTGAACGCCAGCGTCAGAAAAAGATTCGCAATACTGCTTACAGATTTGCGTTAAGAAACTCCTTTAACTGTCCTTTAGATAAGGCGCCAACTTTAGTGGCTACCGCTTCACCATCGCGGAACAATAACAAGGCTGGAATACCGCGGATGCCATACTTTATCGTAGTAGCTGGATTCTCTTCTGTATTCAATTTAGCGATGATTATTCTGCCGTCAAATTCATCAGCGATTTCTGTAAGAATAGGCGCAATCCTTTTACATGGACCACACCATTCTGCCCAGAAATCGACTAGAAATAGTCCCTTAGCCTCTATTATATTCTTTTGAAAGCTATCGTCACTAAGATAGAGAATCTTATCGCTCATGTTTTACTCCACAGGAGTATTGCTATCTATCCTTGTAGCAATACTTAAAAACAAGCTGATTTTATTGTATACGTTTATAACGAATGGCTAACTCTACCACACTATGAGAAAATATACTTAACAATTGCAAGCCATCAATTAATTATTGAAGCGCTTTAAAACTTTGACAACTGTACGTTCATTCAAGCGCTGACTTTGTTCATTTCGTTCTATCCACTCACCTGCCGTTTAAAGACAGCACACCAAGTAGCTCAGTTCCTGATCATGAAACCACCCGTGATCTGTCGGTAAAACTCTTCAGATTCCGCATATTAGTCTAGACAATCGACCTGAATGGAGTTAGCCTGCAACGTTGATATCTTATTAGGAACGCCGACAGTACGTAAATGCTAGATCAAATCACCTCAATATAAGCTATATAGGGATATAGGCTGTGCGTCTTCACTTTACAAAGATATCCGCTGACCCTGATACGCACTGTCGACGAATGTTTAAATATGCCGTTCTTCGCCATTCTCGCTTATCGGATACGCCAGTTAGCCTTCAAGGTAATATGCATACGAGCATGTTGTAGTACACTGCATATAAGAAGAATTACTTTATTCCTTTAACAAAGAAAAATAATGCGTTACTTCAAACGCTTGTTGAGGGGGTAATATCTGATAGGCATATTACTTCGCCAATACTAAGCACTACCAAGATATCTCAAACTACCCCTCACCGTTGATAAGCATTGCGTTGAATTGTTGACCGGCGATGTTTCTTAGAAACGGCGCTTATACATTTTAGTAATATTACCTATAGATATAGGGACGACGGATATAATACAGCTACTTGCTGATCATAGATTCTTTTTATGACTAATGAAACCAACGATTACGAATTGGTATACCCGTATCGGTTGCACCAAACACGACGGCTTCGAACGATTACGCCATTATCCAGTGTGCACAAAACATGATCTTAAGATAATCAAAAGTTGTATTAGCTATTAGATTTCCCTCAGTGTATATAAATACATATCCTCGTTAAATAAATAAATTTAGATGTAGAGATTCTCTGCACGAGGACTAGAGTTTTTATCCAAAAATCAATTGCAGATAGCATAAAGCTTAATGTTGCAGCCATTATCTTCTGTGATGTAATAAGGACAAGTCTTGCTGGCAACAATTGCATACGAAACGAGTTTTTGATAGTATTGAACTGATGCATGGTTCGTTTATAACGGGTTTTGGACTTATTAACGAAGCAACATATACTTAGCGGATAAATCTATATAATTTAAAATTATATATTAACATCAAAAATTTAACTTACAAACTATATTGTTTCCAAAATTAGATTGATGCATGACAAGGTAATTTGGTAAGCATGTCAAATGAAACCGCCAAACCAGGCGATAGGGTTCTACCAGATAGACTGCGACTTCATAAACAAAGCCGCTCAAGAAAGAAACGCTGCTTTATTTATTGTTAAATTTCATCTGCTAATATAGGTATGATCTCTATATCCGATGTAAGAAGAGGCTCTAGCTAAGCGCTTTTATTCCTGGAGACGATTGTTTCATCGTACTGAAACTCAACGAAGAAGTCATGCAAGAAGCGATATGCACCCAGACGTCGGATAGTAATTTATTTCTATGCAATGATTTGTTGGCTAATTGTTTGATGCTGTTAATACAGTATTATTATAGTTATATAGAATAAACTAAGCCTTGTAGCGCGAATAAGAAAGCTTGCAAGCACGATTAATAAAAACAAGTAACTTTTTCTATCCTAGTCATATTAACTCCATACGCTATATACTCTATAACAACTCTTCCTCTGACAGTCACATTTCTGCACACCGTCAGCCTGTATTCACCCGACCAGATAATCCGAGATACGGCACGTCTTATTTTACTATATCGCTCAGCACAAACTGGCGGATACAGTTGACGTTTTCCTGCGATTTATCGTAATTTTGTTAGAATGAAAATGTATTCATAACTACCTTTACAATGCGATCGTGCATACATCATGCTTGCATACGCTTTCGTGTTATTAGAAATAGTACAGCGCCTTGCTTCCCGCCAATATTGGCTGTGGTACTAACGCATCAACGGAGAGAGATACGAGTAATGCAACTGAAGTGGACAAAATATAATCAAAACCATGATATCTTAGCTGAAGTGCAGGTTATTACAGTGTTCTCCATGCCTGTAAGCGCAGTGTGGTGTCAGGCGACAACCAAGTATCTTTCAGTAGTAAAAGCCATTTTAAGCACGTTCCGATAAAAAGGGATTGAACGCCTTAAAACAGATTAATACTAAAAACGGCTTTTTTGTTGTAAGCAAAAGGGGTACTTTAATCAAGTACCAGCCAGGGATTTACCAAACTAAGACTGCCGCTGCTCACACTCTCGTCGCGGGTTCTGACAGACGACTCGTCAGAGCAGTATAATAAACTTCCTTCTCTTTTTAGGTAAAGGTTCCGACGCTTTCAGCCAGGCAATTGTGATAGGAATTTCGGATCATAACGCCTTTGCAAGATAGCCTAAAAAAGCAAGTTATAAAATAGAACATAAAAAGGAGACCGCGTTTGGACAGCAGCGCCATTATAAATTTGTTTATTATAGGTTCAATATTGGTGGGGGGGGGTATCTTACTCAGCGCCTTTTCCTCACGTCTTGGCATCCCTATTCTATTAATTTTTCTAGCTATTGGCATGTTAGCGGGAATTGATGGATTGGGTGGCATTGCATTTGATAATTATCCTATAGCCTATCTTATCAGCAACTTGGCGCTAGCGGTAATCTTATTGGATGGCGGTATGCGTACGCGAGACGCTGCCTTTCGCGTTGCACTCTGGCCATCGCTGTCTCTTGCAACGATAGGGGTCATTGTCACCGCTGGTCTAACCGGTATAGCCGCTGCTTGGCTTTTCGGACTGGATAAAATTGAAGGTATGCTTATCGGCGCTATTGTAGGTTCTACCGATGCTGCAGCAGTGTTCTCCCTGTTAGGAAACAAAGGATTGAACGAACGCGTGACATCCACGCTTGAAATTGAATCAGGTAGTAATGATCCTATGGCAGTGTTTCTAACAATAACGCTTATCGCAATGATTCAAAACGGACAGACCCACCTTGACTGGCTGTTTTTAATACATCTTATCCGCGAGTTCGGTCTTGGCGTGATCATAGGCTTATGCGGCGGTTGGCTGTTGCAGCAAATCATTAACCGAATTACATTAACCAATGCCTTGTATCCCTTGCTTGCGGTTAGTGGCGGTATCATGATTTTCGCCCTAACCACTGCGCTAGAAGGTAGCGGAATCTTGGCTGTCTATTTGTGTGGTTTTGTGCTAGGCAATCGACCGATACGCAACCGATATGGTATTTTACAAACTTTTGACGGTATGGCTTGGCTCAGTCAAATTTGCATGTTTCTAGTGTTGGGTCTCCTTGTGACGCCAAGTGATTTGTGGATAATTGCTATTCCGGCGCTTATTTTATCCCTATGGCTAATGTTCATCGCTCGCCCTCTATCTATTTTTGTCGGTTTACTGCCGTTTCGTAACTACACTACCCGTGAGAGAATTTTTCTTTCCTGGGTTGGTCTACGCGGAGCAGTACCGATTATTTTAGCGGTATTCCCAATGATGGCAGGCCTGGAGAATGCACGTTTGTATTTTAATGTCGCCTTTTTTATTGTTCTCATTTCTTTACTTTTACAGGGCACTTCACTCGCCTTTGCCGCTAGGCTAGCGAAAGTGGTTATACCTCCGACCGCGTCACCAATTGCCCGTGTGGGAATGGATATTCATCCGGAAAATCCCTGGGAGCAGTTTATATATCAATTGGGAGAGGAAAATTGGTGTGTAGGCGCAGCGCTACGCGATCTGACAATGTCTCCTCATACGCGTATTGCCGCTTTATTTCGCGATAACGTATTGTTGCACCCGACCGCTCATACCAGGCTACGTGCAGGGGATGTGCTTTGCGTCATCGGACGGGAGCGGGATCTCCCAGTACTTGGCAGACTATTCAGTCAATCACCGCCCGTTGCACTAGATCAGCGTTTCTTCGGGGATTTTATTCTAGAAGCCAGTGCACGCTTGCGCGATGTTTCATCTATTTATGGTCTGGAATTTGCCGGCGAAGTGGATAGTGAACTGACCCTTGGGCAATTTGTTATGACCTTGCTCGGAGGTGGAGAACCAGTAGTCGGCGATAATATCGTGGCGGAAGGTGTTGTATGGAGTATCGCGGAAAAAGACGAACATCAAGTTAGCAAAATCGGCATCAAGATTGCCGACGATCCAGTTTGAAGCACTATTACCCGTCCTCCTCCGGAGGAGGGATGGTAAGTGCAAGACCTATGCTGATGTTTCAACCACGACATTGTGCAATGGGCTTATTAGACGCAATTGGAACCAATAATTCGTCGTTCAATAATGATTTCTACTGCCTTATCGAATATCGAAAAGGCATCCTGATTTGTACAGAAACACTGCAGACATTAATTAACAGAATAGACAACCCTCGCCTTTAAATCTTGTTTCACTGCAACGGCATTTTGGCTGGGTTATTTAAAACATCTCTTCTCAAAAAGACTAAGTTAAAATCATTACCTTCACCTGTGGAATGCTCCCCTTCTGGGTTCCCCGTAAGTTTTTCTGTGCAAACTATGACTGCACGCAATTATGATGAGTGTCGTATATATTATAACTTTTGATTATTCTCTAAGATGGATACTTGTTCTGGGACAGCTACCCCGTTTCTCCCAGCCATTTATTTGCCGAATCCATGCTCATTTTGAGCCCAGTCCGGAAGTCTGGGAAGCAAAATCAAATAATCTATTAGTACATTCTCTATCAAGACGGTATCGCGTGCAGGGCCCTATTCGGGTGGTCACCGCCAAAATCGCGTCTTTCCAATTACGGCGTTAATATCATGATCGCACACAATAATGAATTTGATATACATGAATTGAAATAGACCAAATTCCATCATTACCCGCCTGGCCTAACCGGCATGTTACTTTTAATAGTTATTACCGCCAGTCGATAGGACCACCTTTCCTCACGATTTCAGGAAGCTGTTTTTGCAAAATTAAAATAAAGACTTCATTAAACGCTGCGCTTATTACCGCCGGTTCATCTGGCGGAAGACCCGTATAGGTTTAACGGTATAGCGCATTACGACGATGTGTAATATGGAGCTAGGAAGATATCGGTTTCATTGTAGCAACCCGCATAATCGCCATACTATCTTTCTATCGCTGTTCCGCTCGCTTCCAAGTAACCTTCTAGAACGATTTCGGCGCTAGCCGGCACGTCCAAATCGCAAAATATGCATTTTGCTACTTCGGTGTTTCTGCTGCTTAATAGGCATGCGAAAGCATGTTCTGAGAACGTGTCAAGTATCGGCGTTACTGCGACTAAGATTGTTGCCGGATCGGCATTGAGTGCAACCGCGACAGGCAAGTACTGACCAGTATCTTACTACGTTCATTCTTGAAAATCCAAGTACCGCCGCGCTGTAAAAGCCAGCGCATAATCATTTTATTTTTTTCTTAACACCTTCTTGTGATAGATACCAAGATTTTACCGTTCCTTATTTAGCTCTTGAGTGATCGTAAACCAACAGGTGATAAGCGGTACGGAACAGTGCATGACAATAATACGCACATTTCGCCTTGTCAGATTTGCTCTTTGACAAAGCGAAAAATGCAGTCGTTTTGTTAGTATGCAGTATCTGGCAATATTGAGGAGCCTGATCCAGCAAATCGCAAAAACTTTTGCGTGGTTCTGGCATTTTTAAAAGTCAGGAATTTGCTTACATTACTTAAAGTATTAATACTATCTTGACACATACTAAGCGCTACCCGTTCGGAAATACCAAACAGATTGTAGAGTATCGGCATAGTGCGCCCTTTCTGATTTTCAAACAGAAGCGCAGGACCACCAACGCGCAGCGCGCGGTCAACGTTTTCTGTCGTTTCTAAATAGGGATCGATTGATAAGCTGATTCGTTTTAATTTCCCTTTTTTATTTTTAACTTGTGACGACAGCTTCTAAAAGAAATCATTATTTTTTAGAAAAAAATCTTGCTTTAGTGAAAAAGATTGTGCAAGGTATCGAGAATATGCATGAATTCTAATTCTATAAAGCAAATGATTTTGCGTGACTGGTTAAGTCCTACAATAAAAAGACTATATATTAGTAATGAAACATGAGCATCTTTGCTGTTCAAAAAACAATTTCTCAGCGTATTGTGTAATTTACGATATTCTAATGTATGCCTGATGAAACGTTTCGACAGAGAGAATGTTGAGGTGTTTTACAATATATCTTATAGGTGTAGCGCGTTATCACTATCACTGCAATATTATCATCCTTGATATTCTTTTACCAAGAAACAAGGGTTTGATTCTTCCCAAGCCGCAAGCAGAAATGTGCTAACAAAATGAATTTTCCAATTTGTTTTAAAAAAAAGATGCATAACAAGACCATTGGACGGGTATATGACACTTTTCCCCAACCTTCGCATTATGGGCAGTTTATCTCCTGCTTCAAATGCAGGAAAGATTTCTCCGGCTCAGAAAAAGAAGCGTGCCGTCATTGGTTGAGAATACAAGATGGATATTTTTAAGGCACTGTTGCACGCCCTCTGGCAGCAAGATTTTAAAACACTTTCAGATCCAAGTTTGATTTGGGCTATTTATTTTCTAGTGTTTGTCATCCTTTTTTTGGAAAACGGCCTTTTGCCCGCTGCTTTTTTACCCGGAGATAGTTTACTTATATTACTCGGTGTGCTGAGTGCTAAGGAGACGCTGCATTTTCCTTTTGTTTTAGTACTTCTTACTGTCGCCGCTAGCCTGGGCAGTTGGGTAAGTTATCTACAGGGGAAATGGCTGGAAAACAACCGGGTAGTAAAAAGCTGGTTGATCCATTTGCCAGCCCGTTATCATCAACGGGCGCGCCAAATGTTTTATCGTCATGGGTTTTCAGCTTTGCTGATCGGTCGCTTTATCGCATTTGTGCGCACCCTACTACCGACCATTGCAGGCTTATCTGGCCTGAGCAGTACGTATTTTCAATTTTTCAATTGGATCAGTGCTTTCCTTTGGGTTTTTATCTTGACGCTGATTGGGTTCATCCTTGGAAAAACGCCTGTCTTTCAGCATTATGAAGAAGAAGTGATGTTATGTTTAATGCTGCTGCCGTTAGCACTTCTGACGATAGGACTGGTGAGTTCTGTGGTTGTAATTTCGCGTCGAAAATGACTTAATGATTCGTATAAAATGAAAACATCAGATTATCTTAATTTTCATGAAGTGCTTTCGCCTCGGTCTACTGGTTGCAGCTGTTCTGATGCAACAGAATGAAAATTATTGCTATACGCAAGTATAGAACGTTACCGAACGGTTTTGTTCTATATTAATACCTTAGAATAAATACAAAGGACGCAGCTGTTAGAAGATTCCGCAATGCTCAAAAATCGCCGCAACATCAGCCATCCTCCGTGCTTTATGAAGGAACACCTTACCCTATCAGTTTACCTAAGTGTTTTGTCTGACTGTCATGTAGAATTCACTTTTTTTGTTTTTTTGACTGGGTTATGTTTACTTTAATCCATAAGCATTAAAACTCTTCTAGCTTGTAATATTGACGACCTAACTTTACTAACTTTCTTAGCTGCACGGTACAGTAATCGAGCAGCTCACGCTATACCGCATACCGCTATAGATTACACTTTATGTCAAACAGGTTGAAGGCGCTAATAGCGTTCTGAAAATCTTATAGGAGAATAGCGTCAAACGGTCTCCGAGTTTAAAATAATTAATGGTTGGCAAGGGGGAAGAAGAAATAGCAAACCAGTCTAAGATGTTCAATGCGAGTATGTAAATTATAAGTAATACCGCTTATCCGTTGATTTTAATAAAACCGTATAAACTAGCCATGCTTTAGTCATTTAAAAGTTAAGTTGGTTTAAATGGCAAATCACATGACGAAGTGCTTATTGCAGATTTCTGTAAATATTTATTAACATCTATTGATGTTCGGATGATGCCGAAGGCCGGACTCGAACCGGCACACCACAAGGCGGTTGATTTTGAATCAACTGCGTCTACCTATTTCGCCACTTCGGCACAGAAGGCTAAGGATAGCGAGGTAAATGATACTGTTTACAGGTCCCAATAAAATGCTAATCCATTTTCATCTTAACTGTTGAAAATAGCCGCGTTCTTTATTGCAGCAACTGCTGGCTTATATTATCGATAGTGACTTAAATTTATTAATTTATCATCCTTGCTGCATCTTCTATACTCATTTTGTTATCGAAGCGATCAACTTAGTATTCTCTATACCAGAGAATCGTCTGGATGCAGGGATACTGTATAATCATGACAACAACTACTAATGCGGCATGAACTATAGTGGCCCCTGCTGGACTTGAACCAGCGACCAAGCAATTATGAGTCGCCTGCTCTAACCACTGAGCTAAGGGGCCAAGTAGCGTGGATTGTAAATGATGCTACCAACCAGGTCTATAGAGAAACCCATCCTATATGGAGAATTTATCGTTATTTTTTGATTAAAATTGTTAATTATCGGCACCGTGGACAAAGATAAACGAAAAGGTATAATGATATTATCTAGCGCGAATAAAAGATATACATGTTACTAGATCGTATCAATAATAAGCTGATATCTCAAGCATTGTTTGATGACCGCCGCTAGCGCGGCTGTGCCAGATCAAGCCTCAGTGTCAGTTATGTCTAGATAACGTTTTGTAATAGAGCCCAATGATCATTCTATAATACTAATGCAGTGCCTGTTTACCAATATTAGCTAGCCTGCACCTACCGCGTCTCATTAAGAATAATTAGACAATCGTTTAATTCCTCAATAAATCTAAATGCACAGCACATAACAATAGCAATGCTGACAGTATCGAGGTAGTTACGTAGCGACAAATCATTAATAATGAAGACAAAAATAAAAAGGATGGGTCGTGCAGGATTTGAACCTACGACCAATTGATTAAAAGTCAACTGCTCTACCAACTGAGCTAACGACCCACTTTCAAAAAATATTAGAACGATGGGTGATGACGGGATCGAACCGCCGACCCCCTCCTTGTAAGGGAGGTGCTCTCCCAGCTGAGCTAATCACCCCTGCTGTATGAAGTTACATTATAAGGAACCACAGAAATGAGTCAACGATTTTCCCCCTCGAATTTTATGTATTCGTATTAAATTGAGTCATCTTGGTGATCTTTCCTGAACAAAAACCTACCGGATGTGGACGGGTATTGAAAATACGCTCCCAAGCGGTAGACTATTTACTCACTTTGTTATGGGCGAGGACTTGTTCGCCTTGCATAATAGAGACAATGCAGGTAATGAAAATTAAAACTCGTTTCGCGCCAAGCCCAACCGGCTATTTACATGTCGGTGGAGCGCGTACCGCGCTCTACTCGTGGTTATTTGCCCGCCATTTTAGAGGAAGATTTGTACTGCGCATAGAAGATACCGATCTTGATCGTTCTACGCAACCGGCGGTTGATGCCATTATAGATAGTATGAATTGGCTCAACCTGGATTGGGACGAAGGTCCATACTTCCAGACGAAACGTTTCGTCCGCTATAACGCAGTTATTGATGATATGCTGTCTAATGGAACAGCTTATCGCTGCTATTGCTCCAAAAAACGGCTAGAAACGTTGCGTAAAGAGCAGATAGCCAGGGACGAAAAACCGCGCTACGACGGCCGCTGCCGCGATAGCCATGCATATCACGTCGACGATAAATCCTGCGTAGTACGTTTTCGCAACCCGCAGAATGGCTCGGTGATGTTTAATGATTTAATCCGTGGGCCTATTAAATTTAGCAATCAGGAACTGGATGATCTCATTATCCGCCGAATCGATGGGTCCCCTACCTACAATTTCTGCGTGGTGATTGACGATTTTGATATGGCAATAACTCACGTTATCCGTGGGGAAGACCATATCAGTAACACGCCGCGCCAAATTAATATCCTTAAGGCGCTTGGAGCACCAGTGCCGGCTTATGCTCATGTTTCAACTATCTTAGGCGATGATGGCAAAAAACTGTCCAAACGCCACGGTGCGGTAGGGATTATGCAGTACCGCGATGAGGGGTTTTTACCGGAAGCGCTGCTGAACTATTTGGTTCGTCTAGGATGGTCACACGGTGATCAGGAAATTTTCAACATCGACGAGATGAAACAGCTCTTTAGCCTTGAGGCGGTGAACAAGTCCGCCAGTGCTTTCAATAATAAAAAGTTGTTATGGCTGAATCATTATTACATTAATCATCTACCGGCCAGTTATGTTGCTACACATCTAGCCTGGCATATAAAGCAACAGGGAATTGATACTCGCACTGGACCGAAATTAGCGGTGCTTGTCAAGCTACTAGGTGAGCGTTGCAAAACGCTAAAAGAGATAGCGATTAGCTGTCGCTATTTCTACGAAGATTTTAGCGAATTCGATTCTAATGTGAGCAAGAAGTATTTATGCCAGGCAGCAGCTCCGGCTCTGGAGACGGTACATGCTAATCTGGCTTCGCTCACTGAATGGACGCCTGCTGCAGTACATACGGCTATTAAGCAAACAACCGAGGCACTTCAGGTTAGTATAGATAAAATCGGTATGCCCTTGCGCGTTGCAATTACCGGCGTCAGCCAATCTCCTGCTCTTGACATCACCGCGTATGCCATAGGTAAATCGCGCTGTTTAGCACGTATCATCCAGGCGTTGGATTATATTGCCTGCCGAGCGAGAGGAAACACCGATCAAGCCTGATTTGCCGGCTATGGTATATTTAGCGTTGACAGAGTATATTGGTGGTTATACCATGCTTCTCATTTACCGGAAGCGACATCGTGGTACGGGGCTATAGCTCAGCTGGTAGAGCGCTTGCATGGCATGCAAGAGGTCGGCGGTTCGATCCCGCTTAGCTCCACCGCTAAAAATCAGCCAAGGTCCTTTATAGGTGGACCGGAGGTCGATTGCTTAAGCAGAAACATTTGCTAGGCTACCTAATCGGCGGGTTTGTGTCAGACCGTTAGTGAGGAAACGGAATAGTGCTAGATAAGCGCAGCAATAACTTACCAGTGTCTTTTTGGTATCGAAAGACTTTATTCAACAGCAAGTTGATGGCTACCATTCTGCTCGCCTGTAGTGCTTTTTTATGCGCATGCCTAACCAAGAAAAATGGACAATATCTCCACCTTGGAAGCTGAAACTGCATAGACATATTTACTGCGGAAATTAGCGTAATGAGGCTGACATTGCCGAGACAATAATTGCGACTTAGAAACCGGTGAAGATACATTCTCCTAGAATTTTAAAAGGCTTTTTCTTCGTGCGGAGCGTTATAACTGATAGCTTAAGCAAGGACAGAGAATGAATGTATAGAACATATTCGAGCTACTACACGGCAGCGCCGTATCGTTATTATATAGGCATCTGATTCAGGTGGTGGTCTTTATATGGTATTCTATAATGCAGCTAGAACGTTATCAAACACAGCTTGCTGATGTAGTGTTGAGTGCATAATGTCGTGTTACATCAAACTTTATCAGTGTCACTACAAAGAAATAACACCAAAACTATAGCAGTATGATGAGTGTTTAAATCAAATTTAAAGTGTAGGCCTACTTATTTTCATTTATTTTTTGCTTAAAAAGCAACCAGTGTCTGTCTTTAATTCATGCGGTAACACTGTTAAACAAATTTAATGTAGCCTTTTATATAACTGATACATGGCTTGTTCATAAAGTCTTGTTTGAGTAAACTAGCGATATGGTAAACAAAAATATACTTATCAGATAGAGTGGCATTTCTTAAATTGACGTACTCGCATCATAATCTGTCAATATTGTCCGGATGTTAAACTGATATCTCCAGTGCTCAATTGAGCAATAGTGATCAATGCCGAATGCGGTTATTGTAAGAAATGATTAGAGGAAGAGAGCTGTAGGGACAGCGATAAGTTTGGCCTACACAGCGCGTTTAAATTAACATACAGATTGTAAAATCAACGCTGAAATAACTACAACATTAGTCACGTTAATAACCAAATAAAAACGAAAACCTTAACATATGCTTAGCCTACACTAGATGTTGCTGTATTGCTGTTATCGCGAGCAATTATGTGCGTAGCAAAACTTTGCAGAGTTGTTGATGTCTCTTCCCGACGCAACAATACTGTTTGGTCGGCCATTGCAGCGCTTATTGATTCGCTAGCGTCGCTGGCAAGATGATGTAAATCAATCCGCAAATTTACTTACTTTACCAAGCTCGATCAATGCCAGCTAGGACTACATGGAACCTGACGCCAATCAAGTGCAGATGTTACGCCGTCGCGTCGTTGCCTGCGTCGCGCCTTACCGATCTTTGCTTCTGGCATTCAGTGGTGGTCTAGATTCTACGGTATTGCTGAATGCCCTCGCTGCGTTACGCGATGGCGATGGCTTCCAAGGTGGTGATAACGTCCTGGCGCTGCGGGCTGTACATATCCACCATAACTTGAGCCGCCACGCAGATGAATGGACTGCGCATTGTGCGCAGGAATGTCATCGGCTTAATGTCACATTTACTGCAATACATGTTACTGTTGACGCTACGTCGGATGGCATTGAGGCGGCGGCGCGCAGCGCGCGTTATGGGGCGCTAGCGGCGGCGCTGACACAGGATGAAGTGTTGATTACCGCTCAACATCAGGACGATCAAGCAGAAACGTTGCTGTTGGCGTTGAAACGCGGTAGCGGGCCTGCCGGTTTGTCGTCAATGGCGGCAGATGCGCCATATTTAGGACATCGTCTAGTGCGCCCATTACTGGGCTTTGGTCGGTGGGAGCTAGAGGCGTATGCCAAGGCGGACAAGTTGCACTGGATTAAGGATGACAGCAATACTGATCTGCGTTTCGATCGAAACTTTTTACGTCTGCGCATCTTGCCACTTTTGCGGCAGCGCTGGCCGAAGTTTGCTAACGCTTTATCTCGCAGCGCGCAGCTTTGCGCCGAGCAAGAACAGCTTCTCGATGAACTGCTATCGGAAACATTGGCCGGTCTCATCGAACCAGATGGGTCGTTACGCTTGACGGCGCTCACCACGATGCACGGAAGCAAGCGAGCAGCCTTGTTACGTCGTTGGCTGAAGAGTCTCGGCGTAAAAATGCCTACAAGGGCGCAATTATCTCGCCTATGGCAAGAAGTCGCGCTCAGTCGACGCGATGCGGTTGCACAATTGAAACTTGACGGCTGTCTTGTTCGGCGCTTTCGCGATCATCTTTATATCGTGCCGTGTTTCCCGCCGCTTACAAACAGTAAGGCTGTCTTTCCCTGGCCATGGGAAAGCGCACATCTTGTGTTGCCATCTGGTCTGGGCAAACTCTATCGACGCCAGGTTAATACTGGTAGCACAGCAACGTTGCTGACTATTGTGCGCGCACCATTTCCTGGTGAACGAGTGTCGGTGCGTTTTAGTCCCGTGCATGGTAAATTATATATTGTAGGAAGGCGCCGAGGCCGAACATTGAAAAAAATCTGGCAAGAACTGCACATCCCTCCATGGCGGCGTAGTCGCACACCACTACTGTTTTATAACGATCAACTAATTGCGGCGTTGAATGTCTTCGTAACTTGGGAAGGTGCAGCGCGTGAGGATCACGCGCAATGGCAGATATTTTGGCAATCCGATAATAAGGAATTATTCTGTACTGACCTACCACGCGATACCTAAATTTTGGGTAGTAAAACTGATAATACGACCCAGTTTCTTATATAAGACTTGCCTTGACGATCACCAAATACTCACGCGCCTTTTCGATATCATTTGGCGTGCTACGCCAGTTATTATTTTCCCCTTACAGAATATAAGGGCTAACGCCCAATGGCAGGTGCAGGTACAGACAGGTACAGGCGAACTTAAGATTATCGTAATTGTTGCAGTCGCATTATATCTTAAGCCTGCCGAGCAGCATATGTTAATTAATACCATTAATTAATTGCTAGTACCAAGAATCTTGACCGTTTTCACCATTTCTGAATTGGTAATCTCAAAAGCGTCGCCTGTGCACATAAACGATGTATAGCAGCCATCAAAATAGATGAGCATAGCGACTTCTCCGACTCGGAGGCATGTTGACCGAGACATAGTCCGCGTGCGGCTTATGGTTCGTGACCACTTTAGGGCAGCTATTGCTCGTTTTTTTAGAATTAATGATCTTACCATGCATTATTTCTACTTTTGAAAGCAAATAATATCGGCAATAGATAGATACTATGGATTTTAGTAACAATCTACGCTGTGCTCCGGCTTGATTAAATTTAATCACTTTTACAGCCTCGGTTGCCCAGCAGATGATCTACAATCAACTCCTTGTCTAGAAACCATGCATTGCCATATCGAAGATAATCTAGTGTATGTTTGACCCAAATACAGCCTGCAGAAGCAGTGTTGAGTTTTCAATGCTGAATGACATCACATTGTATGCCATTGCCTTCACTACAACGACATCGATCTTCGCCATGTGCATATTAAAAATAGAAGGATTTATAACCCATGATAATTGTATGATGTATTCTAATACACCACGATTAGAAAATATAAGTCATGACGACTAAAATTATTTGTTTTTCAAAATTAAGGTATGTATCACTATATACAAAGCATACTAGGCCGATTTTTAAAATTAATTGCAATACATCGGCACTACACGTTTCGGAGATAATAGTGCCATTACGTTAATGTTGTCTAAGGGTTTCACTGACAGTATAACATTTTCAATGTAATATATACAAAATGTATATAATACCTTTATTCCCAAGAACGCAATCAGCGATTAAGGAAAACGAAGTTTTTTTATAGGAGCAACTATGAAAGTTGCATTAAATCAGAAGCGACCATGCACATTTTACAGTATGATAAAATCTACAGACGAAGTATTTATTAGGTAAGTAATGAAAGTGGCCTGACATGAATCAATTTAGCTTTAGCGGTTCGCTCTGCTCTGTCTTCATAGACTCCGACATCCGGGTAGGAAAAGCAGTAATAAACATACGTATGTTCTACAAGCAGTATCCTAAAGTTCAGAGGTGGTCATGATTAAAAAAATTGGTATACTGACAAGCGGCGGTGATTCACCAGGAATGAATGCAGCCATCCGGGGCGTAGTACGGGCCGGACTTTTTGAAGGCCTGGAAGTCTACGGAATTTATGACGGATACCTCGGCCTATTTCAGGATCGTATTGCGAAACTGGACCGTTATAGCGTTTCAGATATGATTAACCGCGGCGGCACTTTTTTAGGTTCTGCGCGTTTTCCGGAATTTCGAGAGAAAGGTACTCGCGCTATCGCGATTGAAAACTTAGCCAAGCGTGATCTAGATGCGCTGGTGGTAATCGGCGGTGATGGATCCTATATGGGCGCAAAGCGTTTAACCGAAATGGGGTTTCCCTGTATTGGTCTGCCGGGCACGATTGATAATGACGTGGCTGGCACAGATTATACTATTGGCTACTTTACCGCGTTGGAAACTGTTATCGAGGCCATCGACCGGCTGCGTGATACATCTACATCACATCAACGTATTTCTATTGTCGAAGTTATGGGCCGGTATTGTGGCGATTTGACCCTGTCAGCCGCTATTGCCGGTGGCTGTGAATTTATCATATTGCCTGAAGTAAAATTCAAACCGGAAGACCTGGTCTACGAAATTAAAGCAGGTATCGCTAAAGGGAAAAAACACGCCATTGTCGCAATTACCGAACACATCTGTAATGTTACTGAGTTAGCACAGTATATTGAAAATGAGACGGGACGAGAAACTCGCGCCACTGTACTTGGGCACATTCAGCGCGGCGGCAGCCCGGTAGCTTACGACCGTATTTTAGCCTCTCGCATGGGTGCCTATTCTATTGAGCTGCTGCTGCAAGGCTACGGGGACCGTTGTGTCGGCGTGCAAAATGAGCGACTGGTACATCACGATATCGTCTATACCATTGAAAATATGAAACGCCCTTTCCGCAGCGAAATTCTGGAAACGGCTAAAAAACTCTTTTGATTTTGTCGCTTGTTTTGCCCTCGGCTCTGAGGGCAAATACCTGAAAACAAGTACTAAAGATTACTGCACCAGAGCAATGCTTGCCTCTCTTATAGCAGACGATAACTTCAGCATTACGCTCAATGCTATACACTCCTACAATATCTTTGCATTTAGAGTCATTTATTGCTAGATCGAAGATGGTCCGATGTATGATCCGCCTCGATAGCGAAATTGATATCCTGCCTGACAAAGGTAGCGGAGAATATGTATCAAACCGACAAGAATGCTCTAATTGCCGGTGGATCACTATCGATCAGGACGGCGCCTTTATAACCGTCCGTAATCAATGCAATTAAGTGTTTCATTAGCGAATAATTATCCTGATACTTTTTGTTAGCAACCTGAATGTAGTCGAGTGCACAAGCAGTTTTGCCAAGATCAGCCAAGATAGTAGCTAGCGCTTTGTCGTCGCTATCCGAGGGCACGTGCCAAGAACGCAATTAAAAGTAACGGTACGTTTCATAGTGGCTAATATTGCCGGCTAGCTGTATCCAGTGGAAAATAGTTGTGCCAGCTGTTTCATGAATCACTGCCTGGATACCAGCCGGAATAACTTTGGGATTTTTCCCAAAAGCCACCATCAGTCAAATATGCAATAGCATGTACTATAATCTGCGTGATAGGAGATAAAACCGTTTTGACGTAATACGCGTCGGCAATAACAAACGGTCCGCTAGCGATTTGCCTTTGATCTGCATTTGTTCAGAGTCAGTCTTACTGAAAGATAAAACTTTACGTACAAGTGAGTAACCGTTGGAGTGCAGGCCACTTGCGGCCACGGTCAGCAGGGTATCGCCAGCTTGCATTTGCACCTGTCGATGATGTCTGATATTTCTGCCGTTTCTCCACCGACCAGCGCGCTGCCAGACTGTTTACGGCCATCGGCGATACCGGTTATCACCGCAAAAGCGGTATCAATATCTAGTTTGCCGGTAGCATAATAATAAAGGGAAAATAGTGGTTCAGTGCCCTGAACCACTAGGCCATTCACACACATTACCATCAAGGCAATACCGATAGTATCGTGGCGTTTTAAATCCATAGACGCAGTCTAGTCCCGACGCCATCTGTGCTTGACATTATAATCGGCTCGTGATACTTCTTTAGAAGAACGCATAGGGCGCCGAAGCCGCCTGATACCCAAATTGCTTCTGGACGCGTAGTCTGCTTCACAACACTTTTAATACGGTTTACTAATGCGTTGCCAGTATCAATATCCACGCCTGCGTCTTTGTAATTGAAAAAAGTTTCGTCGGTCACTGCAAGACCTTCGCTGTTGATCAGCATGGGTTATACAGCGTGGCAAGCGTTTGTTTATAAGAGCTATTGAATTCGCGCTAACCTTTTATTGACTATAGTAATCCGCTAAATCTTTGATCATGATTAGGAATTTATACGGTACGACAGAAACAAAGTGACAGTCTTGCAACGAGTTAAAGAATTGCATGGGCAATTTAGGCACCGTCAAGACGTATTCAGGACGTACTGTATAGAAAAACGTTCCATTCTAGAAATAGCCTAGGATTTAAAACGCAATAAACAATCTATTATCCTTCGCGATACTGCCTTATTTGTTTTCCGACAGGAAGCAAGGGCGCTATCCAAATAGCGTTATATCTTACGAAAGTATACCACTATTGTGGCTTTAGTTAATCAGGTTAAGTTTCATTAACAGTAATTTTTATAGTGTTCATGTTTTTCGCTCTCAAAAAAATGAGAAAGAATTCGTTTATTGTGCACTTTTAGATATAAAAGCGCAATTTTCCATGCGCTGCGTATATAAATCATCATATGCTACCAGCAATCTGCTTTAACATAATTTTTTAAATGCATTAAACAGCATGGAAATTAATTTCCATATTTTTTACAGGTTTTATGTCTTGTTTTTCGGCTCGTTTAATGAGGAATTGCCAATCAAAGTGTGGCTTTTCTAGCAAAATCCAGACAAAATCGAGATCTTTTAATAGCGACACTTAAAATGTATAGCCACTTTTGTTGTGTCTAAGAAGGTAAGTAATGTTTTTCGTTAGCCCATGAAAACCGCTCTTAATACTTGTGCAGTATGCCTTTATTCAAAGACTTTTATGACTATATCGAAAATAGTCTGATATATGTCTGGTTGAGCACCGTAATAGTAAAATAAACTGGAATGTTTTCAAACATAGATACGGTATAACATTTAGTTTCTGATGCTGCATGACTATTACAGCGAATTATGTTGATTTTACCATATATTTCGTCTGTTTTATTAGCATGCTAGACAATGGTGAAAACGCTATTTGTAGAACTAGTCTATCAGATTCTCTGCGTTGGACTGGAACTGACAGTTTACTGGTTAAGCTACAATGTCTACCGATTTAATCATTACTTCGATTTCTTTTTTGTAACGCATTGCAACACGGCCGTTGCCACGGTGAACAATTTGATCATTGTTCTTATCGGCCTAAGATTTTCCTCCGACTATTAATTCTATAACGCTTTCGGCAATGGCGAAAGCCAAACCTAACGGCGTGACAACCACACGCAGTGTAAGTGATTATCTTGCTCTTTATGGGAACGATGACACTGCAGTTGAAATTGTTGGTGCTATGATTATCACCTACGCTGTTTGCTATTCACACAACGAAAAATCTGTTAGTAATAAAAGGAAAGAAGAATGAGCGTAAGTGAGATATGGCTAAAAGCAACCTCTTACCTGTTAATGTTTCTTTTTATCATACTGATAATACCGCTACATTTATTTCCCTGCTTTATCGCTGGCTTTCTAGGGTATGAGGTAATTATTTCCCTGACTCCATGGTTTGAACGTCTAGTGGGTAGTGTCCGTGCACGTTTGGTTGTTGTAACGCTGATTGCTGTATTTGTAGTTATTGTAATGACGCTGAGTATCGTGAGCCTGGTAAGCTTCTTGACCTCTGACATCCAGCGCGGTATTGATATTACCACCGAAATCAACTGTATTTTTTCCGACGTGAAGAACCGAATACCTGATTATCTTCCATCATTCTTTCCCGGAAACGCAGAAGAACTAAAAGATCAACTTTTTACTTTAGTTGAGTCTAATCTAATTATTATCCGAAATATGGGCCGTTCTTTTCTGCACGGACTGATAACCGTTTTTATCGGTCTTATTATCGGCGCGGTAGTGTCTTTAAATAACCCATCAGGTCGTAACACTTATTTTACGCAGCAGTTACTAAAGCGCCTGTATTATCTCTCTGAGGCGTTTCGCAATATTGTTTTTGCCCAAATTCAAATATCGCTGATCAATACCCTTTTGACGTCGATGATGATTTTGGTGCTGTTTCCGCTTTTCGGCGTTCATCTTCCGTTAGGTAAAACGCTGATTGTGGCCACTTTTATCTTCGGCCTACTGCCGATTGTCGGTAATCTTATTTCTAATCTCATGATTATCATTTCAGCGCTCTCCATCTCCTTAAGTGTAGGTGGAGTGATGGTGCTGTACCTCATTTTGATCCATAAGTTGGAGTATTTCCTCAATGCCGAGATCGTCGGTAGCCGTATCAATGCTAAATCTTGGGAGCTACTGCTTACAATGCTTATTTTGGAGGCAGCGTTCGGTCTGGAAGGATTAGTAGCGGCGCCGATCTATTACGCTTATCTGAAAATTGAATTACGAGCGCTAAAACTGATTTAATCCGGTAAGTGCTTGTGCGCATGTCTAGCGCCTCTCCCCGATCTGTCATAACCAGTGGAAAGCAGGTTAACAACAGAGAAGCTATCAATTTAGTACGCGATGAGTTGCAGTTTACTTCGGAAATAAATTTACCTGTTATGCCGATATTACCCAGTTGATAAACGACATAAATAAAGACCTGTGCAATCCTTGTCGACATTATACTCGGCAGTAACTGTGGCGATCTGCAGCGCGATAACAACAGCACATTGAATGAAGTATTATGCGACTATGATTATCAACATGATAAATGCACTCTTAACTTCTCTGGTCACACAAACATATTCGTCGAAAAATGACTCTTTCCTGATACTCGATGCTCAGTTTAAATATGTAGATTTCGCACATCTGAAATAATAGATGAAATCTTTAATTAATCAAATTGACTGCGTAATGACCGATAAGTAGCTAATAAAGCTAAACGCGATGGCACGCAGCATCAGATACAACTGCTAATTAGTAACGATTTGCTATTCCAAGCACTACTTTTATCGATATCTATCAGTCTGGGTGACGATCAGCTCTATGTTATCGATCATCTGCTTTGGCCAATTATTTAATTGCACCACATAGGCTAATTGCTAGTACTCTTTTCGATATTGGGAGAAAATATCTGCTTCATGTACATAAATCCAAGTAATACTACTCTAGGTGCATTTTCAAAATAAATAGCTGCTTCCAAAAAGACCTTATAAATATTCATGTATTAGATCATGTAAAAGTATGTTGAATTTGATCAACAGTATTAATAATTACTGTATTTGTATATATTCTTTACGTTGGTCTAAATAACCTAAAGTAAATATTATCAGAAGTTCGATACACCATGTTAATAAAATGTCTTTGCGAAAATGAAGTACGAAACGCGTCCTTTTTCTGGGCAGCATTCAGATGCAATTGGCTGAAATCTTATAGTGACAACACTTAAAATGTACGCATCCGGTTCTTTTAATATCGTAATTTGGATTTGCTGATAGCAGTCTACAGTCATCTACTGATCTTATAGAGAAGTACTTGGTCTGTATCTATTACCTATCAGCCACTTTATTACTAACGATTTCCAGACGATAATGCGTTGACTTATTGCTGACGCGGTATTCATTATATGGCTGATCCTGTATCTTTTTGCAAAAGATAAAGCGCAGCGATGATGTGGTTCACGGCTTATTTACGCAATCTATGCGATCAATTTCTACTTAAATTATAAGTGCACATTAACTATTTGATGAGGTGATTTCAACAAGATAACAGATTAAACTTTCGGTCAGAACAGCGGAAGACATACTCGGCAGGGCAAAAGGCGTCTAGCTTGATAATAGCGAGTACTCAGGCCGCCTATTACTACCGGTTGCAATAACACATAAAGTCGATGGTATTCGACGCTTGGGAAGTTTGCTATGCAAGTTAAAGTGACTTGTGGTACTGATAGAACTCAGGCAGTCCCCCCAACAGTAATTTTATCAAGTTTTAACGTCGGCTGACCCACACCCACCGGCAGTCTTTGGCCCTCTTTATCGCAAACACCGATCCCTTTATCTAGCGTCAAATCGTTACCTACCATCGAAATCTGCTGCATCGCTTCAATGCCAGAACCGATAAGCATCGCCCTCTTTACCGGTGTGGTAACACGTCCATTCTCAATCAGATAGGCTTCCGCTGTAGAGAAAACGAACTTTCCAGAAGCAATATCGACTTGTCCACCGCCAAAATCGGGCGCGTATATTCCCCGTTCCACGCTGGCGATAATTTCTTCCGGCGTTGATTGGCCTGACAACATATAGGTATTAGTCATACGCGGAATCGGCAAGTACGCATAAGATGCGCGCCGGCCGTTACCAGTAGGCGTAACTCCCATCAGACGAGCATTAAATTTATCCTGCATATATCCTTTCAGTAAACCATTTTCAATAAGGATTGTATATTGTCCCGGCACACCTTCATCATCGATCGTCAACGAACCGCATCGGCCGGAGAGTGTGCCATCATCAACCACCGTACATAGTTCAGAAGCCACTCGCTTGTTCATTTTTCCACTGAATACCGAGCTGCCTCGGCGGTTGAAATCACCCTCCAAGCCATGTCCTACTGCTTCGTGCAACAACACGCCCGGCCAACCTGCCCCGAGTACCACCGGCATGACACCGACGGGGGCAGCAGCAGCGGACAGATTCACCAAAGCCCTCTTCACAGCTTCTCGAGCCCAGATATCGGCCCGTACTTCGCCGTCAACGTCTTCGAGAAAGAAATCGTATCCAAAACGGCCTCCGCCACCGCTGGCGCCGCGTTCGCGTTTACCGTCCTGAGCCACCTGCACGCTAATGGACAGACGCACCAGTGGACGTACATCTGCTGCCAGCGTGCCGTCCGTTGCAGCAACCAAAATCTGCTCATAAATCCCTGATAGACTAGCCGTGACTTCCTGCACGCGTCCATCGGCATCTCGCGCTGCTTTATTTACCCGATGCAGCAGCGAAATTTTCTCTTCTCGCGGCAGGCCGCTAAGCGGGTCTAGTTGTAGGTGCAGAGAGCGATAGGTTACCTCGTCCAAAGTTTGCACCCAGTCGCTGCCAGATTCGTTGACAATACTAAGCGCGGCCTTTGCGCTCTGATTCAGAGCCGCGAGAGTAATTTGGTCGGCATAAGCAAAACCAGTTTTATCGCCGATAATCGCCCGCACGCCCACGCCCTGATCAATATTATACAATCCTTCTTTAATAATACCGTCTTCGATTACCCAGGCTTCATGATAAATTGATTGGAAATAGAGATCGGCATAATCCAGCCGCCACGCGCTCATCTGCTCTAATAATGAAAAAAGATGTTCATGCTGCAAATGATTTGCAGAAAGTAAATTCCCACTGACTAGCGTCAGACTCATAGATGTGCACTCTTAAATAAATAAATTCGACCCCGTAAATTCAACTCTATTTTTACAACACAACTGCTTAAATCCAATAAGGCCATATAAACTGGCATACAACGATTATATAAAAGGTTATATTTCTTAACAGTGTAATGATTTCTGTAGCTTCTGCAATCAGAAGAATAAAATAATAGTGAGCACTATCCTTTTTTGAGGACAGCGCATCTCCTATGCCAAAGGATAATTATATCCTACTCCATCATCTTTACTACAACAAGGATAGATCACATCACGTAATTTTTAAAAATAAAAGGATAAAATTATAAATCATAACCCAATGCTCAAAGCAGACGTAAAGCTGCCTCTATTTTCAGCTTGTCTCAGCCGCCGATGTGTAATTATTCCATAAAAGCTTGACAGCAAAGACAGTGACTCTTACCGACAAGTTAATTGCGAATGCCGTTGCTGACTTGCTTAGCAATCGCATCCTGTCGAACAGATTATTGTTATGTAAGTTTGTTGTTCTTAATAGACGATATCTTTTTAGTCATGCCGCAAGTGTCGAGAAAAGATTTCGTCATGAGTTTAAAAATAAGCATTAGTTATTTTTTGTTAAATAAATGGCGAACTCTTGTTAACAAAGAGAAGATGTTTCACATCTGGTTATAATTCTCTTGGTGTTGATTACTAGTAGTCTCGCTATTCACAGCATATCGCTGACGCAGGCTTCTTTCTTGATTTTTCGGCGATGCCCTGCCTCAAGGAGGCTTACAATAGATTTGTATACTTCTTCGGTGTTTGAAGGTCAGGACGCAAACCAGTCATTTTGCGTGATCACTGTCAGTTCATTAATACGTGTACTTCTTATCCGGCACCGTGGTTAAGTGCGCAGTTATCGTATCGCTTCCAAAGAAGCTGGCCCTAATCTGTCCAGGGGGAACTTAGACAAAATCGTTTTTACGCGTAGCTAGCTAGCGCCTATATCTGAGGGGCCAAACCGCTAAGTCAATTCATTATAATGCTGCTGGGAATTTTTCCGGTAACAGTGGTTTCCCACGGCTAGTATCGATGATACCCTGTTAAGAGGTTGAAAGTCACTCTCTTTCCCGCCAAAGCTCAAATTATCGTTGTACAGGCCATTCACAAACCACATGAAGTCTACCGGCGCTTTGAAGTCTACCGGCGCTTTTACCATAGTGATTGACACCAGTGTTCTGCTACGTCATTGCCACGCTGCAGACAAAGAATAGTTTGGAGTCTTCAAACCCGCCATTATGTCAATGCCAACGACGATTGTCGTTCAGATCGTTAACGCATGCCAAATCAAATTTATCACACAATACCAACAGGCCGGTCATTGCCAATGCTGATTATTGACGATAATCTGACCGATAGTCAAAATATGAGCTTCGTTAAAACTATAATGTTTCATACACTACCGCGGTATCCCGAAGTACCGAGTTTTATCGTTTAAGCACTATTACCCGACTCCGAAAATACGTAATATTGCGAAGTTAATTGGCCATATTAATTAAATTACTCTACTGAGCGAACTGCCCTGCGCTGGAACAATTAACCATCGGTGCTTCTCCGTTAGTAGTCAATAATGTCGCAAACTTTTATCAGTGAAGTCAGGAGCTCGCATTGCCCTCAGTCATACTTTGTGTACAGTATTGATGTATCAGAGACTTATTTGGTTTTTCTGGTAGCACGGTGTTTCTCTATCATCGACCAAATACCTTATAGTGTTTCAGTCGTGACATCAAAAATGGTGGCAATCCTAATTTGCAAAGTTAAGTTGTCTTTCCACTGCTTAGTTTCACGAAGCACATTTAATAATATCGAACTTTTGTGAAGATCACTCTCGATCTTGCCATAATGCTATCTATGTTTTCATAGTGCATAGATTCTATTAGCTAACAAATAATATACAGTTAATTCATTAAATAAATCTGAAAAGACTGTACTCAACAGCACCAGATGTCAATATTATTGTGAATGATGTCCCGTATGTGTCAAAGGCAAGGTGCATTTTCTTATGAGGTCTTATTACAGATAATAAAATCTAATCACGAATTAAAGACAAACATTCGTTGTTCTTTTTTAGAAAGAAAAAATATAAAAGCAGCTTTACACCTTATATTTGATTAAATTACTCATTATGTTTATATAACCTTTATCCACCGTGACAGAGCTGACTCTTATAGGCTCGCTCCTGACAGCAGAATCAGACGTTTTTTGGCGATACGCGATACTGGCATTTCCAGGCGAGACATAGACGTTGTCGGTAAGTGTTGATTTTGTGGCTTTCTAACGTCCACCATTGCCGATAATTAAAATATTTCATAGAACTTCTAGTTTAATGACGGAAATGGTGCATATGGGCAAAGATCATGCTCATTTCATATTCATTGGCGGTAGTGATGACTTCGTTATCGCGAATCGATCCACATGACTGAATGACGCAATGTACGCCTATCTCCCCGTAGCATCAATACTGTCGCCTGCGTCCACCGTCTTAATTTCAACAATTTTTGCTGAATAAGCGCGGCTATTTGCCCGTCGCCGATACCAACGGCACGTTGGTCGCGAGCGTAAACAATAGCGTTGGATTTGACGAATTTAGTTATTTTCCATCAGGAAAATGCATCGCGCATTTCTTATTCGCTCGGCTGGCACTCGCTAACCACACTCAAATCCTGCGGACTTACCATGCCGGCATCTCAATCTTGCACTAACAGGTCGTCGTTAACCCATTTGAAATCCAATTCAAGTAACGGCTTCTGTAAATTGCACAAGCTAGTATCCGAATATTTGCTTGCTGACTAGTACAGTCAGAACATCGTCATTAATCGTCGATGTAATGATGACCTCAATAAGTTGACGACTGATAGCAGTACCAGCAGTAGCCGGTTGAAAGCAATAATTCCGCCAAACGTGGACGTCGGGTCGGTCTGGTAGGCACGATTATAGGCGGCTAGCAGGTTGCTTTGTATCATTATGATAGGCCGGTACCTGGTTGCCAAAATAGTTTTTAATCGTACCGTCATAGACAGCGATGTATTCAAACGCCTGAATAGAGCGAGGTAAAACGGATCTCCAAGGTGAGATCGACCCGTTGTCTCGATCCATTTCCGAGACAATTGAGGAATAGTCGGCGCTATCAACTACAACAACAACATCTTTATAATTTTCAGTGGCAGAACGCACTATTGTCAAGCACCGATATCAATGTTTTCCACCGCCTTTTTCTCGGGTATATTTCGCACGTATCACCGTAGCAGAAAATGGTATTGGGACAGCGTCACACTTGCTCATAATTGCGTCATCGATATTACGCCGACCAGGATCCCGCCAATGTACTTTGGGATGCAGTGTTTTAATCCGCCAGTCCATTATTTAGGAAATTCTGTATAGTCGAACACTGCGGTAACTGGTAGACCCGCTTCAGTCAAAAAACGAACTGTACCACTGGTAGTAATTAGCTCAACACCGCGTTCAAATAGCGACTTTATCAGAATATCGGTTTTATCAGAAATGCTAAGAAGCGCGCGACGAATAGGTCATAGTAATTGCATAGCAAATAACCTTTGATACGATAAATAAGAATAATAACGATGCAGATCGTACTGATTAACAGTATAATGTTTTGTCGTGCTCATTCGACCCAAATGAAATTACTTGAATTGTAGAGAAAATGTTTTCACAATATTTACTAGATTTAACTTTGTGTTGATAAATTTGTGCAAACTATATATAAAGTTATTTTTTGTGTAAAATTAGCAAATAAACAATGAAAATATCAGTTGATACATGGCTAAAACAATCTATAATTCACTTCTATATCTGACCTTTTGCTTTGGTGAAGAGGCCTATATGACGTGAAGGACAGCATATAGACGCATCGTTCGCTAATTGAATTCTAATTGCATGGTGCTCTTTAAAAATTTGTCAGACAATTTTTATGGATACTCACAAGAGTATATCAACACACTTAAATATTAAATTTTGAAAAGTGATGGTTTAAATTAAACTCTAGAGGCAGATCTAATATATGCAAATCAAACTGTGGTAAGAAGCAACTTATGTTTGTTTCGGCAGGCAGAGGACGAATGGAGGGGTCTAACTAGTAGAGAGATAACTGTTGGGTGGTAGTTAATACTTGCTTAATATCGAGATACTGAAGTGGAACTTTCAGACCTCATCTTGTCGAATGAACCCAGATAAGACGAACTAGTAGATGGGTTACAGTTTGCCTCGTGCCGACATCACTTGGTATAAAGTGTATTTGATACTCTTAAATTGGTATCTCGCAGGTGTAACGGTAAAATGTGCAGACTGAGTTCTGAGCTGAGGATCGCAGAGGGGTATCATATGCATGAAGAACGATTGTCTCTTTATAATTCGTGGCAATACATGGGATCACCTCCTTGCCTCAGTGGTACCTTAAGTAAGGTGTCGACACAGATTATTTGATAATTGTAAAAAGTAAGAAAAACCTGCTATGGGTAGATACCTGAAAGTGATTAGAACAAACTCCAAGGGTAAAGAGAACTGTGTACGACCGACAGGTGGCTGTATGTTGCAAGCAAAGTTGAACTACATGTACAAGCTTGTACAGGCATGAAGTAATTAACGTGAGTAGAGAAGTGACGGCATATGTAAAGTGAACAACTTGGGGCTATAGCTCAGCTGGGAGAGCGCCTGTTTTGCACACAGGAGGTCAGCGGTTCAATCCCGCTTAGCTCCACCATTTTTCTTGTAAATAGTGGTTTGATTATAATATTTTAGATCTGAAAAACGGATTCCCTTAACGGATTCCCTTTAGGGAGGAGCTATAGTTATTGGATGCCATTTCAGGATGCTCTAATTTGTGCTACTTACACCGGCTAGCGTAAGTATGGATTATCGCGGCCAAAATTATTTGGCCATTATTAAGTCAACGTAGCTAATAATGTCATCGGTAACGTTTTTCAGCGTTTTGACAACACCGGGTTGACTGTAGAGAGTGCTAAATGCTTCAGTTAACACGTGAGCTTGCGGAATGATTTTATTTCGAACATACAGGCAAACCGTTCTTTGACAAGCATGGTTGGTTTTATGTTTTTCGGCCGTACTCTTTAATCCGTGTCGTACAATGGTAAACCAGGTTTCTCTATGCTCAATCAGCATCGAGTACGCCCGAATTAAGATGGAAATCCGTGTTTAGTCTTCATGCCATAATGTGTTAACAATAAGACCTGCAATAAAATAATGTCTGAACTTTCACCTGTGTCGGGAAAGACCTTTCCCTCTGCACTTGCGGCTCAACAGAAATTGAACCTACTTAATATGACTCGCCAACAGCTACGAGAGCTTTTTGCGTCTATAGGGGAAAACGCTTTCCGTGCCGATCAGGTGATGAAATGGATTTATCACTATTTCTGTGATGATTTTGATCAGATGACGAATATCAGCAAGCATTTGCGTGCTAAGCTAAATGCATTGGCGGAAATCCGCGCACCAGAAGTCGCCGAGGAAAAACGCTCTGTCGACGGCACTATTAAATGGACTATCAAGGTAGGCGATCAGCAGGTCGAGACAGTCTATATTCCCGAGAACAATCGCGCTACTTTATGCGTTTCCTCTCAGGTCGGTTGTGCGCTGCAATGCCCTTTCTGCTCTACTGCGCAGCAGGGCTTTAACCGTAATCTCAGGGTATCGGAAATTATCGGCCAGGTTTGGCAAGTGGCAAAAATTATCGGCGTCGCCAGGATTACCGACCGACGTCCTATTACCAATGTGGTTATGATGGGCATGGGTGAGCCACTACTCAATCTTACTAATGTAGTGCCTGCAATAGAAATTATGCTGGACGATTTTGGTTTCGGTCTGTCTAAGCGACGCATCACACTATCTACTTCAGGTGTAGTGCCTGCTCTGGAAAAACTTGGTGACATAATAGATGTAGCACTGGCGATTTCTCTTCATGCGCCGAACGATATAATTCGCGACAAAATTGTGCCGATTAACCGCAAGTATAATATTAAAACTTTTCTGTCAGCGGTGCGCCACTATCTTGATAAGACTAATGCCAATCAAGGCCGCGTGACTGTAGAGTATGTAATGCTTGATCACGTCAACGACGGGACCGAACACGCACATCAACTAGCGGCATGTTTGAAAGATACACCGTGCAAGATTAATATTATTCCCTGGAACTCATTTCCAGGTGCTCCTTACCGCCGCAGTTCTAATAGCCGGGTAGATCGCTTTGCTAAGATACTAATAAGTTACGGGTTCACAGCTATTGTGCGTAAAACGCGTGGTGACGATATCGACGCTGCTTGTGGACAATTGGCGGGAGAGGTGATCGATCGGACTAAACGTACCCTGCGTCAATTTATGAACGGTCAAAAGTGCTAGCTTGAGGTGAAGGCGCGTCTAATGATAAATAATTGGCATGCGATAGCCTGTATTCACGTTAACGGAATAAAAGTACTGATACGCGAACCGAATAGCGGTGGTAATTTGGATGCTGTCTGGTTAAATCCGTCATAGTTTGCTTTACAAAACTAGCGCCTTAAATAGCAAAATTCTAAATAATTACGGTGCGTTTTAGTGTGTTTTAGGGCAATATGTACTCGTGCAATAGCGCGCTCCCGTGGCTGCGCAATCAGCAATAAGGATAAAAGAGCCGATCTCTGGAAATCGCCAGCTACTGCTTTTCAAGTCAAATAATGCTGCACATGTGCGTAAAATACGCGCATGTGCAGTGCGATTCTGATTCTGAAAAGATGGTATCTATTTTTGTAATTACAGATTTACTTCGCTGTATTAGCGAAGTGGCTAAATAACGTGCAATATTGTGCGCACACGGTTTACTCGTAGTTTTCTATAATCTAAACAGTACCAGCAATCTCTAGCTAATGAATATTGAAGCTTTGCAAGATCAAGCACCAACCACGACGGGCGGATACCTGCGTCAAGCCCGCGAAAATATGGGGTTAAGCCAGCAGTCGGTAGCCGAACGGTTGCGCCTGAATGTATCTACTGTGCAGGATATCGAAAACGATCACGTTAATCCTAACCTCGCTTCAACATTTCTGCGAGGCTATATTCGTTCTTATGCGCGCTTGGTTCAAATTTCTGAAGAAGAACTAATTCCAATGATGGCTGAACAGGCACCGATAAAACCATTGAAGGTAGCGCTGATGCAGAGTTTTTCTCTTGGTAAGACTCGTAAGAAACGCGATAGCTGGCTGATGGGGTTCACCTGGTTTATCCTGTTTGTGATGATTGGTCTGACAGGCGCCTGGTGGTGGCAAAATCATCAGGATCAGCAGCAGGATATCACCAATATAGTCGATCAAGCCTTCGCCAAGTTATTGCGTGGGGATGATGTCGCATCGGTTGTACTTAGCAACGGGGTGGATGACGTAGGTCAACCGACGGAGAATCAACCTGTCAACACGAATACCGATGTGCCGATTGCCGCACCGTCTTCATCATCTGTAAGCGCGGTGCCTATTCCTTACATCGCCGGCCAAATTGCTGACAGAACGTTGTCAACGTCCATCCCTTCCACACCAACAACATCATCCGTTTCACCCGGGACTGTCCCCGCTGATGCCAACAGCAATGTGATAGTGATGAATTTTACCGGCGACTGCTGGCTGGAAGTGTTCGATGCCGGTGGCAAGAAGCTTTTCAGCGGCATTCAATATAACGGCGCCAGACTGAATCTAACTGGTCAGGCACCATATAAATTAAACATAGGAGCTCCTTCCGCAGTACAAGTTCAGTACCAGGGAAGGCCGGTAGATCTAAGCCGGTTCATCCGGTCAAATCAAGTTGCGCAGTTAAACGTAACCACCCAGTAACAGTTAATCACAAGGTTGGAGAAAGTTTCATGCAAGTGCCGTAGCCGTAAATCGTCGAAAATTAAAACTTATTTACGTCGGAAAAGTTCTGGTAGGCGATGGCGTCCCCATTCCTATGCAATCAATGATCAACACCCGCACTACCAATATCGCGGCGCCGGTAAACAATACCGGCGATTAAACACGTCAGTGTTGATATGTCAGCATCCTACTATGGACGCTGCAACGGAACTGCGACTGTAGCATTCAACCTAATCAAACAGCAAGTCGCAGTTCCGTTGGCATCGAAGTTGGATGCAATCTGAAAAAGTATCGCGAACCCACACCAGAGGTCTTGGTGAATCGGCTATGTACTATGTGGATGCCTTGACCTGTTCAATTTCAATGTGTTTAAAGTTAGCGTGAAAGCTTCTGATGTGTTTCTAATTGGTACGATCCTATCGCTTTTTGACCTCGTGTTCGCCGCTACATCTGGACATTACTGAAGCCAGCGTCGTCTGCAGTAGAATGCTGAAATCAGTAATTAATCTTTGTCTGCTTTTAAGCAAAGATATTGGGCAATATGTTGCGTATTTCGCTGATGGCGAATCCGAAAAGAAGTTAATATCTGGTTTGATATTTTTTACCTCTGTACGTTCATACTCTCGGCATCAATTTTATTGTCTGTTCAATATGTTCGGGTCAGGAGTTTGATGTTATCGTGTCAATATCCTAGAGCAGCAATTGGAGAATTGCATCACGCCAATATATGTTTCCATCATAGCTGTGTGGATAAATGATCTCGGTGAAGCGCAGTATCCACACTTAGTAGAACCAGAGGTATGACAAAGGCGGGTTACTATTAAAAGGCGTTTGCTAGCGCGAACGTTTCAATAACGCACTGTTAATCGACCAATTAGAGAGCCATGCACAAAAGTGGCGATGTTGGACGAGCGTCAATCTGATAGATAAAATTACACAGGCAAAAATTCGATGAAAAAAAACATCCGGGCTATTCGCGGAATGAATGACTATTTGCCGGAAGAGACGGCCTGTTGGCAGCGCGTGGAAAAGATACTTAAAAATGTGTTGGACAGCTACGGCTATAGTGAAATCCGCTTGCCGATTATCGAGCAAACCCCTCTTTTCCAGAGGGCTATCGGTGCGGTGACCGACGTAGTGGAAAAAGAAATGTATACCTTTACAGATCGCAACGGAGATAACTTGTCTCTGCGCCCGGAAGGTACCGCTGGCTGCGTGCGCGCCGGCATTGAACATGGGTTGCTATACAATCAGGAAAAGCGGTTGTGGTATATGGGACCGATGTTTCGTTATGAACGTCCACAGAAAGGCCGCTACCGTCAGTTCCACCAGATAGGCGCTGAAGTATTTGGTCAACGTGGACCGGATGTTGACGCTGAGCTTATTTTTCTAACTGCCCGCTGGTGGCGAGCGCTAGGTATTCAGAAAGATGTGGCACTGGAGCTAAATTCCATCGGTGCGATGGAAGCGCGCGCGCGCTATCGCGAGGCGATGATCATCTTTTTGCGCCAGCATGAAGACCGCCTGGATGAAGATTGCCGCCGTCGCATGCATACCAATCCAATGCGGGTTTTAGATACAAAAAATCCAGATATTCAGGCACTGCTTAATGATGCTCCGGTTTTAGTTAATTATTGTGATAACGATTCTCAGGCTCATTTTTCCCGTCTGTGTGAACTTTTAAACTTAGCCGGCATTCCATATACAATTAATCCGCGTTTGGTGCGTGGCCTAGATTATTACAACAAAACGGTTTTCGAATGGGTAACTACCCGCTTGGGATCACAGGGCACTGTGTGCGGCGGCGGCCGATATGATGGTCTAGTAGAACAACTTGGCGGTCGCGCCACTCCCGCCGTGGGTTGCGCGATGGGGATAGAACGGCTAATATTGCTAGTACAAACTGTCAACCCGGATATCGCCGCAGAAACGCGTGCGGATGTCTATTTGGTGGCGGAAGGGGAAGGCCTGCAGAGTGAGGTACTGCGGCTAGCGGAGCAGTTGCGTGACACACAACCCTCTCTTCGACTGATGACTAATTACGGTGGCGGTAGCTTCAAAAAGCAGTTTGGCCGCGCTGACAAGCACGGCGCACGCATTGCACTTGTTCTTGGAGAAAG
Organism: Candidatus Doolittlea endobia; assembly: GCF_900039485.1. Lineage (GTDB taxonomy): Bacteria > Pseudomonadota > Gammaproteobacteria > Enterobacterales > Enterobacteriaceae > Doolittlea > Doolittlea endobia. Next base: position 355,781 of record NZ_LN999833.1, read on the forward strand.
AGAAGCAGCGGCTGGGCAAGTAGTGGTGAAGGATTTGGCCACGGGTAGCCAGGAAATCCGTGCACAAAACGATGTCGATACATATCTGAGATCGATTTTCAGTTCAGGAAAAGGGTACCGTGAAAGTCTACACCGTTAATAACGAAACGCGCGATATGCTGCCCTGTCTTTGTCAATAACTGTAAAAGCGATGGCTATAGCTATTATGCTCGACGTCGTTGCTGTTCTGGGTGCTGCATTCTCATGACGAGAAGACGATAAAGGCCATGCAGCATTTTGCTGACACTAATCCCAATAACTTTTGGGCGTTGTTCTTGATGGAGCGAGTGCGCGTATTGCCGTAGCAAAAGCATAGATAGAACATTGCAAATTCTCAATAGAGTGACGGACAGGACACTGTGCAGTTGCGCAAGATAATGGGACTCTTATCGGTCACCCTGCTTCTCGGGTGCTCGTGGTTTAACAATGAGGAAGACATCGTGACCATGTCGCCTCTGCCAAAAGTAAATAACCGGTTTCAGCCAACAACGGTATGGAGCTGCGCAGTCGGTATCGGTGCAGGCGAATTTTATTCCAATTTGCACCCTGCCTGGCAAGACGGCCGTGTATTTGCAGCAGATCGTCATGGCGTAGTGAAAGTACTTGATGCGGACAGCGGAAAAGAGATTTGGTCAAACAACCTCTCTATCCATACCGGCTTTTTCTCATGCAATCGTCCAGCGCAGCTTTCCGGCGGCGTGTCGGTGGCTGATTCACGGATTTATCTTGGCAGCGAACTGGCTAAGGTTTATGCTCTTAACGCACAGAACGGCAGTGTCGTCTGGCAAACTACAGTTGCCGGTGAGGCTTTATCTACTCCGGTGATTAGCGATGGCATGGTACTAATCCATACCAGTAACGGCATGTTACAAGCGTTAAATAAGGCTGACGGTGTAATAAAATGGACTGTGAACCTTGATATGCCGCTCTTGACGTTACGCGGCGAATCTTCTCCGACGACGGCGTTTGGTACTGCAATCGTAGGCGGTGATAACGGCCGGGTCAGTGCAGTTATGATTAATCATGGCCAACTAATTTGGCAACAGCGCATTTCACAGTCGAGCGGTGCTACCGAAATCACCCGGATCAACGATGTACAAACGACGCCGGTTGTGGTTAACGATGCCGTTTACGCCCTAGCCTACAACGGAAACCTGGCAGCACTGGATCTGCATTCCGGCCGGGTGATTTGGTCGCTTGGAATCGGATCTGCCACCAATCTAATAGTGAACGACGGCAGGATCTATCTGGTAGATCAAAATGATCGCGTTATCGCGGTGGATGCCCAAGATGGCGTTACCCTTTGGTGTCAGAGTGGGCTACTACACCGTAACCTGACTTCACCGGTGCTGTATAATGGCTATATTGTTACCGGCGACTCGGAAGGTTACCTGCATTGGATTAACATCGATGATGGCCACTTCATTGTTCAGCAAAAAGTGGATAGTGCCGGCCTGCTGGCTGCCCCTATCATTGGTGGCGATAAACTTATTGTGCAGGCAAAAAATGGCAAAGTTTACGCTATTACACGTTAATATGTGTCGTCACAGGATTTGCTCGTACTTTCTTTAATTAACTCTGATTGATGTACAAGCCATTCATAATGGTCGTATCAGACTTAATTAATCATGAAGTAATGTACATACATGTTAAATGTTACTCCTAAAACATGAGTCATGACTCATCATGAAGTCTTATGTAGCAATTTGCTTTAGCGAAGCTAAAGTTAATACTTTCAGTATTCGATGTATATTCTAGAGCGTTATAGGAATATCTTCAAACACGCCGCACAGATATAGTACGAACCTCCAAATACCGAATGACTATTCATTACACTATTTTAATCATATCGCCTGCCAAGGCGACAGCAGAGGCGTGAGGTTGCCGATAATCTGAAAAAAATTTCTCATTGAGAAAGAGTTGCTCTTAGCCATCCTCTGTGATCTAGAGATATTAATTAAAGGAAGTTAAAAGCATGCTTGAAAGCAGATATGCCATTTCCCGTTTAATGCTACTGGCCATACCACTGCTAACTACTTGTAGTATCCATACGCCTTTCAGCCTGGCCAAAAATCAGTCATCGCCGAAATGGCGCGCTCATCAGCAGTCGCTCTCCATACTCAGCTATTATCAAACTTGCGGCGCTTTTGCTTATTTTTCCAGACAAAAGAAAATTTACGCCCGTTTCAATTGGACGCAAATCAACGCCGATCATTACCAGCTAATTTTAACTAACCCGTTAGGCAGCACTGAGATAAGCCTAAATGTTCAATCTGGCGTAGCTGAGCTTGTCAACAATCAGGGCAAACGTTATGTCAGCAATAGCCCCGAGGTGATAATTCAGAAGCTCACGGGTATGTCTATCCCGCTTGACAACTTGCGACAGTGGATGCTTGGCCTGCCCGGTAATGCTACTAATTTTACCATTGATTCCTGCGGCTATCTGCACACCCTGAATTATAGCCACAACGAGCAGCGATGGATCGTGATTTATCAAGGCTATCACGACAATACCTTCCCGGCGCTGCCGTCAAATTTGGAGTTGCGACAGGGCGACAATCGCATCAAATTAAAAATGGATAGCTGGAGATTGTAATGATGCACCAGTAACCAGATAAGGTAAAAAGGTAAATTTTACCTGTTTTATATATCACAGATCGCCGCGCCGATATACTGGTATTTATGCTTGGAGAAGCGGCGTTTGCTGAAAACATCAGCGAGTGCATCATGCCTGTTATCCCAAAATGATGGGAGCCGATCACAAGAAAACATTTTTTCTACAGTTGAACTGCATCTTTCATAGTTGTTAAAATACGCATCAGTTTTGACTGATGCGGCAAAGGCGTTTGTATATTTGCTAAATTCGATACCTAGGTCAAAGTCCGTCAGGCTTTATTGCAGCCATCCGGGATGAATGTGTGGTTTTGTAGCCCGATATTAGCTGTGTCCAATATCTACTTTAGGTGTAGTTTGAGGTTCTTCTCGTTCCCGATATGAAACTTTTTTCTGGAAATGCCACCCCTGCGCTAGCACAGCAGGTTGCCACCTGTTTATGTACCAATCTCAGTAATTCTACCGTCAGTCGTTTCAGCGACGGGGAAATCAGTGTACAAATTAATGCAAACGTTCGCGGTGATGATATCTTCATTATTCAATCCACCTGCGCGCCCACCAATGACAATCTGATGGAACTAGTTATCATGGTTGATGCATTGCGCCGGGCTTCCGCTGGTCGAATCACCGCCGTTATTCCCTACTTTGGTTATGCGCGTCAGGATCGACGCGTCCGTTTCGCCCGTGTTCCGATTACTGCCAAAGTTGTGGCTGATTTTCTGTCAAGCGTCGGTGTTGACCGCGTGCTGACAGTTGACCTACATGCTGAACAGATTCAAGGCTTCTTTGATGTGCCGGTGGACAACGTATTTGGCAGTCCGATCCTGCTGGAAGATATGTTACAGCAAGATTTGGAAAACCCAATCGTCGTTTCCCCAGATATCGGTGGGGTTGTACGTGCACGCGCAATAGCCAAGTTGCTTAACGATACCGACATAGCAATTATCGATAAGCGTCGCCCGCACGCTAACGTATCACAGGTGATGCATATTATCGGCGACGTGACAGATCGCGACTGTGTGCTAGTAGATGATATAATCGATACCGGCAGTACCTTGTGCAAAGCCGCTGAAGCATTGAAGGAACACGGCGCAAAGCGGGTATTTTCTTACGCTACGCACCCAATTTTTTCGGGTAATGCCTATGAGAACATCAAGAATTCGGTTATAGATAAAGTGATCGTTTGCGACACCATCCCACTGCATCCAGCCATCAAGACGTTGTCAAACGTGCGTACACTAATGCTATCTGGGCTGCTAGCGGAAGCGATTCGCCGCATTAGCAACGAAGAATCCATCTCTGCTATGTTTGAGCACTGATCGGAAGCGTCTAGTAATGCTACCGGATTTACTAAAAAAAGAATTTTTTTGTTTATCTTCCACAAGGGGATTGGCTTAAGCTTGTAACCACTGTGCGATTAATTTTACAATATTTCTAGATAAGATGCATAGAATAAAAGTGAATCCTTACTCATGTTTTAAGAGCGAGACATACAAAGACCTACGGAAGTTATATATGATTGATGCATGGACCGTGGATCTTATTGAATTCACTCTGTTATATAGTAAGCAAAATATACTCAGCGGATAAAGCGGCATAAGTACCCGTAGCAAATGTCTTGCTCATAAAATCATATTCTTTAAAAAACAATGCATGACAAATCATCACAATTTTGCTAGCAGATATAGGATATGAACAATCATTAAATAAACTGAAACAGCGGCTGTAGTCTATAATTTAACCGCGAAAATATAAAAACATTATCAATTACAAATTCGATATTAGTAAATTGCCATACTATATATCTTTATAAACAATTAAGTAGTAGTAAGGATTATATTAATAATATACGTAATAGTTTTGTCATACATCGATCAAGACGTTTGAGGTGGTACGCTGTTCTACTTGCTAATATATTTTACTTATGACTACTTGAGCTTAACAAGAGCCTTGAGAGTGAAGATATGAGGCTTAAACTAATTGTAGGTCTGGCTAATCCTGGCGCTGAATACGCCGACACTCGCCACAACGCTGGCGCCTGGTATGTTAAGTTATTAGCAAAGTACTATCAGCAAACTCTAAAAGAAGACAGGAAGCTCTACGGCTACAGTGGCCGGCTGACTCTCGGTGGTCAGGATGTGCGCCTGTTGGTACCAACAAGTTTTATGAATCTTAGCGGGAAAGCAGTAGCCGAAACGGCCGCGTTTTACCGCATTGCACCGGAAGAAATTCTTATCGCGCATGATGAACTGGATTTGCTGCCAGGCAACGTCAGGCTAAAACTGGGAGGTGGACATGGCGGCCATAATGGGCTGAAAAACATTATCAGCCATTTTGGTAATAATGCTCACTTTTACCGCTTGCGTATCGGTATCGGCTATCCTGGAAATAAAAATCAAGTCGTGGGCTTTGTGCTTGGCAAACCGCCCACAGTAGAACGTCAATTAATAGATGGTGCTATTGATGAAGCAGTGCACTGCACGGAGATCCTTGTGACTCAGCATTCTGCCAAAGTTATGAATCGCCTGCATGCTTATCGCCCAGATTAAGCAAGACAGCGAATCATGTCTGAAATCTCTGTATGATGCACGCTTGGAAAGATATCATACCAGCAATAGTAATTAATAGACTCATAATATAGAGACTGAAGGTGAAATTTGGGATTCAAATGCGGTATTGTCGGGTTGCCCAACGTTGGAAAATCCACTTTATTTAATGCGCTGACCAAGGCGGGAATTGAAGCGGCTAATTTCCCGTTTTGTACCATTGAACCGAATATCGGTATAGTGCCGATACCAGATGCGCGTTTGGACCAATTAACGGCAATCGTCAAGCCGCGACGTACCGTGCCAACAACAGTAGAGTTTGTCGATATCGCAGGACTGGTAAAGGGTGCATCTAAAGGAGAGGGTCTTGGTAACCAATTCTTGACTAACATCCGTGAGACAGATGCCATTTGTCATGTCGTGCGCTGCTTTCAAAACGATAATATCATTCATGTAACGGGGTCTGTCTGTCCGACAGAAGATATTGATGTCATCAATACCGAGCTAGCTTTATCCGACTTGGAGAGATGCGAACGCGCTATCTACAAGGTGAAAAAACGAGCTAAGGGTGGCGATAAGGATGCTAAACTGGAGCTATCGGTGCTGGAAAAATGTCTCCATTTCCTTAGCAAAGCTAACATGCTGCGCACGCTTGATTTATCACTCGAAGAGAAAAATGCTATTCGCCATCTAAGCTTTTTGACTCTGAAACCCACGATGTATATCGCCAACGTTAACGAAGACGGTTTTGATAACAATCCTTATCTGGATGAGGTGCGTGTCATTGCTGTAGCTGAAGGGTCGGTGGTGGTCGCAGTTTGTAGCACTGTGGAATATGCTCTCACTGAGCTCGAAGAAAAAGAGCGCGAGGAATTCATGACGGAGCTAGGACTTAAAGAGCCGAGCCTAAATCGCGTTATTCGCGCCGGCTATGATCTTCTTAATCTACAGACCTATTTTACCGCCGGAAGCAAAGAAGTGCGCGCCTGGAGTATCCCTGTCGGTGCCACTGCACCCCAAGCAGCCGGGAAAATTCACACCGACTTTGAAAGAGGATTTATCCGCGCCCAAACTACTTCCTTTGCCGATTTTTTTATTTATAAAGGGGAGCAAGGCGCAAAAGAAGCTGGTAAAACACGTTCTGAAGGGAAAGAATATATAGTACAAGACGGCGATGTTATGCATTTCCTTTTTAATGTTTAAACCAATTTTTCATAAATACCACTAGCATCTAAGCGCTGGCAAGTCGTATGAGCAAAATTTCTATTCTCTCAACTGCGTATATTTTTGTACTACATCCTTGCTTATATACCTGTTCTTGTGTTATTTAAGTATAGAATATCTGGCGAGGATCATCTTTATTGCATACATAAGACCCTTGTTCGTCTGCACGGTCATAATTTTATTGATACACTTTCTTTTAAAAGCGCGTCGAAGCGCTCAAACAGACATACGCCAGTAATATAGTAATAAATGATACTATTGGAAATTGAATTCCAATACTGTGGGATAGCACAGGGTTGGCAGCAAGCGCATCATGATCTTATGTACGTAATAAAGAGCTCTTGATGGATATTTTATATTGATGATCGCATAAGAAAACAAGCCCTTATTCGTGTTTTAGAGCAAAAAATATACATATATTATCCAGTCTTGTTAGATTCAATCGGTCACAAGTAAAGACCTACTCAACGATAGAACAGTATAATTTGAACTTACATATTCACATCACGACCGCACACCGCCAAATTTGCCCATTAGAATTTATAATAACGACGGGTGCCGCTATCAGATCTGTGATCTGTCCTGGCGTCGGCTCGGCTGGTTCCATCGAATATTTGTTTGCAAACACATGGCTGAACCAGCATGCTTAGTGGAAATTAACACTAAAGCGCTCAACATTGAGCGGGATACGGCGCTGAAAAGTTACTCGACGAAGTGGCATCTAAATATGCCAAGAGTATCAGGATCGTGCGTTTGATCCGCCGTAAATATCTCCATTCTAAAGTCAGTCGTAATGATTTATTCCAAAAGAGTAGGAGTATTGGTGTTTTTATCCATCCGTTAGTGCTGATGAACATTGAAGCGCAATTGCGTATACGCTTGAATGTTACATTGTTAGCCAGCATGGATGCTTATATGAGTGTTGTCACAGAAGCGAGCTCAAGAGCAACTGATGCGTTATTTGAAAAATTACTAGACAGCCTGTACGTAAATCCGTACTATTCTCGGCCGTAAAGTCGCTGCGCGCCTGTAGCTCAGCTGGATAGAGCGCTGCCCTCCGGAGGCAGAGGTCTCAGGTTCGAGTCCTGTCGGGCGCACCATCGCATTTATTCGCAGAATCGTGGTAGTGGTGATTGTAGCTCAGTTGGTAGAGCTCTGGATTGTGATTCCAGTTGTCATGGGTTCGAGTCCCATCAGTCACCCCGTTATTAGGAGAAATGCAAAATAGGCAAGCGCGCTAGCTTTAGGTTTTAACTGTTTGAATGCACGTGAGGGTTCAAGTACTTCTCTTTGCTACGCATCTTTAATGTGCTTAATATTATTAGCCTATTGTCGGCATGAGGTTACCTATGGTGGTGTGCGTAGTGTGTTATCTCGGCGAGTAGCGCAGCTTGGTAGCGCAACTGGTTTGGGACCAGTGGGTCAGAGGTTCAAATCCTCTCTCGCCGACCATATTACTCAAGAGTTTATTAGCTGATTGTCTAGATGATTTTTATATAATCTTTTCTGGCACATCAACTCGCTGACTCTTATTCTTGGAATGTTAAAGGTTGAGACATTGATGCCGAATGTTTATTACATCGCCAAAAGAGCGGCATTCCTTGGGAATGTGTTGCACATTAACAATCTTGCTCGCGTCACTTAATTGCTTCTAAGCATGCTTTATTATGATGAGATCATTAAATCGCTGCTCCAAACGTCGTGCAGTTTGGTTAGCATTAGCACTTACCGCCTTCGCGTTAGAACTGGTCGCGCTTTGTTTTCAACATATTATGCTGCTCAAACCCTGTGTTTTGTGTATATATCAACGTTGTGCTCTGTATGGAATTATGGCGTCCGGGTTGGTGGGCGCCATTTCTCCCGCGACGCCACTGCGTTTCGCCGGCTTGATAATATGGCTGTATAGCGCTTGGAAGGGCTTGATGCTGGCAATGCAATACACTGATATACAACTACATCCATCACTATTAGTCACTTGTGACTTTTGTATTAGTTTTCCTACCTGGCTGCCATTGGATAAGTGGATGCCGTTAATCTTCAGTACTAACGGTGACTGCATCGTCCATCAAAGGCGTTTTCTATCGATGGAAATGCCGCGATGGATGATCCTCATCTTTATCGCTTATCTAGTACTAGCAATACTCATTTTGCTTTCACAATTTTTCCCTTCTCGCAAACGCGATTTTTTTTCACTTTGATAAGTGTAAACTATTATCTTCTCAGCGAGCTGATTATCTCGCTGCTTTCTATAATTATTTCTGTATGTTATTGCAAATCGGTTTGCAAATCCCTAAAGCAAGACGAAAAGAAAGACAAAAATCAAACAACCTTGAGTCAAGACCTTCCTTTTCTAGGAAGAATCTAGATTTAATTTATTGCTATCTAGGATAGAGTCTTTAATATATGATTCGTAGTGAAACCAAGTACTGTAACCAGGCAGTGTTTGGCTATTGAACCAATATTAATGCTACTAGCGATACCAATGTGCACCTCGTTCCTGGCGTGAAAGCATGCCGTTATTTAATAGGCGACGAGGTCTTAAAGAAGACATCGGTTTTGTTTTTAGGCCAAAATAAAATTTTGGCCATGTGCGTGACTACTCTAATAAATTTCTATACACTTAATAAAGATTGAATTGACTTTTCAAAATCATAATTGACGAGATGACGGTATAGTATATGAGTGTACACAAATATCAGACAGCCTAAGTTATTTACACTGTCCCACTCAATAATTTGGTTCGTTTTTATACCATTCAAGTCTGTTTTGCTTCTGCCGCGGCCTTAACGATCACTGAGAAAGTGTCAGCGTTTAGTGATGCTCCACCTACCAGAGCGCCATCGATATCCGGTTGAGTGAATAGCTCAACCGCATTGTCGGCGTTGACTGAACCTCCATACTGGATGATCACCCGTTCAGCAATTGCCGCGTCATATTTTGCGATATGACTACGGATAAATTTATGCACCGCCTGCGCCTGTACTGGCGTAGCAGCTTTACCAGTACCGATTGCCCAAATGGGCTCGTAAGCAATGAGGGCGCTTTCGAATGCTTTGGCATCTAGTTTGTTCAATACTACATCAATCTGATGGGCACATACCGCTTCGGTTTTACCGGCTTCGTTCTCCGCTTTACTCTCGCCGATGCATAATACCGGAATCAATTCGGCTTCCTTCAAAACAGCGAATTTTTCGGCGATCAACTCATTACTTTCCTTATGATAAGCACGGCGTTCGGAATGTCCAATGATGATATATTTCGCGCCGATATCTTTAAGCATTTGAGTAGAAACTTCGCCGGTATAGGCGCCAGAAATATGAATATCGACATTCTGTGCACCCAGCGCAATTCGGCTATTACCAAGATGGTATTTCGCTAGATCAAGATAAATTACCGGCGGAGCAATGGCGATATTGCAACCAACAACATTGCTAAGTTTGTTACGTAGTGCTGAAATCAGGTCATTAACCATGCGTTTGTTGCCGTTAAGCTTCCAATTACCCATTACTAACGGATGTCGCATTGTTATCCTCCATTTAAAATGCGATTAAAAACAGATATTTGTTGTTCTTTTTTAAAGAAAATCTTATGGAAAATATAAAATTCGTGTTTTTGCAGATCGATAAAACGCTATAAAGCTATCTATAGTAGATTCAATATAGATTTCTACACGACTAATGTATGACCTGTTTATCATAGCATTGCTTGTTTTTTATGAGAAAATTATAGATTGCCTCGTTTGTTTTCGGCTGATCAATAATCGTAGCCTCTATCCAGTACTCCGCAGTAAACTCCTTCAGTTTGGACACCTGGTACTGTCAGCAACAGTACTAGGTGTTAACGTTTCTCTGAATAGTATATAGTATAAGGCATATATCTTATTCGAAGTAAGGTTTTAAAATCGATACTGATATACCTTTATTGACCCAACGGTAAAGGCGACGGTGACCAGTTGTTTCAAGGACTGTTCTTAGAATTTAGAACGCATTAACAAACAATCTGTTATCCTTGCGATAACCCATTGCTTTTTTATATGGCTAATGTGAATTAGGTAAAAATACACTCAGAAGATAGAGCGGTACATAATGTGAATTTACGTACTTATATCAAACGACTTTCGTCTATTTCCTTTTTAAAATAGGAGTCACGTCAGATGGAACCTTATTTACAGCAGGAATAATCTGTTCTGTTTTAGGTAAAATAAATGAAAACAAATGCCGTATACTTATGTTTGATAAGATCACTGATCATGCTTATTGTTAGATGAATTTTACCATAATTTACATCTTGTGACAACCTCGCTTAAGGTTATACACCTATCTTTTTGCGACAAATCGGCAATGTAATTATAAACACATTATGTTGAAATGAAACAACACAAGGCAAGCTTTCTAAGCTTTGTTAAAAGCAAAGCAATATCGAATTCATTCATAATTAAAGAGCAAGAGCGCAATCAAAGTGTCGTCAATATTAAACTTTGATAAGTTCTCTTAAAAGATTCCATTTATAAACGAAATGACATCATAATATAAATTTACAAGGAATACGTAGCTTCTGATATAGGGCAGTGATGATAAAAAGGCAGCGATGATAAAAGAGGATAATAACGAATGGTTTTAGGCAAACTGCAAACAGACCCAACTCTTGAATGGCTCCTGTCTCATTGCCATATTCACAAGTATCCATCAAAGAGGACGTTGATTTGCCAGGGCGAAAAAGCAGAAACGCTTTACTACATCGTTAAAGGCTCCGTTTCGGTGCTGATTAAGGATAAAGAAGGCAAAGAGATGATCCTTTTCTATCTTAATCAGGGCGATTTTATCGGCGAGCTGGGGCTATTTGAAAACGGGCAGGAGCGTAGCACTTGGGTAAGGGCGGAAACAGCCTGTGAAGTGGCGAAAACAGGTGAATCCGGATATCTTAATGCGTCTGTCTTCACAAATAGCCAGTTGACTTCAAGTAATCTCAGAGAAAGTTGGTAATTTAGCCTTTCTAGATATGACATGGAGAATCGCACAAACATTACTGAATCTGGCTAAACGACCGGATGCCATGACTCATCCAGACGGTATGCAAATTAAAATGACTCGGTAGGAAATTAGTCAAATTGTCGGTTGCTTACGGGAAACAGTTGGCCGTATTTTAAAAATGCTTGAGGATAAGAATCTTATCGCTGCTCACGGCAAAACTATCGTTGTTTACGGTACTCGCTAAACTCTTTCACCTCGGACATAGCTAGGATTGGTATATCCTTTTAGTAAGACTTATGTGCGCAGACACATTTCTTGCCATAAAAGAAATTACATCTTTAAGTAAACGATAGTTCTTTGCTTTCTGGTTGCCAGCTCATAGTCTGTAATGTCTCTGTTTTCATCGGTTTTTTGTATTCCCTAAGCAGTATATTTATCTACGTACGGCCTTCTTTCATAGCCGTCTGTTGCTGGCAGCGAACTGCATTGGTTGATTGTTGGTGCGACTTGCTGGTGCAGCTTATGCCTTGGTGGATACGTCGAGAAGGCGATGCTAATTCGCTTTGTGATGGGATCCATAGCAGTTATGCATCAGATTATTACGCGGTATATAAGCAAGAGCTTTTATTTAACATCCTATAATAAGATTTCCGTTTGTTGCTTGAAACAAGAACATGCCGGTCTCTAATTCTAAAGACGACACTAACCATGCTATTTCGCTTATACGTTCAAGTTTTTACTCTAATTCTAGAAATGCAAATATAATATTCTTAGGTTTTTGATACGAATGCAGCAATCTCGTAACTTGTTGGGTTTATGATCCTAAAGATGTCGGTTCAGATTTACACTCATAGGTGCCTTTTTAAAAAGGCTGTTATAGCTTTCCCTCAGCTAGCACTTTTATATTACACTACGTGGTATACTGTGTGTTAGGTTGGAGTGCAACTCCATTTTATCGTTCCTACTTTCGGTACTATTGTTACACTTATCATCAATTATTCGCTTCTGCGCTTGGCCTCCAAGTTCCATGTGTCAATAACCCTAGCCAGATATCGGTGATCAACCTGCTAACAGCAGGTGTAGACTTCATAAAAACGTAAGTTACCGACTGACGGAGCACTAGAGGAATCTGGTCTATTACAGCAATTGCTTAAGACATGCTCGCTGAAGAAGTGACGCGCCACTGTCGGGATTTTAACACGCATCTGTTACACTTCTCTGAAATTGATTGAGCAAAGCGATAAACATGGCAACGTGAAAGAACCACTACGAGCTCTTTACTGTAAGCAAAAGAACAGAAAATATTAATGACAGCTTGATGAATGACCTGATGTATTGTGTGTTGGCAATGCTGAAAGGGAGTGTAAAAAATGCATAGTCACGGCATTTTGGGCAATGTTAAATTATATTTCAGCTAATTCTGAAGCGCTCCATTTCAAGATAAAACTTTTGACTGTATTACTATTTCGTTTAGTCTGCACAACGTGACCGAGAAAGAGTTAGCGTTGCAGTTCGATATATCGAGCATTAAAAGTCGGCGGTTAACTGCTGATTCTTGAGCTTTCCGCTTCGCGTTTTATGCCGCTTAACAAAGCTTACGATCTTTATTTCTTCCATGTTTTGCCGCATGTCGACGAAATGGTAGACAAGGGATACTGGTATCTATCGCTAGCTGGTGAGGTCTATTCGCATGTACTAGAATCAATAATGTTAAATGTCGGATTCGATAATGTTAAGCATTTTAATATTGACCTACAGCATCATGCGAGGTTATAAATTCTAAATTGCTGCGCGTGGAAAGGTTAGAAACTGACGTAATTGATAATGTACGCGATCTGTCGCGATCCATTTTATAAGCCAGTGTTACTGATAATACGATAAGACCAGATACAGTTTTAAAAAATATGATGAGACGATTTTCAGCAGAAATCGTTGACTTGCACCTTGATTACACAGATATATACCGTCTGGCAAAACGGCCAGTTAGTGATCAAAGGGATCACTTCTCCGAATCTTGACCGATGATCAAGATCTATCGTTCTAATATGTCTTCTATCGTGGGTGGTATCCATAAATATCGTTAACCTCGGCTGGTAGCTGCAGTCCCTGTCACTTGTAGGCAAAAGCGATAGTGAAGTGTTATTAGTGTATCATCATACTGGCAAGATACAGCAACAATCGGTTAGCTAACCGTGTATTATTATCCGCAGATAATGTAATGTTTTGGCATATTAAGGCCAAATTTTTCTCAGATGGCATTATCGGTAGTTTGGGTTGCTGTGCTAAATAGGTAGAATAAGCGACTGTTTAGTTCCGGAACTGGTAAATGAATGTTAAACGATAAAAATCTTTCCACTTGGCAAACTTTCCGTCGACTTTGGCCAATGATCTCCCCTTTCAAAGCAGGTTTGATCGTTGCGGCTATAGCTCTGATCTTAAATGCTGCTAGCGATACTTTTATGTTATCACTACTTAAGCCGTTATTAGATGACGGATTTGGTCAAGCCAATAGTAACATCCTAGTTTGGATGCCACTAGTCGTGATCGTCCTAATGGTACTACGCGGCGTCAGCAGCTTTATTTCAAGCTATTGTGTTTCCTGGGTTTCTGGGAAAGTAGTTATGAACATGCGTCGCCGGCTATTTAATCACATGATGGATATGCCAGCATCTTTTTTCGATCAGCAATCTATCGGCACGCTACTTTCACGCATTACCTATGATTCCGACCAGGTAGCCTCATCCTCTTCCAGAGCGTTAATTACCGCCATTCGTGAAAGTGCATCGATTATTGGGCTGTTCGCGATGATGTTCTATTACAGCTGGCAATTGTCGTTGATTCTGATGGTAATTGCACCCGTGGTATCATTAGCCATCCGCCAGGTGTCAAAGAGGTTCCGCCAAATCAGTAAAAGAATGCAGAATACTATGGGGCAGGTAAGTGCCAGCGCCGAACAGATGCTTAAAGGACATAAAGAAGTGTTGATTTTTGGCGGACAACAAGTAGAAAACGATCGTTTTAACAGCGTCAGTAATCATATGCGCCAACAAGGGATGAAAATGGTTGCTGCCTCTTCGCTTTCCGATCCGTTAATCCAATTTATCACGTCGCTTGCGCTAGCTTTCGTCCTGTATGCTGCGAGCTTTCCTTCGGTCATGAAAACTTTAACTGCTGGCACCATCACCGTGGTGTTTTCGTCAATGATAGCCTTGATGCGTCCTCTGAAATCCCTAACCAATGTCAATGCGCAGTTTCAGCGCGGCATGGCCGCATGTCAGATTCTCTTTTCCATTCTTGATATGGCAACCGAAAAAGATGAAGGCACACTGGAAGTGGAACGCGTTAAAGGGGATATTGCTTTTGACCACGTTACTTTTTCCTATCCGGGCAAAGAGACGCCTTCACTGCATGATATCAGTCTCACTATTCCCGCAGGGCATACAGTAGCGCTAGTAGGTCGCTCTGGATCCGGAAAATCCACTATTGCCAATTTGTTAACGCGTTTTTATGATATTCAGCAGTGTCATATCCTACTCGATGGCATTGATTTATGCGCTTATAAGCTTGCTTCTCTGCGTAATCAGGTAGCGCTAGTATCTCAAAACGTGCATTTGTTTAATGACACTGTTGCCAACAATATCGCCTATGCCCGCAAGGCTACTTACTCTCGTGAGCAAATTGAAAACGCGGCGCGCATGGCCTATGCCATGGATTTCATCGAGAAAATGGACTTTGGTCTAGATACAGTAATTGGCGAGAACGGCATTTTATTATCCGGTGGCCAGCGTCAGCGCATTGCCATCGCGCGCGCACTGCTGCGGGATTGCCCTATCTTGATCCTCGATGAAGCTACCTCGGCGCTTGATAGCGAGTCCGAGCGAGCGATTCAAAAAGCGCTAGATTCGCTCCAGAAAAATCGGACTTTCCTGATCATTGCTCATCGCCTATCCACCATTGAAAAAGCCGATGAAATCTTGGTTATAGAGGAAGGGCGGATCGTTGAGCGCGGAAATCATAAGAAACTGATGTCGCACCAGGGCGTTTATGCTCAACTTCACCGACTACAGTTTGGTCAATGATAGCCCGCATCTGGTTTGGCGCCTCTCGCCTGTATTGGCTGCTATTGCCGTTTTCTTGGCTGTATGGATTCATTACAGTGCTTATCCGCTCTAGCTACCTCTTCGGCTGGCGTAAAGTACATCATTTTCCACTGCCGATCGTAGTAGTGGGCAACTTGACTGCCGGCGGAAACGGTAAAACACCAATGGTATTGTGGCTAGTTACGCAACTCCAGCAAAGGGGCTGGCGGGTTGGAGTCGTGTCACGCGGTTACGGCGGACAAGCGGCACGCTATCCACTGCTACTAAATGAGACCACAACCAGCGATCAGTGTGGAGATGAGCCATTACTTATCTGGCAGCGTACTGGTGCGCCGGTTGCGGTGGCGCCGAGACGAGTCGAGGCAGTAGCGGCGTTGCTATATACGCAGCCTCTGGATGTAGTTGTCACCGATGACGGATTGCAACATTATGCGCTAGGAAGAGACATCGAATGGGTTGTCATCGACGGTCAACGCCGTTTCGGCAACGGCTGGTGTCTACCTGCTGGTCCTATGCGCGAATGGGTCGGGCGCTTGCGAACAGTACAGGCTGTCATTGTCAATGGCGGAGAAGCTCGGCCTGGTGAGCTGCCAATGCGGCTTGTTGCCAGCGCGGCGATTAATCTACTAAGCGGTGAACGTCGCGCTCTCGGCAGCCTGTCTCCAATAGTAGCGATAGCCGGCATTAGCCATCCAGCACGTTTTTTCGCCACCATACGCACAGGCGGTGTAACGCCTGTGCGTATGGTGGCGTTCAACGATCATCAGGCCTACCATCAGCAAATGCTAGATACGCTGGTTTCGTCAGAAGAGCAATTACTAATGACAGAAAAAGACGCAGTCAAATGCCGCGCCTTTGCTCGCACCAACTGGTGGTATTTGCCGGTTGACGCGCAATTGCTTCCTGAGGCAGAAAAAGCGTTGTTAACGCCAATTTTACAGGCGATTCGCCGTTATCAGTCAACGGCGGACGGCAAGATGGATTATTCGGCTCTGTGTTTCCCTGATTACAAAATATACAACATAAAGTCCTGATATCTGACATTGGTAAGTACAATAATACAGAGCACGGGTAGTTGTCGTTGAGGCCAACAAGCTATTGTTACAAGATCAAATATTTAAAAGAGTATATTTAAGAGAGAAATTACTTAAAATTATTTATTTCGGTTTTGAATGCAGGGATTTTAAGTGACCATTGGAACTCAATAGTGTTCTAGTTGCATTTAAAAAATTAAGCTGATGCTTATCTACTATCAAGCAGACGCACTATTATCCTATCCATAGGGTAATTCGCTGTGTATAAAGAAATGAGCTTTTACTCATTTTAAAAAACTGTTGTTCATGCTCTATTGACCCGGTGGTATAACTCTTATACTAAGATTGTAATGAATAAACCGTTAATGTTCAGTTGTCATTATTCTCATATATTTGTAGGCATATTTATTACTGAAAGGCTCTGATTATTGGTTGATCAGAGTATGCCAATTCCCGTCTCATGCTCAAAGCTCGACGCAGGAGGCTACTAGCCATCTCCTGCAACGTCCTACCAGGATATAAAGATATTCACGACTATGCTAGTGACGTTACGACTTGCTTCAGCTCTGGTAAAGAGACTACCACGTCTCAGTCCAAAAAAGGTAATGCGCTGATAGTCTCTGTGTCAATCGCCGATAGCCTGGTAAGCATTGTTCTTTATCATACAACGTAATTTTTAAACGTACTGGAATATAATATTCCAAGTGCATTCAAATACTCCCGTTTATTGTTATATTAATATTACAACAAGGGCAGATTACACAGGCTGATAAACAGCGTCGGTATCCACAGATGGTCTAAAATTAACTTTTGCCAAAAACTCACACGCTTACAATACGTTGGCATTTAGCCGAATGTTGATTATTATTTTAATAAAAGCTAAGATTTAAGCGATTTGACGTATTACGCCAAGTGTAAAGGACATCGCCTTATCCTTAAGTTTTCTGACATCCGAGTTTCTTTTCAAGATAATGGATGTTGGCTCCACCTTTCTGAAAATGTTCATCGTTCATAATCTTTAACTGCAGGTCAATATTAGTTTTAATGCCGTCGATAATCAGCTCTGTTAGCGCATTTTTCATGCGAGCAATAACCACGTCCCGTGTTTCACCAAAACAGATAAGTTTGCCAATCATTGAGTCGTAATAAGGTGGCACTGAATAACCGGCATAAATATGCGATTCCCAACGTACGCCTAAGCCACCAGGCGCGTGAAAGTGAGTGATTTTGCCTGGACTCGGCAGGAAGCTTGTAGGATCCTCAGCATTAATACGGCATTCTACTGCATGACCAGATACTCTAACCTCATTTTGCTTCAACGACAGAGAGTGTCCAGCGGCGATGCGCAACTGCTCTTTAATAAGATCTACCCCAGTTATCGTTTCGCTAACCGGGTGTTCTACTTGAATACGGGTATTCATCTCAATAAAGAAGAATTCACCATTTTCGTAAAGAAATTCAAAAGTACCGGCGCCTCGATAACCGATTTCAATGCAGGCTTTGGCACAGCGTTCACCGATAAAGCGGCGCAGTTCCTCAGTAATGCCAGGAGCTGGCGCTTCTTCTACCACTTTTTGATGACGGCGCTGCATAGAGCAGTCGCGCTCAGGGAAATACAGGGCGTTGCCTTGAGCGTCTGCTAACACCTGAATTTCAATATGACGCGGATTTTCCAGATACTTCTCCATGTAGACTATATTATTATTAAATGCGGATTTTGCTTCTGCGCGAGTCATACGGATTGAAGCGTCTAGGGCTGTGTCGCTGCGTACCACGCGCATTCCACGCCCTCCGCCTCCGCCGGAAGCTTTAATGATTACAGGATAACCGATGCGGTTTGCAATAATACGGTTTGTATTCATATCCTCTCCAACAGGTCCGTTAGAACCTGGGACACAAGGAACACCAGCTTTTTTCATCGCGTTAATGGCGGAAATTTTATTGCCCATAAGCCTAGTAGTCTCCGCGCGCGGGCCGATAAAAATAAAGCCAGAACGCTCTACCTGCTCAGCGAAATCAGCGTTTTCTGACAGAAAACCATAACCTGGATGGATAGCTACGGCACCGGTAATTTCTGCAGCAGAGATAATGGCAGGAATATTCAGGTAACTTTTTACTGAAGGCGGCGGACCGATACAGATCGCTTCATCGGCCATCAGCACATGTTTCAGGTTACGGTCGGCAGTAGAGTATACCGCTACGGTTTTAATACCCAGTTCTTTGCACGCGCGCAGAATACGCAATGCAATTTCACCGCGGTTTGCGATGACAATTTTATCTAGCATTTGGCGCCTCGTTATTCGATGACGACCATGACTCGTCAAATTTAACCGATTGACCGTTTTTTAGCGAGATGCTTTCATTAGGCCAGCATTGTTCAATGCAACCTAGTGCATCATTTTCATTGCCTCAACGATACAAGGGATGTCGCCAATTCATAGCGATCTCAACGAAAGGTTTCGCATCCAGGCCAGGTGAAGTAGAACGTCTTCACTATCGGCGAGCTTACCAGGTGATCACTCATGGTTTCAGGTCAGCAGATGCCATGGCCGCATGGTTGTTGCTGCACTGAAAGCATAGAAGCCTATTGCATCATCGGATAGGCCGGTTTCATCGTAGCACGACTGATACAAACGAATTCTTTTAGCTCGAAAATGCTGCATGCGTCAACCAGCGCAATCAGTTTTTTTGATCTTACGAATACTCATATGTGGAGTTCCATACTTTAATTAATTGGATATAAACAGGCGTTTGACCACTGTCTATAAAGTACAGCAATACCTGCAGCACTAAGGCCACATATTAAGTTAACCGAAATATCAGACAAATAAGAGTAATGACAGAAAGGTTCCCGTACATACACATTGGAAAGGTAAATCTTAATCAACGATATGTTTACTATTAACATCGCATCGCATAGGATGATGCCAGTATAGGTAAGCGCTGCAGGATTGATAGTGATAAAATTAGTATTGTTATAGACCTGATGAATACGGTCGATCAGTATATGCTCCGCATGAAATTTAAAATGGCTGAGTTTGATTCCCAAACTGCCTGACAGCGCGCTTAGGTCCTCGATAATATTAGCAAGTGTGGCACAATCATATTTGTCTAGTTTACGGATACCGAGCAAATTCAGGTGCGGTCTATTGAGAAGTAAAACGTAGCACTGATCATCCATTGTGCAGCGATCTCCTTTCAATTTACATTACTATATAGAAAATAACCAATGGTAAACGATTTGTCATCTTTTTACTGATCATTTTGGTCAAGCAATATAATGATATCGAAGGTTTTCACAGCAAATTAGTAGTGGCATTTGAGCACAGTACTTTTCTACCAGCGCGCGGGCAATCGCTTCGGTTTCCATGTCTGCAACACCGGTAATATTTCTTGGACGAAAATGCATCTGAAAAGCGCTAATGACACGCTGCGTCTCCGAATTCATTTTGCCTGTTTTCGGGATAGTATAACCATAAGCAGCTAGTGCTTGCTGGATAATCATGACGTCACCGCTAGACCATCGGTGCTTACCCTGTAAATATTTTGTCACCGTTTCTGCATCCGGCCATGCGCCTACGCCCTGCTGCGCCATAGTTTTCCACGGAAACTGCGGGCCTGGATCGGTCTTCCTCAGCGGCGCGATATCGCTGTGCGCCAAAACGTTTTGCGGCTTAATCTGGTAACGTGCGATAATGTCTCTAGCTAGGCTAGCTGCTAATATCATTTGCTCTTTGTGGTAAGGAATCCATTGTCGTCTAGAGGAGTGCTCATGAAAACCATCATTGACAATCTCAATACCAATGGACGTATCGTTGATATTATTCCGTACAGCCCAGCCGCTTACGCCCGCGTGCCATGCCCGCTTACTTTCCGGAACTAACTGCAATACTACCGGTTTACCGTTGAATTTCCCTGGATTGGAAGAAATAAGATAATGAGCGCTTACTTTACCCTGCGTAAGTAGTCGAAGAGACTCTGTATCATCTACAGCGGTGTAATGGAATATAAGAAACCGGACACGTTCATCTTGAACTTGGGAGGGGAAGAAGGTATCAATCGCGTAATCGCCATGATCAATCAAGTTATTAGCCGGTTTTTCAGTAATATGATGCTCAACGCATCCTACTAAGCTCAGAACGTTAAAAAGCAAAAAAATCCTCTTCATATAAACTTTTCCTAAAGGATATCGTCATATTTCAGACTCAATCTAAAAACCACTTAGAACCATACCAACATGCCGAATGATTGAATTTAATTTAAAGTGTATGGCTATTTATTCGTATTTATTTTTGTACTCAAATTATTGCTTCGTTTTCGCTAGTAAGGCACTCAAGAATATATATCAGGCTACCTTCAATATGGGCATGAAAAGCTCTGCATGAGAGATATTGAAGGCTGCTGCAGTACATTTAAAAAATACGCAAGTAAGTTGCCGATAGTTTAGGCCTAATGCTAACATTGTAGTCTGCTGTGAAATAAACGAACAACGCATAGAGCAGAATGACTTAATTCACGCATATACAGCAAACGCCTTTCTTGTAAAACCATGTACTTCAAATGATAATTATCTGATTATATATAATGTTTCTGCTATCGATAAAGATGAGTCACTCTTTGTGTTGCGCAATACCTATATTTCTTACACTGCCATTTATTATGGTTACCAGTGTCTAATTGTAATTCTTTAAATGCATTTTCAATATTTTCATTTTATTATGCTCGTCTCTACCTTGTCATAGCATCTTTGGCGACATATGCAGCAACTAACTGATTATCCCGTAGGGATATATTACGTTTTCTGCACCGCAAATCTTTATCTGATAATCAATAAACTGGATAGCAAACGATGGAGTTTAACGGAATAGAAATCAGTACCGATGCGCAAGGGTATTTGACTCACCTACAGGACTGGTCCGAAGCGTTAGCGGGAGAAATCGCTCGCCAAGAAGGTATTAGCCTCAGTGAAGCTCATTGGCAGGTGATTTATTTCGTCCGAGCATTTTATCTACAGTATAATATATCACCTGCGATGCGAATGCTGGTAAAAACCATAGCGCAAACCTACGGTGAAGAAAAAGGCAATAGCCGTTATCTTTTCCGTTTATTTCCTGACAGTCCTGCCAAACAGGCAACAAAAATCGCCGGTCTACCAAAACCAGTAAAATGCCTGTAATCACAAAGATTAAACAACTGATATTTAAATTGTTAGGCACCGAAGTCCACCATTGCTTGTGCCAGCTGATAAGTGGAGTATTGCTGCTTATCTATAACGATGATGGAACGTCGTATAAGGAAGGTGGAAGGTTGTTAATAGAGATGGTAAAAACATTAAGATTCCTATCGCTATCATTGCTTCCTGGTGGTAGACAGTCCAACTGCTTCCCACCTTACACTTTCTTTGCAGACTACAACTTTAACGTTGCCATGTTCTAATTGTAGATAAGACCGCTTTTAATTCTTGATACTTTACTTGATATTGAGTAGCGTAGTGAAAGTTAATGCTCTAAACCTGACTATAGATCTAGGCGAGATGTTGTGCTTGTTTTTCGCTAATTAAGCAAATTCAATATAGTTTTTTACTAGGTTTAGTTGGACTCAGTCACATCAAATATCTTGCTCATTGAGCCATGTATGTTCAAAATTAGAAATACTAGTCACAATAGTATGTGACTATACATCACGATCAGTAAATTTAGTTAGAGTCGCTGACTTGAGTTTGCGAACAAACTGCGCTAGATGTTCTAACATTACGACTGGATTATCTTTATGTTCTGCGATAATACGCACAATAGCCGAGCCGCAAATAGCGCCGGCTGTACCGGCCTGAAGCGCGTCTTGAACTTGGCCTGGTTCGGAGATGCCAAATCCCTGTAATATCGGTGGAGCATGATACCACTTCAGGGTGTCAACCAGATGCTTGAGAGGGATATTTGCTCGTTTCTCGTTCCCAGTGACACCGGCACGCGAAAGTAGGTAGGTATATCCCCGGCCGTGCGAAGCGATATTACGCAGTAACGTATCATCAGCGTTAGGTGGACAAATGAAAATAGGGGCCACTTTATAGTACAAAGCGGCCTGATGAAATGGAAGACTTTCTTGTAGAGGCACGTCTGCTACTAACACCGAGTCGACGCCAATCCTAGCACAATGAGCGTAAAAAGCATTTATGCCTTCATTGTAGATTAAATTGGCATACATCAACAAACCAATCAATATGGCGGGATATTTTTGGCGAATCATCTCTAGCATTTTAAAACAATGCGCCGGCGTAACGCCAGAGGAAAACGCGCGTAGATTGGCATGTTGAATGATAGGGCCATCAGCTAACGGGTCTGAAAATGGCATACCCAACTCAAGTGCATCGGCGCCAGCATTAATAAGTGTATCGATGATGCGTAGCGAAAGGGTAGGATTGGGATCGCCAAGTATCACAAAAGGTACAAACGCGCCTTCATGCCGTGCCGCCAGCTGGCTGAACAATTGCTGATAGCGTTTCATTAAATATCTCCTTTCGCCTTAAGAATATCATGAACGGTGAAAATATCTTTATCTCCGCGACCGGATAGATTGACTACTAAGATCTGCGCTTTTCCCGGTTCCGCTTGTATCATTCTCAATGCGTGGGCCAACGCATGGGACGATTCCATCGCCGGAATAATACCTTCATGGCGGGAAAGACGACGAAAAGCATCCAAGGCCTCTTCGTCTGTAGCCGACACGTACTCAGCCCGGCCTATTCTATCAAGATAGGCGTGCTGAGGACCTACCGAGGGAAAATCTAAGCCGGCTGATATAGAGTAGGATTCCTCAATTTGACCTTCTGCGGATTGCAGCATCAGCGACTTCATACCGAAGTAGATGCCGGTGCGACCATGTTTCAATGACGCTCCATGCTGCCCGGTCTCGATGCCAAGGCCGCCTGGCTCTACACCTATCAAGCGAACAGTTGGTTTATCGATAAAATCGGCGAACATGCCGATGGCGTTAGAGCCGCCGCCAATACAGGCGATAACAGCATCTGGCAGATGATTCTCGTGTTCTTGCAACTGCGCACGCGTTTCCTCACCGATCATTCGTTGAAATTCGCGCACGATAGTTGGAAATGGATGCGGACCGGCAGCAGTGCCAAGCATGTAGTGGGCACGATCGTAGCTATCAGACCAATCACGCAACGCTTCATTGCAGGCGTCTTTTAAAGTGGAAGAGCCGCTGTGCACTGGAATGACCTCGGCACCCATCATCCGCATGCGAAAAACATTGGGCGACTGACGTTCGATGTCTTTAGCCCCCATATAAATACGACATTGTAATCCAAGCAATGTGGAAGATAGGGCGGAGGCTACGCCGTGCTGACCGGCGCCGGTTTCAGCGATAATTTCAGTTTTTCCCATCCGTTTGGCCAACAGTGCTTGTCCCAGCACTTGATTAGTTTTATGGGCGCCGCCGTGCAGCAGGTCTTCACGTTTGAGATAAAGTTTGGTCCGGGTGCCAACAGTCAGGTTGCGGCACAGCGTGAGCGGGGTCGGTCTGCCGGCGTAGTTTGTCAGCAAATCTCTAAATTCGGCCTGAAACGCCGGGTCGCTTTGAGCGCTAACAAACGCGTCTTCCAGTTGAATTAACGCAGGTATCAAGATTTGTGGCACATACATGCCGCCAAACTCACCAAAATATGGATTCAGTCGTGTCATTCTTGGTTGTCTCTCACGGTATCACACTAAAGGTTAATAAGCGCGCAGCATCTGAAACACCGCAGCTAATTTATGATGATCCTTAATACCCGGCGCGCTTTCCACCCCGGAGTTGAAGTCTAGTCCTGCACAACCTAGACGTGCTGCTGCTACGCATTTGTCTGGTGTTAAGCCGCCTGCCACGATCACGTTGTCCAATGTGGCACCGTTCAACAGCGACCAATCGAAAGATTTTCCACTGCCACCGCTATTGTCCAGCACATAACGATTAATTTGAGTTAAATCTCGTGCCGGTAAAGTCTGGCGCATATCCAGCGCTTTCCAAATACGGCACTCGGACGGCAGGGCACGGTGTAGCGCATCGATATAGCTCTGGTCTTCATCGCCGTGCAATTGAACTGCCGCTAGTGATAGTGCGCTGACGGTTGCCGCGACATCCCGCACCGGCGCGTTACGAAATACACCAACATAGCACAGCGCAGCGCCGGACATCACGGTGCTGGCGGTGTCGATATCCACACACCGCGGGGAGTCGGAGACAAAAATCAGCCCGCCGTAAATTGCCCCCGCTTCTAGAGCAGCGCGCGCATCAATGGCTCGGGTAAGTCCGCACACTTTGTTTTCACCCAACAGGACCCGATGTACGGCTATCTTCAGATTAGGTTCAGACATTAGCGCGCTTCCAATTAGGAAACCGTTAACGTAATGGCTGAATTCACGCACTTGGCAATAGCGATTAATACCGGATTCGCTGATTACCGTCACGCCCGCCGGCAGACGCTGGGCAAGTGTACGGGTTCGGTTCAAATCAATCGATAGATCGCGTAGGTCGCGATTATTGATGCCTACAACTTTTGCACCCAACGTAATGGCGCGTTTGCACTCATCATCACTGTTAACTTCGGTTAACACCCCCATATTCAGGTTATGGGCCGTTGCCGCCAACGCAAGGTAGGTATCGTCGTCTAGGACGGACAGCATCAGTAAAACTGCGTCTGCCTGATGCAGGCGCGCGAAGTAAATCTGCCAGAGATCAATAATAAAATCTTTGCATAATATCGGTTGGCTCACCAAGTGGCTTACTTCATGCAGATAATCAAAGCTACCTTGAAAATATTGTTCGTCAGTTAGGACCGAAATCACGGAAGCATAATGCCTGTAAATACGCGCGATGTCGCCAGGGACGAAATCGTTTCGAATCAGTCCTTTGGACGGAGATGCTTTTTTACATTCCAGTATAAATGTTGTCCTGGTACCGGACAGCGCGTGATAAAAACTTCGTGTGCTAGGCTGCACCTGATGATGGAAACTGCCCAACGGCGTCATCCGTTTGTGCTCGGCGACCCATTTATATTTATCTGCGACGATTTTCTTAAGTATCGTGTTCTGCATACTGTCTTACCCTCTTGCTGCTAGTGCCATCATACGCGCATATGGGGCACCACTGCGAATTTCTTCAAGTACACGATAGGTATTGTCACGGAGATTTTCCTGCCCGAACAATTTGAGCAGCAAGGCTACGTTAATGGCAATAGCGAATTCATGTGTATGTTCCCCTCTACCTTGTAACAAACGAGCTAAAACGTCACGGTTTTCTTCCGGTGACCCTCCCTGTAGTGCCTCTGCTGGTTGGGCTGATAAACCAAAATCCACCGCGTTCAAGATGTAATTCTCAATCGTTCCTTCACGCAGCTCTGCTACATGCGTCGGTGCATGCAAGACAACTTCGTCCATACCGCCACCATGCACCACCGCAGCGCGTTGGTAACCTAACATACGCAGCGTCTCTGCAATAGGCTGCACCAATTCCGGGCTGTAGACGCCGATCAGTGTCAGCGGTGGTTTAGCAGGGTTAATAAGCGGCCCTAGGAGGTTAAACAGAGTACGGGTTTTCAACAATTGGCGAACTGGCATCGCATGGCGCAAGCCGGAATGATACTGAGGGGCAAACAGAAAGCACACGCCCAGCTCATCTAGTGCCTGGCGCGACGATTCAGCCGACATATCTAGTCGGATATTAAAGGATGCTAACAGGTCTGAGGAGCCTGAACGGCTTGAAACGCCGCGATTGCCGTGCTTGGCTATTCTGGCGCCGCAACCGGCGGCAACGATAGCACTGGTGGTAGAAATGTTGATGCTATTGCTACCGTCGCCTCCGGTACCCACGATATCGGCAAAAGCATAATCAGGACTTGGAAACGGGCCGGCGTTAGCCAATAAAGCACTAGCAGCACCGGCAATCTCTTCGGGGTGTTCACCGCGCACCTTCATGCTGATAAGCGCGGCTGCTAGCCGTTCCGGGGCTAATTGTCCTTGAATAATAGTCCCAAACAGCTGCTGGCTTTGTTCGCGGCTGATACGCCCGCCCTGATAGAGATGCTCCAATATTGCTTGCATAAACAGCCCTTCTGATTACGTCAGTGCCCAGGCTATCGTCTGGTTTAACAAATGTGCTCCATGGGTCGTCAAAATAGATTCAGGATGAAACTGAAAGCCACAGAGCCGATCGACATCACTACGTACTGCCATCACCATGTCGTCAAAGTAAGCGTTGACCGTAAGCGTTTCTGGCACCTGACTAACGACTAGTGAATGATAACGCGCCACCTGAAGCGGGTTCGGCATGCCGGCAAACATGCCAGCGTTATCGTGTCGGATCAGCGAGGCTTTACCGTGCAAAATATCACCTGCATAGCCAATATTCCCGCCGTACGATTCTACAATCGCCTGATGGCCAAGGCAAATACCGATGATAGGCAGGCGACCACATAGTGTTGTGAGCAATGCCGGCATACAGCCGGCCTGAGCCGGCACTCCGGGACCTGGAGAAAGCATCAGGATCGGATTGTTCATTTTGGACAGCGCCCGCATGATGAACGCGGCTGGCAGAGAGTTTCGGTAAATCACTACCCGATGATTGTTAGCGCGTAACTGATCTACCAGATTATAAGTGAACGAATCGATGTTATCGAGTAACAAGATGTCGGCCATCAGAACAATTCCTTTGCGTCGTGAGCGGTAGCAATAGCACGTAAAACGGCACGCGCTTTGTTGCGGCTTTCCTCGGCTTCTGCTTGTGGAACAGAATTTAATACTACGCCTGCACCGGCCTGCACTGTGGCAATACCGTCTTCAACGTAGGCGGAACGGATAATAATGCAAGTATCGAGCACGCCGGTGGCAGTAAAATACCCAATTGCGCCGCCGTAGCTACCGCGGCGTTCGCCTTCTGTCTCGGCGATAAGCTGCATGGCGCGAACTTTCGGCGCGCCGCTTAAGGTGCCCACATTCATACAAGCTCGGTAGGCATGTAGCACATCAAGATCGGTGCGCAGCTTGCCGACAACACGAGATACTAAATGCATCACGAAGGAGTAACGATCAACTTTGGTTAGATCAGCTACATAACGGGTGCCAGGTTCGCAAATACGCGCTAGCTCGTTACGCGCTAAATCCACCAGCATTAAGTGTTCGGCCAGTTCTTTATGATCGGTGCGCATTTCCAGTTCAATGCGACTGTCAAGATCAGAATCTAATGTACCGTCTTGGCGCCGTCCGCGTGGACGGGTGCCGGCGATGGGGTAGATTTCAATCTGTCCGGTATCAGGGTCGTATTTTAGCGAGCTCTCCGGCGAGGCACCAAACAAGGTGAATTCATTATCCTGCATAAAAAACATATACGGACTGGGATTATTTTTTTTCAACGTATGGTAGGCGGCGAGTGCTGAAGGACAGGGAAGTAAGAATCGCCTAGAAGGCACGACCTGAAAAATTTCCCCTTCACGAATCGCTTTCTGCATTCGGCGTACGACTTGACCGTACTCTTCATCGCTTTGAGCACAGGTCAATGTCATAGTCTCGATAGCCTGATGTGGAATAGGTTCTGACTCCTGAGTAAGTTGATGCTGCAACTGCTCAAGACGGTACTGCAAGCGCTGCTTCTCTGATGAACTGTCGCTAAACAGGCTACATTGCAGTGTGCAAGTTTGTCGCTGATGATCAAGGATTAATAGCGTTTCCGCTAGATAAAAGCAGTAATCAGGGCAGCGCTGTCCTGGACGCAAAGGCGGAAGAGGTTCAAATCCTACAACGAGATCATAGGCGAACAATCCGCCAATAAACATCGCTTTTGGCTCGCTCGGCGGCTGACCGACCAGTGTCAACAGCAGACGCAAGCAATCGAATACAGACAGAGATCGCAAGCGAGTATCCTCATCCACGTTTTGTATCAATGGCGGGAAGATTAATTCACGACCGTCAGGATGTGTAACGATCGTGACTTCTTCGGGCAAGGCAGCATCCAATAGTGGTAATAACGCAACGCCGTTAGCGCTCAGTGCCTGTAGCGTGACAATCTGCCCAAAGGCGGTGATACGCAGCGCGCTATCCACTACCATCATGCTTTCTAGATCGTGCTTCTTATCGATCTCAGCCGATTCCAGCAATAGCGTCGCAGGCCGCGCGCCGCACAACTGGTTAAACATACCCGTTGGGTCTGTGCGGTAAGGGGCCTGCACGTGCAGCAATTCTATCTGATACTGACTAGTTGGCATTGACATTATCTATTTCCTGATTGTCGCCCATAAAAAACCCGCAACGTAGCGGGCGTTCTGGATTATGCTCTGTTT
This sequence comes from Candidatus Doolittlea endobia, assembly GCF_900039485.1. Taxonomy (GTDB): domain Bacteria; phylum Pseudomonadota; class Gammaproteobacteria; order Enterobacterales; family Enterobacteriaceae; genus Doolittlea; species Doolittlea endobia. The sequence goes on from NZ_LN999833.1 coordinate 384,626, forward strand.
GATGACAACGACGCATGATTTCATACCCGCTAAAGAACGGTGCACCACCAGCGAAACGTTACGGTTAAAAAGACCATCATTCTGCGCGTCTTTCAGGCTTTTATTGAACTACATAATAGCAAGTTAGTTCAGAAATAAAAAGTCATCCACAATGGATGAACTCATAAAAAATAAATCCGCTAGTTCAATATCATCTGTCGCTCAAATCACTGAAACGGCCGCTGATACATTTAACTTCCGCAAGAGAAGAAAGGAATCAGCTTGCGGTCTATGTACCGTGATAAAGCGTCTTTTTTATCAATTCCGCACCTGAGTTGAGCTAAGTTGCAAACTGAGCATATGCTACTTGCTACCTGCTTTCGTATAGCATCTAGAATATTCATTGCCATATCGGCAATAAGCCTGGTTTATGTCTGGCTGAACGTCTCAATAGTAAGAAGCTAATATTTTCATACAGATTGCAAATGTGGTTGAGCTTCTGACGCCGGATAATCATTATATCAAACTCTATTTGTTTCACAACGATATCCTACGCATTCTTAAGAACAGGAAGAAAATCCATCTGAGTCCTTACACTGTCTGTGAGATAAACACAATGCAGGTCGTCTTTAAAATGTCTCAAATTCTACTTCAAAAGTGATTGTTGCATTGCTTCATTCCTTTGAATGAATTAGTATGTAAGTATGATGTTGGATCTCATGGGAGGGGCTTTGATAAAGTCAGCACTGTTAGTTCTGGAAAACGGAATCCAATTCCACGGTCGATCTATTGGGGCAGAAGGTATAGCGGTGGGAGAAGTAATTTTCAATACTTCAATGACCGGTTATCAAGAAATTCTCACTGATCCTTCCCATTTTCGCCAAATCGTCACTCTGACTTATCCTCATATCGGCAATGCCGGCACTAATGAAGCGGACAATGAATCATCTCGTGTGCAAGCAGAGGCGTTGGTAATTCGAGATTTGTCGCTCATCTCTAGCAACTTTCGCGATACACTTTCGCTATCGGATTATCTGAAGCAACAAAATACTATTGGTATCGCTGATATAGATACTCGTAAGCTGACGCGTTTACTACGGGAGAAAGGGGCACAAAACGGCTGTATTATTTCGGGAGAGACCCAGGATGCGCAGATGGCTCTGCGTAAAGCTCGAGAATTCCCAGGTCTACATGGCATGGATTTAGCGAAAGAAGTGAGCACCACTGAACAATACAACTGGACCCAAGGCAGCTGGACTCTGAAAGGAGGTTTGCCCGCGCCAGCGACGGATCTACCCTATCATGTGGTAGCCTACGACTACGGTATCAAGCGCAATATCATGCGCATGCTAGTCGATCGCGGCTGCCGATTGACGGTAGTGCCGGCGCAAACACCGGCTGAAACGGTGCTATCGATGAATCCGGACGGCATCTTCCTGGCCAACGGCCCCGGTGACCCGGCGCCCTGCGATTACGCGATCGCCGCGATTCAAATCTTCCTGACAACTGATATTCCGTTGTTCGGTATCTGCCTTGGCCATCAGCTTCTGGCACTAGCTAGCGGTGCCAAAAGCGTAAAAATGAAGTTCGGTCACCACGGCGGCAACCATCCGGTTAAAGATCTTGCGGCTGATCGTGTAATGATCACCGCTCAGAATCACAGTTTCGCGGTGGATGAAAAAACACTACCAAACACACTCAAAGTGACCCATACCTCGCTGTTTGACGGTACGCTGCAGGGCTTGTGCCATACTAATAAACCGGCTTTCAGCTTTCAGGGACACCCCGAAGCCAGCCTTGGCCCACACGACGCCGCACCGCTGTTCGACCATTTTATTGGGCTTATCAACGCTTATCGTTCACACCCTAACGTATTGGGAGCCTGAGATGCCAAAACGTAACGATATAAAAAGTATTCTGATTCTTGGCGCTGGTCCAATCGTTATCGGGCAGGCCTGTGAGTTCGACTATTCAGGTGCGCAAGCATGCAAAGCCCTGCGCGAAGAAGGCTACCGCGTAGTGCTTGTAAATTCTAACCCCGCTACCATCATGACCGATCCTGACATGGCTGATGCCACTTATATTGAGCCTATTAACTGGGAAGTAGTACGCAAAATCCTTGAAAAGGAGCGTCCGGACGCGCTACTCCCAACCATGGGTGGCCAAACGGCGCTGAACTGCGCGCTTGAGCTGGAACGTGCAGGAGTACTAAAAAAATTCGATGTTGAAATGATTGCCGCTACTGCTGACGCGATTGATAAGGCCGAAGATCGCCAGCGTTTCGATAAAGCAATGAAAAAAATTGGTCTGGAAACTGCTCGTTCAGGTATTGCTCATACCATGGATGAGGCACTTTTAGTTGCATCAGATGTCGGTTTCCCATGTGTCATCCGTCCATCATTCACCATGGGTGGCACCGGTGGTGGCATTGCTTATAATCGTGAAGAGTTTGAAGAAATTTGCGAGCGTGGTTTAGATCTGTCACCTACCACTGAACTGCTGATCGATAAATCTCTTATCGGTTGGAAAGAATACGAAATGGAGGTGGTGCGCGATAAAAAAGACAACTGCATTATTGTTTGTTCTATTGAAAACGTCGATCCGATGGGGATCCATACCGGCGACTCGATAACTGTCGCACCGGCGCAAACCCTGACCGACAAAGAATACCAAATTATGCGTGACGCCTCGATAGCAGTACTGCGTGAAATTGGTGTGGAAACCGGCGGTTCCAATGTTCAATTCGCGGTCAATCCAAAGACTGGCCAGCTTATCGTTATCGAAATGAATCCGCGCGTTTCCCGCTCTTCCGCACTGGCATCCAAAGCTACCGGCTTCCCTATCGCCAAAATAGCCGCCAAGCTGGCTGTGGGTTATACCCTTGATGAACTGACGAACGACATTACTGGCGGTCGAACGCCAGCTTCCTTCGAGCCTTCCATCGACTATGTTGTCACTAAAATCCCACGCTTCGACTTTGAAAAATTTACAGGTACCAACGATCGGCTGAGCACTCAGATGAAATCAGTCGGCGAGGTCATGGCTATCGGCCGTACCCAACAAGAGTCGTTACAAAAGGCGCTGCGCGGATTAGAAGTCGGCGCCACTGGCTTCGATCCCAAGATCAATCTAAATGATTCAGCAGCGTTGACCACTTTGAGGCGTGAGCTTAAAGAAGCCGGCAGCGAACGTATCTGGTATGTAGCCGACGCATTCCGCGCCGGCATGTCAGTAGATGGCGTATTCAACCTGACTAACATTGACCGCTGGTTCCTGGTGCAAATTGAAGAACTTGTCAAACTGGAAAACGACGTGGCAGAACAGGGTGTTACTGCACTCAGCGCCGATTATTTGTATTATCTGAAACGAAAAGGTTTTTCTGATGCACGTTTGGCCGCATTGGTAGGGGTGACGGAGACGGAAATCCGAAAATTACGCGAAAGCTACAGTTTGCATCCGGTGTACAAGCGAGTCGATACCTGCGCCGCCGAATTTCCTACAAATACCGCCTATATGTATTCGACCTACGATGAAGAGTGTGAATCCAAAACACATCAAGATCGTAAAAAAATCATGGTGCTAGGGGGCGGCCCTAACCGGATAGGGCAAGGAATCGAATTTGACTACTGCTGCGTGCACGCCTCGTTAGCGCTGCGGGAAGACGGTTATGAAACTATCATGGTTAACTGCAATCCCGAGACGGTTTCCACTGATTATGACACTTCAGATCGTCTCTATTTCGAACCGGTGACACTGGAAGACGTGTTGGAAATCGTGCGTATTGAAAATCCAGAGGGCGTCATTGTCCAGTACGGTGGTCAAACGCCGCTGAAACTAGCCCGTGCCCTGAAGGATGCCGGTGTGCCAGTGATTGGCACCAGCCCGGATTCTATTGACAGAGCGGAAGACCGAGAACGGTTTCAGGAGGTGGTTAAATATTTGGGGCTGAAACAGCCAGCCAATGCGACTGTTACTACTATCGATCTAGCAATGGAGAAAGCCGCGACTATTGGTTACCCCCTGGTGGTCCGCCCCTCCTATGTTCTCGGGGGCCGAGCGATGGAGATCGTTTACGACGATACGGATTTGCTACGCTACTTCCACAACGCTATCAATGTCTCTAACGATGCGCCTGTTCTGCTTGACCGATTTTTGGACGATGCACTAGAAGTGGACGTGGACGTGGTTTGTGACGGTAAAAACGTGCTAATCGGCGGCATTATGGAACATATTGAGCAAGCTGGGGTGCACTCCGGCGATTCAGCTTGTTCGCTACCAGCCTGTACGTTAAGTCCTGAAATCCAGGACGTCATGCGTCAGCAGGCAGAACAATTAGCGTTTGAACTGCAAGTCAGTGGTCTGATGAACGTGCAGTTTGCCGTAAAGAACAATGAAGTATACCTGATTGAGGTCAATCCACGTGCTGCGCGTACAGTGCCGTTTGTGTCAAAGGCTACCGGCGTATCCCTGGCAAAAGTCGCTGCTAGAGTAATGGTCGGTCAATCTTTGCTACAACAGGGTGTAACTCGCGAGGTTATTCCACCCTACTATTCGGTAAAAGAGGTCGTGCTGCCGTTTAATAAATTTCCTGGTGTAGACCCAATCCTCGGTCCGGAAATGCGCTCTACCGGTGAAGTTATGGGAGTGGGGCTAACGTTTGCTGAAGCGTTCGCTAAGGCGATGCTTGGTAGTCAGTCACGTATGAAGAAAAGCGGCCGTGCACTATTGTCGGTACGCGATGGAGACAAAGATCGGATAGTTGATTTGGCAATTAAGTTATTAGAACATGGCTTTGAGCTTGATGCGACCCACCGCACAGCAGTGATTTTGGGCGAGGCTGGAATTAATCCGCGTCTTGTTAATAAAGTTCACGAAGGGCGACCGCATGTTCAGGACAGAATCAAAAACGGTGAATACAACTATATTATCAATACAACTGCCGGCCGCCAGGCCATTGAAGACTCCAAGCTCATCCGGCGCAGCGCCTTACAATATAAAGTCCATTATGACACGACCATAAACGGCGGCTTCGCAACTGCGATGTCCCTTAACGCTGACGCTACTGCCCAGGTGATTTCGCTACAAGAAATGCATGCGAAAATCAAGAAGGAGGAAAGACACTCCTATTAGGAGTGATTTAACACCAGCTATCGCTGTTCTGAATTTCTTATCAGCAATTTTCTTATAAGATCTATCATGATTATTAGTATGATTGCTGCTCAGGCAGTAAAACGTGTAATCGGAATGGGAAATGCCATACCTTGGCACCTTTCCGCCGATCTGGCTTGGTTTAAGCGTAATACACTTCATAAACCAGTTATTATGGGGCGTAAAACATTTGAATCCATTGGCAGGCCGCTTCCAGACAGACAGAATCTCGTGTTAAGCAGCCGTTCTGGCAATAATGATTCCGTGATGTGGGCAACGACATCAGCGCAGGCGCTGGCGGCAGTGGCCGATAAGGCGGCAGAGGTAATGGTAATCGGGGGAGGTAAGGTCTACGAGACGTTTTTCCCCCAAGCAGAACGACTTTATTTGACCCATATCAACGCCGAAGTAAACGGTGACACTTGGTTTCCTAACTACGATCCAGATGAATGGTGTTCTACCTTTAGAGCATTTCATGACGCGGACGACAGCAATACTTACAGCTACTGCTTTGAAATTCTAGACCGACGCGTTTGAAGCTAGATTTTACGACGTTCCGCACTGGATTTAAAATACCTCCAAATCGCCAAAATTGAAGTACGGACCTCAGTCTACAATAGAATTGTTGACGCCGGTTGCGCCTTGACGATTCGAAGGCACCTGGATAAGCGTTTTATCTTCCCAACGCAGTTGGGTCAATGCGCCGCCCCAACAACAACCAGTGTCAATCCCGTAGATATGAGCCGGCGTTCCCTGTCCCATCAGCGAGGCCAATGACCAAAAACAATATTGTAGCGTTCAGATACTGGGCTCGATAAGGTGACCACGGCCGTAGCGGAAATGGAGCTTTTTCCGGCGTGTCTTTGCAGTGAATTTCCAACTGAATGTTGGGAAAAACAGTAGCGCATGCGCGTAAAAACATTAGTGCTGAACTGCAAGCGCGCCAGACCGCTTAATTCAGGACTCCATTTATTCGGCGCATCTCCGTATATGACATTTAGAAACAGCGGATAGCTATTGCTTTTCAGCATCGCTTCCACCTCATGAGTGCACTGACGTGCTGTGAAAAGGTCCCACTGTGGAGTAATGCCGGCGTGAGCCATAACTAATTTTTTCTCTTCATCTACTTGAAGCACTGGTTTGACGACGCATCCAGTCAATTAGCTCCTCAACGTCCTGCGCTTCCAAAATCGGCATGATGCAATCTTTCAGATTATTACGGCAGATGCGGAAAATACCATCAAAAGATGGAGATCGTGATTGCCCAACACTAATCGTACGCAGTCCCCTAGACTGCGTACCAGTCGCAGTACCTCTAGCGAATCCGGTCCGCGCGCAACAAGATCTCCAGTCAACCAGAGCGTATCTTCTTCTGAGTCAAACTGAACCTGCGCTAATATACTTTTCAGTTCGTCGTAGCAGCCGTGAACATCACCAATTAAATAAGTCGACATAGTTAGAGGTTCCTCACAAAATAAAGATATCAAGTAGGACAAAGTAGCTGCACCTTTGGGACGTCAATTTCGCCGCTTGATTTTATCAATATATTTTAACTATATAACTTGTTGAATCTAATAAGACCTAATCAAGGGCCATATATCGGTGTAGAAGGCCATGAAGCATAGAGTATAAAAATCAATAGATCTGATTCATAACACATAATTCAAGAACTTTGGTGGTGTTTCTTCTGATAGCGAAATAGTTGAAAACCACTCATCTAACTTACCTCTTAGCTTATTTACCCCCTGTTTGTTTAACGCTGAGAAGGTTTCAACTTGAACATCTCCCATAAAGATCTGCACCGCTTTACGCACTTGATTTAGTTGCGCCTTGCGTACGATAGAAGCTAGCTTATCTGCCTTAGTAAGAAGAATCAGCACTGGGATATTGACATTGACCGCCCATTGTATCAATCTCTGATCGAGATCTTTCATCGAATGACGAATATCCATTAATACTATCAACCCTTTGAGGTTATTACGCATTTGCAGATATTCAACTAAAGCGCGTTGCCATTTATTTTTTAGTGTTTTAGGAACGTCTGCATAGCCATATCCGGGCAGATCGACCAGTCGGAAGCCGGGTTTCACCTCAAACAGATTGATAAGCTGTGTGCATCCAGGTGTTTTACTGGTTCTTGCTAGCCTTTTTTGATTAGTCAGAACGTTGAGTGCGCTAGATTTTCCAGCATTGGAATGTCCTGCGAAAGCAATTTCAATTCCGCTATCGACCGGTAAATAGCGGATGTCTGGCGCGCTGATCACGAAATGTGTCAGATGATAGTTATGGGATTTTATCAAAGGTATCCCTTTCTTTATAGAAAGCATATGATCAGTAATGACACCGCGTATGGCACATAGCGGTCGCAGTCATTTTTGCATGGCTTTCTAATAGTTTTTACTGAAACGGTAAAGTCAATAAGTTGCTCGATATGCTAGCACGAAAAATCCGCGAGAAACGTTGCTGTTCGCTCGCAGTCAATTTAGATAAACTAGAGCATCGGTTCTCCGACTTTTTTATCGGTGCGCAGATTAATAGTAAGATTAAATATCAACTTGCTATCTAACAACCTTGTCATATCGATGCTAATTTTAAAAAATACATGATTTTAAGAACAAACAGAAAGTTGAAATATTTTCCCGCGCAGATGTAGCGTTGAACTCCGATACAAAATATTTACTACATAACGAGAGCAGATAATATCAATCTTTCCTTATAACCACTGTCTTTAAGCAGGATTAGGAATCTCAATAAAAGTCACATCTAAATTATACTCTTGGGTCAGCCACGAGCCTAAAGCGTAAATTCCGCCGCGTTCAGTAGCATGGTGGCCGGCTGCATAGAAATGCAGACCTTGTTCCCTGGCAACATGAATGGTATGTTCGGACGCTTCTCCTGTAATAAAAGCGTCTACGCCCGCCTGTGCTGCCAGTTCGATAAACTTTTGACCGTTTCCGGTACACCAAGCCAACCGCAAGATCTGCGCTGGCCCGTTATCGCCGCAATGTAGCACGCTACGCCTAAGCGTCTGTTCAAGGCGCAAACGCAAAGCATCACCGCTAAGCGGTGTTTTGAGTTCACCTTGTAGCAGTAGTGGTGTTATTGCTCCTGTTACTCGAATTTCTAACGCCACTGCAAATTGCGCGTTATTGCCTAATTCCGGATGGGCATCCAGCGATAAATGCCAAGCATACAGATTAATATCGTTAGTCAGCAGAGTTTTTAGCCGTTGGCGTTTCATGCCTCTGATAACTGGCGCTTCATTTTTCCAAAAATAACCATGGTGAACGATGACTGCGTTGGCCTCGTGGGCTAGAGCGCTTTCCAGCAGCGCCTGACAGGCTGTAACGCCGGTGACGATACGCTGTACCTCTTGACACCCCTCCACTTGCAAACCATTAGGGACATAATCTTCTATTTCGTTGCTGTTAAGCTTTTGGTTGATAATGTATTCGAGTTCGGTATTGTGCATTAGTTTGCCTCTTTCTAGTCTGCCTGGCGTCCCTCTTCGATTTTTATTATTATGGACGATCGGTGATGAACGTGTAAATACTGCTGCCTTTAAGCAGGGCGCAGAATAGCAAACGTTCGTTCTTACATCCATTCCATAATACGCCGTGGCAATCGCATTGGCGTCTAGTGCGCCTGCTTAGGCTAGCGCAGAAGCAATAATGGTAACCAAATAATCAGCCGTAAACCACCTACATCTTTTACCCAGCCTCGGAGCTGTATAACGGTGGTTTCGGCAATCGCTAGACCAAGTCCAGTACCACCAGACTCGCGATCATGCGCTTCATCTGCAGAGGCATTACCTAGCAGTGCCCAATTACCTGGCGGAGAAGTAACCTTTAGGCTTTTCCCTAGTTGCTCAGCTTCAAACATGCATCATTGATGCACATCTGACCAGATCGTTCGCTTTCAATACTTCCTGCAACACTTTGTTTTTATGCTGATTACGTGACAACACCAACAAATCGTTAATCATCGAGTCAAGCCGTTGCGCTTCCGTCTCGATATGCGTAAGTTCATATCCTTCACCGTGTCGTCGACGTATCAACGCGGTAGCCAACTGGAACCGGGTTAATGGTGTCTTCAGTTCATGAGAGACATCAGACAGTAAGCGCTGCTGCGCGATGACCATCCGTTCCAGAGCGCTAACTATTTGATTAAAGCTAACGCCGGTAGTTGAAAATTTCTACGGACCTACTGCCATCTTGGTGTGTTGCCGCAGATTCTCCCGCACCACTACATCAGCAACATGCTTCAGTTTACGTATTGGTTTAGCTAAACCCCGAGCTAGATACAAAAGTAAAGGAATGTTGATGAATATACTGACAATCAATAATAACAGCTAGCGATCGAACAAGAGATTAATGAAGTCGGATTGAACTCTTCCTTTCAGATGAATCTGGTAAAATTGATAATTGTCTTCGCCGTCGCGAATAGCAACAGGCCCTAGTAGTTCGGCGCGCGCATATTTTTTCTTCTGGAGATGATTAGGATTGCCCGATTGGAAAATAAAGTTGCGGACAGTTTACATTTCTCTGGTTACTAGAATTAAACGCTGACCGGGCGGCGCCTGATTCTTAACGATACGAAATAGCGGCGCCATCATAAATCGCTGTCTGAATCAGCGGATGCTCCATTTCTACGTGCTGCTACAGCATTAGGCTCTGAAGATTCGGCGCTATAAGTATTAGCTTGATCACCGCGAGAGAGTCAACCTCGTGTGGTTAAGCTATAATCATACAGCGGATACCATCAAATAACCACGACCACGTAACGTTTTAAACCATGGATGCCTATCTTTGCGTTCTGGAAGCTTACGCCGCAAATTAGACACATGCATATCAATGGCCCGATCAAACGGCGTCAGGCGCTTGCCTAATACTTTCTGGCTCAAATCTTCCCGCGACACTACTTGTCCTAAATGTCGTGCTAGCAAATACAGTAAAGTAAACTCGGTACCGGTCAATGCCAGTGGTACTCCGTTAAAGGTAGCCTCTTGTCGGCCAGGGATTAGACGTAGAAAATCTACCTCTAGTGAAAGAGTGTCGGCCTTGCAAGGCTGCTGTTGTTCCGTCCAGCATGAACGGCGCAGTATTGCCCGGATACGTGCAATTAGTTCTCGGTCGTTAAACGGCTTAGGTAGATAACCATCTGCGCCTAATTCCAGGCCAAAAACGCGATCCAGCTCGCTACCGCGAGAGGTCAACATCATTATCAATGTCTGATGTTGTTGGCGTAACTCTGTGAGGGCGTCAATGCCGTTCTTACGTGGCATCATTACATCGAGAAGCAAGAGATCAATAGATCTATCTAACTGACTCAACGCCTGCTCGCCGTCGTAAGCCACTTGGACATTAAAACCTTCCATTTCCAATAGTTCTTTCAATAGCGATGTTAATTCGCGATCATCATCAACCAAAAGGATTTTATTCATTTGATTCACCTCTTCATGAAAATACGTCATCATTCCCTTCCAATTCATGGTTTTTAGTAATTTCCATCGCTTAATGCATGTTGTCTAGTGAAAAAGGACCCTCCCAATGAGGCTAGGATGCATAAGATATTCGCCGCCTTAGTATCTATTAATGCTGTCGCTGCTGATAACAATACTTTAGAAATCTGGAAACAGGACGATGCCGTTAGGAAACAAACAGAATAGATGTTCAGGAGCATGTTGCTTATCAGGTCAAAACCAGGTGCGTAATCAAATATATCACTTGCTTACGCTGGAACAGTAATAGATCCTAGCGCAAAAACATCTGCAATGAGTAGCTTGAGGCTGCAGATTAATGAACAAGATTTCAATTTTATCCAGAAGCCATCAGTAAAAAGCAGAGGCTTGGGCTGCTTTTATCAAAAGGAATATTTAGATTAGCTAACAGATCAAGCTAAATGACGTTCACTGTTTCAACAGGAGCATATTAGAAGTAGGTAAAGTAAACCTATATAGTAAGTATACGGTCATTTTTAACAAAAAATATCTATCTTTAACGCGCGACGATAGTTCATCGTATATGTTCTTAAAGAAAAGGCGGTCGTTATTGGATTCAATGCTGTTGTGTCATCTAATAATCTTGTTATGTATTGATTCTGATTTCGAAAAACAAATGATGAACATATTTGAGCGTAAGTATATTAATTTAAATTATGTTGCATTGTGTTAATAATTTATGTAGTATCTATGCGCACCTAAAATGTGTAGCATGGTACATGGATTAGAGGACATGCTTTATTGATTCCGACTACACCATTCCCATCTATTAGCGCTGCGCGCATCGCGCGCAGCGACTCACCTCCATCTTACCAGGTTATCATTCTACGCGCAGGACGCGGCTAGTGTTAGTGAACCCGACTATATCGACATCACCCTGGGTGATAATGACCAAATCTCCCGACACTAGAAAGCCTTTATCTCGCAACAAATTAATAGCATAGGTCGCCGCCGCGATACCCTCACCGTCGCAGTCAAAGTAAACCGGCGTCACACCGCGATACAGTGCAGTCAAATTCAGGGTATGTTCGTGGCGCGAAAGAGCAAAAATCGGCAGACCAGAACTGATACGCGACATCATAAGCGCGGTACGGCCAGATTCAGTCATTGAGATAATAGCGGCAACACCTTTCAAGTGGTTGGCAGTGTACATCGCCGACATGGCGATGGCTTCTTCGATGTTATCGAATTGCACGTCTAGCCGATGTTTAGACACATTGATGCTCGGGATTTTTTCGGCACCGAGGCAGACATTAGCCACGGCGACCACCGTTTCGACAGGATATTGTCCTGCGGCAGTTTCGGCCGAGAGCATTACCGCATCGGTTCCATCAAGCACTGCGTTGGCAACATCCATAACTTCCGCGCGCGTTGGTATCGGATTGGTTATCATTGATTCCATCATTTGCGTAGCGGTGATGACAGCGCGATTAAGCGTACGAGCACGACTAATTATTTTTTTTTGAATAGCTACCAGTTCTGGATCGCCGATTTCAACTCCTAAATCTCCGCGTGCGACCATTACCGCATCCGAGGCGAGGATAATATAGTCCATCGCTTCTTCGGTCACTACAGCTTCGGCGCGCTCCACCTTCGAGACAATTTTGGCATAGCTGCCTGCATTTCTGGCCAGACGGCGCGCATAATTCAGGTCTTCACCTGTCCGAGGGAAAGATACGGCTAGATAATCAACGCCAATTCGCGAAGCGGTAATAATGTCGGCTTTGTCTTTTTCAGTCAGAGTATCGGCTGATAGACCTCCGCCAAGCTTATTAATGCCTTTATTATTGGACAATGGACCGCCTATCGTCACTATTGTGTAAATCCGCGTATCCTGGACTTCGAGCACTTTGAGCCGTATGCGACCATCATCGAGTAATAAAATATCACCAGATACTACATCGTCCGGCAAACCTTTATAATCAATGCCTACCCGTTCACGGTTGCCCTCTCCGAGGCCAAGTGAAGCATCCAGTAGGAATTTGTCGCCGACATTCAGGAATATTTTCCCTTCATGGAAGGTCGAAATACGAATTTTAGGTCCTTGTAAATCTCCGAGTACTGCTACATGTTGGCTTAGTCGAGCCGAAATTTCACGAACTTTCTGTGCTCTCCGCAAATGATCTTCTGTGCTGCCATGTGAAAAGTTAAGGCGTACAACATTAGCCCCAGCGGCGATTACTTTTTCGAGATTGCTCTCGCGATCTGTAGCTGGGCCGAGGGTTGTGACAATTTTAGTTCTTCTTAGCCGTCTAGACATGGATAACTCCGTTGACTTAGGCAATAGTGTTGTTGCGATAAAAAGACTATTCTGGTAGGGTAAGAGACATTAACCACTACACATGGTAGTCCATACTTGTAAAATCTACGACATCCGAGACCTTAGTATAGGGTTTAGAAATCGCCTTGAATGACTTTGTTAAAGTCCTAAGTTCGCTTTATAAAATCGCGGTTCTTTTAAGCCGTCCGCCCTTGACCTGATTTTCATCAGAATTTTGGACTGCACTATAATATGAAGTTAGTTATCAAGACATCGTTCATAGTCAAATGTCATCGCTATTTTCAAACACTAGCAGTGAGCGTAGCAAACTGATAGTATAGCCGATCATGCCTCGTGCCGATGCCGAGAGTGTTAAAAATATGCAGCTTATGCGTTGTAGGGCCATATCCTTGACTAAACCACTGGCATGCACTACTTATGTTGAGTATTGTTAATAATTTCTGTAGCATCTGTGTATTGCTGATTCTAAATAAATGAGTAAAAGCCCTCTTCTCATACAACCATCAGCATAAAACAATCAGAGAGGATTGTCACGTATTTCATTGTTCTTCTGCTTCACAGAAGATAACGACTTTAGCATGAGGTTTTGTACTACCCCACATTAAGTGTCATTAGTGTAGTCTAATGACGTTGCGATAACGAAAGCAAGCTGGAACATTTTCTAACACTGAAAGTAGCTTAATAAACGCAAAGTGACTCAACTTTCTTTTTGTGTTTCAGGCATCTACTCAAGTATTTTGTTATTTTCTGAGTATGCCGAGTCAGTTTACCAAAATATACGCACTAGTAATCTTCCTTTTTCTCGCTTTGTCTTGATAAAGGGCATTCATGCATTTTTATCTTAAATATGCGCCAATGAGAACGTTATATCAGATAGTGCAACATCTTAATCACATGGCTTTCTTCAGGTCAAAACTTATTGCTTTTAGTTTTCGTGGCATTGTTCCGCCGGAAGTCCATCATAGGTGATGCTTCTAATGAAGTTCACGATCATAAATATGCAAGTCACCGAAGGTACAGATAGTCGGATTCTCTCTGCCTATCACATATACAGCAGATTATCCATTACCAATGCGAATAACATCCTTAAAAATTATCGATTGATCTCAAACATGGACAAATTAATCGTAAAAACTCTATGCCGCATGGGTATCATAATAGTAACTCAGAGGATATATGTTTATTAGGTCAGTTTAGATGCCATTTTTATTAAAATGGGACATGCATGAAACATGGCTGAAAAGGTCACTGGCAATCGTTATGCACGATGCATTATAGGTTTAAGTGATTTCATGAGCCTTATTCACGTTGGAATAGCCTATCCGTATTAACCATAAAGATAAGATCAATTTTGCTATATCCAAGAACGACCTCCGCTTGACACGGAGGTTTTTCAAGCGGCGTCAAACATTGACGCTATGCCAGAAGAAAGCATCAGAAAGCAGCAGTATCCTTAAAGAGCCCAACTTTCAAGTCACTGGCAGTATAAATAATAATCCCATCGCACAGGACTTCCCCGTCCGCCATACCCATGAGCAGTTTACGATTAATTACTCGGCGAAAATGGATGTGATAGGTAACTTTTTGCGCGCTCGGTAGAATTTGTCCAGTAAATTTTACTTCACCTACACCTAGCGCGCGGCCTTGACCTTCCCCGCCAAGCCAGCCTAAATAAAAACCGACTAACTGCCACATGGCATCCAGACCTAAGCAACCTGGCATTACCGGATCGCCGATAAAATGGCAGCCGAAGAACCACATATTCGGGTGTATATCCAGTTCCGCTTCCATGAAACCTTTATCATAATTGCCGCCGTTTTCGGTTACATTGACCACTCGGTCCATCATCAGCATATTTGGTGCTGGCAACTTCGGGCCATCTTTGCCGAACAATTCGCCGCGGCTAGACGCCAAAAGCTCTTCTTTTGTATAAGATTCGTGTTTATCCACCATATTCTCTAAACCTTCATTATTGAGTCCGCGCATTACCTGGCATACTAATCGTTAACAATTCCACTAGCTTTAGTTCAACCAGTTTAACCAGCGAAAGGACCAGGGAAAATGCTTCCGCTCGTGTAGATTCATATTGTCGATACGCTCGCGTATCGACGCGAGAAGACTTGGGCGCTTATCGTGGTTAAACGGCAACGCGGTCAGGATTTCCAATGCTTCATCGATAGTATCTACCGCCCACAAGGAAAATTGCCCATCACATACCGCCTCGACAACATCGTCGTGAAGGCATAAGTGGCGTACACTAGCGGTAGGAAGAATCACCCCTTGGGCGCCGGTCAGATCACGCATTTGACACAAAGCGAAAAAACCTTCTATTTTCTCGTTCACTCCGCCAATGGGTTGGACGCGTCCGAACTGATCTACCGAGCCGGTAACGGCAATTTGTTGATTAATAGGTTTATTCGCTAGCGCACTGATAAGCGCCACTCCTTCTGCCAATGAAGCGCTGTCTCCGTCCACCTCACCATAAGACTGCTCAAAAACTAGCGAAGCAGAGAAGGGCAGCTGTTGGTCCAACTTTAGCGCTGACATCAAAAACGCCTGCATAATCATCATGCCTTTAGCATGGATATTGCCGCCTAATTCCGCTTTACGCTCGACATCATTGATTTCACCATCTCCTAAATGCACGACGCAACTAATACGTGAAGGTTCACCGAACGGTAGCGGATGACCTGGAAAATCTAGCACTGACAAAGCATTCACCTGGCCTACAACTTGACCCTCCGTTTTCACCATAATCTGACCTTCAGCGATTTCATCCTGCATCCGCTCGCTAAGATAGCTTTCACGCCAGAGGCGTACGCGATCACTTTCGGAAAACGCCGCAGCGGTTAAGGCTCGCTGAGAGCCGTACAACGCTGCTTCTTTTAGCCGTCTAGTAAGCCACTGAGGACACAGTGGTAGCTGGCATTGATCGCCGCTATAGCGGACTGATTGTCGTATCAAGATCGGCCAAGCGTCGGCATTTAGCAGTGCTAGCCCTTGACGCTGGGCCAGCGTGTTGACCCAACCGCACCATTGTGCCATTTCCTCAGTCTCCGTGATGCGCATTTCAGACTCGAATTCACCATAAAGCGCCAGACGGGTCAGTTCAGGTTCTAAATCGCTCATACCAGCCAACCCTTCTCGGTCGCTAAGAATGATTAATCGTAAGTTGAGTGGCATTGATGGGACGGAAATTGGTAAAGGACGACTATTATCTGCCGGTAACCAATCAAAGCGTTGCTGCAAAATCATCTGTTTAAGCCGAAACCAAAGAAAAGGTTGACTAGTGAGAGCACGGGCCCCGACGATGAGGACACCGCCGTTAGCGTGATGCACTAAGCCAGGCTGTAAATCGATAGCATCTTGATAACAGCGCATTGCACCAAACAACTGCTCGTATTCTACCCAAGTCTGCCACACGCAAACATCGCTGGAAGCAAAGTTATCCTCAGCCTTAGTCGCTGGTTGTTCGCTAATCCTCATACCAGTTACGACATAGCGGCTGCCGGTAGGCCGGACTGGCGTAGGCAGGATCTGCTTAATCTCCTCGGCAATCAACTGAAGATAGTCTTCTATCTCTTGTGCCGTCAGCAGCATAAAGCGACTAGGCGAATTTTCATGGCAAAATTGTGCCAATCCATCCATAAGACGAGCCTGTAGAGTTGCCAAAGGAGCAGACAAAGGCGGGCAAGGTTGGTTAAATACTGTTGCGAAATCGGCTAGATCAGGCAGTAAATATTTCCATTGTAATTTTTTGTTGGTCAAAATGATAAATGGTGCCGATGTTTAAAGAAACTCTGATTATACAAGAAGAGACATTGCTACGTCTCAACCCCTTTTCTTGAGGCATTGTTGCCGCCACATGCCAACGTAAACACATACTGAATTAATACACACATATTTTAGTGACTATAATCACAAATGAACATACTACGTTTTGTATGTTTAAGACTTAGATTATGATTAAAATTATTCGTTGTACACAGCCAATGAAGTTCAATGTAATGGTCATTCGGCATTGGAAACTCAACACTCACCAGACTATCGTCGATATAGTATCGTCGATATAGTAAAGCATGTTTTTTGCATTTACGAGCAAGAATCTATACAGACTATCCATTGAGACATCATTGTTGTAATCAACAGACCTTATAACTACATCAGTCATATAGTGTTTATACCTGTCTCGCTATAAAAAGCGCAATAGGGACAAGTCTTTCCTATAAAACTAATTTTCTTCCAAAATCAGAATCAATGCTATTAGCTGATATATGATCATACGTAGTTGTTACTACATTTTGGTACGAGCCATTGTTGTGCTTTTATGTTGATAAAAACGTGAAACTCATCAAGTATCCCCGTATAAAGACGTAAACGTTTATTTAATATGTATTAAAGGAGAATCTATGACTTGTCGTTCTTTCTCTCTAATGTTGACATTTTACAGAAAACCATTATCTGATACTCCAGCTTATAACCTACTGAAACATCAAGTAGCGTGAGTGACAAGAAGCGTGATGTCGGAAATGAGTATATTAGTGGATTAGGGAAATGAGTCTTAAGCTTTGTTATTGACCATTAAACAATGATTCAACAAACAATTCTGGTTAATGGACTTGCGCGATGAAATTCGCCTAAGAAACCTGAATCAGGACGTGCATTTAAACATAATACAGCTTAACCGTAACACGCAACCATTAATTGATTATCATTGATCAAATAATCAGTTTTTTCACGTCGTGGCTCAACTGCTATAATCCCACTTTAAAAACAAATGATTTTACAAGAAAAGGGGTTAATGATCTTAATAGCGGACGGTCAGTTTAGGTGCGTTTCGCCAGTTTTTACCTCAGTAGTATTCAGTTCTCGACTTGGCCTACGGCATATATCGACGATAACTCGTTGGATTTGAACATGACCCATTGGCTTAACTTGTCAATCTAAGCATGTTTCTATATGTTTACTTTCAAATAATATATTTGGAAATACTTTCTACGATGCAGATAAGTCATATGCAATGCACCTGCATGATATTATAGGTACAGGTCAGAATAGAACACTTGTTGCTGGCAATACGGTTAGTTGTTCTAAACCTGCTAGCAGATTATTTTCTAGTCGACAGAGACCATGATATGAATTTATCCATTAAACAAGTCGAAACCAGAGGTGAAAACCAACATCTTGTGGTGCGAAGAGAGGGACTTGAACCCTCACGTCTCTTAAGACACTAGCACCTGAAGCTAGCGCGTCTACCAATTCCGCCATCTTCGCTTAACAGAAATAGCCGATCAAAATCTTTACTACAAGTGATGAATTCTAGAGGTTTTAGCGTTGAGGTCAATGGTTATTTATATAATTCCTCGGGCATTTTCCTAAAATACCGCGCTCGACTGAACCACCAACACGCGGTACATGATCTCGTGCTATCGCCTGTATTAATAACGGCATTTAACGCAGCTGTGTTTTACGCAATGGATAGCCTGATACACTTTGAAGCGGCCGTTTTGCGCCAGCACCTGATAATTGCCGAATACAGCATTGAGCAGATGCGCATAAGGTAGAAAAGCATTAGCTACAATACGCAATTCGCCATAGATCCGCAGATGGTTAAGCGCGCCGCGAATCAGCATTTCAGCTGCCTGCAAATTAATTTGTATGCCATCATGAAACGGCGGGTTTGAAATAATCATATCGAAGTGACCACTGATAGAAGAGTACACATCGCCAGCTAGTACCTTCCCTTGCAGCCCATTGGCTAATAAGGTAGCGCGGCTGGCCGCCAACGCTGGCGCATAGGCATCACTGAGCGTTAGTTGTACTCCTGCCGCTTCTTTCGCAAGAACAGCTGACAAAACGCCGACGCCGCATCCGATGTTAGCCACATGACCGTGAAGCGGCTGATTAAACGTGGACAATAGCAATTGACTACCATCATCTAGTCCGTCACGGCTGAAAACGCCAGGTAAAGTTTTGATCACTACATCTTCATGTTGGTAAGATTGCCAAAACGCCTCGACATTGAAACAGGGTTGCTGAACAAGCTTGCCTTGATACAACTTGCATCGCCGAGCGCTGTCGATTTTAACCAGAGGACACCAAACTGACAGCATAGGTTCGGCGCTATACACGCCGCTGCGATTTCCCCCTACCACATACACATCACAGCCCAACGGTAGCAGCGACAACAGATTAGTTAATTGAAACAGCGCTTCTAGCTTGTTTTTCGGCCAGTAATAGATAAGCGTATCGCACCCGCCGACCAGCTCGGTGTCAGCCACTGAGCTGAATTGTACCGCCTGTTCTCCAAGCGTGTTCACCAGAATTTGGTAATGATGATACCAGGTAGTATGCACTTTAACACTTCTTGCCTCGAGGCGGATAGGTAGAAAATCCTGTAAGTCACCTGCAATCACGACCCGTTTATTTGAAAGTGTATCTTGATGCCGGACTAAAAGTTCAGTGGCATGAGTTAAAGCAGGCATGCGACAAATGTTCCTCATTAAATCGAGCAAAATGCTTTACTGACCTGAATTCGATTGGTTTAATAGTATAACAACACAATAATGATAACAACAAAGCGCACCTGACAATTACAACAGCTTGGCATGGCACAATGCCTTTCCGGCGTCCAACGGTAATTTCAAGGAAAAGTTGCGATCAAATTATTGTAAATTCGTTTGTTGCTGGTGACTGACTTGATTCCGCAGGTGGAACATCCCTTTGTCGTCGATGTAGTGCGCAACATATCCTGAAGCAGCGCAACTATATGGGCTGACGCTAGCGCAGGTGATAACGCTACCGAGCAGCGTTCGTTGCCATTGCTGACGGCTTGGTCCTAAAGACACGCAAACAGACAAATCTTTTCATACGCCACTGCTGGTAGCGCTCTTGCAGAACGCTGACGCGAAACACCACTTATGGCACAGGATAAGTGATTCCGTATTACCAATGCTGATTGCTTCATCCGAAGCCTAGCGCATTGCACAGGCCAACTATGTGAAGCACCAAAACTTTTTTTTGGCCGTCTGATTCAGACAGTGCTAACTTGTCGCAAAAATTGACACAATTCCGCTTGGCGCGGTGCAAAGTTTCGTCAGTTATAAATCACTTTTTTATGCAATTATTAAAAAGCTGATTGGACACATGACTCTAAAATAGTCGCACTGCGGAGGAACAGAACGACAACGTTGTACTATCGGTTAATCTGAAATGGAGCGTTGCTGAAATCATCGGTATTTTGCAGACGTTACTGCTGGCGTTAAAAAATAGATGTCCATCGCAAATAATACGCCGATATTTGTCATGAGTGTTAACCATAACGCTTATGAGCTCCTTTTTTAGCACCAACTGTCTGGTTTTAGTGGTTGACATTGTCAATGACAACTTCGGAATTACTCTTACATTCTCGGCACGTCTCCTCCTCCATGGGCTGACAAAGTTATGATTCGCAATTAAGCTAATCCCGAACTAAGCCGTAAATTGATTGGCATATATTTCCGCGTGCCGACGCCGAACGATTCAGTGATCGCTCTGATCGCGTGTCTAAAAAACCGGCTTGCTATAAAAAGCATATAAGCAAAACTAATCAGATTAGTGTCTACTGATTTCAACGGCAATAAGCTAACCTCTGTATTCGATATCATAGCACATGGTACTTGCATGGTAAGTTTAACAACTTGGTAGCTTAGTCAGAACGGCCGGCACCCAAGAGTTCACGTCTGTTTTTCCGTCCCGACTGCACAACTCCACATGCAAGACGTGCCAAAATTTGCCATAATAGTTAATAAATTTGATGAACCCAAGAATAGGCATGGCTGCGCAAGACGATTTAACTACTCTCCGAGCCCGCTTTCGCGGCTTTTATCCTGTTGTTATTGATGTAGAAACCGCAGGCTTTAACGCTGCGACTGATGCTCTGTTGGAAATTGCTGCTGTAACCTTAAAGATGGATAACAGTGGCTGGTTGCAGGCTGACTCTACTCGGCATTTTCACGTCGATCCTTTTCCCGGCGCGCTGCTGCAGCCGGAAGCGTTGTCCTTTAACGGTATAGATCCGCATAATCCGCTCCGTGGCGCAGTTAGTGAGTATGAGGCTCTGCATGAAATTTTTAAAATGGTACGTCAGGGGATTAAAGATCAAGATTGCAACCGCGCCATTATCGTTGCTCACAACGCCGCCTTCGATCATGGTTTCCTAATGGCTGCAGCCTCACGCGTTGGTTTAAAGCGTAATCCTTTCCATCCTTTCGTTACTTTTGACACTGCGGCACTAAGTGGCCTGGTGCTTGGACAGACTGTATTGGCCAAAGCTTGCGCCGCGACCGGTATCGCCTTTGACAAAGGTGAAGCACATTCTGCGTTGTATGATACAGAACGTACCACAATACTATTCTGTGAATTAGTTAATCGTTGGAAACGTCTTGGCGGCTGGCCACTCGCACTATCCGAACAGGGCGACATCGGAGAAGAGACAATTGACGCACAAAATCACAAAAATTCGACTCTCGATTTATAGCGTCTCAGTTCGGTAATATTGCAAGCAAGAACTATCTGAAGCGTTGAATAGCTTTTTGTAGTGGTTAAGAAATTTGTATCGCGTTTATTATACGCTAAGTGCCGGATCACGGCCTGTGCTTGCTACAGGTTTTTACTAATCATAGCGCATGGACATGAACAAAATATTTAATATGGATCTTTATCCGCTGAGTATTTTGTTCACTCTCCGACTTTTAAGTTAAAGAAGACCTTATAAATGAATATGCATAATTACTAACAGTATTAATCATTTCTGTAGTGTCTATGAATTTCTTGCTCTAAAATATATACAAAGGCGCATTACCTGATTCAATTATAAGCATGGAATAATCAACGGCTCATTACATACATCAAACCATGCCTTCTCTATTTTAGAGCAAATCATAACTGCACCATTAGGGGCTATTATGACTTACAGATAGATTATAAAAAATCACCGTGTATCTTATGAAAGACCATTATAGAATGTAAGCTTAAAACAAGATTTTACTTATGTTTTGATAATTAATGCATAATCTATTTATAAGGTTTTCTCTGACTTAAGTGTCAGAGAGTGAACAAAATACTCAACTGGTATAGCGGTATAATTTGAATTTACATACCAATATCAAACGTCTTGGTTGTAAAATATTGCATAATTATACTAGTATTCAGGATATGTCGTGGTGTTTCATAGGACAAAAGGTAAAAAGAAAAAATTAAGAATAAGAGTCTACATCAATGATGACAATAAGAAACAGTAACATTACGAATTCCTCTTCACGCATATGCTCAGTGGGACATCCTTTTCGTCAAGCGCTGCGTGAAACGCTAAGCGTAACTAGGCAGCCCAGTTTTATGGGAAAACCTACCAAGTAGTAAGAGCGGAAATTATCGGGAATGGAAAGGATATCTCAGCCATTGAGCTTCTCTATCAGAGTCGAGAGAGCATCAATCGTCTGTGCGCGGCCTCGCGCTTACAATACTATCTAGTAGCGTGATAAGTACAGACTTTACAGAAAATCGCGCAGGGGATGATCCTGGCTGCGCTTAAGGTATAGAAATCACCGCACTAGCACCAACACTGGTATTAGTGCGAATTGAGTGAAAACGGCGCTGATATCTCAAAACCTGCGATCAAGTAAATTGTCACTTAATAACTCCTTCATTTCTCGAAAATGGCTAAATACGTTTATTACGTTCTCTTGAAATATTTTAATAATCATAAGCCTGCTGCGTAGTTTGCAAAGCACATAGGATCTTGACGGACTTTTAGATAGGTAAAGTATTCTTGCATGTCAGAAAAAAATCCGTTTAATAACGAAAATTTTGCCAGAGATCGCCAAGCTGAAGGCTTGAAGATGCCGCCTCATTCGCTGGAAGCAGAGCAGTCGGTGTTGGGCGGTTTGATGTTGGATAACGAACGTTGGGATAATGTTGCCGAACGGGTAACTGGCAATGATTTTTTTAATCGCCCCCATCGCCTTATCTTCGGTGAGATGCAGCGTTTATTGGAGCTGAATAAACCTATTGATCTGATCACGCTTTCGGAATCTCTGGAACAAAAAGGGAAACTAAATGCGGTCGGCGGATTCGCCTATCTGGCTGAGCTATCAAAAAACACCCCTAGTGCCGCTAATATTTCCGCTTATGCCGATATTGTGCGCGAACGGGCTGTAATACGAGAAATGATAAGTGTTGCTCATGAGATCGCAGATGCTGGTTATGATCCTCAGGGACGAAGTAGTGAAGCTTTGCTTGATCTGGCGGAGTCGCGAGTATTCCAGATAGCAGAAAATCATGCCAGCAAGGATGAAGGCCCAAAGAGCATCGACCGTGTTCTTGAGGATACAGTGGCACGCATTGAACAGCTTTATCAGAAGCCGCATGACGGCGTGACCGGCGTATCTAGTGGTTATCTCGATCTCGATAAAAAAACTGCCGGACTGCAAAAGTCGGATTTGATCATCGTAGCCGCACGCCCCTCCATGGGGAAAACGACCTTCGCTATGAACCTGTGCGAAAACGCCGCGATGACAGAGGCTAAACCAGTACTTATTTTCAGCCTAGAGATGCCTAGCGAACAGATTATGATGCGTATGTTAGCGTCGCTTTCACGTGTCGATCAAACTCGGATTCGTACCGGTCAGCTGGACGATGAGGATTGGGCGCGGATATCCAGCACCATAGGGATTCTTTTGGAAAAACGCAACATGTATATCGATGACTCATCGAGTCTAACCCCGACAGACGTGCGCTCTCGCGCACGACGGGTATTCCGCGAACATAATGGTTTGAGTCTGATTATGATAGACTATCTTCAACTGATGCGAGTGCCGTCGCTATCTGACAACCGCACGCTGGAAATAGCAGAAATTTCTCGTTCGCTAAAGGCGTTGGCTAAAGAACTGCAGGTGCCAATGGTGGCGTTGTCCCAATTAAACCGTAGCCTAGAACAACGAGCCGACAAACGTCCCGTCAACTCCGATCTGCGCGAGTCCGGTTCTATCGAGCAAGACGCTGATCTGATTATATTTATCTACCGTGATGAGGTCTATCACGAGAATAGCGATATGAAAGGTATTGCTGAAATTATTCTCGGTAAGCAGCGAAACGGTCCCATTGGCACCGTGAGACTAACCTTTAACGGACAGTGGTCACGATTCGACAATTATGCTGCTCCGAAATATGAAAATAGGTGATTATACTCGACGCTTTTCCTACGTTTTTATTAACTAATTTCATTCAAATCTCTTTATGTGATATTATAATGAGTAACATGAGAGAGTCATATTTTTGACAAAATGTTAATATGCTTCATATCCGATTTTCCATTAATGACGGAGATAGGCGAAAAGCGATACAACATAAGCAATTGTCTTTGTAGTTAACAAAATCGTACAGGGGGAGACGATAAACTAATATACATCTAGTATTGATTGAAGCAATCTGCTGCACAAGCTTTAAGATGATTAGTCCAAGTTGTAAAACTTGTTCTTTAAGCGTTACTAATAGTAGACTTGAACAATTAAACTTAGCCGTTCATCTTATCAGGAGACCCTCATGGCTAGCAGAGGCGTTAATAAAGTGATTTTAATCGGCAACCTTGGCCAGGACCCAGAAGTTCGCCATATGCCTAATGGTGGTGCGGTAACCAACATGACGCTAGCCACGTCAGAAAGCTGGCGTGACAAGCAGACCGGCGAAATTAAGGAGAAAACGGAATGGCACCGCGTGGTACTATTTGGCAAGCTAGCCGAGGTAGCAGGTGAATATGTGCGTAAAGGGTCTCAAGTATACATCGAAGGATCGTTGCAAACCCGCAAATGGCAAGACCAAAGCGGTCACGACCGTTACACTACCGAAATTGTGGTCAATATAGGCGGTACCATGCAAATGCTTGGAAGACGTCAGGACGTCGCGGTGTCCAGTAGAAGCCAGCAGAGCGGATGGGGCCAGCCTCAGCAACATCACAATCATAATTCACAATTCATCGGTAGTCATGAATTAGCGTCTCGCTGCACACAGAACAACGCTCCGGCGATCAGCCAGGAGCCGCCAATAGACTTTGATGACGATATTCCGTTCTGAAGTTAAGTGTAGAACTACATCCTTAGATTTTTTCTATACAATCCAGTCGTAAGTCAAATTTATTAAAAATGCAAACAGCATATCCTTTATTTATACTAAGACCGATGACGTTCGATATCTCATTCGGCCATCGAAAGCTTAATTTAATATCGTATTTTTTATTTTAGTTCAATAGTTCAATAGCAAGCGACTGGGACATCTCAATTTCTCAATCAAAGCTGATAAGCAAAACACACCTTTGACACCCGTGTCAAAGGTGTGTTTCATCCTCACCGCCAGTGCGGCAGCAGGATCGGTGACTTGGGCAATCGGATTTCAGATCAACATATAAGTCTGCACCTGCGTGCTTATCTGTAACGGTGTCATCACCCGTCACTGATCCCTTGCCTCGCTACTGGCGAGGTGGATACTCGACGTCACTACGAGGTTTTCAGATGCGCAGTTTCCAAGGAAGAACATACCGCCAGTATGGTCAGATACATACATCATGGTCCGCCGGTAATGTTTATCCCAGAAGATCCTCATCGTTCATACTAGCGAGTACTGTGACTGTGATGAGCGCAGGCGCGTCAGATATAAACAGTTTCAGCGCTTCCCTCGCCGCTTCCATCATACGTTAACCCCCGATGGGTATGACATTAATCATCTTACCACGAGTTCTGCTGCCGCGCTGACCGCTTTGGCTTACCTATAGAGGAGATCGTGAAACTTAAAGTCTAGAAAATTGTGAAACCATAGTGCTGGTAGGTCGCGCATCAGCGCCGGTCCAGCTTGGGTAGACATTTGCCGATTTTCAGCCGGCACTTGGAGGTTTCACACGGTCGGTAAACGCTAGCCAGTCAACATAAGCCAGCGATACAATCACAGGCTAAATAGCTTGTTTCGGGCAGGAGAAGATAACGCGTCATGAGACCTCTCTAGTTGGCAGTCAGTTAGCTCAGCCCTGTTAGGATTGAGACAGGGCAACACCATTTGACACTAATGAAGATTTACACTACCAGAATTACTGGCCGTCTAGACCGCGTATGGGTTTGACAGAAGCCCAGGATTTACACGACGGACAACGCCAATACAGGCTATGGGAGGTAAAACCGCATTTCTGACAGCGGTAACGAGGTTTGGTATGGATCTGTTCACCGACCATATCGCGTAGTGTCTGCAGACTTTCTTTAGCGCGACCGTCTTCCACCTCGATAAGATGAAAATTTATCAGCCGGTGAAACATACGCATTGTCGGATGTTGGCGCAACTGCTGGTTGATATAGCACTGAGCGATCTCCGACCCCTGTTCGCGCTCAATAATATCAGTTAACAACAGCTCTGCTGTCGAGCCGACATTTTCTTCTACGCAGAGTTTGAGAAATTTCACCCATTGTGCAGGTTGATCCAACATTTGATAACATTCCTGCAGCATCGGCAGCGTTTCGCTGACCATTTCACGATCTTGACTCAAGACCTGTGTAAGTTCTCTGACCGCGCCTGCATAATTTCGCTTCACCATGTAGATTCTAGCGAGCATAATAGACACCCGCGCGCTGTTTTTGTCAGCAGCCAATCCTTTTTGCAGCAGCGCAATGGCACGATCCATATCGTCACTACCTATTGCCTGTAGGGCCAGCTCACAGTAAAAATGTGCTATTTCCAGTCGGTGGTGCTCTTTACCGAGTTTAACCAGTTTTTCCGTAACGTCTATCGCCTTCGACCATTCGCTGGTTGCCTGATGGATTTGCAAAAGCAGATTCAATGCGCTCACCCGGAAATCATCTTCGTTCACTAATTGGGTAAACATATCTTCAGCGCGATCGTAAAAACCGGCTGCCATATAATCACGACCCAGTTGTTGAATGGCTAATAACCGCTGTTTTAGGGTTAACGACGTGCTTTCCATTAATGCCTGGTGGATGCGGATAGCGCGATCGACTTCTCCTCGGGCACGGAACAGATTGGATAGCGTCAGATGTGCTTCAAATGTGTTGCTGTCCTCCTTGTCAAGGAAAAGATTCACCGTCTCATCCTGCTGATTAGATAATAGAAAATTTGCTCCGGCGTCTTTCTCTCTAGAAAGACGATTTTCTGCCTGCTGTTTATCTTGCTGCACGTCTTTGCGCCCCATATGCCAGCCATAGACGACAGCTACTGGCAGCAACAAAAACAGCAATTCTAACATAATACGTTATTCCTTAGGCGCAACAGCAGAAATTCCTGCTGTTGCGTGATGGTCGTCGTGTCCAATTGTTTCACCTTGCGTTCAGTCCGCATTAGTAGAACGCGCAGGCGTAGCTTGGATAAGCCATAGGTGACCAAGCCGATGACAGGGCTAGCAGCGAATAATGAAGTGAATAAGGTCGACATATGACTTTGCACAAGAAAATAGTTGAAAGTCATCACTTGATTATTGTGCGCACCAAAGGCAACTTAGGTAATAAAAATCACTAACACTAGTAAAATTATCAGAACATATTTCACATGATTTCCTGCAAATCGTGTTAGTTGTATGTTTTAGACGTTTATTGCATCTGACATCAATGAAAACAATGCCCCTTTCCCTGTGAGAAATGACAGGTCCTCCGACGGAATACTTTGTTGCGGCGGTGAATATCTTGCGCACGCTGAATATAGATACTATAGGGGCGCTGAAGGGAAAACCCAACCTCGGCGGTACTTTCTCTTTGCAGGTCGAGTGCAAGGAACGCTTGGTCCTCTTTAACTGTAAGATCCGATATTCGTCCTTTCTTCCGGTGTTAGCGTGCCTATCCAACGCTGCACCAACCAGCACCCGAGGATTATTACTAACCAACTAACGGCGATACTCATGACTATATCCAACGGCCAATGCATACCGAGCACCATTCGGCTGACCATCACACCGTTAGCCCAAACCATCAGTACTACAGTGGGGATTATATACTGACGTGACCAAAGTAATCCCACAGCCAACAACGCCCAACTGGCGGCAAATATCGTGTGACCAGAAGGAAACGAAAAATAAGTTTCATTCCCCCAATGCTTTTGCAGCCAGGGCGGAATCATCTGCTGCTCTTTCAGCTTCCGTTTCATCGTCACGCTCCGATCTTTTTGTGGCATTGCGGAAAACACTTTAACGTCGATCGCATAATGTTTTTCCATCCATATTACGTAGGGTCTAAGTGTTTGCACCTGTTCTTTGATGAAAGATTTTATGCTTTGCCCGATAAGTAAGATCGCGGTTAAAATCACCACCAACCTCAAAGCTGACTTAAGACGATAACGCAAGCACCAGAGAAACAAGCTTATCAGCAGCGCGCTAGCCAAAGCTCCACATGTAGATGTAACGGTTTGCGTTATCCAATACCACTCTTTTAGCCAGCGGTAATTATTTTCCGCCCGCCACTTCCAGCCGCTAGCCCAGAGCAGTAGCGGAAATACCATCAGCATTAGCGCGCCTATGCCGGTGCGTTTTGCAATTTCAGCCATTGAATTTCCTTTATCTATGGATTAGCTTTTATGGCACGCAACGGCCGAAAGCAAGCTTAACAGAAAGCTCCTTAACATGGAAAATGGTGTGTTATAGGGTAATTTATGACATAGTATCGTTGCTTCCTGTCAGTTCAAATGTTCTCCCAACTATTCATCCTGCACTGCAAGTGCGGTTTCACCAGATTGCATTCTCCACCGGATATCGACATTCTGATACAAGCCAGAGGCATTGTATCGCTTGACACCAAATTTCAGGACATCATCTATTCACTGAACATAGAGCATATTGAGATCAGAGTTAATAGATACGCTCAAAGCTTCCGATAGTCATAGTTTTGACTTTTCGCCGCCTCATTGCGTCGTGACCAGCAGGAATTCCGTACTTATACCGTACTGCTGCAAGTATTGATGTAGTATTCCTTTGATAAACGACATCAGGATGATATAAGTTCCGATTACCGGATAACACAATACTAACCTATAAGATCGCAGGCCTTAATGGCTACTGCTTTAATGATTGAACAAGCACGGCACTCTCTCAGTCTATTAGCCATTGTAATATATAAGTCAGTGCCGACGAATCGATGTAATCACAACGCTAATCGATAAGAATAAACGTTTAATCTTAAAAACATAATGGCCCCGACGACGACGTGGGCAAGATGAAACGCGACGGATAATCTATCCCAACTAAGTACAGCCCCTCTGCACGGGCGGTGGGGCCAGCCTGTGTTCGGTCTCGGTATGCTAGCAAGTCGGAGACCCAATTTTCTGACTGGTTTCCAGATCCTACTATTAGTAGACTGCCTACAATATTACGAACCATATGATGCATAAAAGCATTAGCTTTGATATCGATCACGACATAGTATCCCTGACGCGTAACGTGCAGATAGTGCACGTTACGCCAAGGGCTAGTCGATTGGCACTGCAAAGAACGAAAAGATGTGAAATCGTTTTCGCCTAATAAACACTGGCCTGCACGCGCCATCGCCGGTGCATCGATCGGGTAATAACAATAGGTTAACCCGCGACTGAGTAGCGCCGAGCGCAGGGGATGATTATAAATAATATAACGGTAACGCCTAGCAGTCGCGCTGAAACGTGCATGAAAATCGTCCGGCACTGACGTTACCCAACGCACGGCAATATCAGCCGGCAGATTGGCATTAACACCGAGCGCCCAAGCGGCATATGATCGCCGAGATCGGGTTTCGAAATGAACGACCTGCCCCGTGGCATGCACACCGGCGTCGGTACGGCCGGCGCCATAAATCGAGACAGTTTCATCAGCGACAGTTGATATTGCATGTTCTAGGCACGCTTGTACGCTCGCAAGTTCTTTCTGACGCTGCCAGCCGTAATAAGCGCTACCATCATATTCAATCCCAAACACTAGCTTCATCGTTCCGTCATTATCTGTTACCGGCAATGCTACATCGCGCCGAAAGAGAGGCATCGTTTATAGTGTCATTATGCGCTGGTTTTGGCTGTTAAGTTCTCTGAGGTAAACACCGATATCGGGGTGACGCTAAAGCTAGTATTATCCACCACCGACCTCAGAATATCTGCTACCTCAATCATGTTGCAGTTACGGTAATCGAAAAGTGCGTCATTATTCACGCCAAGCACGTTCGTCAGAGTACACAAGCCGCTAACATCAACTGCCAGGCAGTTGATGAACGAAGGCTACAAAACATACAACACCAGGGCCTACATGCTGATGACACCGTTTCGCCGAAGTTGCACTTGCTAGACAAGCAAAAGCTTTTTGTTTTTATTGCTTGTGAACGGCCGAGTCTGGAACTCTAACTGTTGCAGTACATCCGCGCCAATGCTGTTGTCGGTTTACACGCACAGTAACGACCATTCTCTGCGCTGACAATAATTTTTGCGCAAGCGATCGACTACCATGCAGTCCAGTTATGCAGCGTAACTACATTTTATCTCGCCGAACATATAGACTAGATGTACCAATAGACGCAGCGCTTCTTCATCAATTGCTCCCAGCAAACGGATACGCTCCACCTCCGGTGGAGGCAATAGTTGCGCTAGGCGCGCGCTTATCATTGCCGATATAAGCGCTGTAGGCATCAAAAATCTGCGTTATACCGCATGACTTGCCTTCCAGAGTATATCGGCGATTGGACGATTCCAATATCAACGCGGCTAGCAGCGGCAACGACAGCGCTGGCTCTGCCTCCCAGACGTCCAGCACAACACTTAGCGATTTACCGCCTTTAGTGCCCGCAGTAATGCGACGGTATCCACTACCGCGCCTCGGCAATCGTTGATGATAATACGGCCGGCCGAAATAGCCACCAATAAAGCTTTATCTACTTGATGCAGCTAGCAGTCAGCCAGCACGCATGAAAGGCGTATGGAGCGTCAGCTCATTCGCCTCAGCCACTAGCGTTTCCAACAGTTTCCAGTTACCTGAGCGCCGGTCTCCGCCAGCGGCGGATCGTACAGTAAAGTGCGTACGGAGGCGTCGTTGTAGTAGACAGCCGCCGATATTTTCAGCATTCACAATACCGAAGGTTTTGTCGCGTAGAGAGAAACCGTCTCGCTGCACCGCCAGAGTAACGCAAAGGACATACTCTGCTACCGAAATGGTATTACAGATAGGGGCAAAAACCAATCCCCGCTTGTGCTAACCAGTCCACATCTTACATCCACATGATCGCTAACAACGGTAGCACCGTACCAACAAATTTCACCTGACTACCATTGAGTAGGGTGCTATCGACACGAATTACCAAACGCACTATTAGCGCGCCGGCCAGTGCCGGCGTAAAAATCCCTCTGCCAACCATAGTCTGTACGTTGTTAATACGCCCAAATAGCGTCACAGCATAAGGCGAATTTCATCCATCACATTGAATTCCGTCAGTACAATTCCATCAGGCGTTAAATGAAGGACCATAAGGTATTCCAGTTTATTATATACTTCACTTCATCATCGTTGGTATAAACTTGTTATTAAGCTCCCCGTTAGTGTCGCTCTCCTGGCGTTGCCTGACTTGCACTGTCTGTTATCCTGCCATGATGTGATAAAGATTGATGTGATCTGCCTTTATTGTAGTAGATAGAACGCAATACAATAATGATCATTCGGTATCGGGAGTGTAACTCTACGCCTGTACGAAGTGAAATTTTCCCTATGGAGGGCTTAAACTAAACAACATCATACCGTCAATATGACCTAGATGGTTCTAAATGCAGGGATTCTATCGAACTATCGATCATGCTTTCTATATTTCCGTGGTGGTATTACAATCTGTATTTTAGATTATTACCATGCTCTCAGTCTTCTAAAAAAATAGTTTGCATTTAATTCCTTGAGAAAATACAGAACGACTATTACTTAAGTAATAATAACCATAATGAAAGGCATATTAACAGTCAGATGCAGTTTTCCATTGTCGTGGTAGCAACTCAGCTATTACTGATAGTAATAGATGATTTTATGCTAACCAACAAGCTTTTAATGCATCGATCCTGATTAGGTGCAAGCCGTTTACTGTAGATACGTTTAAATCAGCTGAGTATGTTTCGCTTACTATTTCATTTGCCTTATGAAATAAGCGTTATCAAGCAACCGAACCTTACCAAGCCAGGCGGTGAATAGCACCACCACTCGCCGACTATCGGCCGTCAGAGGCTTTAGAGTCCGCGCGTCGAGAATGACTAGCGTGTCTGGCCTGAAGCCGATTTGATACAATTCTTTTTCCGCAGAGGTCAACAATGAATTGATGTGGTGTTCACCTTCGCGCAACTGCGCTACTAGTCGCATGAGCACCTGATTAAACTGTGGCGCCCGATAGCGTTCTTCAGCGCTCATATAACTGTTACGAGAACTAAGCGCCAACCCATCAGCGTCGCGCATTGTCGGTATGCTAATAATGTCGATGTCATAGCTCATGTCACGTACCAAGTGGTGAATAAGCGCGAGTTGCTGAAAGTCCTTCTCGCCGAAGCAAGCCACGTCCGGCTGAACCAGATTAAAAAGCTTGCTGACAATAGTAGCGACACCGCGAAAATGGCCCGGTCGGCTCTTACCTTCCAGAACATTGGCGAAACGGAGTACATCAACGACAGTCTGGTTTGAGAGACCGTCTGGGTAAACTGCCGACGTCGCAGGCGCGAACACCATGTCTACGCCGCGCCTTATGAGTCGTTCACAGTCTGCTCGTAGCGTACAAGGATAGGCCGCCAGATCTTCCGGCCGATCGAACTGCATTGGATTGACGAATACACTGACTACAATTTTATCTGCTAGAGCACGCCCTGCGTCAATCAGCGCCATATGCGCTTCATGCAAATTGCCCATGGTCGGGATTAGGGCAATGCGTTTATGTTCCTGACGCCACTGTTTGATCTTCTGACGTAGCGTTGGTGGCGTTTTGATAATCAGCACGGGAGTCTCCTTCGTAATTAAAGCTATGTTCAGACGCAGGAAACTGTCCAGTTTCCACCTCTTGGACGTAGAGGCGTACGGCAGTAGCAATATCCCCGCCTGCTGCCAAAAAATCTTTAGCGAAAGAGGGGGCGCTATTACCGGTAATACCGAGTACATCCTGCATGACCAAGATCTGGCCATCAGTCATAGCACCGGCGCCAATACCGATAACCGGAATGTTTAGCTCATGTGTCACGAGTCCTGCCAGCGTGGCCGGTACGCATTCCAGTACCAACAACTGGATGCCTGCCTGTTCCAGAACTTTCGCGTCGGTCAATAGCTGGTCTGCACCAACCGCATTGCGTCCTTGAATTTTATAGCCGCCGAAGATATTCACCGATTGCGGAGTCAAACCAAGATGACCGCAGACTGGCACTCCCCGCTCTATCAGAGCGCTAACAGTATCAGCCAGCCACGCACCGCCTTCAAGCTTAACCATATTGGCGCCCGCGCGCATTAGCGCTGCTGCATTATCAAAAGCCTGCGATGGCGTCGCGTAACTCATGAATGGCAGATCAGTCAGTAAGAGGCACGAGGGTGCGCCGCGGCGCACGCAGAGGGTATGATAAACCATATCTTGCATAGTGACAGGCAGCGTCGAGTTACGACCCTGGGTGCTCATACCTAGGGAATCGCCTACCAGCATCACCTGAATTCCCTGTTCATCGAACAGTCGGGAAAATGCAGCATCGTAAGCGGTAATAGAAGCGAATTTGTGTTTTTTCTGTTTCCATTGTCGTAAATGAAAAATCGTTGTCATGGTGTACAACCTCTGATAGAAGCGGCCGCTTCAGATTAAAGAACAACAAATTATTTTAATAAAAACTTTACCGTAAATATAGTATTTATCGTACAAATAAGGGAAACATTGCTGTCACGAGAGACACCTTATAAAATCGCAAAATAATTTTACTATAAAATAGTAACATAATAAAGATATAGATACCTATGTTTTAGGAATCGAACAAAGCTTCTGATTCTATTGTATGACTCACTCACAATAAAGCGAGACTTTTCTTCAAAAAACTGACCGCGCCACTTGTTTGATCAGGAATTAAGCAAAGTCGTCATCATATACTTACTTTTGTAGCTAAATAGGCTATAATAGTTTATTGTCTAGTGTGTCTCCGTAGTTAAACGGATATAATAAGCCCCTCCTAAGGGCTAGTTACAGGTTCGATTCCTGTCGGGGACGTTACCATAAAGAAATCTATCAAGATTCATAGCTGTCGTTATGAGTTAAGGGCGAAGGTTTTACACGTAAGACCCTGGTCTGTATACATTAACCGAGACTCAAGTTTAATGCATATAGCGAAAATCTTTTCCTTAAAAGATGTAATCACAACCTTGTTATAGTGAAGCCGAACATAACATTCATTTAACATCGTGACCTCCCTCGACATTACATCTGCAAGCAGATTTTGGAAAGCATTCCCGCTTTATTTGCGCTATGAGACGCTCATAGCTATCGTGAATATGGTAATACATGATTTTGATGCATTCTTGGCACGAATATTAAGAATTCTTATATAAGAAATGGCCGTTTTTGTGTTTTATTATGTTTTGAAGCAAGACAGGCACAAACAATAACGCCCGTTTATCAGTGGCAAACGGTAGAGCGGTATTTACGTACTTACATCAACCATCCTGACTTTCAGCAGGATTTTATGTTGAAAGCTAATTCCCAATATTCGTGCCAACACTACATCAAAATCATGTATTACCATATTCACGATAGCTATGAGCGTCTCATAGCGCAAATAAAGCGGGAATGCTTTCCAAAATCTGCTTGCAGATGTAATGTCGAGGGAGGTCACGATGTTATAGTAATTGCATCACTCTTTGTTAAAAGATCGATAAACATGAGCACATATTAACCATTGCCTACTTCTGACTCATAAAGAATATCACATCTTCACATTTTATGACAGCTAAAAATAACGAGATTACGATGAATCTTATTAGTATTCCCGCATTAGTGGATAATTACATTTGGGTTTACACAATAATGATAGGCGGTGCTTAATAGTCGATCCTGGTGCTGCAACACCAGTATTGCAGGTATCAGCCGCCAACCGTCTAACCCCTGTTGCTATTTTATTAACTCATCATCACCAAGACCATATTGGCGGCGTTAGGGAGTTGCTGCAGCATTTCCCAGTGCCTATCTATGGCCCAGCAGAAACCTGTTTTAAAGGGGCTACGAAAATAGTTAACGAAGGTGATAAGCTAACATTATTAAACTATACCTTTAGCATAATGGCGTTACCTGGTCATACGCTAGGTCATATCGGATTTTATAGCGCACCCTGGCTTTTTTTGCGGAGACACGATTTTTCCCGCCGGTTGCGGCCGCCTCTTTGAGGGTACCACCAAGCACATGTATCAGTCTTTTCAGAAGATCAATCAGCTTCCGTCAGATACTCTTATTTGTGCCGCGCATGAGTACACTTTAAGTAATTTAAACTTTGCTGCTGCCTTGCTACCACGAGATAACATTATCGCTGATTATCAGCGTAAAATTAAAGAGTTACAGTTGCAAAAAACCAAGTCTGTTGACAAAACTGTATTTAGAGCGACAAATTAATCTTTTCTTACGTTGTCATGACGTTGATTTACACAATCAATTAAGTATTCATCCTTCTCCTGGCGAGGAATGGCGCATTTTTGCGGCATTGCGCGAAAAAAAAGATCTTTTCTGAAGATTTAAAAGATATCGTCAATGCATTATAGACATTAGTTAATTGTTTACAAGGTCTTATTGAACTGAACTGACTATTTAATAAACAAAATATACTCTTTGAGTTGGATAACGTGGCTTAACTTGAATGCCACTACTTGAACAAACGTTTTTTTAAAAAACCATGTTTTACATAGCTATTAGCAAATATGAGTAATTGTATTCTAGACTTTAGATTATATTAAATTGCGCATCATGCTGGTATAGTTCTGCATCTAGATCTTAAATGTATTATCGATGTTTTCATCTTGTGACGACAGTCGCTAAAATAAGCGAGCAATTTCGTTATTCATCCGGCTTGAAAGGCTTCTTTCGGAGAGAAATATGGCAGGTCATAGCAAGTGGGCCAATACTAAGCATCGCAAAGCTGCACAGGATTCCAAGCGTGGGAAGATCTTTACTAAAATCATCCGCGAGCTGGTCACCGCTTCCCGTTTAGGTGGGGGGGATATTGACTCAAATCCTCGTTTACGTGCGGCGGTAGATAAGGCATTAGGCAGTAACATGACGCGCGACACTTTAAACCGCGCTATCGCCCGCGGCGTAGGAAATGATGATGATGCACAAATGGAAACTATCATTTACGAGGGATACGGCCCTGGAGGTACCGCGATCATAGTGAAATGTTTAAGCGATAATCGCAATCGTACCGTTTCTGAAGTACGACACGCCTTTAATAAAACCGGTGGAAACTTGGGCGCCGACGGCTCTGTATCATATTTGTTCACCAAACGAGGGATTATCTCCTTTGCGCCGGGTCTGAACGAAGACACGATCATGGATGTGGCCCTTGATGCCGGTGCCGATGACATTATCACTTATGATGATGGAGCAATTGACGTATATACCACGCCTGAAACATTTTACGATGTAAGGAACGCGCTGGAAACAGCTAAGTTGACGCCGGAAACGTCAGAGGTGACGATGGTACCATCAACCCGAACCGACCTGGACGCCAAGACTGCACCGAAATTACTACGTCTTATCGACATGCTAGAAGACTTTGATGATGTGCAGGACGTCTACCACAACGGAGAGATCTCCGACGAGGTAGCGGAAACCCTGCAATGACCGCATTCCCGCCTTATTTCATCTGCTTGGCTGTGTAAGGTATGACTATGATTCTAGGCATCGACCCCGGTTCTCGCATGACCGGATATGGTGTCATACAGCAGGAAGGGTGCAAACTGACTTACCTAGGAAGCGGCTGTATCCAAAGCAAAATCGACGATTTTCCCGCGCGGCTAAAACTGATTTATTCCGGTGTCAGCAAAATCATTATACAGTTTCAGCCAGATTGCCTGGCGATAGAGCAAGTTTTTATGGCTAAGAACGCGGACTCGGCGTTAAAACTGGGACAGGCGCAAGGCGTGGCTATTGTGGCAGCGATGAATCTAGATCTGTCAGTGTTTAAATATGCGACGCGGCAGGTTAAACAAACAGTAGTAGGCGATGGTGCAGCGAAAAAATCTCAGGTGCAACATATGGTGCGCACTCTTTTAATGTTGCCGGCTAACCCGCCGCCGGATGCCGCTGATGCGTTGGCTATTGCCATTACCCATTGCCATATTAACCAAAGTGCTTCACGCATAGGAAAAGGTGTGCTCAATCTAGTTCGCGGGCGTTTGCGTTAGCGGTTAGTATTAGCGTGTTAGTCTTAAGGCTGGATATCCATCCAGCCTTAATCATGTTATAAAGATAATCGTCATAAGAACTACCTGAGGGATAATGGAAGGTTAAGGTGATCGGACGTCTCAGAGGTATTATTTTAGAAAAGAAGCCACCGCAGGTGCTATTGGAGACTCATGGTATAGGATATGAGGTTTTTATGCCGATGACCTGTTTCTATGTCTTGCCGGAAACTGGCCAAGAAGCGATCATTTTTACCCATTGTTTAGTACGTGAGGATGCTCAGTTGTTGTTTGGCTTTATTCATAAGGAGGAACGCGTCCTATTTCTCGAGCTTATTAAAGTCAATGGAGTCGGACCAAAACTAGCACTGACAATTTTATCTGGCATGTCAGCGCAACAGTTTTTTAGCGATGTGAAACGTCAAGAAATCAACACTCTAATGAAATTGCCTGGCGTTGGTAAAAAAACTGCGGAACGACTGATGGTAGAAATGAAAAATAGGCTCAGGGGTCTGTCCAGCGTATCACAGGACGCGGAAGAGATACTTTCGGCTGCGCCGGCCATGTCTGACGATCCTGAAAGCGAAGCAGTAGCTGCTTTAGTGGCGCTGGGTTATAAGCCACAAGAAGCAAGCCGGATGATCAGTAAAGTAACTAACGCCAGCGCTGATTGTAAAATTCTAATCCGTGACGCGCTGCGTGCCGCACCGTGAGGTAAAGGATGATAGAAGCAAATCGACTGATGAGTAGTGCCATT
This sequence comes from Candidatus Doolittlea endobia, assembly GCF_900039485.1. Lineage (GTDB taxonomy): Bacteria > Pseudomonadota > Gammaproteobacteria > Enterobacterales > Enterobacteriaceae > Doolittlea > Doolittlea endobia. The sequence continues at coordinate 422,688 of NZ_LN999833.1, forward strand.
GCGGTGACTGAAGAAGAGGTCATTGACCGTGCTATTCGACCGAAAAAACTGAAAGACTACATTGGTCAGCCGCACGTATGCGAGCAAATGAAGGTTTTTATTCAGGCGGCGAAAATGCGTGGTGATGCACTCGATCATCTGTTGATTGCTGGACCGCCTGGGTTGGGTAAAACTACGCTGGCGAATATTGTTTCTAATGAGATGGGTGTTAATTTGCGCACTACCTCGGGTCCAGTGCTGGAAAAAGCTGGCGATCTAGCGGCCATGCTAACTAATCTTGAGCCTTATGACGTTTTATTTATCGATGAAATCCACCGACTATCACCGATGGTGGAAGAAGTGCTATATCCAGCCATGGAAGACTACAAACTAGATATTATGATAGGCGAAGGGCCGGCTGCCCGCTCAATCAAGATTGAGCTACCGCCCTTTACGTTGGTGGGTGCTACTACTCGTGCTGGCTCGTTGACACCGCCGCTGCGTGATCGCTTTGGCATTGTGCAGAGACTAGAGTTTTATCAGACGGGGGATTTGCAGCATATCGTCAGCCACAACGCCGCCCGTTTGGCGCTAAATATTACTGAGGGTGGCGCACGGGAGATCGCCCGTCGGGCGCGAGGAACGCCTCGCATCGCCAACCGTTTGCTACGTCGGGTCCGTGATTTCGCCGAAGTGCAAGCTGCAGGCCTCATCACTGACGATGTGGCAGTAAACGCACTAAACATGTTGCATATCGATACTGAAGGGTGCGATTTTATGGATCGTAAACTTATGCTGGCTATTATTGATAAATTTGTCGGTGGACCAGTCGGGCTGGATAATTTGGCAACGGCGATCGGCGAAGAGCGAGAGACAATAGAGGATGTACTGGAGCCTTTTTTAATTCAGCAAGGCTTTATCCAACGCACATCGCGTGGACGCATCGCCACCGTGCATGCTTACCACCATTTCGGGCTCAAAGGACACGGTGATGATCCTGTATCGTGTCATTGGCCTGCGAGGACAGAGTGATCGGTGTCTTGCTGCGCAGTATAAACAACAGATTTTTCTGCATGAACGAATAGAACTAATTCTTTTTAAGACATTTATTGCTAAAGTTAGCAAGCAAGCAGAATAACGACTGTTTACCATCAAAACACGGGCGTTGATTGCAGAACTGACATCATCGGCGTGTCGACTGATGCTTTACAGAATTGATCGCGACTAGAAACTGCCATCAACTGGTACAAGTATCACGCCTGTTCTAAGTTTAATCAGGGTAATACTTTCTATTACGTCATACTGAAGACTCAAATAAAATTGAGGATATTGCAAAATTGTTGCAAGCTAGGTTTATCATGGTTAGTTCGCTCATTCACGGATCCGTTACGGGTTTTTTAGAGTGCTTTGTACTTAGGAAAAGTGTTCAGTTTGCTGCGTATCAAAGCATTTGAGAAAAGCCATTGCTTTTCCTCACATGAGACTTATATGCTGGATATTATGAATAAAGCTATACGAATTAGTAAGAATTTTTCTTTACAAGATAACCAAGAACTAATTTGATATTTCAAGAGATCTGTTCACTGCGACCGCATTAAAAATATTTACTCAATTCGCCAGATCAAGCGAAATTCCGCTCATAGAATGCAGCATGGGATTGGTACCGGCATTATCTTAAGCTATTATCAAGTCTAATATGACGATCACGACAATCAGTATGATTGTCATAAGGGGGACTCTATCTGCAACCTAGAGCTATTTGAATAAACGCACAGATCTAGAGTCGTGTGTAATTTTGCTAATAAAAGTGTAACACTAATTTGCGAAGCAAATGGTTCGATACGGGCACATTACATAATGTACTCTATCATCTAATACGGCTTTATTATAAAATAAATTGTGAACAATTTGTTACCGGAACTTAGTTTTGCGTTGTTCTTTAAATCAACACTACTCAAGGTAGTGTTGATCGTTTCCAGCAAACGCTATAACGTCTACTTTTTACATTCCATTCCACCTTCTATATCCTTCGATAGTATTGGAATATAGGCATTCATACGCTGAGAGCGTAAGTATCGATACCGACGATCTTCTGTTCCACAGAGTGGCGCCCGAGACGGAGAGGCAGATTCAAACTCGACGAGCAAGGGATTATGATCCGAAGCTTCGGTAACTAACACAGACGCTTCGCAGACGTTCATATCGCGGTAAAAAACAAAATCTAGCGGACGGCCAAACGCCCGTCGACGCTGATCGTTGATAAATCTCACTTCGTCTAAGCCCATTCGTTCTGAAAAACGGTAAAGTGCTAACATACGCTGTCGGCTCCAGGCATTAAAGTCCCCTGCCATAATAACCGGACCGCCATGATTATAGATTTGTTCTCCGATAGAATCTAATTGCTTACTATATACATCAATACCAAGACTGAAATTCACCGCATGAACATTGACCACCATTAGTAATTGGCCATTATAGATTGGATATACGGTAACAAGAGCCGATTTAGCTAACCGTAACAATGGTTCGCGTTTACGAAGAGGACAACAGTAGACAGGATGAACCGCGGATAAAGTCATGACTCCAGATGAATGCTGTGGGAAAATTAATGCAGGAACCTGATCTGTCGATAAGTAATGAGAAGTTGCAAATCGGACCAATTCAGGAGTCGTTTGCGCTTCCTGTAGCAAGACGAGTTTGGCTTCTTTACTAAATTCTTTCAAAGCAGATAGCCAATTGGCGCGCTGCTGTTTGAAAATATTCCATACCATCACTCTCAAAATACGCAAGCTTGGAAGAGCTTTTCCCGACGGGAACTCTTGACCTGATTGCCTAGAGGCAAAAGGTGGAAAAATATGCTCAACTGGCCGGCCAGCGATATACCTGACGGCATATGTTTTTTTTGGCACGCTTACCACCTTTATTCTCAAATTTTTACTCGTAGCAGTTGTTTGACGTTTTGCGTTCACAAGCACCTTACGGTCTTATGCGGTTATATGCTCTCCGACAGGCAACATATCACATATTCAAATACAGCTTGACTTAACTTTAAGACTAGTGACGTTCTGTATTATCCGTTATCGTAACTGTCTTTATGAGTTAAAGACAGGCATTGATTGCCCTTTTTAGGAAAAACAAATGCAAAAGGTAGCAGAACACCTTAAGTGTGATTAAATTACTCATCATGCTAGTATAATTCTGATCAAAAATTTTGATTTAAGTATACTATTTTCGATATTTTTGTTCTTATGACAACAGTCTCTAATGTCTCGTAAACGGACGGGGTAAATTTTTTTATGAAGAACCGTTTTAGGCTGCGGACTGGATGCGTTGATAAAATTAGTCAATAATGAATTATTTAAAGATAAGGGATATGGACTGTACTCTGCATACCGATGCGCCCTGAAAGATAATTTCAGCCGCTGTAATAGCACTAGGATAAATGCATGTTGTGAAGAACAAGCGCTAGGATCAAAAGGAGTTAAATATTATGGTTAAATGGGTAGCTGGTAACGTGGTGCAAGTAAAGCATTGGACTGACAGTCTCTTTAGTCTTATTATCCATGCTCCTATCGCCCCATTTACTGCCGGACAATTTGCTAAGATAAGACTGGAGATCAACGGAAAAAATATTCAGCGCGCCTATTCTTACGTCAATGCGCCAAAAAATAATAATCTTGAATTTTATCTGGTCACAGTGCCGGAAGGAAAAATCAGTTCGTTGCTACATAGGCTACAGCCCGGCGATAATCTAATGGTAAGCAAAGAAGCGGCTGGTGTCTTTGTGTTGGATGAGATCCCGCCTTGTGACAATTTATGGATGTTAGCGACGGGGACCGCGTTAGGCCCCTATTTATCAATTCTTGAACAAGGCGAAGGATTAGTGCGTTTTAACAAGATCGTTCTGGTGCACGCAGTGCGCTTTTCTCGGGATTTAAGCTATTTATCACAGTTACTGGATCTTCAGCAACGCTTTAGGGGAAAGCTTCGCTGCCAAACGGTGATAAGCCGAGAAAAAGCCCTCGGGTCGCTCACCGGCCGGGTGCCCACCCTTATCGCCGATGGTTCGCTGGAAGCGGCAGTAGGTGTCAAGTTAGAAAAAGCAAACAGTCACGTTATGTTATGCGGTAACCCGAAAATGGTGCACGATACGCAGAAGTTGTTAAAAGATACCCGCGGCATGCAGAAACATTTCAAGCGCAAGCCGGGTCATATGACTAGCGAGCACTATTGGTAAAGGTGATACAAAAATAACGACTGACTAGTCGCTGCATTTAATAAAGGAACTGGAAAATGAACTTTCTTTCGGTAGAAAGCGCAAAGAAGCAGGCCGTTTTTGCGAACGCTATTGCCTATATGAAATGACAACGCTCTTGCGTGAGTTTAAGCTAAAACAATACGCCATGTTTTTAGCAACAGCAGTTTCCTTTGTGATGTGATGATAGATAATTACAAAAGCCTGAATCCAGCAAACCTGTGTTAGCTAAGTCATAATTCATGCACGATCGATAGCAGAAAAACAAATCTATCTTAAGATCTGTAACTAATAAAAAGATGGCTATACACTTTAGGTTTGATTAACTCACTCATTCCCTATACTAGGGCATGGTGCAGTTTTATGTGTCTTAAATGTAACTACACTCCTATCTTTTAAGACAACGAACTCTTACTCATATTTTCGGTGAGCAATACACAGATGCTACAAGGTTAGGGTGTTGTCTTGTCGTTTTCTTTTATGCTACTTGATCTGCAAGTAAGCACACAGAAAACTGCACATAACGGTCGACGCATGCGATATGTTGCTCACAACAATACATACAGTTGCTCCGATGTACTCAAGCAGTTCACTGAATATTATTAGTTAGCCAGTTGTAGCTAGGTTCGATAGTAATTTTTTATAAAAGTTGCTATCTGGTAACCGCTGAAATTTGCCGGCCGCCGTTTGAGTCGAGAAGCGCGTCAGCCGTTGCCAACATTGATCACGACATTGATCGTCTGGCGGCTTTGGTTGAATAAGATACAACTTATCAAAGTCAAAAAAAGCTAGAAGTGATGCATCGAGCCTGTAAAATTCTCGTCTTGGCGCGCATCCAAAATAATAGTCTCTAGACCTGCATAAATATCTGTTACCGCATCAGTATTACTTGTCGGCATAGTGCGCTGTCTATGCGTTCATTCAGACGATGCTTAACTATATGTTTGAGCTCGGTGACATAGGCAATAAACATTCTATCGCCGTGCTCGGGAGACTAAGACAAATTAACACGCCTATGTCTGTGATAAGGATGACTATCGCTATTTTCGTCAGAAATATGCTCAGCGAGATGCTGGCGTTTTCTCTCAGACGACAGAAAACCATGATTATCCTGGATTTGATGCTCGCGTTATTGTCTTGTTACATGGCTCAATATCATTAGCTGACTGTCATTGGTTTTTGGCCAGCGTTGGCGTTTTGCCCCTGTTATTATCCAGATAGAGATAAGTGAATTCAGATCGCAATCGAAGATTATCGGTTACCAGCGTTGGGCATATTGTGAAGCTGTATGCAGCCGGTAAAAACCGTTCAATCTGCTGTGCGAAGTATCCGCATACGGCTGCATTGTCCAGCGATGACTTACGTGTCTCTTAGTCGTGAGCATGAGGGTGTGAGGATTATCCACCAATGCAGCTACGCACTGATACAAGGCACAGTGGCCTATGGTCCCTTTGGGGTTAGTAGGGAATTTGCATATATCTTGCATCTTATCCCTGATCATGGATGTAACTTTTCGTACTGTTTCGCCGGCATCGTCAGATGGATCAGACAGCTACCATTGGCTTCACCGACGGATTGGTCCGTCTGTTTCGACCAACTGTTACCTACTGTAAGTGGTTAGCCATATAGTCATAGCTCATATGCTATCTTTACGCGATGCCATAATACGCAAAATGCTGATTTGGTAGCTAGATGATCCTATACTCGTGTAATGTGATCTTGTTGCGCCTTAAATAGCAAAAACGAAGCTGAAATATTTTCAGCTTCTAATACCAAATTATCTTTATTACCAATCGGCTTCATACAACAAGGGCATTTGCTTTTTAAAAACAAAAGCGGAAAATGAGACACAACATGACAAAATTATCAAAGATGTATATAACACATCAGCAAGTCTAAGTCACGGAAATGGCGGAGAGACAGGGATTTGAACCCTGGAAGGGATTGCTCCCTTAACGGTTTTCGAGACCGTCCCGTTCAGCCGCTCTGGCACCTCTCCTTTTTTTTGAGGTTACTATTGTGCCTTGTTTTATAGCATTTTAACAGTACCAATCTGTGTCTCTAAAATTCAAGTGATGACTTATTGAGCAACATGATGATCGAACGGAATAGAGTACTTTAAAAAAGAAAATCGCGCAGAAAGATTAGTTCTTTATCAGAATCAGTATTAGTTGCATAGCAACAAGCACGAATCGTGTTAAGGGTTTCCTGGCATATGTCATGCAGTGTAAATAAATTGGAACAGTATTGAGAGGCTAATGCTCAATACTCCTATTATATCCCTACATTTAACATAATTCTATGTTAGATCGACAATCGTCTAGTCTATGTTTTGTTATAACGATAAAAAGGTAGAAAATCGATAAATTAAGTTACTGCTAGTATTAAACAAAAATAAATAAAAGAAAACTGCATATCTTATGGAGTATCATCGCAATAAAGTGATAAAATAGAAGGATTAGCTTTATTACACCGACACGGTATTTTGACTGTAGTCCTTAAATACTCGTTATCGGTTCGCTTTAAGCTGTTTAATCGCGGCCAGTTATAATGAGCGAAGTTGTTAATGACTTAATCCACCATCGCGCTGATCTGCTCGTTACTGCTTTCCACTTCGCTAAGCCATGTGCCAATCCAAAAATTGCGGAAATAGACTTTGCTACAGCAAAGCTTCTAATTATAAATAAGCATAAGCATCTCATATTTACAATAGATACCTGTATATCTCATGCACTACAAATGCGTGCATGAGTTGGGTTATTCTTTTACTTTCGGAGATATAAAAATAAGCATGGTTGGCGCTTTATCACATGACTAAACAGTTTACGCTGAACGTACAGAGGGTTATCACATTTTAAAAATGTTGAGTTTCATTCGCCCGATAAATTTACGGCATCATTTAGCGCAATAAGAGTAATTTTGTTATCACATTATTGATGGACGTTTTTGATCGCGGTTGGATAAGAGTCTTATCTTTACTGCTTAGTAAAAAAGTAAATGTGTTTCAAATATCTTTTTCAAATGTTTTGAAATCTAATAACAGGGCTTTCGGAGAAACTTGCATTTGATAACTACGGAAAAATACTCACTGTCGATTTTATCGTTAGGAAATAAGATATATGGGTACAGATTCTTAAAAATCTAACACATAGAAGATATAAATGGTCATGTTAAATGTAACTACATCTTCAGATATCAAATCTGTGGAACATTACATAAATCATTCGCTCGCACCGGCAAACGCGACACTAGTCAGACCTCAAAATAATAAAAATTTTTATCAAATACACGAACAGTATTTACTGGATTTGCTAGACTGACACCTAGTTCATAAGAACCCAGTAAGTGCTATCTTGCAGATTTACAGATACGGTCGGTATTGTTCTTATGTGTGCATCTTGTTTCGTTTTCATATTGATGCAGGCAAGCTAGCTTTTAAGCACACGGTGCATATCCATCAGTTTAAGAACAGTGATTTCGTTAGCAGGGGAAAATGGCTTTGGACTATTGTCTGATGGTCACAGGACCGGCTTATGGCAATCAGCGCGCTAGTAGCGCGCTGCAGTTCTCCCGTGCGTTGCTGGCGTGCGGTCACCGTCTAGGTACGGTGTTTTTTTACCAAGACGGCGTACATAACGCCAACCGCTTGACTTCACCCTCCAGCGATGAAGTGGATTTAGTACGTGCCTGGCACGAGCTAGCACAGCAACATCAGGTAGCGATGTATGTTTGTGTTGCTGCTGCCCTGCGTCGTGGCGTAATTGACTCCTTACATGCGTCACTGCTTAAGCTTAATGGAGAAAATTTTCAGCCAGGCTTTGAGGTGAGTAGCCTTGGAAAGCTGGCGCAGATGGCGCTTAGCTGCGATCGATTTATCCAATTCTGAAATCTATAATTAAAAATCAAAGACACACATTAATTTGTTCTTTTTGTCGCGTGACTCTTAAATCTGAGCACAACTTTACTTATGTTTTTGACGACAGCACCTACTTTCAAATATTGAGCGTTAACTACATCCGTTCCACGGTTTGAATGCCCAGTAGATCTAAACCTTGTTTTAGCGTACGTGCAGTAAGCAGTGCCAATTGTAAGCGACTTTGACGTTTCGCCATACTTTCAGCGTTCAAGATAGGGCAGTGTTCATAAAAAACGGAGAACAAGACGGCCAAATTGTACAAATAGGAACAAAGAACATGCGGTGTGCCATCTCGTGCCACGATCTCAATGGCTTCCTCCAGCTGTAACAAACGAACTGCCAGCTGGATTTCTTGTTTTGCTTCTAGATAAATGTCGTTGGTGAGCTGATGCTCACTCTGACCGCTACGTTTGAAAATCGAGGTGATGCGGGTATAAGCATATTGAATATAAGGCGCAGTGTTGCCCTCAAAACTTAACATATTTTCCCAGTTAAAAACATAATCAGTTGTACGGTTTTTCGATAAATCGGCGTATTTTACAGCACCGATCCCTACAACCTGTGCTAGTTTTGCTAATTCCTCAGCGTCCATAGTGGGGTTTTTAGAAGCAACTAGATGGCGTGCGCGTTCCAGTGCTTCATCCAGCAACTCCGTTAATTCAATAGTACCGCCGGCGCGGGTTTTAAACGGTTTACCGTCTTTGCCTAACATCATTCCGAACATATGATGTTCAAGTGGAACAGATTCAGGAACATAGCCAGCCTTGCGTACAATAGTCCAAACCTGCATCAAGTGCTGATGCTGACGTGAATCGATATAGTAGATAATCCGATCTGCCTTCAGCGTCTCATAACGGTATTTGGCGCAGGCGATATCAGTAGTAGCATATAGGTAAGCGCCGTCTTTTTTCTGGATGATTACACCCATGGGCTTACCTGCTTTATTTTTGAATTCATCGAGAAACACCACGGTGGCGCCTTTGCTTTCCACTGCCAGCCCTTTTGCTTTTAAATCCGCTACGATATTGGGCAGCATATCGTTGTACAATCCCTCCCCCATGACGTCCGCATGCGTTAACGTTACGTTAAGCCGATCATAGATTTTCTGATTCTTTGTCATGGTGATATCTACCATTTTTCGCCACATGTGTCGACAATACTCATCCCCGTCATGTAACTTCACCACATAGTTTCGGGCACGCTCGGCAAACGCTGGATCCTCGTCGTAATGCCGTTTAGCGGCGCGGTAGAAGCTTTCTAGGTTTGAAAGTTGCATTTCCGCTTTATCACTGTTCTGTACTTTTTGTAAATAGGCAATTAACATACCAAATTGTGTTCCCCAGTCACCAATATGATTGGCCCGAATAACCTTGTGACCCAAAAATGACAACGTGCGCACCGAAGCATCACCGATGATTGTTGAACGTACGTGACCGACATGCATTTCTTTGGCGACGTTAGGCGAAGAATAATCTACCACGATGGTTTGCGGCGCTACGCTTACAATGCCTAGTCGTGGAGAGGAAAGAGCCGTGAAAAGATGTTTTGCTAACCAACTCGCTTCAAGAAAAATGTTGATAAAACCGGGCCCCGCAATGTTGACTTTAGAAGCGATGCCGTCCAATTGCAGAAAACCAACGACATTTTCCGCTAGATTGCGAGGCGGAAGACCTAATTCTTTAGCAATCGCTATGATGCCATTAACTTGATAGTCGCCGAACTGAGCCTTTGTCGATTGACGCACTTGCGCGTCGAAATCGGCGGGCGCGCCTGCAGCCACTAGCGCCTGATGAATTCTTTCTGAAAGAAGGGTGTGGACGTTCACTGGCATACCTTTTATTATATGGATGAGAAGCAGGTAAGAGCACTGACATTTCCTGGAAATTGAACTACGCCACCGTAATCGGCAGACTCGGTGGTTAAACCCGATGATTATACCATAATTGGTAGCAGGAGCCAGTAGAGCGAATTTTATCGAAATATACACCAGTCTATAAAATGCATGATTCTCTGGATGCAGAGATACCGCACAAGTATTATGGTTTAGGCTTGCTCTAGTACATTGTAAAGAATTACACTAAAGCAGATTGCTGGTTAAATGAAGCTTAATGTTTGCAGTATCTCTGCGAAGCGGGCAAAACAGTCTCTTGTGCATCATAAGATGCATACCAACTTTTTAAAGCGAGATAAATATTGATGTCATTGCTGGAACAGCGCGCACCCACTATTCCAGCACACCACGCTGGTCGATGTACATAGCCGTTATCCACCATTATGTTATTGGTATTTTCTCCCATATGTCTGTAATTCAGCGATGCTATTGATTTCCAGCTAGCGTCCGTCGCGACAAAGCAAACCTGTGCGCTGATCTATCCAACGCTATACGCTCCGTATAGCTCCTTAAGCTTGTCTTGTAGCCTTCAGGCCTTTACTAGCCTGCGCTGCAAAGGCGCGGTACTTATCGAGCAAGGGGTAGCGTTTGTCTAAAACGCGCTTTATACCGCCAATTGAGGATATTTTTCCGAAGTTCTCTTTAAGAGAACAAGACCACGATAATTTTTTTTGTAGCATCTATGCATGTATTTTCTGTCTACACACATCAGTAAAGACTCATTTTTTTAGCTTTACATTTTCGATGATATCTACCTAAAATAGTGCGGCACATATATCGTCAATACCGTAAACATTTATAAAATCGTGTTGACTAATGGGTTAAATCGTCGAAGAATTTTTTTACTCCGTCGAGAAATCTTTTCGAGCGCGGGCTGTTCTTATCGCCGCTCGGCCCTACAAAACTCCTTTCTAGCTCCCGTAGAAGCTGTTTCTGACGCTCATTAAGTTTCACTGGCGTTTCCACCACCATCCGACATAAAAGATCCCCTTGCGATCCGCCGCGTACTGATTTTACGCCTTTGCCGCGCATGCGAAAAAGTTTCCCGGTTTGAGTTTCCGCCGGCACTTTCAGTTTTATTCGACCATCGAGTGTTGGCACTTCAAGCTCACCGCCCAATGCCGCCGTAGCAAAGTTGATCGGCACTTCACAACATAAATTGTTTTCTTCACGTTCAAAGATAGGATGTTTTCGTACCTGCACCTGCACATAGAGATCTCCTGCGGTCGCTTCGCCCGACAACCGGATACGATCTCCAGTATCCACGCCGGATGGAATTTTCACCGATAGCGTTTTATAATTTTCTACTTGACCATGGCCCTGGCACTTTATGCAGGGATTTTTTATGATTTTACCCTGTCCATGACAAGTAGGACAGGTCTGTTGAACTGCGAAGAAACCTTGACGCATCTGAACCTGACCCTGGCCATGGCATGTCGGACAGTTGACTGCCGATGTTCCTGGCTTTACGCCGCTGCCATGGCAAGTATCGCACTCTTCAAGTGTTGGAACGCGGATTGTGCGTGTTACCCCACGCACTGCTTCCTCAAGTGAAAGCTCCATGTTGTAGCGTAAATCCGTGCCCCGGTTGGTGCGCTGACGCCGGTTGCTTCCAAAAATATCGCCAAATACATCACCAAAAATATCACTAAAATCTGCGCCGTTAGTTCCTCCGCTGAAACCGCTGCTGCCCTGTTCAAATGCCGCATGACCACACTGATCGTAAGCGGCGCGCTTTTTCGGGTCAGTCAGTACTTCACAGGCTTCCTTAATTTCTTTGAATTTCGCTTCGGCTTCAGTATTTCCTGGGTTCCGATCTGGGTGGAATTTCATTGCTAAGCGTTTATAGGCCTTTTTGATTTCACGCTCTTCCGCATCCCGGGAAACGCCCAAAATCTCATAGTAATCTGATTTCGCCATCGTTGCCTTTTCCTGCCTTCAAAACGCCCGCACGGGCGCAGAGCGTCTCCGAGACCCGTGCTTGTTGCACGCCGGCGGGGTAAACCATACCCAGCGCTGTGTCCGTTTAAGGCGATTATTTTTTATCTTTAACTTCTTCAAATTCGGCGTCGACAACATCGTCGTCGACCTTGGCGCTGCCGTTCGCGCTACTTTCGCTCGCCGAGCGAGCCTTTTGCTGAGCCGCTTCGAAAAGTTTTCCGGACACCTGAATAAGCACTTGTATTTTTGTTTCAATGTCGGCTTTATCCTCACCTTTTAAAGCGGTGTCCAAATTTTTCAAAGCGTCTTCAATAGCAGTTTTATCATCAGTCGGCAGTTTGTCAGCCTCAACTTCTGATAACTGCTTACGGGTGCTGTGCATCAAATGGTCGGCTCGATTACGGGTCTGGACAAGATCCTCGAACTTACGGTCGAATTCAGCGTTTGCTTCTGCTTCTTGCACCATCTTTTGGATTTCCTTTTCGCTCAAACCAGAGGAGGCCTTAATCGTAATCTTCTGTTCTCGGCCACTATTCTTGTCTTTAGCGGAAACGTGTAGAATACCGTCGGCGTCGATATCGAACGTCACTTCAATTTGCGGCGTGCCGCGCATAGCTGGCGCAATGCCGTCCAGGTTGAACTGACCCAGTGATTTATTATCACCGGAACGCTTCCGTTCCCCCTGCAACACGTGGATAGTAACGGCGGATTGATTATCTTCTGCTGTAGAAAACACTTGGCTGTGCTTGGTCGGAATGGTCGTATTTTTAGCAATTAGCGGTGTCATTACGCCACCCATGGTTTCGATACCTAGCGACAGCGGGGTCACATCTAGTAGGAGCACATCTTTCACGTCACCGGCCAGTACACCGCCCTGCACTGCAGCGCCGATGGCTACCGCCTCGTCCGGGTTGACGTCTTTACGTGGCTCTTTGCCAAAGAAGTCGGTAACTCTCTTTTGCACGAGCGGCATACGAGTCTGCCCGCCAACTAGGATAACATCTTTGATATCGGAAACCGACAGGCTTGCATCTTTCAAAGCCACTTTAAGCGGTTCAAGCGTGCGATTGACGAGTTTTTCCACCAGAGACTCTAGTTTAGCACGGGTTACTTTTAAGTTCATATGCTTAGGACCAGAGACATCGGCTGTAATGTAGGGCAGATTGACGTCACTTTGCTGCGCGGAAGACAGTTCAATCTTGGCTTTTTCAGCCGCCTCTTTTAAGCGCTGCATCGCCAGAGAATCGTTGCGCAAATCAACACCCTGATCTTTTTTAAACTCATCGACTAAATAGTTAATAAGACGACTGTCGAAATCCTCTCCACCTAAATGGGTGTCGCCGTTAGTAGCTAGCACTTCAAAGGTTTTCTCACCTTCGACATCGTCGATTTCGATAATCGAAATATCAAAGGTACCACCACCTAAGTCATAAACCGCGATGGTACGATTACCAGTTTCTTTGTCCAAGCCATAGGCTAACGCAGCTGCGGTTGGTTCGTTAATGATACGCTTAACGTCCAGACCGGCGATACGGCCGGCGTCTTTAGTGGCTTGGCGCTGCGTATCGTTAAAATAGGCCGGGACGGTGATGACTGCTTCCGTGACAGACTCACCAAGATAGTCTTCCGCGGTTTTTTTCATTTTCTTCAAAATTTCAGCGGAAATTTGTGGCGGCGCCATTTTCTGGCCTTTGACTTCCAGCCAGGCATCGCCGTTGTCAGACGCGATGATTTTGTACGGCATGATGCTGACATCGCGCTGTACTTCTTCATCTTGGTAGCGACGACCAATCAGGCGCTTGATGGCGAACAACGTGTTTTTCGGATTAGTGACGGACTGACGTTTAGCCGGTTGGCCAACCAGAATCTCACCATCCTGCGTATAGGCAATGATAGAAGGAGTCGTGCGATCGCCTTCGCTGTTTTCAAGTACGCGAGGCTTACTACCTTCGATAATTGCGATGCAAGAGTTGGTCGTACCCAAGTCGATACCAATGATTTTTCCCATCTAAAACATCTCCACTAGAGTTCAATTTTGTTGTGGTTGTAAATCTGATGTGCGGTTGAAAATTACCTTTTCAAGTTTTCGCTGCCCAATAATTTTCCAGGTTTAACAATGTTGAATTCAAAGAAGATGGGGTCATGCCGTCCTTGCATCAAGGGGTCACGGCAAAAAAAACGACGTATTAGATAATGCATGTCATTATTAGTTAATTTTAACTTAATATGCTTAAAGTCAGGCGTTTCTTCGAAGGGAAGTTTTACAAAATCCTTGTCGGATTTGCATACGCTATCCATCTTTTTGAGAACACAGGACTCTATGAATCGCTCTGCGTCTCTACATGGGATAAGCTTTCCAGCGCATTACGATAAAATGATAAAGACAAGCAGTGAAAACAGACAAACAGGCGATAACTTTATTCACTTCTCCTTCTGTACAGCGACAAGTGTAGCGTAAAGAACCGCGTTGGTTCATCGTTTCTAAGGCTGTTTTTAGCAAGCAACGCCCATTATTCCCGTTCAATGATCTAACGGACCAGCGCTATCTATTCCGACATGCCGTTACACATGACGTGTAAACAAAGGAAGCGTTGACTTGTCTTCGTTAAGATTATCACCGATATCTTCCCTATCATTTTATTGTCTGTGCTATAATTCAGAAAATTGTTAATTAATTGAAAGCAGCTCCTAGATAGCGATCATAGTCGGCATAGTGGCGCTTCTTGGCGAACATCGGCTCCAGATAAAATAGTAGAAGATTGTGACGCCTATTCAAATAGGCGCACGGTTTTGCTGTAAATGATCCACATGTAGCTGTTAATTGTAATACCCGGATCGTTGTAGTTCATTAATCGTAAAACTTCGCCTTCAGAGAAAATATTAACTGCATTGGACATTAATTTTATCATCATCTAAAAAGTACAGGTGTAAATGAAACTACCGACCAACAACACACTAGCAGTGTTGCTGACATCTGCGTTAGACGTTGTTTTTCCACGGCGCGTATCAGATTTGTCTACTACATCGTCATACAGCAGAGTTATGATTACGAAGTCATATTTTATCCGCTGATTGCACTATTTTAATTTTACATATCATAGGTACGCACATTCAAGTAATATTGCTCTATCCGCTAAGTCTTTTTTCTTACGACGTGACTGAAGAAGAATGTGTCGAACTTGATTGATAGTATTAATAATTCTTGTTGTATCTATTCATTCTTGTGCTAAAACATAAAATGACCAGCTAGGGCTTGCTCCACAGCAGCACAACTTCAACATTAGACCTTATTAGACTCTGCTATCAACAATAGCAACCTGCTAGACGTTCTTTAAAATGTAGCAGAATAGTATTGAAGCTAGGATCCCTGCATCCAGCCCCATCCGAACAAAAATCCATCTGATCACTATTTATTGTTCGGATGGGGCTGGATACTCTCTGTAATGTAGTAAGACGTTAGACGTCGCTTACAAACGTTTATAGACGCCTATAAAGCAGTAGCTCTTTGGTATCATTATCGCCGGCATATTTTATTCTACAAGCAGTACAATCATAATAATTCTCCGTTTGACTGGGTCAATGTCGCTTAGCAGTTTGAAAAAAGCACCACAGGTAATTCAGAGAGTTAAAATCATGTTCAGATAATATAGACCTTAATATTCATCTAATCACCGATATACACACAACTTAACACATCTAAGTTACATTCTGTTCTATTTATTACATAATGGCAGATTGTTTTCAGAATCCTGATAAGGATTATCACATGTTATCTCAGATTCCTTTCTCTTCACGCTTACCCTCTCCTTCCAGCCGTCTGCCGCTGACGCTCATTTCTCTGGAAGATTGGGCATTGGTAACGCTAAACGGTGCGGACACCGCACAATATTTGCAAAGGCAGTTGACCTGCGATGTCGTTTCATTGGAGGCTGATCACTTCAGTTTCGCTGCCCATTGCGATCCTAAAGGCAAAATGTTCAGCCATCTGTGTGTATTTCATCATCATGACGGGATGGCATTTATCGAACGACGCAGTGTGCGAGACAAACAAGTCGCTGAACTAAGAAAATATGCTGTATTTTCTAAAACGGCCATCGTTGCCGACGATAACGCGATTTTATTAGGCATAGCGGGCTTTCAAGCACAGGTGGCGCTGAACGGACTTTTTACCAGTGTGCCGAATGCGGCTCATCCGGTTGTGCATCATCAAAGCACGACGTTGTTATACTTTAATCTGCCGGCGCCGCGCTTTTTATTGATAACAACGCCAGCTATACGCGGCGTTTTGCAGTTCAAGCTAAAAAATTATGCCCATCTTAACGACAGCCAGCAATGGCTGGCGCTAGATATCGAGACAGGCTATCCGGTGATTGATAGTGCTAACAGTATGCGATTTATCCCTCAGGCGGCCAATCTACAGATGTTGGATGGTATCAGCTTTAACAAAGGATGTTACATAGGCCAGGAAATGGTGGCGCGTGCAAAATATCACGGTGCAAACAAACACGCCTTATATTGGCTGGCAGGCAAAGCCAGCAAATCTCCTTCCGCCGGCGAAGATTTAGAACTCAAAATGGGAAATAATTGGCGGCGAACCGGTACGGTGCTGGCGGCGTGTCAGGTAGAGGACGGCAGCGTCTGGGTGCAAGCGATTTTGAATAATGATTTGACGCCAAACAGCCTACTGCGCGTGCGAAACGACAGCGTCGGCGCGTTATCTATTCAGCCGTTACCGTACGTTATTAACACATAAGCAATACGTGCAAGTGTCAACGGGGTTGAGTTGTGGTTTGCCATCTGCCGTGGTTATCTCTTAAAATCGCACTCGGCAATACGAATGCAGTTCCAGACTTGCTCTTCGTCTATAAGAGATAGCGATAAGCTTGCTTCGGTTTAAATGACAAACAGGAAAATCACCAGAAAGTGGTAAATGCTTCCTCCCAATATGAGTACAAAATGTTAAATTACTCTGCATTGAGTCTTTTCATATCAGCCTTATTGTCATAAGATGTCGAAATAGTATTTTAAGGCTTACACGATGGATCGTGACTTAAATATAATGATAACATCTATGTTCATTTTTGGCTCTACTGATACTTTATGCGCTGTACTACATACAGGTTTGTCTGAGCAAAAGTAAGATGACGCATAAACAATTTACTGTTTGCTAATCTGCCGAACTTGACGTGTGTTTATCTGTGCTTAAACACATCCTGTCTGTTGTGATCTGAGTTATGATAGTACTTAAGGTATACGGCTACGCATTATACTCTTCTATAGAGTAATGTTGTAACTAGTCTATAAAGACTTGTTGGACTCAACATGTCATATAATGAACACAGCTCGTAAAACTATTCGTCTTGCAAGATCAAAACCATGTATGAGAAAATTGGCTTAATTCTCATGAGGAGATTAAGTGCGGCGATAATTATCGTAATGAAATCTTATGCAAAAGTTTAATCCCAAGACTTTTCAGGGCCTAATTCTTGTGCTTCAAGATTACTGGGCGCGCCAGGGTTGCACTATCATCCAGCCGCTTGATATAGAAGTCGGCGCTGGAACGTCTCATCCCATGACCTGTCTGCGCGCGCTTGGCCCGGAGCCTATCGCTTCTGCTTACGTACAACCATCACGCCGTCCCATGGATGGTCGCTATGGTGAAAACCCAAACCGGTTGCAACATTACTATCAGTTCCAGGTTATCATCAAACCCTCTTTGGATAATATCCAGGAATTATATCTCGATTCGCTGAGAGAAATTGGTTTAGATCTCACTATTGAAGATATTCGTTTCGTGGAAGATAACTGGGAAAATCCGACGTTAGGCGCCTGGGGACTGGGTTGGGAAGTCTGGCTGAACGGAATGGAAGTGACGCAATTTACCTATTTGCAACAGGTGGGCAGCTTGGAATGCCGGCCGGTCACAGTGGAAATTACCTATGGGCTTGAGCGTTTGTCAATGTATCTTCAGGGTGTCGACAGCGTTTATGATTTTGTATGGAGCGATGGGCCGCTAGGTCGTATCACCTATGGTGATGTTTTCCATCAAAACGAAGTCGAGCAATCCATTTATAACTTTGAATATGCCAATGTGGATTTTCTGTTTACCTGTTTTGAACAGTATGAAAAAGAAGCGCAAAATCTACTTGCTCTGAAAAAATCGTTACCGCTGCCAGCTTATGAGCGTACGCTGAAGGCGGCGCATAGCTTCAATTTGTTAGATGCTAGAAAAGCTATTTCGGTTACTGAGCGCCAGCGCTATGTCCTACGGATCCGTAGGTTGACTAAGGCCGTAGCGGAAGCGTACTACGCTTCACGCGAAGCGTTGGGCTTTCCGATGTGCAAAAACATGAGAACTAAGAAGTCGCTATGACACGTGGTTGAGGAATTTGTCACAAGAATGTAGCGTGAGATAACAGCTAATACAAGATTTGGTCATGTGCTTATCGTTGGCCGCGTGCCAACCGATCTTGAAATAATATCCGCCGAGAGCACACAATAACGCTTATGCTAAGCAATAGCGTCATTATTTGGAGATGTGCTCAGCATTTTCGCCGATTGCATCGTACGCGATCATCCTGGAGCAAGCTATTCAGTATTTACTAAATTATCTTCGCTATCTGTTTATGCTTATATGAAGTGCAATACGTTATTGACGCTGCTATGCACCTTGCCAGGCAAGGTGCGTCTTTGAACTTAGTAGTACGTCCGATTAGCATGGGTTGAATAAAGAGATTTTAGCAAATAACAACGGCAAATTAAATAAGTTAATACAGGCATTCTGGTGTCAGGTTCCCCAGGTTTATGTGATGTCGTTTCGTTATAAGCAAACAGCTTCTATCTGAAGTCGCTTTAGTCGCTTTGTTTGCCTCTTTATATGTCAAATCTCTTCTCAATAACCGCCCGTTTCTGTCGAAGGACGCGAATAAACGAAACCCTCTCGATGGTTAACCGGCTAACAGCACATTTTTATACATACTAGGTTATAGGCGATGTGGAAAGATCTGGAACGCAAAGTTGTCCCTTGTTACCGCCCAGCCTTGCATTTAGCAATTCAGACAAGTTTGCAGAAGCTTCATCGGCAGTAATCTGCGGCATGGCCGGAACTTCACTTTGCTGACGATGGCATGTGCGTTTCTGATGATAAGCATAACCGGTACCTGCTGGGATCAATCGTCCGACAATGACGTTTTCTTTCAGGCCGCGTAGTTCATCGCGTTTTCCGGCTACAGCGGCTTCAGTTAGGACACGCGTGGTTTCTTGGAACGACGCTGCAGAAACAAACGACTCCGTAGCTAACGAGGCTTTGGTGATACCCAGAAGCTCGCGCATATAGGTCATCTTTACCTTACCATCGCTTTTCAACTGACGGTTAGCAATTTTGATGCGTGAATATTCCGCTTGTTCACCTTCCAGAAACTCCGAGCTGCCGCTGCTTATGATCGTTGCTTTACGTAACATCTGACGAACGATAACTTCAATATGTTTATCGTTGATCTTCACTCCCTGCAGACGGTAAACATCTTGGACTTCGTTGACGATATAACGGGTTACCGCATGGACGCCACGCAGACGAAGGATGTCATGTGGTGATTCCGGACCGTCAGAAATTATATCACCGCGCTCCACGCGTTCACCTTCAAATACGTTGAGCTGACGCCATTTCGGAATCATCTCTTCGTATGTGTCACTTCCATCCACCGGCGAAATAACGAGGCGACGTTTACCTTTAGTATCTTTACCGAAGGAAACGATACCGCTGATCTCAGCTAAAATCGCTGGTTCTTTCGGACGACGGGCTTCAAAGAGATCAGCAACGCGAGGAAGACCACCGGTTATATCCTTAGTCCCGGTGGTCTCCTGCGGTAAGCGCGCCAATATATCACCACCGGTGATTTTTGCCCCATCTTCCAGATGCACGATCGTTTTCCCCGGAAGAAAGTACTGTGCCGGTACGTCAGTACCTGCCAACAGCATATCGTTACCGTTAACGTCGACAATGCGCAGTGCAGGACGCAAATCTTTTCCTCCGCTGGTACGCTCCGCGGTATCCAATACAACGATAGAGGATAAACCGGTTAGTTCGTCGGTCTGACGAGTAATGCTCTGGCCGTCAACCATATCGACGAAGCGGACAAAACCGTCAACTTCGGTAATAACCGGCATGGTATGCGGATCCCAGTTGGCAACAGTTTCTCCGCCCATAATCTCCGCATTATCACCTTTGGCCATCACGGCGCCATAAGGCACTTTATACGTTTCCTTAGTACGGCCGAATTCGTCAATCAGCTTTAACTCCGTATTACGCGAAGTAATTACTAGATTACCGCTGCTGTTCACTACGAATTGCGCGTTAATAAGACGGATAACCCCTTTGTTTTTCACCTGAATGCTAGATTCTGCCGCAGCACGGGACGCAGCCCCGCCGATATGGAATGTACGCATAGTTAACTGCGTGCCGGGTTCGCCGATAGATTGTGCGGCAATAACGCCGATGGCTTCGCCTTTATTCACTAGATTTCCACGCGCTAGATCGCGGCCGTAGCAGTTGGCGCACACGCCGAAATCGGTGTCGCAAGTCACGACTGAACGCACTTTAACGCTGTCGACAGAATTTTCTTCCAATACATCACACCACTGTTCATCAAGAAGAGTATTACGTTGAACTAAAATATCTTCTGTGCCTGGTTTCAGGACATCTTCTGCCGCGACACGGCCTAAAACACGCTCGCGTAGTGGCTCTTTAACGTCACCGCCTTCAATAACTGGTGTCATTACGATACCAGTAAAAGTGCCGCAATCGTCCTCAGTCACTACTAGATCTTGCGCTACATCAACTAAACGGCGAGTTAGATAACCAGAATTCGCGGTTTTCAGCGCAGTGTCCGCCAGACCTTTACGTGCACCGTGAGTGGAAATAAAGTATTGTAGTACATTCAGACCTTCACGAAAGTTCGCGGTAATCGGTGTCTCAATGATTGAGCCATCGGGCTTGGCCATCAGGCCACGCATACCAGCCAGCTGACGAATCTGTGCTGCTGAACCACGTGCGCCAGAATCGGCCATCATAAAGATGCTGTTGAAAGAAACCTGACGCTCTTTCTCTCCGTCACGGTTAATCACATCTTCAGTAGACAGGTTGTCCATCATTGCCTTAGCGACACGTTCATTAGCCGCGGCCCAAATATCGATCACTTTATTATAACGTTCACCTGCAGTAACCAGACCCGACTGAAACTGCTCCTGGATCTCGGCAACTTCAGCTTCGGCCTCATTGATAATTTCGGCTTTCTTTTCCGGGATTACCATATCGTCAATGCCGACTGATGAGCCGGAACGGGCGGCATAGGCGAAACCGGTGTACATAATCTGATCGGCGAAGATGACGGTTGATTTCAAGCCCAACACACGATAGCAGGTATTAAGCATTCTAGAGATAGCTTTTTTGCCTAACGCCTGGTTTACCAGCGAGAACGATAGCCCTTTCGGTACGATCATCCACAGGATAGCGCGGCCAACGGTGGTGTCTACTAGATTAGTATTTTCTATCCATTCACCATTATCAAGTTTTTGGTGCTCGGTGATACGCACTGTAACTCGGGCATGTAGTTCAGCCACGCCGGTGCGATAAATACGTTCTGCTTCTTTCGGCCCGGTCAGCACCATGCCTTCACCCTTACCGTTAACACAGTGGCGAGTCATATAATACAAACCCAGCACAACGTCTTGAGACGGTACAATAATCGGCTCGCCGTTGGCAGGCGACAGGATGTTATTGGTTGACATCATTAAAGCACGTGCTTCCAGCTGGGCTTCTAGCGTCAGCGGCACATGGACCGCCATTTGGTCGCCGTCGAAGTCGGCGTTATATGCTGCACACACTAGCGGATGCAGCTGAATAGCTTTACCTTCAATCAGTACCGGCTCAAATGCCTGGATCCCCAGGCGGTGCAGAGTCGGCGCACGGTTCAACATGACCGGATGTTCGCGGATGACCTCATCAAGGATATCCCACACTGCTGCTTCTTCGCGTTCGACCATTTTCTTGGCCGCCTTTATGGTGGTTGCTAAACCACGCATCTCCAGTTTGCCGTAAATAAAAGGCTTAAACAACTCTAGCGCCATTTTTTTCGGCAAACCACACTGATGTAGGCGCAAATATGGACCAACAGTGATAACTGAACGGCCAGAGTAGTCGACGCGCTTACCAAGCAAGTTTTGGCGGAAGCGACCTTGCTTACCTTTGATCATATCGGTCAGGGATTTCAACGGACGTTTGTTAGAACCGGTAATGGCACGGCCCCGTCGGCCGTTATCCAGCAGCGCATCGACCGCTTCTTGCAGCATACGTTTTTCGTTACGCACAATGATATCCGGCGCGGCTAAATCCAATAAACGCTTCAATCGGTTGTTACGGTTGATTACCCGTCGATACAGATCGTTGAGATCCGACGTCGCAAAACGACCTCCGTCCAACGGTACCAACGGGCGTAGATCCGGTGGTAGCACCGGCAGCACTGACAGGATCATCCATTCTGGCTTGTTGCCAGATAGCACGAAGGCTGACAGCAATTTAATGCGTTTAGTCAGTTTCTTACGCTTAGTTTCAGAGTTAGTTTCTTCCAGTTCTTCGCGTAGCTGTTTGCATTCTTGTTTCAAATCCATGTTTTTTAACAGATCCTGGATCGCTTCAGCACCCATTTTGGCCTCGAATTCGTCACCGAACTCTTCCAGCGCGTCTAGATATTGCTCTTCGGTCAGAATCTGACGGCGTTCAAAATTAGTCATGCCGCTTTCAATTACGACATAGGATTCAAAATACAGTACGCGTTCAATGTCGCGCAACGGCATATCCAAGAGCAAACCAATACGGGACGGTAGCGATTTCAAAAACCAGATATGCGCAGTTGGCGAAGCTAACTCGATATGACCCATACGCTCACGGCGCACTTTAGTCTGTGTCACTTCAACACCGCATTTCTCACAGATAACGCCGCGGTGTTTCAAACGTTTGTACTTACCGCACAGGCATTCGTAATCTTTGACCGGGCCAAAAATACGGGCACAGAATAAACCATCACGCTCCGGTTTAAAAGTTCGATAGTTAATAGTTTCCGGTTTTTTTACTTCACCGAACGACCAGGAACGAATCATATCTGGCGAGGACAGAGTAATTTTGATCGCATCAAACTCTTCGGTTCTAGTTTGCGTTTTCAGAAACTTAAGTAAATCTTTCACGGATTGGCTCCTGTCGGAGTTAGAGCTGTTAGGCCTTTGAAAGGCTCAGGCGCTTATTGCCAGTGCGAATTGCCATGGACGGGAAATTAGTCTTCTTCCAGATCGATATTGATGCCTAGAGAACGGATTTCCTTTAACAAGACGTTGAAAGATTCTGGCATACCTGGTTCCATCATGTGATTATCATCCACGATGTTTTTATACATCTTGGTGCGACCATTAACATCATCCGATTTAACGGTAAGCATTTCCTGTAAGGTGTAGGACGCGCCGTAAGCTTCCAACGCCCACACTTCCATTTCCCCGAAGCGCTGGCCGCCGAATTGCGCTTTTCCGCCTAGCGGTTGCTGGGTAACCAGGCTGTAAGAGCCAGTAGAACGCGCATGCATCTTGTCATCAACGAGATGGTTTAGTTTTAGCATATACATATATCCCACCGTAACCTGGCGCTCGAATTGTTCGCCAGTGCGGCCATCAAACAAGGTAATCTGACCGGAAGTCGGCAGGCCACCAAGCTGCAGCAGCTCCTTAATTTCTTTTTCTTTGGCGCCGTCAAATACCGGCGTGGCGAGCGGTAGACCTTTCTTTAGATTTTCCGCTAAACGTAGCACTTCCTCATCGGAAAAAGTATTAAGATTTAATTTCTGGCGAATATCGTCACCTAAGTTGTACGCCTTCTGAATAAACGCGCGTAATTTTGGCACCTTTTCGTGCTGCTTTAGCATGGCGTTAATTTTATCGCCGATACCTTTTGCCGCCATGCCTAAATGGGTTTCTAAAATCTGTCCGATGTTCATACGAGACGGTACACCAAGTGGGTTCAAAACGATATCCACCGGCACACCATGTTCATCGTAAGGCATATCTTCGATCGGGTTGATCTTGGAAATAACACCTTTGTTACCGTGACGACCTGCCATTTTGTCGCCTGGTTGAATCTGACGTTTCACAGCTAGATACACCTTAACAATTTTCAACACACCTGGCGCCAGGTCATCTCCTTGAGTAATTTTATGGCGCTTTGCTTCTAGTTTCTTTTCGAATTCGCGTTTAAGTTCATTATACTGCTCAGCAAGCTGCTCAAGCTGGTTTTGTTTCTCTTCATCGACCAGGCCTAGTGCCAACCAGCTCTCTCGAGTCAGCTTATCCAGCTGCTCTTTTGCTAGGCCGCCGGAAATCAGTACATCGTGAATACGGGCAAACAAACCGGTTTCAAGAATCTGTAGTTCTTCGGTGAGGTCTTTTTTGGCCTGCTTAAGCTGCATGTCCTCGATTGCCAACGCCCGCTTGTCTTTCTCCACGCCATCGCGGGTAAATACCTGCACATCAATAACGGTACCGGAAACACCATTTGGTACACGCAGAGATGAATCTTTCACGTCGGAAGCTTTTTCACCGAAGATAGCGCGCAGCAGTTTTTCTTCTGGCGTCAGTTGTGTTTCCCCTTTCGGCGTCACTTTGCCTACTAAAATATCGCCGCCGGTCATTTCTGCGCCAACATAGACGATACCGGACTCATCCAGTTTGGAGAGCGCGGCTTCACCTACATTCGGGATGTCAGCGGTAATTTCTTCAGGGCCTAGTTTTGTGTCGCGAGACACGCACGCTAGTTCCTGAATATGCACAGTGGTAAAACGATCCTCCTGCACTACGCGTTCGGAAACTAGCATTGAATCTTCAAAGTTGTAGCCGTTCCACGGCATAAATGCGATACGCACATTCTGCCCCAGCGCAAGTTCACCCAGATCGGTAGACGGACCGTCAGCTAGCACGTCACCACGCTCGACTGGCTCACACAGCGAAACGCAAGGCGTCTGGTTGATGCAAGTGTTTTGGTTAGAACGGATATATTTAGTCAAGTTGTAAATATCGATGCCCGCTTCGCCAGGATACATCTCATCTGCGTTAACGTTAATCACAATACGCGAGGCATCCACGTACTGCACCGTTCCGCCGCGTTTCGCTACGACGGTAACGCCGGAATCAACGGCGACCGCACGTTCCATACCTGTTCCAACCAGCGGCTTGTCGGTACGCAATGTTGGTACCGCCTGACGTTGCATGTTCGCGCCCATCAAGGCGCGGTTAGCGTCGTCGTGCTCCAGGAATGGAATCAGCGAAGCACCGACAGAAACTACCTGCTGAGCGGAAACGTCCATATAATCAATCTGATTTCGGCTGAATAGACTCGATTCGCCTTTACTACGGCATGTCACCAAATCGTCAATGAAACGGCCATTGTCTCCGAGGTTAGTGTTGGCTTGCGCGATAACAAAGTTACCTTCTTCAATCGCCGACAGATAGTGAATTTCGTCAGTAACTACGCCGTCTTGCACGCGACGGTAAGGTGTTTCTAGGAAACCGTACTCGTTGGTTTGTGCATATACGGACAGCGAGTTGATCAGACCAATGTTCGGCCCTTCCGGAGTCTCAATGGGACAAACACGTCCGTAATGAGTCGGATGCACGTCACGCGCTTCAAATCCCGCGCGTTCTCGGGTTAAGCCACCTGGTCCTAACGCGGAGATACGACGCTTATGGGTAATCTCGGACAGCGGGTTGTTCTGATCCATGAACTGAGATAGTTGGCTCGAACCAAAAAATTCTTTCACTGCTGCTGAAATTGGTTTAGAATTGATCATATCCTGCGGCATCAAAGTATCTAGAGCACCTAAAGACAGACGTTCTTTTACCGCACGTTCCACACGAACTAGACCGACGCGGAACTGGTTCTCCGCCATTTCACCCACCGAACGAATACGGCGATTGCCCAGGTGGTCAATATCGTCGATTTCACCTTTCCCATTACGGATATTGATGAGTTTTTTTATCACTTCAATGATGTCGTTTTTGTTGAGGATACCGGAACCTTCAATGTCTTCACGCATCAGCGAACGGTTGAACTTCATTCGGCCAACTGCGGAAAGATCGTAACGTTCTTCCGAAAAGAACAGATTTTCAAACAAATTTTCGGCCGCTTCGCGAGTCGGTGGCTCACCGGGACGCATCATACGGTAAATTTCCACCAACGCGCTAAGACGATCGTTAGTTGGATCAATACGCAGCGTCTCAGAAATATAGGCACCGTGATCCAAATCGTTTGTGAACAATGTTTCAATATGTTTGTAGCCAGCCTGTTTCAGCTTGTCCACTAGATCTAATGTCAGCGCCATGTTAGCTGGAACGATAAGCTTGCCAGTCTTCTCATCAAAGTAATCTTTTACCACTACTTTGCCAACAATATATTCGACAGGCACTGTGATCTGTGTAACGCCGCTTTTTTCCAATTGTCGAATATGACGCGCGGTGATGCGACGGCCTTTTTCGACATAGACGATGCCGTTAGCTTCAATATCAAATGAAGCGGTTTCACCACGCAAGCGCTCAGGCTGCAGATCCATCTGCAGCTTGTTATCGCAAATTTCATAAATCACTTTCTCGAAGAATGTATCCAAGATCTGACTGGTGCTGTAATTTAACGCACGCAAAATGATGCTCGCCGGTAATTTTCGGCGGCGGTCGATACGGACGAATAAGTGGTCTTTTGGATCAAACTCGAAATCTAGCCAGGAGCCGCGGTATGGAATAATACGCGCATTGTATAACACTTTACCTGAAGAGTGCGTTTTACCCTTGTCGCTGTCAAAAAATACGCCAGGACTGCGGTGTAACTGGGAAACAACAACACGTTCTGTGCCATTGATGACAAAAGTGCCGTTATCAGTCATAAGCGGGATTTCTCCCATATAGACTTCCTGTTCCTTGATGTCTTTTACTGTACCTTCTGGCGCTTCGCGTTCGTAAATAATAAGGCGCAATTTGACGCGCAACGGTGCGGAAAACGTCACACCGCGGATCTGGCATTCTTTGACATCAAAGACAGGTTCGCCAAGGCGGTAACTAACATATTGTAGTTCAGAGTTGCCGCTGTAGCTCTGTATTGGGAATACGGAACGGAAAGCCGCTTCCAGACCGTACTGACCTTCAGGATCTTGCTCAATAAACTTCTGAAACGAGTCAAGTTGGATGGATAGGAGATAGGGAACATCCAAAACCTGCGGACGTTTTCCAAAGTCCTTACGAACACGTTTTTTTTCGGTATAGGAGTAAACCATAGGGTTCCTCAGCTAGCTGACAAGTTGACTTACTCTATCCGCCCTACTAGGACAGTGCATGCAACGCTATTTATCACGATCGGAGAATCTAATTCTCTTCGTAATACTTGATGCTTGTTGCTATTATTATTGAATCATTTCGCTGAACTTTTCTAAACCTGGAAGACATCAGCAAGCGATGCAGAATATTAAGTCGTCGATGGAAAATATCGAAGTAATCAGTGACTCAATGGTGCCTAATCCCTACAGACAAAAAGGCTGATGACGACCTAAAAGTCACCAGCCACTAGCCTAATTCAGGCTGTAAATTTAAAGGTAATTTATTTAACCTCAACAGAAGCGCCTGCTTCTTCAAGGACTTTCTTCAGTGCATTGGCGTCATCTTTACTCACACCTTCTTTCAAGGTGGCAGGTGCGGATTCAACCAAGTCTTTAGCTTCTTTTAAGCCAAGACCAGTAGCGCTACGCACAGCTTTAATGACAGCAACTTTATTTACGCCGATTGCGCTCAAAACAACGTTAAACTCAATTTTTTCTTCTTCAGAGTCAGCTGAGCCACTTGCAGCAACGGAAACAGAGGAAGAAACGCCGAACTTTTTCTCCATCATGGAGACCAATTCAACCACGTCCATGACAGACATTTTGGCAACTGCGTCTAAAATTTTTTCTTTAGTGATAGACATAACAAGTGTTCCTAGTATTTATGTACTTGCAAGCAATTGCATTAGGATAAAGACGGCGATTATCCCGTTTCTTTCCGATTTTGCATTGCAGCCAGCGTGCGGACCAGTTTACCTACAGAGGCATCCTTCATAATCGACATCAGTCGTGCGATTGCTTCTTCGTAAGTTGGCAGAGCAGCTAAAAAGTCGATCTGCGACGCTGATATTACTTCGCCTTCAAAGGCTGCAGCTTTAACTTCAAAATTAGCATTGTCTTTAGCAAAAGACTTAAATAAACGAGTGGCCACACCCGGGTGTTCATGAGAAAATGCAATCATAGTTGGCCCGACAAACGCATCTTTCAGGCATTTGAAAATAGTACCTTCAACGACACGTTGCATCAACGTATTGCGAACAACACGCATGTGAACACCGGCTTCACGACCTGCTTTGCGCAGTTTAGTCATTTTATCTACCGGTACACTACGGAAACTTGCAACAACGGCAGATATAGCGTCTTTGGCTACTCCGCTGACTTCATCAACAATCGCTTGTTTGTCTTGAAGATTTAATGCCACTAATTTGTACTCCTGGATTTGACCCGGGTATCCCGGAACTCACTTCATACACTATCACAGCAACGGTAAGCGTTGACATATGGTGAACAAAATACAGCAAATAAATAAGTACTTCTACTACTTTCTGTCTCCGGCAGAGGCTTTAATATGCCCAAAAAAGAAACCTTCCCGATAAAACTTTGAGCGTTGGATTTTAGACAAACCTAACGCCTTCGTAAAGTAATAATTAAGCGGTTGTAGCAAATAGGACCCCTTGATCTATTGCAATACCTGGTCCCATAGTGGTGGACAGGCTGACTTTTTTGATATAAACGCCTTTAGCTTGCATTGGTTTAGCTTTTTTCAGCGCGACTAGTATAGCTGCTAGGTTTTCTTTCAATTTGTCAGACTCAAAATTCGCTTTACCAATAGTGGTGTGGATGATTCCATTTTTATCGTTGCAATAGCGCACTTGACCGGCTTTCGCGTTTTTAACCGCGTCAGCAATATTCGAAGTTACAGTGCCGACTTTCGGGTTGGGCATTAAGCCTCGTGGACCGAGAATTTGTCCTAGATGACTGACAATGCGCATCGCGTCAGGAGAAGCGATAACTACGTCGAAATTCAATTTTCCCTTTTTGACCTGATCTACTAGATCATCCATGCCTACAAGGTCTGCACCGGCGGCTTTCGCTGCTTCCGCGTTGGCACCTTGAGTGAAAACAGCGACACGTACGCTGCGACCCGTGCCGTGCGGCAGCACAGCAGCACCGCGGACGTTTTGATCTGATTTACGGGCATCGATGCCAAGATTGATGGCGACGTCGACGCTTTCAATGAATTTGGCAGTGGCGAGTTCTTTCAGCAGCGCTACAGCTTCGCTGATATCGTATTGTTTGCTAGAATCAACTTTATCGCGGATGACGCGCATGCGCTTAGTCAGTTTGGCCATTTTAACCCTCCACTACCAAGCCCATAGAACGTGCAGTGCCCACAATAGAGCGGGACATTGCGTCCATATCGGCACCGGTCATATCATCTGCTTTGGTCTTCGCAATTTCACGGATCTGTTCAGTAGTCACTTTACCGACTTTGTCTTTATTTGGATTACCGGAACCGGATTTGATGCATGCAGCTTTTTTCAGCAATACGGCGGCTGGCGGAGTTTTGGTCACGAAAACAAAAGAGCGGTCTGAATACACAGTAACAACAACCGGAATCGGCAGCCCTTTTTCAATGTTCTCAGTTTTAGCATTATAGGCTTTGCAGAATTCCACAATGTTAACGCCATGCTGACCAAGGGCCGGGCCTATCGGTGGACTCGGATTTGCCATGCCTGCAGCAACCTGCAACTTGACATAGGCTTGTATTTTCTTAGCCATGTCATTTCCTCGAATTGGTGCTAGCGCCGTTAACGTAAGGCTCTAGGTCTTATACGTAAAAACGCATCAAAAAGAAAACGCGGAATTATAAATTAATTTCTTGCCTAAAGCAACCATGTTAACCTTTTTCGACTTGACCGAAATCTAATTCTACCGGTGTAGCACGACTAAAGATCGAGACCGACACCTTCAATCGACTTTTTTCGTAATCTACCTCTTCCACGCAGCCATTGAAATCAGCAAACGGACCATCGTTAACGCGCACCAGCTCGCCCGGCTCAAAAAGGGTTTTCGGTCTTGGCTTGTCGCCAACCTGCTGTAGTCGACTCATAATAGCGTCGACTTCTTTATCGCTAATAGGCGCAGGCCGCTCCGAGGTTCCGCCAATAAAACCCATAACGCGCGGTATGCTACGTACAAAATGCCAGCTTGTGTCGCTCATCGCCATCTCCACCAGGACGTAGCCCGGAAAAAACTTGCGTTCACTTTTATGACGCTGTCCGCCACGCATTTCAACTACCTCTTCTGTCGGTACTATAATTTTACCAAACAGCTCTTTCATATCATGAAGATTAATATGTTCGCGAAGGGACTGAGCTACTCGTCCCTCAAAACCGGAAAACGCCTGCACAACATACCAGCATTTCTTTAGAACTTTGGGCATATTAGAACCTCAGACCAGTAACGAACGATACTACGCGAACTAGGATACCATCCAGTCCCCACAGAATCAGTGACATCACAGCGGTTACCGCAGCGACGATTAACGTAGTGCGTAAAGTTTCCTGACGGGTCGGCCAAATCACTTTACGTATTTCTGTACGTGCTTCACGTGCAAATGCAACAGTGGACTTGCCTTTTGTTGTCATCATGGCTACACCGATCGCGATAGCGATAATATGTACAACAGCCAGCGCTCGTAGCAGTAAATGGTAATGCTGGTAGTAATAATTACCGACGATAGCTACGACTAACAGAATCATGACGACTAACCATTTACCCGCTTCCAGACTGCGTCCGCTCTTTTGATTTTCGGTATTCGCACTCATAAAAAACCTGTTAGATAGGATTTAGACAAACAATTTCTCAGACCCGCAAAGCGCGTAAAATTACCAATTGAAGTATGCTCTGTATAAGCAACATTGTATAAGAACACTACCTAAAAGTTTTACATCTTAGAATAAGAATCTCTTTTATCAAAGATGATACTTTAAAATTTCAAAGTAATAGGTTTTTATCACGGAGTAAAGGGCGTTAAGTGATGCCCTGTAATCGGGTCGTAACTCAAATGTTCACGTTATATTTTAAAAAAAAATATATGGTAGCGTTATTTGTCCACGTTGAATCAAATTCGATGGAATTTGATGTAACAATCATTTGGCATCGAGAGCTTAACACTACATCTATTTGTCTGTTTAAAACGTTCCAATTACGTTATATGAGAGACACTTAGCAGATATACATTGTCGATATGACAATAAACAGTTTTAGATACAGAGATATCGCAAGATTATTGAGAATTATTACCTCAATATTGTTTTGCCATAAAAAATTATGCCAAAGTAGGATGCTGATATCGTTGGGCTTAATGCTGAAATACTTTTACATACGTAAAATGCTCAAAGTAAGCAAACTCACTCATATTTTTTATAATGAGCAACGTACAGGTGTCACAGAAATTAAGCTATTACAGCAAAGCTAACATAGCATGCTACATGACTCATGTATGACCCGTTTATAACGATCCTATGGTATACCAGTCATGTAGTAAGCATATTCATTAGGGTAAAGCGCATCGCTTTAATATTTTATTCGTAAAATATTTTCTTTTAAATGCTTTTCAAAATCAGCAATGGTCCATGACAAAACATTAAGCCCATACACTACTGTCAGTAACTCTAATTCATGCCCATTCACTGAACCGCATATTGCGTCGGAAAATATAATTCGACGACATTTCTCAGCTCAGGTAATAATTTTAGCAACAACGCCGGCGCCAACGGTACGACCACCTTCTCGAATCGCAAAACGCAGCCCGTCGTCCATGGCGATTGGTGCAATTAATTTAACAACCATCTTGATATTATCGCCAGGCATGACCATTTCGACTCCTTCAGACAGTTCAATAGTACCGGTCACGTCAGTCGTACGGAAGTAGAACTGCGGGCGGTAGCCCTTGAAAAAGGGCGTATGGCGGCCGCCTTCATCTTTACTTAAAATATAAACTTCTGCTTCAAACTGTGTGTGTGGCTTAATTGAGCCGGGTTTGGCTAGAACCTGACCACGCTCCACATCGTCACGCTTAATACCGCGTAGCAGAACCCCCACATTCTCACCGGCACGGCCTTCATCTAGCAGTTTACGGAACATTTCAACGCCGGTGCAGGTAGTTTTAATGGTGTCTTTAATACCGACGATTTCCACTTCCTCACCCACTTTGATAATGCCTCGCTCTACACGACCGGTAACAACGGTACCGCGTCCGGAAATTGAGAATACATCTTCAATCGGTAATAGAAACGGCTTGTCAATGACGCGTTCTGGTTCCGGAATATAGTTGTCCAGAGCTTCTGCCAGTTCGATAATTTTGTCGGTCCAAACTTCATCGCCTTCTAGCGCTTTCAACGCTGAACCGCGGATAACTGGCGTGTCGTCGCCAGGGAAGTCGTACTGAGATAGCAGTTCACGTACTTCCAATTCAACTAGTTCTAACAGTTCTTCGTCATCGACCATGTCACATTTGTTCATGAATACGACGATATACGGTACACCGACTTGGCGACCCAGAAGGATATGTTCGCGTGTCTGCGGCATCGAGCCGTCTGTCGCGGCAACCACCAAAATAGCACCGTCCATCTGCGCTGCGCCGGTAATCATATTTTTTACATAATCAGCATGTCCTGGGCAGTCTACATGCGCATAATGTCGGGTAGGAGTATCGTATTCAACATGCGATGTGTTGATGGTAATGCCACGAGCCTTTTCTTCCGGTGCGTTGTCGATTTGATCAAATGTGCACGCGTTCCCACCGTAAGTCTTGGCCAGAACAGTAGTAATAGCGGCGGTTAGAGTCGTTTTCCCATGGTCAACATGGCCAATAGTACCGACGTTAACGTGTGGTTTTGTGCGTTGAAACTTTTCTTTAGACATTCATTGTCCCTCTAAGACACAAATATATCGGTGATATCACCACATCAACCAGGCAACATGCCTGCTGAATTTGCTTTTTACAGAAAGGGCGCCAGGAGGAAGACTAGAAGTGGTGCTAATAGGCAGATTCGAACTGCCGACCTCACCCTTACCAAGGGTGTGCTCTACCAACTGAGCTATATCAGCACATTGGAGCGGGCAGTGGGAATTGAACCCACATCATCAGCTTGGAAGGCTGAGGCAATAGCCATTATACGATGCCCGCATCTTGAAACTCGGCTACCTGGTTCTATAAGAACATGCTTTTTGGACTGATGTTACACATCCTTGTCTCGCTTTACGCAACCCAAATCTTGGTTGAAGGTTCTTATCTGCCACTTGTTGAGCTTTATTGTTTTACAACAAAGTGTGTATCGTACTTGATACAAACTTTGTGATGGGGGAAGGATTCGAACCTTCGAAGTCTAAGACGGCAGATTTACAGTCTGCTCCCTTTGGCCGCTTGGGAACCCCACCAGATTTTGTGCCGACAGAAGGAGTTGAACCTTCGACCTACTGATTACAAATCAGTCGCTCTACCAACTGCGCTATGCCGGCATTAAGTGCTTGCATTCTAGATAGAGCAGATGCCTTATGCAACAAAAAAATCGCGTAATTTGCACTTTTGATTAAAAATTGCTCGATTGCACGACGGTATGCGCAAAACTAACGATTATTCATTTTTGAAGAAATGCAAGCTTATGCTTTCGCCGGCATGATATCGCTATCAGCGAAATAGTACATCTAGCGTAGTTCTGTTTACTTATCAAGAATCTACACCGATAACATCCATGGCAACGGTATCCGAGGGTTGCACATCAGCCCACAATTCCTCACTTGCGTCAGAAAAATATTCTACGCCTCTTGTCATTTTATGCCTTGAATAGAATGTACAACAAGCAGCTTCGTTATGATTAATAACGTACAATCTCCTTCACGCCATACTTATTCCACAACTTACCTGTGCTTCACCCGAAAACAGTGGCCACGTTGCGTTATTCTGTTCGTTGATTCTCAGAATCGGACACTGTTAAACTCAAAGGAATAAATGAAGATTTATCCCTTGAAGCAAGAAAGGAAATTTGTCTGCCGATGTCGCGTTTGCTCAACTTTTATATCAGTTCCAATCTGCACCGCCAGATCGTACTCAAGCAGTTCTTTGGTACCAACAAACAGATAACGTTATTCCCTATATTATCGACATTTCTGGTGGCGTAGCAGTAAAAAAAGTACACCACGGCGCGCGTACTACAAGGCGTTGTTGAGCTTCTTACCCTAAATACCGCACGGTAGAACTAGTCACGATTGACAATTTTTACATCCTACCGGAATCCTATAACATCCGCGATTTGTTGTCTTGAAAGCGATCTTTCATCTATGTCGATGCGCCTGAGACGTTATTACAAAACTAGTATATAAATAGTTTTTTAAAGTTTCTCCAGAGTCATCTTCTAATGCCGACTCCTATTTTACTGTTATTCTCAACTTTCCGAGAAAGAGATAGTTGCAGTCATCTTTGAAATTCATGGTCGTAATCTGCACTAAAACATTTTGACTACCTGCTATCTCGCAAATCTTATTTTTAGCAAAAGCACCAATCATTCGGTAAAGAGAGTCCAGCTACGAAAATAGGGTTGCCGAGACTGAGAAAGAGCACCTTACTCCGTTGCCGATATCGGAAACAGCGCTGTATCTTTACGATACCTACTAAACATGCTAATGCGTTTTGTCATTTATGCTACTCCGCTTATTTCGACAGATGTTCTCAAGCATAATATGTCATCGATCACCTTCCAAGCAGCAAAAGCTGGATACGGACAATCATAGCAACCCGAAGTAGACTTTTATCTTATCTGCCGATATCAAGTAATACTATTGTAAGTATAGACATCTATATCGTGATATTATTTCACAAGATAGTTTTGTGAGCATTTTACTGATAGTGATATTCGTTACATACCATCTGCGGCCTAGAGTCCAATGACCGCAGTTTATTGGTCACTGCCTACGACGCATAGATTACATAGCTGACGGTAGTGCGAGTGTCGCTATTATCCACAGCTTTGATCGTATACAGGCGATTTTCCGCCTGATTGAAGACCACGCTATGGCGGGACTAAAAAACCTCATTGGTTACTTCCATACCGATAAACAGGCCGTATTGTGTTGCTATCTGCGCGACAAATTTAGTCTGATTGTTATGAAACGCAGGAAAGTAGTGTCCCTTGTGGACTACCAGTTTGGTGAAACAAGTCCATTTTTACTTGATAGGCATGCAGCAGCGCGATATTTTCTTATCATGCCTCTTTGTCTCCCCTATGAGACCCATACATCGGTATAAACAAAGTCCACGGCTTTTATTCCGGCAACAATACCTTCAATCACGGTGATATCACCGCCGTTTTGTTGCACTAAACAGCAGCAGACAGTCACCAGCTCCTGATTTGGCCAACAGGCAACGGGACGACTAACCGCAAATCGAGATCGGTTAACGCCTCTGCCTCCAGCAGCGTGTTACCTATTTTATTGTTTGTATCTTCGATGTAAGCCAACTTCATTTGCTGAAAATCCTTTTCAGGTAAAGATTCCTCCATAGTTAGCAGATCAGCTAATAACTGAGTCGGATGAAACTCAGTTATCAGCCCATTCAACACTAGCACGCTAGCGTAGCGTGTGCTAGCATTTTAATATTTTTCTAGAATTCCGTCATATATGCGACTCAGTACTCTAGCAGTATCTTTAATGGATTCTTTATAACTAATTTGGCTTCCGCTTGGCTTCAAATAGGTCACGTGAGCGCCCTGTATATTTTGAACATTTCGATGGTAAAATAGATAAGATGACAAAGCCGACTCGGCACACCATACTGACTGTAGCAGTTAGCTGAAAAAGGGCATCAATTAGGCATGGGAAAGCTAGCTGTGTACAGCTTAAGGGCTAGCATTGCAGTTCAGAATGCGATAAAGCGCATCTGAATGCTCGCTAGATAAAGAAGACGCTTTATTACACAGCAAGTCGCCATGTTTTTATTACTGCTTAATGTAAATACACACTCACGTATTTTGTAGAGACCACGATCAACCTTTCGGTAATGCCTACTGTATTTTCATAATAACAGGCTATCTTTCCTATTCTTCGGTTTGTAGGTAACACTGTATGGCATACAACAGATGAAACCCAAACCTGTTGGGTGCTGATTCCAGCTAAGGCATGACGGCGTCTGATAATCCATGGCAGTCGATGAGTAACATGTGAGCATGCATAGTAATGCTTGCTCCCGTTGTGACATGCTCATTATAAACTAACGATAATCGCCTGTTGTTTTAGCAACCTCTCTCTAGATTGCTGATAACTTGCTAATTTCTTCCGCTCTTGCGCTATCACTACCTCCGGTGCGTGGCCAATAAAGCCTTCGTTAGCGAACTTGGCGGTAATACGATTGATTTCGCTGTCGATGCGCTCGATTTCTCTCTCCAAACGGTTCTGTTCGGTGTCTTTATCGACCAACCCCGCCAGTGGAATCAGCAATTCAGCACCGTCGATAATCTGGATGATGGAAACTGGCCCCTTATTGTCCGATGGCAGCAAGGTAATACTATCAAGCCGCGCCAAGGTGAGTATAAAATTTAGATTTTCTTTGACTCGACGCACTACTGTAGGAGACGCCTGGCGAAGTAGTACCGCCAGCGGCTTGGCTTTGGGGATGTTCATCTCGGCGCGAGTGGTACGCACTGCGATAATCGCTTGTTTGATCCATTCTAAATCAGTAAGCGCACTAGCATCCGCCAGCGCCGCATCGTAGGATGGAAACGATTGAAGCATCAAGGTGTCACCCAGGTTACCTGTTAGGGTTTGCACCTGCTGCCAGATGGTTTCTGTGATAAACGGAATAATCGGATGTGCTAATCGCAGCAGCGATTCTAGCACCGTAATTAGAGTATGGCGGGTACCGCGCAGCTCGGCTTCACTGCCGCTGCTCATTACCGGTTTGGTTAGCTCCAGATACCAATCGCAAAACTGGTTCCAGGTAAACGTATATAAAATGTTAGCTGCTAGATCGAAGCGATAATTATCCAGCGCTTCTCGGAACGTCTTCACCGTCTGATTAAACTCTGTCAAGATCCATCGATCCGCGAGCGACAACACTTTGTTACCATAGTGCAAACCACAATCCTGTTCCTCGGTGTTCATTAATACAAAACGGCTAGCATTCCACAATTTATTGCAGAAATTACGATACCCCTCTAGACGTTTCATGTCCCAATTAATATCACGACCGGTTGAGGCTAACGCTGCAAGCGTAAAACGCAGGGCATCAGTACCGTGCGGCTTGATGCCGTTGGGAAACTGTTTCTCAGTGCGTTTACGGATTTTGTTTGCCAGATGCGGCTGCATCATGTTTCCGATACGTTTTTGGATTAAATCAGCTAACGAGATACCATCTATCATATCCAGTGGATCAATGACATTCCCTTTGGATTTGGACATCTTTTGTCCTTCTTCATCGCGAATTAAACCGGTTATGCAGACTGTTTCGAAGGGGACCTGCGGCTTACCGTTGTCATCTTTGACAAGATGCATGGTCAGCATAATCATGCGCGCAATCCAAAAGAAAATAATGTCGAAGCCGCTTACCACTACGTTAGTGGGATGGAAAGTACGCAACGCATCAGTGTTTTCCGGCCAACCGAGAGTAGAAAAGGTCCAAAGTCCGGAAGAGAACCAAGTATCTAGAACGTCGTCGTCTTGGCGTAGCGTCACGTCATCTCCTAATTGATGCTGCTGACGTACTTCGTCTTCGTTTCGGCCCACATAAATCCGCCCTGCGGTATCATACCAGGCCGGTATACGACAACCCCACCACAGCTGGCGAGAAATGCACCAGTCCTCAATGTTGCGCATCCAGCTGAAATACATGTTTTCATACTGCTTCGGCACAAACTGAATCTCGCCCTTTTCTACTGCTTCTACTGCCACTTTTGCGAGAGGTGTTGTGTGGATGTACCATTGGTCGGTTAGCATCGGTTCTATGATTACGCCGCTGCGATCGCCGAAAGGAACGATTTGATCGTAGTATTTAACCTCGGCTAACAGGCCAAGACGATCGAATTCCTCCACGATTGCTTTGCGGGCGGTGAAACGTTCAAGGCCACGGAAAAGCGCCGGAATTTCGCCTGATACAACGTCGCTAACCTCGCCAAGAGTATTGAATACCTCGCCGTTCTGACGGATATTTCCGTCAAAAGTAAGGATGTTAATCATCAGCAGAGTGTGGCGTTTTCCGACCGCATAGTCGTTAAAGTCATGTGCCGGCGTAATTTTAACACATCCCGTACCTTTAGTTATGTCGGCGTACGTGTCGCCGACAATTGGGATGCGGCGGCCGACCAGCGGAAGAATGACAAATTGACCTATTAAATGGCGATAGCGCAGATCTTCTGGATTTACTGCCACACCGGTATCACCGAGCATCGTTTCCGGTCGCGTAGTGGCGACCACCAGATAATCTAAACCTTCGGCGGTACGCGCTCCATCAGCAAGGGGGTAATGCAGGTACCACATAGCGCCTTTCGACTCGCGGTGCTCTACTTCGAGATCAGAAATTACAGTGCATAATTTCGGGTCCCAATTCACCAGGCGTTTCCCGCGGTAAATTAAATCTTCTTGGTACAGGCGTACGAATACTTCTTTCACTGCGTTGGAAAGCCCTTCGTCCATGGTAAAACGCTCGCGTTCCCAGTCCACAGAGTTGCCAAGCCGGCGCATTTGATGGGTAATTGTGTCGCCGGATTGCGCTTTCCACTGCCAAATCTTGTCGATAAAGGCATGGCGGCCGTAATCGTGCCGGGTTTTGCCCTCTTCAACAGCAATTTTCCGCTCTACTACCATCTGCGTTGCGATGCCGGCATGATCGGTACCCGTTTGCCACAGAGTATTTTTGCCCTGCATACGCTGATAACGAATCAAGGTATCCATAATAGTCTGCTGGAAGGCATGCCCCATATGCAAGCTGCCGGTCACGTTGGGTGGGGGAATCATGATGCAATAACTATCCTGCAGGGTATTATTGTTCGGTTTAAAGTAGCCCTGCTGCTCCCAACGCTTATACAACGGCTGCTCGATATCTTTTGGATTGTATATTTTGTCCATGGATGCATCGTTAATCACTACATTACGGCACGGCCGTAATCAATTGAAAACTGACGTTGCGATATATTTTATAACGATCGCGCGCCAACTATTTTAAAGGATCTTCATCTGGGACGAAGTCTATCACTTCATAGAAAGCAGAAGCAAAATTCCGGTAGCAAGTTAATTAGTAGATCCCGTGACAAATTACCGCGTCGATGTGGCCAGCAAAGCTCTATCGGTGCACTGTAGTATGAACCTTTCCCCGCTAGGTTGTGAGGCGCAAACGCATTAGGGATTGTGTACCAATAGAGCATCATCAAACCTGATCGTTTGTATATCGTCTTCATAAGCGATAAGCTCCCGTTTTCCGCCATTGATTAGCCGCCAAATCGCAGGCAAGCTGTTTCATGACGGTCAACCATCGTTAATAGCATGTTGCTTGTGGAAAGTTGCGCCTTCATGTGCAGTTAAGTTAACAAAGGGTTACAGAAAACAGCGAACGGCAGCAATATCTTTTATGATTGCTTGTCACCGTTAAGTCCAGTGCAGTTAAACAAAATCGCGCGCGCCACTGTTCATCTCGCGTCGCGTTGGCACATTGAATACTATTTCGCGTAGCGATCGGCGTAGTTTGATTTTATTGCTTTCAGCTGATCGTATGTATAAAACGTCTCTTACGTCGTTTCACCACCTTTTAACGTGTAGATCTGTCAAAAAGCACACAGCCTACATGGAGCCCGATGTTATTCAGCGTTTGATAGTTTTGTTAATGACCGCTTATATTGTCATTCATCTGGTTCGCGCTCTTTACCGCAGCCGATAAGCTCGTTCAAACAATACATTCGAAATATGCTTCAAAAGCAGCGTTTGGCGGACTACCTTGTCTTCTAATGCACCACGGAGCAGCAGCATACTGATATATAACCATCGCTAATTTTATCGAGTTGTTCGATAATTAGAGGCAAACAACGTGGCTCAGATACCCCTCGATACAGGCTATACGTTATTTTTCTAAGCTACTACTTCTATATTTAACTTGCTATACACTCTCCTAAAAGACAAAGATGTCATTTAAGAAAAATAACCTTTCCGTCACCGTCTCGCCTTTATATTGGCTATATGTATTAATCTGGATGACGCAAAGGACTTAGTGTTGTTATGTTTTATCTAGCGATCGAAGTGACTATTGATCCGTATTAATAAAAGATAAGTAATGAAATCATTCCTCTAAAAACAAGTTTTAAGGCGAAATAAGCGTGATAATCACTAGATATCTTATTCGGGAGACTCTTAAAAGTCAGTGCGCCATTCTATTCATCCTGTTTGTGATTTTTTTCTGTCAAAAGCTGGGGCGAATCCTAGGTGCAGTCGTGAATGGTGATATCCCGATTAACCTGGTTTTATCTTTACTCAGCTTTGGTGTGTCTGAAATGACGCAACTAATCTTACCCCTGAGTCTCTTTTTAGGATTGTTGATAACTTTGAGCCGTATGTATATCGGAAGCGAAATTATAGTTATGCACGCCTGCGGGTTAAGCACAAGCACATTGATCCGTGCGGCTCTGTTACTTAGCCTATTTACCGCAATACTGGCGTCGGTAAACGTGGCATGGCTATCACCCTGGTCGTCGCACCATCAGGATATGATTATATCAGAAGCTAAAGCTAATCCTAGCATGGCAGCGTTGGTCAAGGGGCAATTTAAATCGGCAGAAAACGGCAATTCAGTGCTATTCGTTGGCAACGTTAAAGATAAAGGTTTTGAACATTTGTTCCTCGCACAGCTTAAGCCAAACGGCAGTGCACGTCCTTC
Source organism: Candidatus Doolittlea endobia (assembly GCF_900039485.1). GTDB lineage: Bacteria > Pseudomonadota > Gammaproteobacteria > Enterobacterales > Enterobacteriaceae > Doolittlea > Doolittlea endobia. Next base: position 463,758 of record NZ_LN999833.1, read on the forward strand.
CGTGGTAATGGGGAATAGAGGTCATATGAGTCAGCGGCCGGATAGATCGCAACTGGTTATTTTGGATAGAGGCACTCGCTATGAAGGAACCGCACTGCTTCGCGATTTTCGCATTACTGATTTTACACAATATCAGGCGATTATCGGTCACAAGGCAGTAGAAGTAGATGGCACCGACGCTGAACAGATGTCGTTGCGCCAACTATGGCACTCCGGAAACGCTGAAGCGCATGCTGAACTGCATTGGCGATTGACGCTGGTAGTCTCAGTGTTGATTATGGCGATAATGGTCGTGCCGCTTTCAGTAGTCAATCCAAGACATGGACGGTTGCTTAGCATATTGCCTGCTATGTTGCTGTATCTGATTTTCTTCCTACTACAAAACTCGTTACGTGTCAACGGCGCCAAAGGCAAGCTTGATCCGATGCTGTGGATGTGGATAATCAATGTCGCTTATCTGGCGCTGTCGCTAGTACTAAATTTATGGGACAGCGTACCGGCAAGAAGACTTCGAAGAAGTTTACATTAATGTTTAGTGTGTTAGATCGCTATATCGGTAAAACGATATTCAATACCATCATGATGATCCTGTTCATTCTGGTATCACTATCGAGCATTATTAAATTCGTTGAACAACTGCGCAAAGTTGGCCAGGGCGGCTATTCAACGCTAGGCGCGTGGTTGTTTACCCTGCTCAGTATATCCAAGGATATTGAGCTTTTTTTCCCGATAGCGGCGCTATTAGGCGTGCTTCTTGGGCTGGGTTCGCTGGCGACACATAGTGAACTGACGGTAATGCAAGCGTCCAGTTTCAGCCGTATACAGGTGGTTGGCTCGGTGATGAAAACCGCTATTCCTCTGGTTCTTCTGACTATAGCTATCGGTGAGTGGGTAGCGCCGGCAGGTGAGCAAATGGCTTACAATTATCGTACTCAAATGATTTACGGCAGCTCTATGATTTCAACCCAGAATGGGCTGTGGGCCAAAGACGGTAATACTTTTATTTTCATCGAGCGAGTAGTGGACAGCAATGAACTGGCCGGGGTTAATATTTATCATTTTGATAACGCGGAACGGCTAAAATCATTGCGCTATGCTGCTACGGCTACGTTTAGCAACGATCGTTGGAAATTGTCACAGGTAAATGAGTTAGATTTGACTGACAACAAGCAAATCACCTTTAAACAAATCTTAAACGGCGAATGGAAGACTAATCTTACGCCAAATAAACTGGAAGTTGTCGCGCTAGAGCCGAATTCGCTGTCCATTTCTGGACTGTACAATTATGTTAATTATCTTAAGAAAAACGGGCAGGAATTTAACCGTTGCCAGCTAAATATGTGGAAAAAGATTTTCTCACCGTTCTCGGTAGCGGTGATGATGCTCATGGCTTTGTCGTTTATTCTCGGACCGCTACGCAGCGTTTCTCTTGGAGTAAGAGTACTTACAGGGATAAGTTTCGGATTCTTTTTTTACGTTTTAGATCAAATCTTTGGACCGCTGAGTCTATTCTACAACATACCACCTGTGTTCGGAGCATTGATACCTAGCATGATATTTCTCATTATTAGCATTGTCATGCTGTTACGACATCGATGAGGCACTCGATATTACCTAGCAAGGCCTGTTATGATTCAGGCCTAAGGCAGATAGATAGAGCGACATCGCGAAGGATAACAGATTATTTTTTAACGCAGTGTTTTGGGTTTTAAACATGCTCTCTCTATGGAAATCTGTTGATTAATTATAGCGTCATAAATTAACGCTAAATCAGCAAGCTGTATTTGAAAACATTTCAACTTTATTTTCGCTATCGAAACACTCAGCCATACATGTATGTAATTGTGTCAAATGCTTTGCTCGCAACAAACCATTCGCTTTTCAAAATTAAACACGACATACACTTATATGCTGCTTATCTGACTAGCAAAAACCGTTAGCAATGCGTAGCCTATTGCAATAGTGAGATATCCGCGACCTGCAAAAATAACTTACGCAGTTGTACAAGCAATGTTAAACGGTTAATCCGAACCTGTGGATTATCCGCCATCACCATAACGCCATCAAAAAAAGCGTCCACCGGTTCCCGCAGAGAGGCTAGCGCTAGCAGCGTGTCCTGATAGCGACCAGCTTCAAATAGCGGTTTTAGTTTTCTGCGCAACACCACCAAATGATTTGCCAAGGTAATTTCCAGTGGATCCAGCAGCACTGATACCTGAAAGTCCTCATGGATTAGACCGTCAGCTTTAGCTAGTATGTTTGATACTCGTTTGTTAGCTGCTGTCAGTGATGCAGCTTCCTCCAGGGTGCGAAAATAGCTTACTGCGCGTACCCGAGCATCGAAATCCGCCGGACGAGTCGGACGTCGTGCTAGAACCGCTTGGATAGTATCGACGCTATGTCCCTGCTCCTGGTACCAGGAAGGAAAACGACCGAGCATAAAATTGATGATGTCATTTATCACGGCATTATTGGTCAGTTTCTCGCCGTAGAGACGTACTGCTTCTTCCGTTAGTGTCTGCAGGTCGAGCGTCGCAAGCTTTTTTTCCACAATAATACGTAACACACCGAGCGCGGCACGGCGCAGGGCGAAGGGATCTTTATCTGGTTTAGGATGCTGACCGATGCCAAAAATACCGGCAAGCACATCCATCTTATCGGCAATAGCAACTGCGCAAGACACCAACGTTGTGGGGAGCACATCTCCGGAAAATCGCGGCTGATATTGCTCTTTTTGCGCCAAAGCCACCGTTTCCGACTCTCCGTCGTGACGAGCGTAATGCATACCTATTACGCCTTGAGTATCGGCAAATTCGAATACCATATTAGTCATCAGGTCGCATTTAGACAACAGCCCAGCGCGGGCAGCCTGGGGTACATCCGCGCCAATCTTCCCAGCAATCCAAGACGCCAGAGCTTCGATCCGAACACTTCTGTCACGGAGCGTACCGAGTTGTTTTTGAAACAACATCGTATTTAACTGAGGCAGGCGATCTTCCAGCCGCTGCTTTCGATCAATATTAAAAAAGAACTCTGCATCAGATAAGCGTGAACGCACGACCTTTTGATTTCCGGCGATAATCTGCCAAGGAGATTTCGACTCGATATTTGCCACGAAAATAAAGTGCGGAAGCAGGTTACCTGCTGCATTGTAAACTGGGAAATATTTTTGGTCACACTTCATGGTACAAACCAGCGCCTCTGCCGGCACCGATAAAAACTTCTCTTCAAAACTGGCAGTCAATACTACTGGCCATTCCACTAGAGAAGTAACTTCTTCCAGAAGGGCTTCGTTCAGATCGGCTGTGCCGCCTAAACGTTTGGCAGTCGCTTCCACATTTTGGCGAATGTTTTCTTTACGCTGTAAATAGTCCGCCATCACTCGGCCTCGATCTAACAACACCTGCGGATACTGATCAGCGTGCTCCAGGCTGATTTCCCGTTCGCCCATAAAACGGTGACCACGCACAACGCGATCAGCCTTAATGCCAAGGATATTACCCGCAATGACTCTATCGTTTAGCAGCAGTGTTACGGTGTGTACCGGTCGGATGAATTTGGATTCATGATTCCCCCAACGCATTATTTTCTGAATCGGCAGTTTGTCCAGCGCGCGGCTGACTATAACGCACAGTAGCTCTTGCACCGGCAACCCCTTTACGCGAGCGCGATAAACTAGCCATTCTCCTTTATCGCTTGCAAAGCGTTCGGCCTGTCTGACCGTAATGCCGCAGCTGCGCGCCCAGCCTTCTGCCGCTTTGGTGGGATTGCCGGCGGCGTCAAACGCTTGTGCGATGGCGGGGCCACGTTTTTCCACATTGATGTCAGCTTGTGCACCACCGAGTGCGGTGATTTTGACCGCCAGTCGGCGAGGAGAAGCAAACCAGCTGACTGCGCCGTGGCGCACCTTAGTCGTATCGAGTGTAGCGCTAATACAGGAAGCAAATGCTTCAGATAACACGCGCAGCATCTTGGGCGGCAGCTCTTCTGTGCCAATCTCTACCAGAAAAGTGTGTTGCGTCATAGCTGACTCTTAGTTTTCATTTTTTGCACACCGGAAATCCAACATTTCGAATGAAGCATACTAGGTTTTCTCATTACAGCCTTAGTCAACCTGTGGATTCAAAGGAGATAGCGTGGCCCTCCTCCATAACCGAAATGTATTTGCAAGTGTTGAGCAGATTAAAGCTCTGCTTTCAGAATGCCTTATAGGTCGACAAGACCGTAAGTAGTACGATCCAACATCTCATTGCTTACATTAATAAACTCTCTCCACCAATCTACTACAAATAAGTAATATTGTGTCACTTTTATACTGTGTAACCAGACAGTTCAACCCATCCACTAGGCGCTCAATGTTATGTTTCCGGTTGCTCTCCACGAAACAAATACCTTGAATAGTGAAATTCAAGCCAATCGCTCTTAACGAACCGAAATATAATTTCTGAATATTATCTGGCGAAGCTTTGACTATAAGCGGGAACTAATAGTAAAAATGTTACAGTCAGTTGGACTTGTTACCATAGCGTCCATCTTTTGGATAATGTCGTACACAGCACTAATAAGTTTATAACAAAGTGCAGATAGGTTAACTGACGCCAATAGCCATTCAGCGACTAAGTGCAAATATACAGCCAAGATCTGGCAACAACTGCAGATATATGCCGCAAATTTAATCAAAAATGTCAGCGCCGCGTTAACTCAGGAGGCTCATAACGCCGATTTAATGATGGTCATATACCATTCAATAGATCTTATCTTAAAAAAATTGTTCGTCTGCTTCACGTTAATCTCTAATTGATAAAGAAAATACTCTTGCAGATTTCAGGCTATAGAAAAAATCATATGAGATAGTGAAGATTTTGCTATTAACGATATATATGATTAAGTTAAGTAAGGCGTCATCAACTTAATGTACTGACTTTATTGTCAGTGTTTCTTAGCGAGTTGGCTGAATGCAAGATTCACTCAGTGATTCGATAACCGGTGTGCAAGTTACGCGGTAAAGAGGCTGTTTATGCAACTACCTTACCGCTTTGGTGATACCTCAAAATATGGTGGCTACGACGGGAATCGAACCTGTGACCCCAGCATTATGAGTGCTGTGCTCTAACCAGCTGAGCTACGCAGCCATATCTTAACTAACTACTTTACAATAAATTGCGATATAGAGAATGTTATTTAGTTAGAACTCTCGGCTGTTCCCTGGAAACAGGGAGACTAATGCCTGATTATATCCACGCAGTTGAACTGGGGTACCAGGATTCGAACCTGGGAGTGGCGGGATCAAAACCCGCTGCCTTACCGCTTGGCTATACCCCATTTGCTATTCACCGAACGAGAGTGCGGGAGGCGAGACTTGAACTCGCACACCTCGCGATGCTAGAACCTAAATCTAGTGCGTCTACCAATTCCGCCACTCCCGCAAAATACACAAGCTACGATACAACCTTAACATTATCTAACTAGCTGAGCTACGCAGATAACTTTCCATATGATCTATATACTGAATTGCGAATTATATTATGCGAAGTTGGCGAATTTCAGTCAACCTTTTTTCGCTTTGGGTCAATAGGAAAGATTGCCAAAATGGCACCCCTTGATCAGCATAATAAAGAACGTCCGGCGAAAGCATGCTTAACGCCGGCGCCCCACAGAAACGAGGTTCTCATAACGATTTACCATCATGCCTTTAGCATTGCTAATCGAAAGCCAATATCTACGTCCTGTGACTATGAAGTCAGGTTAGGATTACGTCCGAGACACTCAATAGGACGTCGTGTACGCTTACTGTGTAACAAGAGAAATCGTCCATTTATTGAACAATGCGATGGCCTTATTGAAGGAGCAGGCAACAGACAGGATTTTAATACACACTCCTCAACGTTTAGTAGCAAAATAGCTCAAAATTTTCTAATATGGTATCTTCTTTTGACGTCTGCATTTTATAAGAAACGCGGCAGTGGTGTTGCCAACTGTTAAGTGTTAATTTCCTCTGTGATAACAATTTGCAGGCTGTTAATCTTGATGTATCTTATACTGTCAAAACACTGTTCCTTCTGTTGACAGCCAACGCTCTTCTAAAAATAATTGGCAAAGTACTTGCTAGTATGTATTTCTAAATTTTTACATATTGTGTCCTGTGGTTAAATACTGCATCCTGAGTGCAGGATAAGCATGGTTATTTCCTTTTGGACAAGAGCAAGGATTCTCTTTTAATATCAGGTCAGCATCTTCCTTTGACGTAATGTCTCGTTCATTTTGTGAAGTGCTCGATAGCGCAAATACAGTTGGAAACTTTTTTAAATTACCGCTTCGAGTTAAGTTCCTGACGCCGAATCAGCATCACATAAGATTCTGTTAGCTTACTACAATGACATCAGATAATATTCTATTCTATATGTATTTTAAAATAATAAAAGGATTAAACTGGTAAATTTAAACCATGAATCTAGACGCTATAGAAGTTATTAACTGATTAATAACTTGAAGATAGTATTCTGCCATTTATTAAGTCTTGTTAAAATTGACTCGTAATATAATAGGATAAATTTATGTACTTACATCAGACGTTTTTCTCATAAAGCCTTTTACTTTTCAAAAATCAAAAAAAAGATGCATGACAAAATTATCGATTAGCAAATATAATAACTCATTATAACAGCTTTTACTGTTTTAGCCAAGGTATGGGATTGACCGCCTGGCCCTGACGGCGAATTTCAAAATAAAGCGACGACGTGCCATGACTACTGTTAGCCCCGACCAGTGCAATAGGTTGCCCAGCTTTGACCTGATCTCCGACGTTAACCAACGCGCTTTGATTATAACCATATAGACTCATATCACCACTACCATGCTCGATAACAATCATTAGGCCGTAACCTTGTAGCCAGTCGGCCATCAGCACACGGCCGGCAGCAATAGTCTTCACTATTCTACCTTTTGGCGCTGCAATAACTAGTCCTTTATAGCGCAATTCGCCTTGCTGCAGTTCGCCAAAACGATGTAGCATGCGGCCCCGCACAGGCCAAGAATCCTGCCCTGTCGGTTGATTAAGTCCACCAATGTGGGAAACCAACGCACGCTTGCTTGTACTAAGTTTATAGGTACTACCGTAATTATTTTCTTGATTTTCTAATCTTCCCATGCGCTGCACCTTATGCTTTTCCTGTTTCGCACAGGTTTGTGCTTTTCGATTAGTGCAGGTGATAGTATCGCGTAATCGTCCCTTGTTTTGATAAATTTCCACTAAGCGTCGTTTGTTTTCCACGATAGATGAATGTAGGTGATTCAAGGTTTGTTGACATGCGGAACGGATACTTTGCAAAGTTTGTTGTTGCTTTTTTTGAAAGTGTAGCACTTGCTGCTGTTGTTGTTTCTGTTGTTGTTTTCGCTTTCGCTTCGTCAGAAAATCGATCCGGTTTTGCCGCAGGTCATTAATGGTTTTGGTGCGTACTTCGCTTAAGTAATTGAAATAGGCTAGAATACGTTCGTTGCGCAGGCTTTCTTCGTTATTGAAAATTAATGGCAGTTCGGAGTATCGTCCATAACGAAAAGCGGCGTTCAATTGCTGCGCTAGTAATTTCTGCTGCGCAGCTTGAGGGTTTTGTAAATGATGCATGGAACGTGTGAACTTATCAATATTACTTTGTAGTGTTTCTAGGCTACGCTGTGTATCCCGTAAGGCATAGGTCGAATGAACAATAGACTGTATTTGTTCTTGTAACTGGCTGAGTAAATCAGCGTGTTGTTTTTGCTGCTGAACGTTTTTTTCTTTGGCTAAAATAGATTGTTGCGCCGTTTTAAGCTGTTGTTTGTCATCCACATTGTGACCTTCAGCGGACAATGGCAGAATTGCGGCGCAAAACATGCTGACAAAAAGATAAAACCTGAATCCAGTGACGCGATACTGAGCACTTGCACGCGTAGGACATGGGTATTTTAAGGGTGCCTGTTTCCTCATGGCGGCGATTATTTCACGTTGAATAGCGGTTTACTAGTCATCTATTAGATGCATTGTCACTCAATGGAAATATTGTAAGTATTCTTGGCATTTTATATTAGGAGATATAACATTATTTGGTTGTGACCGAAAGTTACTAACAGTAGTATATGGTCACATGCTACTCAATGATCTTGTATCGTTTCTGATTTTATGTTGAAAACTCCAGTGGAGCTTAGTCTCCTTTCTTACTATATTGACTAATTAAGTTTTGCCATTGATTATATAAATAATATGTCAAATTTGATTAAAATATTAATTATTTCTGCAGCATCTGTGCATATCTAGTTTGAAAGTTAAACTTTCATAGATAAGAATTTTAGTATTAGGCCTGATCCTATCGGCAACTTGTTTGGTAAAATTTTTTCAATGTAACCAGAACAGTATTGAGAGCATTTCGGGTGAAAGTGAAGCTGAAACTTTTCTAATATCATTAGTAGATACTCTTAAACATCAAACTTCGTCAGCTTCATTACAACAAAATTTGATAACATCAATCTTTGTCATGTCAATTTTCAAATAAAGGATTGACAATCAATAAATTTAAGTTATGACAGAAATATATAAACACGGAAATTATTAATGCTGTTAATGAACATAACATATTCTTTTACACGACTGATGTATAGATCGTTCATCAGATTTTGTGGAATAATGTAAACACTCAACTAATAAAGTCGCGTTACTTAAATTTACGTATTTATATCAAATTTTTACTTATAAACCATTTTCTCTTCAAAATGAGTCTAACTGGACAAGCCTATGGTAACAAAATACTGGATTAAGTAAAAACGTATCTTGCTGTATTTGCAAGTTTACAGAAATAAATGCATGCTTGTCGGCGGCAAAATATTAAAAGGTCATATTTTCCTTTTTCCCCGCCCTTCTTGTCGCAGATAATGCGACCCGTTCATGTCCAAATAATGGCGTAACCCCCTATGCTACATCTATTTACTGCCCTAGAATGTCATACTGGTTTAATGTTGGCTCTTACATTAATTTTTGTTCTGGCTTATGAAGCCATTAACGGCTTTCATGATACGGCTAACGCCGTGGCAACTGTCATTTACACTCGAGCACTACGCTCCCAACTGGCGGTCGCCATGTCTGGAATATTTAATTTTCTCGGTGTTCTAATGGGTGGCTTGAGCGTGGCTTATGCTATCGTCCATCTCTTGCCAACTGATCTCTTGCTCAATGTCAGTTCAGCTTACGGTCTTGCAATGATGTTTTCTATGCTTTTAGCAGCAATTTTCTGGAACCTGGGCACCTGGTATTTTGGCCTGCCCGCTTCCAGCTCGCACACTCTTATCGGCGCAATTATTGGTATCGGCCTGACAAACGCGTTAGTAAGCAATAGCTCGCTAGTTCAAGCGCTTAATATTCCCAAATTGATTGAAATTTTCCTATCGCTAATTCTATCTCCGATAGTTGGTTTATTGCTGGCAGGCGCAATGGTGCTTGTTCTGCGCCGTTATTGGAGTAGCACAAAAAAGTGCTACCGCATTCATCTGACGCCGGCAGAGCGTGAAAAAAAAGACGGCAAGCGTAAACCACAGTTCTGGACGCGTGTTGCTTTGATTTTCTCCGCCGCCGGCGTAAGTTTTGCTCATGGAGCTGATGATGGGCAGAAAGGGATTGGACTTATTATGTTGTTACTGATAGGCGTTGCGCCGGCTGGATTTGTGGTAAATATGAATGCTAGCGGCTACGATATCAGCCGCACCCGCGATGCGGTGAATCATTTTCAGCAATATTATATGCAACATCCTGGCGCGTTTAGTCACGTGCTTAGTCAAGATGAACGACTTCTTCCTTCGTCTGAAGGACACGCCGTCTTCCTTTCCCCTATCAGCGCGCCGATAGAAAATAGCCAGAAGCGGATTCAAGGAGATGAGCCTTCACCACACGAGCCGCATTGTCACCTGTCTCAAACGCTGTCCGCCATTAATCGCGTATTGTTGTTATTAGACAATTTGAATAGCTATAAAACGCTTAACGCCGATCAGCGTTTGCACGTAAGACGCTTGTTGATATGTATTGCCGACACCGTTTATAAAGTAGCGAAGCTGCCTGAAACCGATTCTTCGGATAAGTGCTTTTTGAAGAACTTGCGCCGGGATCTACTGTATACAGTAGAGTATGCGCCGACATGGATCATTATCGCTGTAGCGCTAGCAATTTCGCTGGGAACCATGGTAGGCTGGCGCCGAGTGGCTACAACCATTGGCGAAAAAATCGGTAAGAAAGATATGACCTATGCCCAGGGCCTATCGGCACAGATAACAGCGGCAGTGTCCATCGGAGTCGCCAGCTATACCGGCATGCCAGTTTCTACCACCCACGTGCTGTCATCTGCGGTCACCGGCGCCATGCTAGCGGATGGCGGTGGCGTACAGGGAAAGACCGTGAAGAATATACTCTTGGGCTGGGTACTGACGTTGCCGGTAGCGATTTTTCTAGCCGGTAGTTTTTATTGGCTAGCGCTGAAATTGATTTAGCCGGCCGTCCGTATTATCTATCATCTACTGATAGATAACTAGAGTGATTAGTCTGTTATGATTAGACATACATAATGTGCCGGACAATATAAGTTGTTTACGCACACACTTACAACTACGGGACCGATTATATCATGCTATATTATCAAAGTGTGTACGATAAAACATAATAACAAACTATATTGGAGGCGGTAGTCACGAATTAAAATAGACATCAGTTGCTCTTGTTTTAAGCAAAATGCGTGAGAAAATAATTGTGTTGCCTTATAGTGTTATCATTCATCATTATAGTATTAATCTGAATGTACTAAGATTTATATCTTAAAATTATGCCAGATCTGTTTTTAACTTGCGAAGTCTTTATAAAACGAGACGCCTTAACCTTATCACTTCATGGTAAGGTTTTTTCCAGATGTTCAAAGGTAAGCGCGCTAATGATACCGAAGGTACAGGCCAGAAGCGTTCCTAAAATCCACAAAAAATACCACATCATTAATCTCCTGAAACTCAGTACAGAGAATGCGTGTTTTGTTCAATATGTTCTTTCGTGATACGACCAAACATTTTGTAGTAACACCAAATAGTATAAAGCAGTACAATTGGTACGAAAATTATTGCTACCACGGTCATGACTTTCAGCGTCCTCAGGCTTGAAGTCGCATCCCACATGGTCAAGCTAGCATTAGGCATTGTGCACGATGGGACAATGAACGGGAACAACGTAATTCCTGCAGTCAGAATTACGCAGGCCACAGTCAATGAAGAACAAATAAAAGCCCAAGCGCTGCGTTTTACACGGCTAAAAACAATTGTCATCAGAGGCAGTACTACGCCTAGCGCCGGCACGACCCATAATCTCGGACAAGCATGATAATTGTTTAGCCATGCCCCTGCCTGATGTGCTACTTCTTTATGCAGCGGATTCGACTGCGCGGTTCGATCGATAATAGAGGTAACCGTAAAGCCGTCGATGCTGTAAACGACCCAAATGCCAGCCAGTAAAAAGGTTAGCGCCGTTACCATCGCTGTAAGCTGGGTAATGCTGTACATTCGTACTTGCAAATCACCTCCGGTACGCATTTGCAAATAGGTGCTCCCTTGAGTCAGGAACATCGCCAAGCTGATAATACCCGACAACAAACCAAACGGATTCAGTAGCTGGAAGAAATTTCCGGTGTAATATAGGCGAAAATCCTCATCAACGTGGAATGGCACGCCTTGGAGCAAGTTACCGAATGCAATTCCTATGACTACCGGCGAAATAAAGCTACCAATAAAAATTCCCCAGTCCCATAAATTTCGCCAACGAACGTTATCGATTTTCGAGCGGTAGTCGAAACCGACCGGACGGAAGAATAACGAGGCCAACATTAGAATCATAGCGATATAAAAACCGGAAAATGCAGCAGCATACACCATGGGCCAGGCGGCAAACAACGCGCCGCCAGCAGTGATAAGCCATACCTGGTTGCCGTCCCAGTGCGGAGCGATGGTATTGATCATAACGCGACGTTCAACGTCGCTACGGCCAAACAAGCGCATCAGCATACCAACACCCATATCAAATCCGTCTGTGATAGCGAAGCCAATGAACAGTACGCCGATTAATACCCACCAAACAACTCGCAATACTTCGTAATCAAACATAGTCATTTGCTCCCATACTATCGTGTGTTCACCTAGGAAAGGGATGATTACCCAGTTTTCAGACTGCTCGGCCCCAATCTCGCGAATTTAAACATCAAATACATTTCTGCTACCAGAAATAACGTATAAAGCCCGCAGATCAAGCCCATCGAGAAAAGAATATCGCCAGCAGTCAAGGTTGAATGGGCGACAAACGTCGGCAAAATTTCATTAATAGCCCATGGTTGACGGCCATATTCAGCAATAAACCAACCTGACTCGATGGCGATCCAAGGGAGAGGAATTCCATATAGCATCGCTTGGTGCAACCAGCGTGGTTGACCGACGCGATTACGCAAAACAGTCCAAAAACAGGTGGCAATTAATCCTAGCATCAGTACACCACAGCCTATCATGATCCGGAAGGAGAAATATAGCGGTGCCACACGTGGTATAGAATTTCTAGTTGCTTGGCGAATCTGTTGCTCGTTGGCCTGAGTAATATCGTTTGTATAGCGCTTCAAAAGCAATCCATAACCCAGATCCTGCTTACTGTTGTTAAACGCTTCGCGCACAGCATGATCAGTGCTACCTTCGCGTAACTGTTGCAGTAGGCTATAGGCTTTTATTCCATTACGAATACGTACCTCATTTTGCGCCATCAAGTCTTTCAAGCCAGTAATCTGACGATCCATAGAACGGGTCGCAATTACGCCTAGCGCATACGGAATACGCACCGCAAAGTGATTAGTTTGCTCTTCTTGATTTGGTAGACCAAACAAAGTAAAGGAAGCCGGTGCAGGCTCGGTGTTCCACTCTGCCTCAATCGCCGCAAGCTTAGTTTTTTGGACGTTGCCCATTTCATAACCAGATTGATCCCCCAGTATAATAACTAACAGCACCGCCATCATGCCAAAAGAAGCAGCTATAGAGAAAGAGCGTTTAGCGAAGGCTAGGTCTCGCCCTTTTAATAGGTAATAAGAACTGATACCGAGTACAAACATCGCGCCAGTGCAGTAGCCCGCAGCTACAGTATGCACGAATTTCACCTGTGCAATTGGATTAAGTACCAGGTCAGCAAAACTAACCATCTCCATGCGCATAGTTTCGTAGTTGAAATCAGCCGAAATAGGATTTTGCATCCAACCGTTAGCCACCAAGATCCAGAGTGCAGATAAATTGGAGCCAATTGCCACCAGCCAGGTAACCGTCATATGCTGAACCTTACTCAGGCGATCCCAACCGAAGAAGAACAGGCCAACGAAAGTGGATTCTAGGAAAAAAGCCATTAACCCTTCAATGGCCAGCGGGGCGCCAAAGACGTCGCCGACGTAATGAGAGAAGTATGACCAGTTGGTACCAAACTGAAACTCCATGGTAAGACCGGTAGCTACGCCAAGGGCAAAGTTAATGGCGAATAACTTTCCCCAAAACTTAGTCATATCTTTATAGATCTGTTGACCTGATAGAACATAAACTGTTTCCATAATGGCTAGTAAAAACGCTACACCTAGCGTTAGAGGCACAAATAGGAAATGATACATTGCCGTTAAAGCAAACTGTAATCGTGATAATTCGACGACATCAAACATGATGACTCCTTGTTCTTCGCAGAAAGAATCCTACACCACCACGGCTGTCTTTCATGATTGGTTAGCCGGAACGGCACGGTAAGTAACAAAGGTTTATAGTGATCTTTAACCGTTTGTATCTTCTACCTTGAAGGGAGAAAAGCAAAACGGTGCTGCAAACAGCTTAACAGCATATCAACAGATCTGGTTGAAAATGCTCGTATAGTACCCTTCAAATTCTGCCAGATAAATATATTTTAGTAACGGGATGGCGGAATTGCCTCATGAGTAAATACAGGCACGTACTCTTTATGAGACATAATTATGATAATGAGATGACAGGTTAATTTCGTTAGTATATTATTTACACGACATTTTTGATTGCTGTTGAGAAAGAACCGAGCCTCCCAGTCCTGATAGAAAAAGCAAATTTGGCAGCGTCGTGAAGAATAAGAAACAACACATTTAAAACTCAAGTTCTAATTAACAATTATACAGAGCCTTACTCTTATGATGAGTAATTTTATCCAACATCATTAAGATAATCATCTACCTTTTGCTTAAAAAAGACTTAGCTGTCTTCAGCCTATGACAGATAACATGCAATTAATAATATTTCAGACGGTTTGCCATATACCTTGCAAAAAGGCATTTCGATGTGATGTCAATCACATCTTTTAACTGTCTACATTTATATTAGACATTACCGTCCCCATACAAGAGGTGATTGCGTCGACCTCAGTTACGTGCATATTGCACGTTGAGAGGAACCTAGATGAATCTGTCGAGACAATTGACACGACGTCGCTTGACGTTACGTAAGGTTTTATAAATTCACAAGTAATGTTTATTCATTTATTAGATAATTGGTAAAATATATGACTATCAAAGTAGGTATTAACGGTTTTGGCCGTATCGGCCGTACTATTTTCCGTGCTGGGCAAGAACGTCAAGATATTGAAATCGTTGCTGTCAACGACCTTTTAGATGCTGATTATATGGCTTACATGCTGAAGTATGACTCGACCCACGGTCGCTTTCACGGTACTGTCGTCGCAAAAGATGGTCATTTAATGGTTAACGACAAAATTATCCGTTGTACTTCTGAGAAGAATCCAGCTAATCTCAAATGGGACGATGTTGGTGTAGAGGTTGTTGCTGAAGCAACTGGCATTTTTCTAACAGACGAAACAGCGCGCAAACATATCACCGCTGGTGCCAAAAAAGTAGTACTGACTGGTCCATCGCAAGATAACACACCAATGTTTGTCATAGGAGTGAACCATAAAGCCTATGATGGCCAGGATATTGTTTCCAACGCCTCCTGTACCACCAATTGTCTGGCGCCGCTGGCCAAGGTTGTCAATGATAACTTTGGTATCGTAGAAGCCTTAATGACCACCGTTCACGCCACCACGGCTACTCAGAAAATTATTGACGGTCCATCTTATAAAGACTGGCGCGGCGGCCGCGGCGCATCCCAAAACATCATTCCCTCCTCTACCGGTGCAGCTAAAGCCGTTAGTAAAGTGATTCCAGAGTTAAGCAGTAAGCTGACTGGTATGTCCTTCCGCGTACCAACGCCAAACGTTTCAGTAGTCGATTTAACCGCGCGTATTGAAAAATCGTCTTCTTATGAAGACATCTGTGCCGCCATTAAAAAAGCTACACAAGGTGAGTTAAAAGGCGTGATGGGCTATACCGATGAAGCTGTGGTGTCCGCTGATTTCAATGGTAACAAATTAAGCTCTATATTTGATGCCAAAGCAGGCATTGCTTTGAATGACAAATTTGTCAAATTGGTAGCCTGGTATGACAACGAGACGGCTTATTCCAGTAGGGTGTTAGATTTAATCTTCCATATTACCGATAAATAAGCGTAGTAACCCGGATGACGCAAGGGCGGATGAATATCGCCCTTGCCGCCTTTGTTTAAGGGGCTGCTACAAAATGCAAACGTCAAGAGTAA
Organism: Candidatus Doolittlea endobia; assembly: GCF_900039485.1. Lineage (GTDB taxonomy): Bacteria > Pseudomonadota > Gammaproteobacteria > Enterobacterales > Enterobacteriaceae > Doolittlea > Doolittlea endobia. Next base: position 479,427 of record NZ_LN999833.1, read on the forward strand.
TATATTGAAATTCAAAACAAGATCAACATGGTAAATCGTGCTTAAAGTCTACCGATGGTGATTAAAAACAATCTACGTGAGTTATTCTAGGCTTGTGGCGTAGAATACCATTTTACATAGCTGACGCAAGATCTGCTACTAGCCTGTGGTAAGAAAATATACTTAGCGGATAAGTAAATTGATCGCGCGTGCCAATATTAAACGTCCTGCTCTTGTGAAATCATTCGCTTTTTTAAAGCCAGAAACAATACACTGGGAAAGTAGATATGCACATCGAAGCACGCAATATCACTTCATATATATAAATAATGTATAATTTTTATTACTTTCTGATTAAATAATACAGAAAATAAAGCTCAGCTTATGCCAGCGGAAATCACTGATCTGACGTATTGTATCGGTTATAAAAATTGCTTATCCACTGAGGTCACAAATTTTAATGAATGTAATAAATGACCTTTAAATAAAAAGATCTTTTTGAATTACTGTATCTCTATAGTAAACAGATAGAGTTCGACAATTTATTTGTGCTATTAAAGCGCATAACCAGACATATACTAAACCATTTCTGATATAGAAATATCAGTCTTTAGATACAGGAAACACTGTACAAGCATTAGCAATTAGCTTTAGTGTTGTTCTTGTATATCGAAGCACTAGTAAATAGTAAGTCAAATTTAATTCTTCATGCATCGATTCTGATTTTCGTAAATCACGCACACTCAAATCATGCGGCTATATTCGTTAAGTATATTTCTTGCTATACGAATAATTGAATCCAATAAGACCTTATACACGGACTATATGTTAGTCATGTCAAGGATATGTCTTAAACAATGTTGTCTGTAGTGTCTATGTATTTATCGTTTTTAAAAACATAAATAAGTACTCGTTTTCTTATAGGATCACATCGTATAAAATAGACAGGTAGATTATTTCCGATTACGTAAAATAAGACCATTGTGCCTTACCTTTACGACAGGTAAGGATATCAGTCGATGTAAGATCAAATGAATACTGTAGTACGACTTTAAAAAGAAAACAGATTATATCGATTTACCATGTGCTCTATTGAATAAAAAGATAAAAAATCAAGAAATTTAATTTATAATCTATAAATAAATTTCCGATAGCATAGAGTCCGATACTGAAGTTTCATTGTCTGTTTAGAGTTAAGATTGTATCAAAACAAGTGCTTGATTATATTTTGATCCGAAAATACATAAATAAAATTATTAACGTTATTAAGGCATGATCGGTGCAAAACCGTAAGGTATTGCTTAATGAGCAAAGAATTGTTTTAAGTAATCTATTGTACAGATAGATCTATAACGTTTTTCCCATATTCCATAAAAATTTAATGATGTTGTTCTATTTTATCGATTTTCCGAAACATAAATTAATTAGACCTTTTGCAATAGCGCTTATCATCAGCCGTAAAAGCTCCATAATGTCCTTTGCTGACCTGGAGAGGCTCGTTGCAACTTTACGACTTAGTCAGCAGCAGACTACTTGCGTCAAGTAAATAAAAGCTTGACTCTATAATAGAAAAGTGTAGTATACGATGATGAGTACGGCGAAGGTCGCCTCTCAGATACGTTCTTTAACAATATTCAGATAATCTGTGTGGGCACTTACAAGACGATATCGAAATGTCAAGTCTTGAAGAATGTAGCTTAATTCTTTGAGCATCAAGCTGTTAATTGAAGAGTTTGATCATGGCTCAGATTGAACGCTGGCGGCAAGCCTAACACATGCAAGTCGAGCGGCAGCGGAAAGAAGCTTGCTTCTTTGCCGGCGAGCGGCGGACGGGTGAGTAAAGTCTGGGGATCTGCCTGATGGAGGGGGATAACTGCTGGAAACGGTGGCTAATACCGCATAACGTCGAAAGACCAAAGTGGGGGACCTTCTGGCCTCACGCCATCAGATGAACCCAGATGGGATTAGCTAGTAGGTGAGGTAATGGCTCACCTAGGCGACGATCCCTAGCTGGTCTGAGAGGATGATCAGCCACACTGGAACTGAGACACGGTCCAGACTCCTACGGGAGGCAGCAGTGGGGAATATTGCACAATGGGGGAAACCCTGATGCAGCTATGCCGCGTGTGTGAAGAAGGCCTTCGGGTTGTAAAGCACTTTCAACGGGGAAGAAAATGAAAGCATAAATAATGCTGTCAATTGACGTTACCCGCAGAAGAAGCACCGGCTAACTCCGTGCCAGCAGCCGCGGTAATACGGAGGGTGCGAGCGTTAATCGGAATTACTGGGCGTAAAGCGTACGCAGGCGGACTGTTAAGTCAGATGTGAAATCCCCGGGCTTAACCTGGGAACTGCATTTGAAACTGGTAGACTAGAGTCTCGTAGAGGGGGGTAGAATTCTAGGTGTAGCGGTGAAATGCGTAGAGATCTGGAGGAATACCAGTGGCGAAAGCGGCCCCCTGGACGAAGACTGACGCTCAGGTACGAAAGCGTGGGGAGCAAACAGGATTAGATACCCTGGTAGTCCACGCTGTAAACGATGTCAATTTGAAGGTTGTGGCCTTGAGCCGTGGCTTTCGGAGCTAACGCGTTAAATTGACCGCCTGGGGAGTACGGCCGCAAGGTTAAAACTCAAATGAATTGACGGGGGCCCGCACAAGCGGTGGAGCATGTGGTTTAATTCGATGCAACGCGAAGAACCTTACCTACTCTTGACATCCAGAGAGCTTAGCAGAGATGCTTTGGTGCCTTCGGGAACTCTGTGACAGGTGCTGCATGGCTGTCGTCAGCTCGTGTTGTGAAATGTTGGGTTAAGTCCCGCAACGAGCGCAACCCTTATCCTTTGTTGCCAGCGATTTGGTCGGGAACTCAAAGGAGACTGCCGGTGATAAACCGGAGGAAGGTGAGGATGACGTCAAGTCATCATGGCCCTTACGAGTAGGGCTACACACGTGCTACAATGGCGCATACAAAGAGAAGCGATCTCGCGAGAGTCAGCGAACCTCATAAAGTGCGTCGTAGTCCGGATTGGAGTCTGCAACTCAACTCCATGAAGTCGGAATCGCTAGTAATCGTGGATCAGAATGCCACGGTGAATACGTTCCCGGGCCTTGTACACACCGCCCGTCACACCATGGGAGTGGGTTGCAAAAGAAGTAGGTAGCTTAACCTACGGGAGGGCGCTTACCACTTTGTGATTCATGACTGGGGTGAAGTCGTAACAAGGTAACCGTAGGGGAACCTGCGGTTGGATCACCTCCTTACCTAAATGATACGTTAAGTGATGTGCCCACACAGATTGTCTGATAGATAAGTGTAACGAGCAAGTGCTGTAGGCTTGTAGCTCAGGTGGTCAGAGCGCACCCCTGATAAGGGTGAGGTCGGTGGTTCAAGTCCACTCAGGCCTACCAGTTCTTCTGATATTCATAATTTCAGCAATATGATTTTAGAGCGTATTGAAGTGCGCTGAGAAATTCCCCTCTTTAGGGAAAGACATCGGAAGAGAAGTAGACCTGATGATGTTAAAGGTTGACGGGAGACCTGAGGGTCGAAGATTGACAGACGACTTGTACTAGGCTAAATAATGCCTGACTGTCAGAGAAGTTAGAACTGGACAGGCTGAGCGTATGAGCGCGCTAAGTTTACTATTTATTTTTCCTTCAGCTCATATCTGTTTTTATCGTGACGAAATAGATTAGCTCATTTGGCTGAAATACTTTATGTTATCCGACCCCAACTTAGGGGTGTAGCTCAATTGGTAGAGCGCCGGTCTCCAAAACCGGATGTTAGGAGTTCGAGTCTCTTCACCCCTGCCAGCCTATCCCATGGAGTTGCCATCGATTTAAATGCGTTAAATATTTTATTGATTGTATGGCGTTTACGCTATATCTGTAAATCAGTTTTACTCGAATTTACGTGTCACATCAAACGCCTTACTTGAGAATCTGAGTCTCTGTCAAGGTTTTTCAATACAACTTTGAAGCGTCGAAGTTCCTATGCTGCATGGATACAACGAGAGCAAAGTTAAGCATGCAGTAAGCATGCCGTCTTATCGCTGGACTAGGGTTATTGGCATTGTTGTATGCTTTCCAACTGGTCGTTTGCCTATCTGTTTATAGCCATGTTAGCAATATTCCTTAGATAAGGAAGCTCGACGTGTTTATTTATGGAGAGAAGTTGATCGCTTAAATGAAAAAATTGTTTTCATCCTCTTGAAGCTTCATCGAATACCCCCATCTTATATATCGTGAGGCCGAGCATGATGTTATGCTGGCATTCATCCCAGAAAAACTGATACGGACTTTCTTAAGGAAGGAGAGCTATCAATGAAAATTCGTCCATTACATGATCGCGTTATCGTCAAACGTAAAGAAGTTGAAGCCAAATCTGCGGGCGGCATCGTGCTGACTGGTTCCGCGGCAGGCAAGTCCACACGCGGAGAAGTACTAGCTGTGGGCCATGGCCGTATCCTAGAAAACGGCGAAGTGAAAGCGCTAGACGTCAAGGTAGGCGACATTGTGATTTTCAATGACGGATATGGTGTAAAGTCTGAAAAGATCGACAACGATGAAGTACTGATCATGTCTGAAAGCGACATCTTAGCCATTGTTGAAAAATAATTCACGCGTAATCATCTGAACTGAACGAATTTAAAGGAAATTAAAATGGCAGCTAAAGACGTAAAATTCGGTAATGACGCTCGCGTAAAAATGCTTCGCGGCGTGAATGTTTTAGCCGACGCGGTAAAAGTGACACTAGGGCCAAAAGGCCGTAATGTAGTTCTAAATAAATCCTTCGGGGCGCCGGCTATCACAAAAGATGGTGTTTCGGTTGCACGTGAGATCGAATTGGAAGATAAATTTGAGAACATGGGCGCCCAGATGGTAAAGGAAGTTGCATCTAAAGCAAACGATGCTGCGGGAGATGGTACCACTACCGCGACGGTGCTAGCTCAATCTATCGTCAACGAAGGCTTGAAGGCTGTTGCCGCCGGCATGAACCCGATGGATCTAAAGCGTGGCATCGATAAAGCTGTTATTGCTACTGTAGAAGAGCTAAAAAAACTGTCTGTACCTTGTTCTGATTCTAAAGCTATCGCTCAAGTAGGTACTATTTCCGCCAATGCCGATGAAACTGTTGGCACCCTAATTGCCGAAGCCATGGCGAAAGTAGGCAAAGAAGGGGTTATCACCGTTGAAGAAGGTTCCGGTCTACAAGACGAACTAGACGTGGTGGAGGGTATGCAGTTCGACCGTGGTTACCTTTCCCCGTATTTCGTCAACAAGCCAGAAACAGCTACTATCGAACTGGATAGCCCGTTTATTCTTCTTGTCGATAAAAAGATTTCCAATATACGCGAGATGCTACCAGTTCTGGAAGCCGTTGCCAAGGCAGGCAAACCGCTGTTGATCGTTGCTGAAGATGTTGAAGGTGAAGCATTAGCGACGTTGGTGGTGAACACTATGCGTGGCATTGTTAAAGTTGCTGCTGTCAAGGCACCGGGCTTCGGTGATCGCCGCAAGGCTATGCTGCAGGATATTGCTGTTCTAACCGCGGGTACTGTTATTTCTGAAGAAATCGGCCTTGAGCTAGAAAAAGCTACCTTGGAGGATATGGGTCGAGCCAAACGTGTCGTGATCACAAAAGACACCACCACTATTATTGACGGCGAAGGCAATAAAGCGCTGATTGATAGTCGAGTTGCGCAAATTAACCAGCAGCGAGACGAAGCTACCTCTGATTATGATCGTGAAAAACTGCAAGAACGCGTGGCTAAACTGGCAGGTGGCGTTGCGGTTATCAAAGTGGGTGCTGCTACCGAAGTTGAAATGAAAGAGAAAAAAGCACGCGTTGAAGACGCTTTGCACTCAACTCGCGCTGCAGTGGAAGAGGGTGTAGTTGCAGGTGGTGGTGTGGCGCTAATTCGCGTAGCCAACAGCATTGCTGAACTGCGTGGCGACAATGAAGATCAGAACGTCGGTATCAAAGTTGCGCGCCGTGCAATGGAAGCGCCGTTGCGTCAAATCGTCGCTAATGCTGGTGAAGAGCCGTCCGTTATTGCTAATAAAGTCAAAGCGGGCGAAGGTAATACCGGTTACAATGCGGCCACTGAAAAATACGGTAATATGATCGATATGGGTATTTTGGATCCGACTAAGGTAACCCGTTCTGCGCTGCAATATGCAGCTTCTATAGCCGGTTTGATGATCACTACTGAATGTATGGTGACCGATCTTCCGAAGGAAGATAAGCCTGATCTAAGTGGTTCAGGCAGCATGGGTGCTGGCATGGGCGGTATGGGCGGTATGATGTAATACCTTAGCACCGCTAGTCACTCTGAAACCCCCGGAGAAACGGGGGTTTTTTTTGGTAAAAAGTATTTGAGTATTAAGGAATGCCGGCAAGAGTCTTGAAAATTCTGCACTGTTTTATGTATTTTAATAAAATTACGTAAAATCAAGCAGCTGTTATCATAGCGCTAAGTGCTATATAACCTTAATTTTTTTCTGTAATTCTCGGAGAAGAAATGCGCAAACACTACAAAATCATTAATTCAATTAAACAAATTGCGTTATAAATTTGTATAGATTTATAAAGTTTCATTTGTTTATTTGCAAAAGATTGTTTGTAAAAATATATGCTTTCAAAATCAGAAAAGATATATGATATCGGATCCTATATAAACCTGAGTTACAATCCAAAATCCAGTACATTTTAAAAAGTAATAAGCAACGCCTATCTTTAATTTCTTATAACAATCCCTAAGGGAAGCAGCAATGGCATGCTATAGCACCAATGCATTCCGTTCCGGTCTTAAAATCATGCTTGATAACGAACCGTGCACGATCATTGAGAATGAATTCGTAAAGCCCGGAAAAGGTCAGGCCTTCAACCGGGTCCATTTACGCAAGCTAGTTTCCGGTAAAGTTCTAGAAAAAACCTTTAAATCCGGCAGCGTGGTAGAAGCCGCCGATGTAATGGATATCAACCTAACGTACCTATACAAAGATAGTGAATTTTGGCATTTCATAAATAACACAAACTTCGAACAGATGGCCGCCAGTGCTAAAGCAGTAGGAAGTAATACTAAATGGATAGTAGAGCAGGTCGAATATGTGCTAACCTTATGGAATGGTCAGCCGATTATCGTAACACCTCCTAACTTCATAGAGCTAAAAATCAAGGAAACCGATCCGGGCCTAAAAGGTGATACTGCTGGCACCGTCAGTAAATCAGCCATACTAACCACAGGCGCGATGGTGAAAGTACCGCTGTTTGTGCAAATTGGCGACGTGATTAAAGTCGATACACGCTCCGGCGTGTATGTTGCTCGGGTTAGATAACGCGGAAAATATTCAATCGTTGCGGAAGTTGCCGAACGAATAATCAATGAGCTCATTAATGATTAGATAGCATACGAACAGACATGTATGCTATCCGCTCTTTCGAGTCTGGTCTCGCCATTTTTTAAGGACCAATAATGGCGCACTGAATTTCTTGGATAGCATCAATGCGTTTCTTGAGTTCTTTATTGTTTTTGGATAGGACTGTATAAAAATACTTAGCAGTATGGCACAATCAGCCAGCAATCGCGCTTTGATTTAATATATTACGCTCATTTCATCTTTCTGAGCGCGACCAAGCAGCGTCAGCGTCGCCTGATGCGTGTTTTGCTTTGATAAAGCACCACTGCTCGGTAATAAGCGCCTCTACCCCGTAGCGGCCGGCCAGCGATAATACTTCTTTAGTATTGCAATATCTTTCTACTATCTGTCCGATCGTTTTCTGTGTCGCTTCGACGCCACCGCCTTGTCCAAGCAGTTTATCGAAACGACAATTACGTGACTGATGATCGGTACAGGTAAGTACCAGATCTTCCAATCCATACATACTCGTGAAGGAGCTTAGCTCTGCGCCCATCGCTGCTGCGCCTAAGCGCGGCATTTCAGATAAATCGAGGGTAATCAATGCAGTGTGCGCATTATCTCTAAAACCAATGCAATGCCGGCGCCGATGGCGATCACGTTCATTACTTCACCTAGCCAATTGGACGCCGATGAGATCGTAATTATTGTAAACTCGGAAATTTTTACTGCAGTGCAAAAGACTCTGTAAATCAGCACTAAACGTGGTGTCACGTATCCGCTAGCGCAACGACGGTGGCAGCCTGGCTGTTAGCTCACGCGAGAAAGTCGTCCCAGATAAAACAGCTATCGGTATCTGATCGTCTAGTACGTTCATCGCCACCTCTTTTAATAGCTTGCCGATTTTAATCCATTATTTGGCCAAGGCAATGCGAGCATCGCGGTACAAATGCGGTTTAAAATTAGTAAGCACAGATCTTAGTCATCTCAGATCTGACGTGGCTAGCAGCACTACAAGCACGTTTCGGCTAACAGAGCCAGTGCTGCTGGCCTCGGTGTCTCTAAACGCAACGTCTGTAAAGGGGCGTCTGGGGAGAATCTTGATTCAAACGCGTTGTTTCTAGCGCCTGAATATGAGCCATATTGTGTCTCACAGCAATGCCTTATGACCATTACACACTAGAGTGATAGCTCTAGGTCGTGTCGTCGAGCCGCACCAATAACAATCATTAAAACATTGCTAGGCATAGTTTATACGTCCTGATCCGACAGGCTACCTGTGCCGTCGGCTTGCCGACGCAGGTAATTCATGAACAGTGTGTCGAAATTGACCGGCGCTAGATTTAGCTGTGGGAAGGTACCGCGGGATACCTGGCTGCTAATGCATTCTCGAGCGTAGGGGAACAAAATATTCGGGCAGCACACACTTAGGCAATGCGCGATTTGTGTGCTATTAATGCCAGAAATGGTGAATATAGCCGCCTGCTGGACTTCACACAGAAACGCGATATCTTCGCCTAACGTAGTCGTCACGGTGACTCGTAGTACGACCTCATAGAGGTTTTCTGCCAACTGACTAGAAGCAGTGTCTAGATCTAGTTTAATTTTAGGCTGCCATTCCCATTTGAACACTTTGGGTGTATTCGGTGCTTCAAACGAAATATCCTTGGTATAAATGCGCTGAATTTGAAATACTATTTCGGCATCATGTTGTGCTGACATTGAAAATCCTTTGATTAAAGTTCCATATTCAAGCTGAAGCGCAGTCTGTCTCCTCTAATCTAGGTAAATGTCGTCATACACATTAAGCACATGCAAATTGTTCACCTATGTGCTTGCCATGAATTTGGCACTGGGATTCGGTTGCTGCGTTTTATCATCTCTTCGAGCAAATCCATATGTCATTAAGGGAATTACTTAAAAGTGACCCTGTCTTCTAGCTATGCATTTCAATATTAGCTATGTTTTTGCTTTTTGATGTAAATTAGTTATTTATCCTGAATCAGCGGTAAATTTTCTTTATTCCATCCAGATATCCCTTCTTTAAGAATATAAACCCGTTCAAAGCCGATTTTGATCAGATTTTGCGCCGGACCTCGCGAGAGGGTGCCGATAGAACAGACAATGATAACCGGTTTATCTTTTGTTTTTTCTAATACACCAAGTTTGCCGCATCTGATGTCTTCCTTTGTCAGATTTAAGCTGTTGATGATATGTCCTTGACGGTAATCATCTTGGTTGCGCAGATCAATAATCATCGCATCTTCCTTGTTAATTAATCGAATAGCTTCATCTCTAGTGATGTTGCCTAACTTGGAGAAACGACTTTGGCAAGTGATAAAAATTAAGGTACCCGAAAGGACTATCCACAGCAGAATAAGCATAGGATGATTACCAACAAATTGTATAATTTCTTGCATTGGAAAGAAGGTTCCTTATTAATAAGCAACCTAACGTCAAAGAGTTCAAATATATATTGCTCTACCATAAGAAACTGACGGGAATGTTCGTCACAGCGTCAAATCTCGAACCAACGTCGTCCGAATCAAAACGGACATTGGTTTTTCTTTTTTTAGGCAAAACAAATAGAAAAGAAACGCTTTCCGTGAGGTTGTGACTTATGATATCGGTATACAATCATATATTATCTGCATCAGTTGTATAAAGTTGTATAAAAGGACAGTGACTCGGCAAATCTAATTCTAGGCTGATAATTATATTTAAAGCACTGGATAGAACGAAATACTCTTACTTCCATTAGATATAAATTTAGCGAAGAGTTTATATAGGTTGTTAGCACGCGACGTGAAACGCTTAGTCGTAACAAGAAACGCGCTTCTCTAAAACGAAGAACATACTAGCGGCCTCGATTTCATCGCGCATCACACTTTAAAAGATATTAAAAGAAAATCAGCATGCAATAAAATGCAACCGCGACAGCTTTTAAATTACCGCGTTACTCGCCCGCCGACGCGATGCATTATGTATCGATATCACTATCCTCGACGCTATTATCCGCATTATTAGTCTCATCAGTCTCTGCGAGACTATCATTCACTGACGCGTTACAATTTTCCACCGGATTTAAATCATCATCAACCGGTTCGACTACACGTTGTAGACCCACTACGTGTTCGTTTTGTGCGGTACGAATAAGTGTTACGCCATGGGTATTACGACTTACGATGCTTACCTCAGAGACCCTAGTGCGCACCAGTGTACCGGCATCCGTTATCATCATGATCTGATCGCAATTATCCACCTGTACCGCGCCGACTACTGTACCGTTGCGTTCACTCACCTTAATAGAGATAACCCCGTGGGTAGCACGGGATTTAGTCGGATATGCTGCCTGCGAAGTACGTTTGCCGTAGCCATACTGTGTCACTGTTAATATTTGCCCCTCGCCACGTGGCACGATAAGAGATACCAGCCGATCGCCATCAGCTAGATTGATACCGCGTACACCGATCGCGGTCCGTCCCATATTACGCACCTGACTTTCCGGGAAGCGTACTACCTTACCGTAAGCGGAGAATAACATGATCTCGTTGTTACTATCGGTTAAATCCACACCAATCAGCTCATCTCCATCGTTAAGATTGAGGGCAATGATACCAGCACTTCGAGGACGACTGAATTCAATCAGTGACGTTTTTTTCACTGTGCCGTTAGCAGTTGCCATAAAAACATAGCGTCCTTGTTCATACTTACGCACCGGTAAAATAGCGGTGATACGTTCGTTAAGATCTAGCGGCAACAAATTGACTATCGGCCTCCCACGAACTCCGCGGCCAGCTTCTGGTAATTGATAAACCTTCATCCAGTACATCCGTCCTAAGCTGGAGAAAAGTAAGATAGTGTCGTGTGTATTCGTCACTAGCAGGCGGTCGATAAAGTCCTCATTCTTGATGCTGGCCGCCAATTTCCCTTTACCTCCGCGGCGCTGCGCCTCATAGGCTGTCAGCGGCTGATATTTCACGTAACCTTGATGGGACAGAGTAACAATAACATCTTCTTGATTGATCAGGTTTTCAGTATTGATGTCCGCCGTATTGTCGGCAATCTCAGTGCGACGCGGATCGTGATACTGATCTTTGATGACCGCCAGTTCTTCGCAGATCACTTCCATTAAACGGTTAGGGTTCTGCAGGATACAGGTAAGCTCAGCTATTTTTGTCAACAGCTCTTTATATTCATCTAGCAATTTTTCGTGCTCTAACCCAGTTAGTTTTTGTAGGCGCAAATCCAAAATCGCTTGAGCTTGCTGCGCGGTCAAGTAATATCGCCCATCGCGAATACCGTACTGCGGTTCTAACCATTCTGGACGCGCCACGTTGTTTCCAACACGCTCCAGCATAGTAGAGACAGCGCCTAGCGCCCATAAACGGCCAACTATGGCGGCTTTCGCTTCCGCTGGCGTTGACGCCTGGCGAATCAGCGCAATGATCGAGTCAATATTTGATAGCGCCACCGCGAGTGCTTCCAAAATATGCGCGCGCTCGCGGGCATTGCGTAATTCAAAAATTGTGCGTCGGGTTACCACTTCACGGCGGTGTTGCACAAAAGCAGATAAAATATCTTTCAGCGACAGGATCTTCGGCTGCCCTTGATGCAACGCCACCATATTAATACCAAACGATACCTGTAGCGGGGTCATAGAGTAAAGATTGTTGAGTACCATCTCTCCTGCTGCGTCTTGTTTGATTTCAATGACAATCCGCATGCCGTCCTTATCGGATTCATCGCGCAGAGTACTGACGCCTTCGATGCGCTTTGTTTTTACTAGGGAAGCAATTGTCTCAATTAAACGGGCCTTATTTACCTGATAAGGAATCTCATGCACAATAATTGTTTCCCTGCCAGACTTTGTATCCATTTCTACTTCGGCGCGTGCACGAATATGAATTTTCCCGCGTCCGGTGCGGTAGGCTTCTTCTATGCCGCGTCGGCCATTAATAATGGCGGCGGTCGGGAAGTCTGGCCCAGGAATGTATTTCATTAGGCCTTCGACGCTGATGTTCTCATCGTTGATATAAGCCAAACAGCCATCAATAACTTCTGAAAGGTTGTGGGGAGATATATTGGTAGCCATTCCCACTGCAATACCTGAAGAACCGTTGACTAACAGATTTGGGATCCTAGTAGGCATGACATCGGGGATTTGTTCAGTACCGTCATAGTTCGACACGTAATCGACGGTTTCTTTTTCTAGATCTGCCAGTAACTCGTGGGCGAGTTTGGCCATACGCACTTCGGTATAACGCATCGCCGCGGCAGGGTCACCGTCAACGGAGCCGAAATTACCCTGACCATCTAGTAGCATGTAACGCAACGAGAAAGATTGTGCCATACGCACGATAGTATCGTAAACAGCGCTATCCCCGTGGGGGTGATATTTACCGATGACGTCACCGACAACGCGCGCCGATTTTTTATAAGGTTTATTCCAGTCATTACCGAGTACTTTCATTGCGAACAGAATACGACGGTGCACGGGCTTAAGCCCGTCACGCACATCCGGCAACGCACGTCCAACAATAACAGACATAGCATAATCCAGATAAGAACGTTGTAACTCTTCTTCAATATTGACCGGTATAATTTCTTTGGCAAGGTCGCTCATGGAGCCGCTATCCTTCTGCTAATGAAGCTTTTACCCTGACTTGAAAATATTAAAGAATACCATCTTTTTTGCAAAATGGCACCATCACGTTAAAAGGCACGGTGGAATTATTTTATATCGTGGCAAGCGCTTTACAAGCGCGACATCGTTTCCGGAAAACAGACTGTCGAACGATCAAGTTGCGCGTATACTCGGCTGATCAATGGATATTTTGCAACGTTGATGTCCATGATATGTGTGCAACACGCGACGCAGACGAAAGGCGTCACGTCGCCTGAAATAATTAATGAAAAATATGCTGCAATGATCGCCGTTTTGATTGCCCTGTCGGTAATATCTGATTCTTAGCTCTGTCGCTTGATATGGCCGCAGTGATTCTTTCCTACCAAAACTATTTGTTTATTTGCCCTTATTAACAAATTCAGCAATTCCGTCTCCTCTGGCAACGATCGTGGTTACTGTCAGTAATTTTCATTCTTGCAAATTGACAATGGTGAGTGACTGCACTGTTTGGTGATAGTTTATTCACAATGTTATCCGCAAAACTAAGCTAGTTGCTCACTTGCATTGTACGGGTTTTGTCACTATCTTGTTCCCAAACTAACAAAAGACCCTATATATAAAGTGATTGCCATTTAGCAAGGCACTGTTTTGCTTACGCGTCAGTGCGGGGTAGTTGCGGGTCACTTAGACAGGTATATTGCTACATGAACCAGAGTCTGTTCGTTACAAAGCGCAATGGACGTAAAGAAATCATGAACCTTAATAAGGTCCACCAGGTTATCGACTGGGCGGCTGAGGGTTTGAAAAACGTTTCCGTTGAACAAGTAGAATCACGTTCCCATATTCAATTCTACGATGGCATCAAAACCGCCGATATTCATGAAACTATCATCAAAGCCGCAGCGGATTTAATTTCACGTGAAGCGCCAGACTACCAATATCTCGCCGCTCGGCTAGCCGTATTTCGTTTGCGTAAAAAAGCCTATGGACAGTTTGAGCCGCCAAAACTCTACGATCATGTGTCGCGGCTGGTTGCCATGGGCAAATATAATAAACATTTGTTGACAGACTACAGCGTTGAAGAATTCGAACAAATGGACGAATTTATCGATCATCAGCGCGATATGAATTTTTCTTACGCTGCCGTCAAACAGCTAGAAGGAAAATATCTGGCCCAAAATAGGGTGACCGGAGAAATCTATGAAAGTGCTCAATTTTTATATATGCTGATCTCGGCCTGCTTATTCTCCAGTTATCCGCGTACGACCTGTCTAGATTACATCAAACGATTTTATAATGCCGTTTCGACATTTAAAATATCCCTGCCTACGCCTATTATGTCTGGCGTACGCACTCCAACTCGTCAGTTCAGTTCCTGCGTGTTGATCGAATGTGGCGACAGCCTCGCTTCTATTAATGCCACTTCTAGCGCGATTGTGAAATATGTGTCCCAACGCGCCGGAATAGGCATCAATGCTGGCCGCATTCGTGCACTAGGCAGTCCGATTCGTAATGGCGAGGCTTTTCATACCGGCTGCATTCCGTTCTATAAACATTTCCAGACCGCAGTCAAGTCTTGTTCTCAAGGTGGCGTACGCGGCGGTGCAGCCACGTTGTTCTACCCTATGTGGCATCTGGAAGTCGAAAGCCTGCTAGTGTTGAAAAACAACCGTGGCGTAGAAGCTAACCGGGTACGACATATGGATTATGGCGTGCAGATTAATAAACTGATGTATCAGCGTCTGGTCAATGGCAAGGAGATAACCCTGTTCAGCCCTTCCGACGTGCCAGGGCTGTATGACGCCTTCTTTGCCGATCAAGACGAATTCGATCGGCTATATACCCTGTATGAGCAGGACAGCAGCATCCGCCAACGTCGCATCAAGGCGGTTGAGATCTTCTCACTAATGATGCAAGAGCGCACTTCCACCGGTCGCATCTATGTACAAAACGTCGATCATTGCAATACCCACAGCCCATTCGATGTTGCAGTAGCGCCGATTCGGCAGTCTAACCTATGCTTGGAAATCGCCTTGCCGACCAAGCCATTAGAAGACATCAACGACGATAGCGGCGAAATTGCCCTATGTACCCTGTCGGCTTTTAATCTTGGAATTATTGATAAGCTTGACGACCTGGACGAACTGGCTACGCTTGTAGTACGCGCTCTTGATGCATTACTCGACTATCAAGATTACCCAATCCCAGCCGCTAAACGCGGCGCTATCGGCCGCCGTACGCTCGGAGTTGGCGTAATCAACTTCGCGTACTATCTGGCCAAACATGGTGTACGCTACTCTGACGGCAGCGCCAACAATCTGACGCATCGCACGTTTGAAGCTATGCAATATTATCTGTTGAAGGCGTCGAATAATTTGGCCCGTGAGCGCGGTGCCTGCCTGTGGTTTAATGAGACCACTTATGCAAAAGGCATTTTGCCTGTCGATACCTACAAAAAAGCTCTCGACAGCATCGTTAGTGAACCCTTGCATTACAATTGGGAAGAGCTGCGTGTAGATATCAAGCAATATGGTTTGCGTAACTCTACTCTGTCGGCTCTAATGCCTTCAGAAACGTCTTCGCAGATTTCTAATGCCACCAACGGCATTGAACCGCCACGCGGTCTAGTAAGTATCAAAGCATCTAAAGATGGTATCTTACGCCAAGTGGTGCCGGATTCTATCCCGTTACAGAAAGCCTATGAGCTGCTGTGGGAAATGCCTAGCAACGACGGCTATCTGCATTTAGTGGGTGTAATGCAGAAGTTCGTCGATCAAGCTATTTCCGCCAACACAAATTACGACCCCTCCTGTTTCCCTGCCGGTAAAGTCCCAATGAAACAATTGTTAAAAGATTTACTTACCGCGTACAAATTCGGGGTAAAAACCTTGTATTACCAGAACACTCGCGACGGCGCAGAAGACGCGCAGGAAGACCTACAGTTGCAGCAAGACGATTGCGAAAGCGGCGCCTGCAAGATTTGAATATGGACGCGGTGGTAACGATGCCGTCCGCGTGTAACGGGAGCTACCATGGCCTATACTACCTTTTCACAAGTTAAAAATAATCAACTTCTGGAGCCAATGTTTTTTGGCCAGTCGGTTAACATTGCGCGTTTTGATCAGCAAAAATACGGTATATTTGAAAAGCTGATTGAGAAACAATTATCATTTTTCTGGCGTCCGGAAGAAGTCGATGTGTCGCGTGATCTTATTGACTACCAGGCACTTCCTGAACACGAAAAACATATCTTTATCAGCAACCTTAAGTATCAAACGCTGCTAGATTCCATACAGGGCCGAAGCCCTAATGTCGCGCTATTGCCACTGATCTCGATACCGGAACTAGAAACCTGGGTGGAAACTTGGGCATTTTCCGAAACCATACATTCGCGTTCCTACACTCATATCATCCGTAATATTGTCAATAATCCGTCACTGGTGTTCAACGATATCGTTACTAATGAAGAAATCTTGAAACGCGCTACGGATATCTCCAGCTATTACGACGAACTTATCGAGTTGACTAGCTATTACCATTTGGTTGGCGAAGGTACTCACCAGGTCAACGGTAAAACGGTGATAGTGAACTTGCACGAGCTAAAGAAAAAACTTTATCTTTGCCTAATGAGCGTCAATGCGTTGGAGGCAATCCGCTTCTACGTCAGCTTTGCTTGTTCTTTTGCCTTCGCTGAGCGCGAGCTGATGGAAGGTAACGCTAAAATTATCCGCTTTATTGCCCGCGATGAAGCTCTGCATCTAACCGGCACTCAGAGTATGTTGAATTTGATGCATTCTGGCGATGATGATCCAGAAATGGCTGAGATCGCCCAAGAATGTCAGCAGGAAAGCCATAATTTGTTTATGCGGGCGGCGCAGCAGGAGAAAGAATGGGCCAACTATTTATTCCGCGATGGCTCTATGCTCGGCTTGAACAAAGATCTCTTGTGTCAATATGTGGAATATATCACTAATATCCGTATGAAGGCGGTAGGCTTGGATTTACCTTTCTCAACCTTTTCAAATTCTATTCCGTGGATTAACTCATGGCTGGTATCGGATAATGTACAAGTAGCGCCGCAAGAAGTGGAGGTCAGTTCCTATTTAGTAGGTCAGATTGACGCTGAAGTTAATAGCGACGACCTGATCGACTTCCAATTGTAATATGCAATAACTTTTTGTAGTGCTTATCACCTGCTCTTGCTGACGGGTAAAATGAAAGACTACTAGGAGCTGCTAGCCTTTGTTGGCGGCGAAAAATCTAACTTCTGTTGCCTGTCGATTGATTTACATTAATCAATGACAAATGTTTGTCGACAGTTTCCGGATAATTTTAATTAAAAGGTGAAACATGAAACACTTTGTAGTTAATATTGACAAAATCGAAGTAGCGAACCATTTAGCCTTCGTGCTATTTGGAGGAATGAATGTGTTAGAGTCGCGCGATTTAGCGATGCGCATTTGCGAACATTATGTCAGCGTGACGGAGAAACTAAGCATTCCTTACGTGTTCAAGGCATCGTTTGATAAAGCCAACCGCTCCTCCCTCCATTCCTATCGTGGACCGGGTTTAGAGGAGGGGCTAAAGATCTTCGCCGAGCTGAAAGCACAGTTCGGTGTGAAAATAGTAACCGACGTGCATGAAGCTAGCCAGGCACACATCGTGGCAGACATAGTGAATGTCATTCAGTTACCAGCATTCCTTGCTCGCCAGACCGATCTGGTTGAAGCTATGGCTCGTACCGGCGCAGTAATCAACGTAAAGAAGCCGCAGTTTATCAGTCCGGGGCAGGTCGGTAATATTGTCGATAAGTTCCGAGCAGCCGGCAATCATCAAGTAATCTTATGCGATCGTGGCAGCAATTTCGGCTATGACAATCTAGTCGTTGACATGCTCGGCTTTAATGTAATGAAACAGGTTTCAGGAGGATGTCCGGTGATTTTCGATGTAACACATGCTCTGCAAACCCGCGATTCGTTTAGCACCGTTTCCGGCGGGCGCCGAGCACAGGTGAGCGCATTGGCCCGCGCCGCTATGGCGGTTGGCATTGCTGGCCTGTTCATCGAGGCACATCCAGATCCGGCGAACGCCAAATGTGATGGTCCCTCGGCCTTGCCTCTTGCCAAGCTAGAGCCGCTCTTGCGCCAGCTGAAAGCGATTGATGACTTGGTTAAGTCCTTTCCCGAACTCGATACCAGCTCTTAACGTCATCTCAGTATATTGTGCCGTACAATCTCTTAATGGTCTTTTGCTTTCTCCCGTATCGGTAACTAGTATTTAAACAAGGTCACGCGCTATAGGCGTTAATACATAGTATCACTGGTTCTGTTTCGGGTGCAGGCGGCGCTAGAAAGCGTGCCAGTGCTGTAGTAAAGTGATGCGAAATGATACCTGTAATTGTCCGATTATTGACATGCGCCATCTGTGTCAATAGCCAATAATACGGTGGCTTGGTTACATGAATCACGCGAGTGATGCGGTCTATAATTGGGAACTACACCTGAAAGACAGATATTGAGTATGTCGAACCTCAATTATGTAAGCAGGTTCTGTAGATTAACAGCGTGCACAATGTTTGTACATTCACGCATCAGATCCGGGAGGGAAATACGATGATGTAGTTCGGCTTACTCCACTATCAAATTCGCATTCCAATTGGTGCTATCTGAAATAACCATATTAATACTGCCGATAGATCTATTACTGCTAATAGGATAATAAGTGCGTTTATTTACCTGAAGTCTCGTTAGCGTCCTACGCTACCGCGTAAGCGGAGTCGCCTAAGCCTATTCAGTGAATTCAAGGAAATCTAATCGTTTTCCCGCGGCGACGAGCAGCTATCATATATCAGATTTAACTAACCTGTTATCTGAGTATGAAAGAGTTGACAGTAAAAACTAAGATCTCCGCCACCATAACGTTATCCTGCGTTAGGCCTTTAAAATCAAACGACTGTGTGTCGCTCAGATGCGAATACACTGCGGTTCGTATTGTGCGAAACAGCACCTCGCTACGGTCTTGGTAACGTTGATCCCATTTGCGCAACACATCGTTGATAATCTGATACTACAGATTAGATTATGATCCGCACAGATTACGCGGAATAATTAGAAATTGCGTACCTTTTAATTTACTTCTGTAAAGAATACTCAAAAACAGAATTTAGAAAATATTGCAGATGGTGGCCGAAGGCTATCCGCGTAGCGCTTAGTTCTTGACAATGCGGTAAAGAATTCCTTGACGCAAATTGAAAATAATGAGCAGATAGTTTACTGTTAGAAATTTTATCTTTGATAATGCGATAGATGTCTTCTATGCGGATTGCATCGCACACTCAGACAATACATGCAAAGAAGAATCTGGTTGTTTCTAGTTTTGATTCACGGTAATTAAAGACAAATTAACCGGTATTCTTTTTGTAAATGACATAAAATTTAAAGTAATATATAGTTATATTTGTACTTAATTGCTTATGAATAAGATATTGCTATGGTAAATTTTACCGTATATATTTTTTAAAAATATGTATAGAAAATCTACAAATCTGAGTCACGCTTATTTATTCATATGAATATTCGCTTTAGTCACGGGGAAGAAAGTTTTAATATTATGAAAACAATTTTTATGTGTATAGAAACTCAGATGTTAGCAGTGAATAGCCACAGAAAAAAAGCAATATAGCTATTTTACATAGCACTTGCCGGTGATAATCATAGTCATTACTTGCAAAACAAGCCTGTTCTCTCATAAGAGTTAAAGGAAAAGACAATACAACGTTTAAGACGGAACATTTCCTGAATATCAGCTTGTAACATCATTAGATGAGCCTAATGCAAATAGATAATAAGGTTGAGGCACTCTCACTGAAAAAGAACCTCTGGCGAGGCTTAACAATAACCGATTCCGCTGCCCATCAGATTCTTCGCCTAATTAAGAACGATCCTGCCATGCTAGGTTTACGTTTGAGCGTGAAACAGTCTGGCTGCGCCGGAATCACTTATGTGATGGAGAAGGTTATACATGTTGATGACGGTGACTGCGTCTACGTACATAACGGCGCCAGGCTATATGTGCCGATAAAAGCTATGCCGTTTATTGACGGCACGGAACTTAATTATGTACAAGAAGGGGTAAACCACATGTTTAAATTTAACAATCCCAAAGCTAAGCACGCCTGCGGGTGCGGCGAAAGCTTTGGACTTTGAGTGATACATCATTATGGGACGAAGCAAGACTGATACCTCCGAGGTAATTAACACGACGCAATTTTGGGTTAAAAATAAGCGTTACAAGGAAGGCTTCTTTACCCAATTGGCCACAGAAGAACTGACACACGGCATCAGCGAAGACGTAGTGCGCACTATCTCAGCAAAACGCGATGAGCCAGAGTGGATGCTGGAATTTCGTCTCAATGCTTATCGCGCCTGGTTAGAAATGGACGAACCACATTGGCTAAAAGGCAAGTATAAGCCACTCGACTATAACGATTACAGTTACTATTCGGCACCATCATGCAGCTCCTGCGACAACACATGCGACTCGCAGTCCAACGCTACGCAGCAATCCGGCACAAAAGAGGCAAGAAACTACCTTACCAATGAAGTAGAGCAGACGTTCAACCAACTCGGTGTTCCAGTACGCGAAGATAACGAGGTCGCGGTCGATGCGATTTTCGATTCTGTATCGGTTTCTACTACTTATCGCCATAAGTTGGCGGAGCATGGCATTATATTCTGCTCTTTCGGTGAAGCTAACCATACGCACCCTGAATTAGTACGCCAGTATTTAGGCAGCGTAGTACCCGCTAATGATAATTTCTTTGCCGCACTCAACTCAGCTGTCGCCTCTGACGGGACATTTGTTTATGTACCGAAAGGTGTGCGTTGCCCAATGGAATTGTCGACATATTTTCGTATTAACGCTGCCAAAACTGGCCAATTTGAACGAACGATCTTAATTGCTGATGAAGGCAGCTATGTCAGCTATATTGAAGGTTGCTCAGCACCTGTGCGCGACAGTTATCAGTTGCACGCGGCAGTGGTAGAGGTCATTGTCCTGAAAGATGCCAAAGTAAAGTATTCTACGGTACAAAATTGGTTCGCCGGCAGAGAGAGTGGTATTCTCAATTTCGTTACTAAACGCGCGCTGTGCGCGGGTGAAAATGCCAAAATGTCCTGGACGCAGTCCGAAACCGGCTCGGCTATTACCTGGAAATACCCGAGCGTGATTTTGCGCGGTGATAATTCGATTGGCGAATTTTTCTCGGTCGCGCTGACAAACGGTCGCCAGCAGGCGGATACCGGCACAAAAATGATTCATATTGGCAAAAATACCCGCTCGACTATTATCTCAAAAGGGATATCTGCTGGCCAGAGTGAAAATACCTATCGCGGGCTAGTAAAAATTATACCAACCGCTACCAACGCACGTAATTTTACACAGTGTGACTCCATGCTTATCGGCAGCGAATGCGGCGCACATACGTTTCCTTATGTGGAAGTGCGTAATAATACCGCGCAATTAGAACATGAGGCAACAACATCACGCATTGGAGAAAATCAGCTATTCTACTGTAGACAGCGCGGGATTAGTGCAGACAATGCAATCGCAATGATCGTCAACGGCTTTTGCAAAGACGTTTTCTCCGAGCTACCGCTGGAATTTGCCGTAGAAGCCCAAAAATTACTGATGATCAACCTTGAACACAGCGTGGGCTAAGTCCGTACTACCCGGACAGCTCAATAAGTCGGGTAAAGGCAAAAGATGTTATCGATTAAAAATTTGAACGTCAGCGTGGAAGAGAACGTTATCCTTAAAGGACTGAATCTAGAAGTGAAACCTGGCGAAGTCCATGCCATTATGGGGCCGAACGGCTCCGGCAAGAGTACTTTATCTGCAACGATTGCCGGGAGAGAAGATTGTAAGGTTTCCTCCGGAGAAGTTATATTCAAAGGCCGCGATTTGCTGGCACTGAATCCAGAAGAGCGCGCTGGCGAAGGTGTGTTTATGGCATTCCAATATCCAGTAGAAATTCCGGGCGTCAGCAACCAATTTTTCCTGCAGACAGCAGTCAATGCCGTGCGCAAGTACCGCAAACAACCGACGCTTGACCGCTTTGATTTTACTGATTTTATCAACGTCAAGATTAAATTATTGAAAATGCCGGTCGATCTGCTGACCCGGTCAGTAAACGTGGGATTTTCTGGCGGCGAGAAAAAACGTAACGATATCCTGCAAATGGCAGCGCTGGAGCCGAATCTATGTATTTTAGATGAGACAGACTCTGGTCTAGATATCGATGCGCTAAAGATTATCGCCCACAGCGTAAATATTTTACGTGACGGCAAACGTTCTTTTATTATCGTCACCCATTATCAACGCATTCTGGAATATATTCAACCAGACCACGTTCATGTGTTATATCAGGGCCGCATTGTGAAATCTAGTGATTTTTCCCTAGTGAAACGGCTCGAGGAGAAAGGTTATGGCTGGCTTACCGAATAATAGTAACATCTGTGCACTGAGTCAATGGCGCCAATTGTTCGCCAGTCAAAGTACAGCGCGTTCCGTCGAAGCTTACGCCCATTGGCAAGCTGTTGAACGCCTAGGACTGCCTACCTGTCAAAATGAATACTGGAAATATACTCCACTTGACAAACTGTTGGCACATCGCTTTGCGTATGTCACCACCCGTGCGGTATCCTCTACCGTGCGCGATACTCTCAGTCTGACTATGGATGCCTACCGATTAGTATTTATCAATGGCCGTTTTGCACCGGCGTTAAGCGATAACGATACCGGGTTGTGGCAAATTAAGATAGAAGAAGGGGCTACCCGTCGCGCGTTGTCTGCACCTATTCAGACAGAGGTGTTTTTGCATTTAATTGAAAGCCTCAGTCAGGAGACCACCCGCATTCGCCTTCCAGCTGGCAAGATGGCGAAGCGCCCGCTGTATTTGCTACATATCAGTCAGGGTAGTGAGGATAAAGAAGCCTTAAACACATTGTATTACCGTCATCATATTGATATCGAGTCTTGTGCGAAAGGACAAATCATTGAACATTTCACTAGTATTGATTCTCAGAAACATTTCAGTGGTGCCCGTACCACTTTTTCGGTCGGTGATAATGCGAACCTGACCCAAATTGAATTAGCTTTTGAAAGCTGCGCAAGCTACCACTTTAGCCATAACGATATCATCATAGACCGGGATGCGACGGTGCGAAGTAGCACGTTTATTCTCGGTGCAGAATTAACCCAACATCAAATTAGCGCACAGCTGAACGGTGAGGGTTCTAATCTTACAATAAACAGTTTACTGTTGCCGTCAGGGAAGGGCATCAGTGATATCCGCACCTATCTTGAGCATAATAAGGGTCATTGTTTAAGTCGACAACTACATAAAATAGTTGCTCGCGATCGTGGTAAGGGCGTGTTCAACGGCTTGATTAAAGTAGCCAAGCATGCGCTTAAAACTGACAGTCAGATGGCAAATAATAATCTTCTGCTAGATCGTCTGACGGAAGTGAACACCAAACCGCATCTGGAAATTTATGCCGATGACGTCAAGTGTAGTCATAGCGCCACTGTGGTGCAAATCGATGAAAAACAGATGTTTTATCTGCGTTCACGTGGCATCACTTACAAAGATGCCCAGCAGATGATTATTTACGCTTTCGCGGAGGAAGTAACAGAAACGATCGGACACGAAGGGGTACGCAATATAGTACTGGCGCGTATCACCGATGCTTTAGATGAGGGGGTGACATGACTTATCCAATTGTACGAATTCGGTCTGAATTTCCCATGTTGGCACGGAAAATAAACGATAAGCAGCTGACCTATCTTGACAGTGCAGCGAGTGCGCAGAAGCCTAACGTCGTGATCGATTGTGAAAGCGACTATTATCGTAAGGGATACGCAGCTGTGCACCGCGGTATTCATACTTTAAGTAACGAAGCCACGACCCGCATGGAAAATGTACGTCAACAGGTGGCGCGTTTTATCCATGCTGCTTCGGCGGATGAAATTGTATTTGTTAAAGGTGCTACCGAGGCTATCAATCTAGTAGCTAATAGCTGGGGTTGTCAGTATCTTCAATCCGGCGATAATATTCTTATCACCGAGATGGAACATCACGCTAATATTGTGCCCTGGCAAATGTTGGCTGAAAAGAAACACTTGTCGCTGCGTTATATTCCACTGCTGCCCGACGGCACACTCGACATAGCCAAATTGCCGGTGTTAATTGATGATCGCACGCGTTTATTTGCCGTCACCCAGATATCCAATGTTCTTGGTACCCCTAATCTGCTGTCGAAACTTATTTCTGAAGTACGTACAACCAACGATGTTATGGTGCTAGTTGACGGCGCGCAGGGCGTCATGCATCAGAAAGTGGACGTGCAAACGTTGGATTGCGACTTTTATGTTTTTTCAGGTCATAAGCTCTATGGTCAGACAGGTATTGGCGTTCTCTACGCTAGAAAAGCGTTACTGGACATTATGCCGCCTTGGGAAGGCGGTGGTGCGATGATTCAATCTGTCAGTCTAACCGAAGGCACTACCTTTAACAAAGCGCCTTGGCGTTTTGAAGCAGGATCGCCTAATACCGCCAGTATAATAGGGCTAGGCGCTGCAATTGATTATATTGAACAAGTGGGACTAGACAGTATTCAAGCCTACGAGCACGAGTTGATGCGCTATACGCTCGAAGCGTTGCAACAGGTGCCGGACTTAATTCTGTATGGACCTGCCCATCGCATCGGCATTATCGCTTTCAATTTAGGGAAACATCATGCTTATGATGTTGGCAATCTCCTTGATCAATATGGCATCGCCATTCGCACTGGTCACCACTGCGCCATGCCACTGATGGACTATTTTCAAATAACAAGTATGTGCCGTGCATCACTTGCGATGTATACTAATCGAGATGATATTGACCGACTAGTGGCTGGTCTTGTGCAAGTGCAGCGTTTATTAGGATCATAGCCGACAGGAGCACATAACGATGGCAGATCTTCCTGATAAAGATAAGTTGCTGCACAATTTCTCCCGCTGTGGTAATTGGGAAGAGAAGTATTTATATATCATCGAATTAGGCGGGCAATTACCGATGCTCTCAGCAGAGATGCGTACGCCGGCTAATTTAATAGCCGGCTGTCAAAACCAAGTATGGATTGTCTTGTCGATTCAAGCTGATGGCAGCGTCCAGCTATACGGCGACAGCGATGCGGTTATTGCAAAAGGACTTATCGCTATGGCATTTATCTTTTATCAAGGACTAACGCCAGAAAAAATTGTTGTCTGTGATGTACGGCCCTTTTTCGACGCGCTGGCTCTTAACCAGCACTTAACACCCTCTCGATCGCAAGGGTTGGAAGCTATGCTCCGGAGAATTCGCGCTCTGGCTGCCATGCATCAGTAACCGTGCTCAATGTTTGCTAACGTACGAATGAGAGAGGGAAATCAGGCGTTAGTAGCTTTCGTTGAACAAATAAAAATGGCGCACTTTGTGCGCCATTCCCAATTCGAGACCGGCACTCTTACTTTCGGTAAGAAGTAGCTTGGTTGTCCAGACGTTGGTTAGCACGAGCTGCGTCGTCTTTAACGGACTGTAGGTCGGAACGCAAAGCATTCACGTCGTTGCTGCTCTGGTCAACTTTGGCGTTCAGAGTCTGAACATCGGAGGACAGCTGATCGATTTTAGCGTTGCTAGAGCAACCAGCCAGCAGAGTGGAACCCAGAATTATCGCGCTCACTACCAGTTTAGTACGATTCATTATTAATATCCTCTAGATTGAATGAATTTCCATGTAGCATGACAAGTATTACACAAACTATTTTCTAATGAGAATAAATTTTGCGAATAAAACGATTAAATGTAATCGACCGCTCAAAGAAGCATCTTATTTTACAAAGTGGTGAAACGGACTAAGGACCTTGGTGACATAAGATTACTTCTGTTAGAGTCAGTGTTATTGATTTTCAATCTTCCCTATTTTTTAAACGCACATAGCAAAGATAGATATTATCTAAACCGATGAGTTTGATAGTCATTTGGCATCGAACACTTAATGCTGCATTAACAAGCTGCGTGTTATTTTATTTATTATACAAAAGTAGATTGTCGATAGTATCAAACTTAATCTTGTCATGCATCGATTCTGGTTTAAAAACCAATGGCTTTACAATAAAAACGTTTGCTGTGAGTACGTAAATTTAAATGATCCGTTGTTACATTAGTTATATAGCGAGGGCTTATGTGATATAAGATTGTCCTTTAAGATCAACTTTTACGTCATTTCCTTAAATGTACTTTATATAGTTTGGTTGTATGTTTGCTTAAGCGCCTCGAAACACCGTTTGCAGATGTAATAGCTAAAATAGCTTCACTCCTATCTTGCAACTTAAAGATTAATTCCGAAAGTTAACGATAGGTAGTGATCGTTGAATCTTGTTATTTGATGTATCCGATAAAATTTATCGGAGTTCACATTCTTTTTTGTTCGCTTACACTTGAACAATTAGGCGGCATTTAAAATTTGGTCATCATAATATTTTTCATCACGCTGCACCATTTAAATAAACACATCGCGAAATACGATGACCTTACTGTAATGCAAGTACATTCAGGTGATTTTATTGAGCTAGGAAAACTGATTTGACACTCACAAAAGCGCTAATTAAAATGTTAGCCTTTCCAGGCGAACTATGGGCCTGATGTTCTTTAATGGTTCATCGGGATGCACGAGACGCTTTAGAAAATTTAGCACTCCTCCTTGTACGATAAAAGAGAGGATGAAATCACGCTTCTCATCGGAGAGTTACCGATGAATTTCGTTCCAGGTAGCCGACGTTTCTTGTGGAGAGTATGAACACTCTATCTAGTTGGTTCTTAAGGTAAGCGTTTTCACTATACCTCAACTATTTTGCCGAGTACGCCTTCGCGCTATCTCTTCTTTTGCAAACCTTCCTCTCTAGCCCTCCGATTTTGTCCTTGTCGTGTTTTTGGTAAACCCTGTCCCAATCAATTCATGCGTTTCCGTTACGCTATGACAATAGTATTGCACGTATAATATTATCTTAACGCTAATTATAACCCAAAACGTATTGGATCAAAGTTAGCATTAAAAAATAAAAGTAATGTCAGTAATTGTGACTCGGATTTACTAACAATGATACCATTCAATGATTGTATTATGTATTGTTTCGATTTTGAAAGTAAATAAACTTACGAGGAAACCTTTGATGTGGTACGTAAATTTAAGTAATGTCGTTCTATTCGCTGAATATCTTTTGACTTACTATATAGCTGCTTGAGCCCAAACATATCTTATAAATAAGCTATGCATTAGTCATATAGAAAGTTATATTTAATACACTTAATAGTATTAAGTATTTTTATATTGCATGTTTTTCATGCTGGTATATAAATGGTGGGAGTAGAGAAGGACTGTGACATGTAATCAGATGCTATCTATAATCTGAGATCCGTCATTTTTTGCCTGTGCTTCATTGATGATAACAGCCATGGTGATACCGTTGTTACCAACGGTAGTATAGTGAGCACAATCCTTCGTAACGAGTAAAGATGACGCTTCCTGAGAGGGACTGTTTTAGCGTGTCTTCAACCGACGAATTTCAAAGTTGGATGCGCAGTTTCAAAAACTGATGGATTTTCCGGAATAGGCAAATGCGAGATTAAGTTAGTTGTGATTTAATCATCTAAACATCATACTAAGAAGAGCTTGCCATCGTTGTTCAAGACGGCGATAATTGCGTCCATTCCGAAATACAGAATAAGTACATTATTTTATGATCAGTGAGTTGCAAGGTGCTGATTAATGAATTTTTCAATAAAACGGCTGTAGCGTGAAGACAAGTGATGAGATAAGGCGCGTTGGCAGAGTGGAAATGCAGCGGATTGCAAATCCGTCCACCTCGGTTCAACTCCGGGACGCGCCTCCAGTTTTGGTTTTGTGACACCCGGGTGGTGGAATCGGTAGACACAAGGGATTTAAAATCCCTCGGCCTTTGGCTGTACGAGTTCAAATCTCGTTCCGGGTATTAATGCAAAAAAATTAATAAAGTAATAAGCCGTCTTATTGATTGTTTTTACTATTCAACAAAGGCTCGATTTTTCTAACAGAAATCAAGCATTTTGACATTGTAAGCTTAATACTACATTTACGAGCTGTATTTAAAAAACGTTCTTGCTTTATTTTCGCTATTGAGATGTCTTTTAATAATGACTCTGGATGCAAGTATATGGCACGAATATTGGAAATTAGACTCGCTATACTATGTTATTTATATTAAAGCAGGATTTTGCTTACAACCGCATTAGTAAACGAGTTTTTATGTTTTAAAGCAATAAATGCATAAATGCTATAAAATTATTAATACTTAAAACAGCATATTTTTATGACACCAATATCAAATATTTTATTCGTAAGATTATTCGAAACAAAACGATACACGATAAGATCAATGGCACATAATCATGCATCCTTCATGTTAAAATAATATTGCCAGAGCTAGGTGCACTCCACACTAGCGCGTCGTAGCAACTTAAACGGCTATCGGCGCTTTGATCACTGGATATGGATTATATCCTATAAGCTCAAAATCTTCGAAACGGTAATTGAACAATGTCTTTGGATAGCGCTTAATCTGCAGTTTCGGCAACGACAACGGATTACGTGTTAGTTGCAAGTCCGCCTGTTGCAAATGATTACTGTAAAGATGAGTATCACCGCCCGTCCAGACGAAATCGCCGACTTGCAAATTACACTGCTGCGCCAGCATATGTACTAGCAAGGCATAGCTGGCTATATTAAACGGCAGTCCGAGAAAAATATCGCACGAACGCTGATAAACTTGACATGACAAAGTGCTATCGGCAACATAAAATTGGAACAATGTATGACACGGGGGTAAGGCCATCTTGTCCAGTTCGCCGACGTTCCAAGCAGAAACTATGATGCGACGAGAATCCGGGTCTTGCTTAATTTGACGAACCACTTCTTCTAACTGATCTATTTGGCGGCCGTCGCAAGTGCTCCAAGCGCGCCACTGGCGTCCATATACCGGCCCTAAGTCGCCGTTGTCATCTGCCCATTTATCCCAAATGGAAACGTTATTCTTCTGCAAATAAGCAATATTAGTGTCGCCATTAAGAAACCACAGTAACTCATGGATGATTAGCCGCAAATGACAGCGTTTTGTAGTCACCAATGGAAATCCCTGGCGTAAATTAAAGCGCATCTGATGGCCAAATATTGATAGGGTCCAAGTACCAGTACGGTTTGCTTTTGGCGTACCTTGTATACGCACTTTACGCATTAAATCTAAATACTGTTGCATAATATCTCAAAGAGGCTGTCGCTGGGAGCGACAGCGGTAAGCCCAGATCATGATAATTATACCGGCCAGAATCATCGGTAGCGACAGAATCTGCCCCATGCTAATGATGTCGCTAAATAAACCTAATTGAGCATCTGGCTGGCGGAAAAACTCAACGAAAACGCGAAATGCGCCGTAGCAAATCAGAAACAAACCGGAGACGCTGCCAATAGGTCTCGGCTTACGGATAAACAGATTAAGAATAATAAATAGCACTATTCCTTCAAGGAACAACTCGTAGAGCTGAGATGGGTGACGGGGTAACATTCCGTAGCGCTCAAATAGCACTTGCCACTTCTGATTACTCGTCAGCAGTGCTATATCCTCTTTCATGGAGCCTGGAAATAGCATCGCCCATGGCACTGTGGTCACCCGCCCCCACAGTTCGCCGTTAATAAAATTACCTAAACGACCCGCTCCTAATCCGAATGGCACCATTGGCGAAACAAAATCAGCTACTTGGAAAAAATGACGGCGAGTACGGTAAGAGAACCACAGCATTATCACTATCACACCAATCAGACCACCGTGGAATGACATACCACCGTTCCAGACTCGAAATAGATAAAAGGGATTATCGAGAAATAGAGATAGGTTATAAAACAAGACATACCCGATACGTCCACCGAAAAAAACTCCCCAAAAACTGGCATAAAGGAGGCTTTCGACTTCTTGCTTAGTCCAGCCACTACCGGGATGATTTGTACGCCGTACTGCCATCCACATGGCAAATATAAAGCCCACCAGATACATCAGACCGTATAAGTTCAAGGAAACCAGGCCAAAAGAAAAGAGCACTGGATTAAATTTGGGGCAGGCCAGATAATGGATCATTATACATTATCGCTACATCATTGTTTTTGTTGTTGGCTGTCAGATACGGAGGCGACCGCTGTGTATTTCGCAGACACTTGCTTAGTGAAACGTAAGGTAGCTTATCACATTGTATCAGCCTGATGTCAAGAGTCAGGATATCTAAATAAGCGTCGGCAGATGTAACATGCTTTGCTCAACGTTCGCGCAGAAGTGGGTAGATTCAACCATATGCGACAATACTATTTATATGTTAGCAACCTACTCCGCTAAGCCATGTGCCTCACTCATCGTTACATTGTGCAATAAGGAATTGTGGTACGGTATAAGTCTGATGCTGACCATCTAATTCTCGATACACTATTCATATGCCAATTGTTTCAGATTATCTTACGCCGGACGTGCAAGCATATGTTTCTGATACTTCTGCAGAAAATCACAGCGTTGATGATATCAACGCGCAACATTGTCCATCAGTTTATCTTACGTTACAATTCAATAATCATTAAATTATAATGCAGTCGCTGTCATTCAAGTAAAACAGCAGCATCTGGCGATGGTAAACAAGTTGTCGGCGCGTTTCCATAAGTAATTATTGCTTAAAGCACGCAATACAACGTTCAAGCATCAGCTTCGCCACACTATTTAGGCCGAGTTGTCGTCAAGTTCAATGTATAAATTGCGCTCGATAGCGTGCTGCTTCTTGTTCAGGTCGTAACGCCAGCTGTAAAACCAAATGCACACGTACTTTCCGTATGCAACGCGGGTAATTTAGTCTGCACTTCTCATCAAACCTTGTGCATTAATAACCACATCATAGCGCTCACATTTTAGCTGGCATTTGAAGTCATAGCGTTCTTAGTGTGTTGCCGGATCGGCCTAGTTTTTCACTAAAAGCAGAATCGTTATCGGATCATCTGCACTGTCAGATGTTAGGTAGGGATTTGAGCAAGATTCTCTTCGAGAACCTAGTTAAAACGGATTCTTGCATTGTACATGTCACACCGATCAGCTCGAACACAATACTTCACTAATTGAAATATTGGGAAGCTAATAATAGCTATAGTTACATACGAGAAGTTAAATCGCGATCAGGCTCTGATGAATAGCCTTGTTCGTCGTTACATTTATGAATTTTTGGTAATCACTTATTACATAAATCACCCGCGCTTGATGGGAAAGCGCTGGGCAAGACCCAAGACTACTCAGTCCGTGTAGCGGACAAGAGAACGATCTAGCGTGTTGGCACGTGCATTAGTTTAGAACCGTTATTAGTGAAGTCTGTCCGGCAGATTATAACAATGGCTACGTGCGCACCTTCGGTCCGGTGACAACAGCTTTACAGACAACTTGATCTTTAGCGGAGCCGAACAATGTTATTCGATACCCTAGGTGGATAAACTCTCCGACCAATGCCGAAGTTGAAAATCTCGTATTTTCCATAACTATAGATTTACTGCTGTAACGTTGTTACATGTTTTCTTCCAGAAACAATTACTGATTTTTCCCGGCGTTAATTTGGTTGTTCAGGTGAAAGCTGCCCTAAAATGTGCCGTTCTGTCGCTGTAAATTTCCGCGGAGTTATTATCAATCATATAATTGCCGTTCTACTCAGTCGTGCAAGAACAGGCGCTTCATGAAATACAACATCAATATCGCTGAAATCAGCGCTGTTGACAATGCTAGAGGTAAAATTTTCTTTATCTATATAACCAAAGATATTCATTTACATATCTAGTGTCATTTTTAATACATCTACCATAAAAATATCGTTACTACCGATAAGACTTACACCGGTACCCTTAAGATTCAAGGTTGCCGGCACAACATCGACCTTTGATAATTTTCATCTGACTGTAAACGAGATAATGCCGCGACATTATCACAAAATCAAAATAATAAAAGAGTATATTTAAATTACGATTACAATTCGCCAAGAACCCATATTAGCATGATAAGTGATTTCAAAAATCTAGGGGGCCGTTGTCACGCGTAAACAAGCATTGGTTGTTCTTATTAATTGGAAACAAATGAAACAAGGTAGCCGTACATTTTATAAAATATCAGCGCAAGCTATAAGGTTTGCGAATTATTTAAAATGGTCACTGATGGAAAGAAGTCATTACTTCTTTAGTAGAACAAATAAAGAGAATAGTGCTGAATAACAGAATATTTATTTAGTATTTTGAATCCCGTCGATTTTACTTTGATTAAGTCAAAGTGTAAGCATCGATTATTAAAAATCTTACTTTCAAATCAGATATGAAAAGATTGAGATTGATGCATACAGAAGAGTATGCCACTTAGAAATTTTTTAACATTTAATACAGTGGCTTGTAGAGTTCTACAGACTTGCCAAAGGAGTCAACTGCAAACCAAAATATGGTATGCACATGCAACTCCACCAGGAAAACAGTAACTTAGAATTACTGAGTTTTTGGTTTTTTAAAAGGCATATGATCAAATCAATGTGATCTCACCTCATTGTAGTGGAGCTAGAGGAGTGCGATGTAATTATCCTTTGATATAAGGAGTGCAACTCTACATATATAGGCTGTATTTATAAAATATTACAATGTCGCTTTAGCAATAAATAGTTTTTGATGCATAACAACGCAAGTTGTTGATAGTAACTGCTATGATGTACTTAAAAAGGACAATTGTTATTGTCTATTTGATGTTGATAATCACATATCAGTACTTAGTATTGAAGTTAATTTCTAGCACTATTCATTACAATGACGATTATCTAATGTATGTCTAGTTGAGCACCTTGATAGCATAAAATAAAAATTGAGCTTTTGATGTCGCACATGAACATTACAGAAAACTTCATTAGTTTTAATACAAATGCAAAAAGATAACATCCGAAGGATAAATTCAATAAATATTACTTTATAATCTGGATCGATAACTATATTTTACCGCAGTTTCTTTAATAAGTGGCCGCAGTTCACCACATTTATGCATTTCGATAATGATATCGCATCCTCCGATGAGCGTGCCATCTACCCACAATTGTGGGAAGGTCGGCCAGTTGGCGAATTTCGGAAGTTCCTCGCGGATATCCAAATGTGTCAGCACATTCACATAGGTGTAGTGTTCGCTACAGGCAGACAACGCCTGTACTGCCTGAGCTGAAAAACCGCATCCAGGTAATTTTGGCGAACCCTTCATGTATAGAAGAACTGGATTATCGGCAATCTGTTGCTGAATTTTTTCGATAGTCGTAGTCATTGTTTCGTTTCCTAAAGACCGTGATAATTTTTAGCGTGTACCTAAGCATTGTCGTCACAAGACGATAACATCATTATTAGCTTAAAGATAAAGTTGATTCAAACAAATAGAACAGCACAACCATGTTTTTTATAAAAGATTACTATAAAATATAAAATGATGATATTTCTTTACAAGAGGATATTTTGTGAGCACATGTACTGACATGACTTTTCTGATCGCTGTTGGCAAAGAACAAATCCTGGTTTCTTATAGCTGTTAGAAAGATAAATATGTATCAACATCAGTTTTGAAAGTTTTACCTACGAAATCGATATAACATACTTGATGATTCTGGTATTAAAGGTGTCAGGATACTTATTGCCCAACTAAGGCAGTCGTGACTAAAAGTAAATAATTTCGTGAGAAAGACGCTTGACGTTATGTTAAATATAACACAGCCAGTGAGCTTTGTCCTTCTTACGTACGCAAGATCATTTTTCGTTTATTTTCAGTAGATACTGATTAAAGTATGAGATTCGATACTATCGACAACTTGCTTCAACGTAATTTATAACGAATATCCAAGACTTGTGCAATGTATTGTCATATCGACTACAATCTGGTGTCTATTTAGTAGAGCGTCTCTCCGAGATAACCTTTAATAGCAATTGAGCTCATGATACCAAATAACTATTATATGGACTGCATCGGCTGAGAGCAGATAACATTAATCTTTAATCTTTGCTGCATGCATCTCAAAACAAAAGATAGAAAATTAATAAATCTAAATAAGGTAGTAAAGATTATGCGTGTCTTAGGCATTGAGACGTCATGCGATGAAACCGGCGTGGCAATTTATGATCGACAACAAGGTTTATTGTCTAATCAACTTTATAGCCAAGTAAAACTTCACGCCGATTATGGTGGCGTAGTGCCAGAGCTGGCGTCCCGTGATCATGTCCGTAAAACCGTGCCGCTTATTCAAGAAGCTCTAGCTGAAGCGGGCCTGCAGGCGTCGGATATTCATGGGATAGCCTATACTGCCGGTCCCGGACTGGTAGGCGCATTAATGGTTGGGGCTACTATCGGTCGTGCGTTAGCCTATGCCTGGGGCATACCAGCTATTGGTGTTCACCATATGGAGGGACATTTGCTAGCACCGATGTTAGAAGCAAATCCACCAGCATTCCCGTTCGTGGCACTGTTAGTCTCTGGTAGTCATACTCAGCTTATTGCTGTGACAGGTATTGGTGAATATCAATTGTTGGGGGAGTCTGTCGATGATGCTGCCGGAGAAGCTTTTGATAAAACAGCCAAGCTGCTTGGACTCAGCTATCCTGGTGGCCCGATGCTTGAACGTCTAGCACAGCAAGGCGTGCCGGGACGTTATAAATTTCCACGACCGATGACCGACTGTCCTGGACTGGAGTTCAGCTTTTCTGGATTGAAAACCTCTGTTGCTAACACAGTCGTGTACACCGATGCTAATAATTACCAGACGCGCGCTGACGTGGCGAGGGCATTTGAGGAAGCGGTTGTAGAAACGCTCATGATAAAATGCCGGCGGGCGCTCGATCTAACCGGATTCCAGAGGTTGGTGATGGCCGGAGGCGTGAGCGCCAATCAATTGCTACGTACGAGTATGGACGAAATGATCCGCCAACGTGGCGGAGAAGCATTTTACGCCCGTCCTGAGTTTTGTACAGATAACGGTGCGATGACCGCTTATGTTGGCATGGTGCGGCTACAGGTTGGGACTCAGGCGAGTTTGGCGGTGACAGTACGGCCGCGTTGGCCGCTGGAGGAATTGCTAGCTCTGGACGCTTAAGTTAGTAATCACTTTCTTTGTCGACGTCGTGGTGGCACAAAATAACTAAATAAACCAGCTTCCCCAATTGGGAAGGTTAATTGCGGTTTGAAACACAAACGTAGGTAGGAATGAGCGATCAAAGCGATAACAAATAGACTTACTTCGGACGTACCTTATAGGTAAGTAGGCGGTTACAGCAAAAAATCCTCAAGTGTTTTGCCTTCTTCATCAATCGCTTTTTTAATTACAATAGGGGTGCGGCCTTGACCAGTCCAAGTTTTAACGTCGCCGTTTTTATTGGTGTACTGATATTTCGCCGGACGAGCGGCACGTTTTTTTTTACTATCGGATTTAGAAAAACTTGTCGACTGCAGCAACTCATTCGGGTTGATCCCATCGATAATTAACATTTCACGATATTGCTGTAATTTACGCATACGCTCCTCAATTTTAGCCCGAGCTTGATTATCTTCTTCACGACGTTCACCGACAATAACCTTTAGTTTTTCCAGCATGTCTTCAAGAATTTCTAAAGTGCATTCCTTGGATTGTGTGCGTAAAGTACGGATGTTATTAAGGATCTTGAGTGATTCGCTCATCGATTAAATCTCAAACATTATAAAGAAAGTATTCTAGTAATAGTAGAGAGCTAGTTTCTTTTCTGCAATACCCAAATGATGATTCTTTATAAATATTTACAATAGTAAAATTATAAATATATTCTGTTTGTCAGGTAGATAAAATGATTTATCAAACGTCTTTTTTATTGGCATTTTATGAACGCAGTTGTGATTCAATATTATTGATATTCTATATATTTATTTTTTAAAATACATATTTTAGAGGTTAACATTATCTTTGCTCATCGCAGTCTTGACTCATACTTAATGATAATGGTGTGTTATATCATTTAACAATTTTACCATGTATTGTTTTTTAATTTTAAAAAACAAATAGTTTTACACAAACATTTAATGTCAGTACGTAAATTTAAACGATGTTGTTCTATCTTCTGAGTATATTTACTTACAACATAACTAGTAGAGTTCAACAGGACTTTGTTAAATTTATTTAATAGTATTAATAATTTTATAGCATCTGTATATGTCTCGCTTCGACAGTGCTTGTTTGCTTGTGTGATCATTAGCATAAGTAGTTAGCAAGAATCATCTATGCACATAAGATCATTGTTTATCTGTTTTACAGCGGATATTGAAAAGTTACTTTGTCATAATGTTTACATATACTAGAATAGTATTGAGGTTAATGTAATAATACTCAGCATCATTGCGTTCACAACCATTTATTACTACATTAAAAAGCAGTTTTTGTATATCCGGTTAAGTGCCTCGATAACGAACAGGAGTTATAACGTGTTATAAACACAACCTGCAGGTACAGCTTTACATCACACTTTACTACAATATAACATAGACTTACATAACTTATGCGTGGCCTGTTTATATAGTCCTATTGTACTTAATCAGTTATACAGTTGCTTTTTAAGATTAAAATCGACACATAATAAAATTATTTAATCATATCTATTAATATATAGATGCTCGTTTCGCTTATTCCAGACCCGCATCGGTTCTAATATCAACGCGATTATCACCGGTAAGGTGATTCATATCACATGATAAAAGCGCTGGCAGACGTGAAATTTCAAAGACACGATACGCAGGAGCGTGTCTATTCAAAAACGCAAACGAGAGCGCTTGGGACAAAATACTGTCCTGTCAAAGTTTATTATTTTTAGTGAGTCTAGTGAGACTGATGCATGAGCAACGTTATACTTGACCTGCAGTTAGCCTGCGATAAAACACATGGTTTGCCTACAAAGATGGTTTTTTTGCGCTGGCTGCAAAGCGTACTACCGCTGTTTCTCGACTATTCGGAGATCACTATACGCCTTGTAGACGAAGCAGAGAGCCAGAAGTTTAATATGATTTACCGCAAAAAAAATCGTCCCACCAATGTACTTTCCTTTCCTTTTCAAGCACCACCGGAAGTGGCACTGCCGTTTCTGGGTGATTTATTAATTTGTCGTCAGGTAGTGGAGCGTGAAGCACAGCAACAAGAGAAAACGCTAGAAGCCCACTGGGCACATATGGTTATTCACGGTGCGTTGCATTTGTTAGGACATGATCATATCCATGATAAAACAGCCCTAAAAATGGAAACGCTAGAAATCGGGATAATGCAAAAGCTCGGTTACCAAAATCCATATCTTGCGGATAAAGAGGCGAATTATACTATCTAACGAAACCTAAAGCAGATGGCTATCTTTCATGTATTGTGCTTAAAAAATAATTTATGCTTTTCTTTAACTTATGCGACAGTCTTTAGAAAGTAAAACTGACTAAACGTTATGAGCAACGATTCAGTTTTAAAAGGTCTTATACCTCATGCTAAATCAGCGAAGATAAGATCCATGAGAAAATTCTGCGCTTGGCGGGTCCGTAGTGCCGACGGAAAGCAAACGGTATGCTGAAAGCATTCTGTGCCAAACGTTGCTATAATGTGGCAAGTAGCCAATAGTCAACGTATGATTACGTTATAATATCTGAAAAATCACCGTATCTTATCATGGAAGATTTATCCCTCCATGACTATCATTTTGTTGTCTATATGCTATCGCTTCCGCGCACTGCTAGCGCTTATTACTGGTGCCTGCGGTACTTTAGCATTTTCACCTTACGATTTCTGGCCTGCTGGTATAGTTTCGCTGGGTGGCTTGCTAGCTGTAACGCTTCATTGCAACACCTGGTGGCAAGTCGGCCGGTTGGGCTTTATATGGGGCTTCGGTCTGTTCGGCACCGGTATCAATTGGCTTTACGTCAGCATCGCTCAGTTCGGTGGTTTGCCTAGCTTAGTCAATGTGGCGCTGGTGGTGGTGCTTATCACCTATCTGGCGCTTTATCCCATGCTGTTCTCCGTCTTTCTAGCAAAGCTATGGCCACGTACCAATCTATGGCGGTTATCGCTTGGCTCACCGGTTCTGTGGTCGGTCACTGAATTTTTACGCGGATGGGTACTGACCGGCTTTCCTTGGCTAGGATTCGGCTATAGTCAAATAGACGGCCCATTAAAAGGCATTGCGCCCCTCTTCGGCGTACAAGGGATCACGTTCATGCTAATGATGATAAGCGGGGTGGCGGTCTATGGGCTAGCGCGGCGGCGCCTATTGCCGGCTGTTGCCGCGCTAGCGCTGCTGTTGCTGCCATGCTTACTTCCGCATTCACTATATTGGTATCAGCCACAGCCAGAGCGGGCCATTAACGTTGCATTAGTGCAAGGTAATATTACTCAGTCGATGAAATGGGAGACGAATCAAGTGGCACCGACGCTGGATATTTATTCACAGCTCACTCTGTCAACGCTTAATGAGGCGCAGATGGTTATCTGGCCAGAATCGGCTATACCTGATAATGAAATTGCCCAAAATGCCTTTTTGACTCGGTTTGATGAACAGCTCAGACGAAGACATACCCGGTTAATTACCGGTATTATCGACGCGCGGCCTACCTTACACAGTTACGATTACTACAACAGCATTATTGTGTTGGGTGAACCCACACCCTATCGATATCTCTCTAAAAATCGCTACAACAAGCATCATTTAGTACCTTTTGGTGAGACCGTGCCGTTGGCATCTTTACTACGGCCGCTAGCACCGTTATTCAATCTGCCGATGTCATCACTCAATCAGGGGAATTATTTACAACCACAGCTACAAGTGGCCGGTATGAAACTCACTGCTATCATCTGTTATGAGATTATTTTAGGTAGTCAAGTGCGGGATAATTTCCTCCCCGATACCGACTTCCTGCTAACAGTGTCAAACGACGCTTGGTTCGGGCATTCTATTGGCCCATGGCAGCACTTCCAAATGGCGCGCATGCGTGCCCTGGAGCTTGGACGGCCACTACTGCGTAGTACTAATAACGGCATTACTGCGGTTATTAACGCCGACGGAACGCCGCAAGCGCAATTGCCGCAATTTACTCGAGACGTCCTCAATATTCGAGTAACCCCGACGAAGGGGATGACCCCCTACGCCCGTACCGGCTCCTGGCCGCTATGGATTGTAACGCCACTAGTCGGACTGATTGCATTGGTTTTCGATCGTCGTAGAGGCATCTGAAGCAATAGCACGCTGCTGGAAGCGTTATTTGCAAAGGGTTTCAAACATTCAGTTTCGAACTGTTCATACACTTTCCTATTATGTATTTCCCTAAAAAGAATCACTAACATTTGTGTGATTTAGGCGGAAATCTTGCAACAACAGCATCTAAAGAGTATCGACCAGAAATATAAAATAGAACTCTGCCCCATTAGGGGTATATAATTGCTTTTGATCGAACAATGCACAAAGGCTATTACATAGCATAGGTTTTATTCAATGAAAGTATATTTATCTAGGTTTCGGCGTTTCTTGCCGCAGGTAGCCTGGCTATGTATGAATTAAATACAAGTACGATACACTAACTGGATGAAACTAAGATCGGCGATAGAAAAATCACCGATTTTGCCGTCTGCACCAAAATAGTTCAATTTTTGAATAAAAATTCGTTATGGGAAGCAACGACTCTCTACGTAGCACCTCTTACACTTGCTTTAAGCTCAGAGAGCATGGAGAGCGTATTATAATATTCATTGCTAATGTCCATTCATGATGACTAGACTTAACGTTTCTAAGTCACTATAAATATTTTCAATTTTATCTGCAAATTGCTTGATTTTGTTTGAATGTATCCAGTAGCGGTTACAGTCGAAATGCCGACGGTTCACATTCGCATAGACTGTAAAACCAACTATCTAAGATAGCAAATACACGGCGGCGTTGCCGCATGATCGTCATCATCGGCATAAAAAAAGAATGGACAGACTCGATAAGATAGACCTGCAGCGCACCTTAGGTGTATCGCGTCTTATTAATCA
The DNA here is from genome assembly GCF_900039485.1 of Candidatus Doolittlea endobia. Taxonomy (GTDB): domain Bacteria; phylum Pseudomonadota; class Gammaproteobacteria; order Enterobacterales; family Enterobacteriaceae; genus Doolittlea; species Doolittlea endobia. The sequence continues at coordinate 519,595 of NZ_LN999833.1, forward strand.
GCGTCAAGACGCGATAAACGATGGTTTTCCAAGTGAAAATGTTAAGCATCGTTTCCTTTCCTTCACAGTAAACAACGCATTGGAGCAGAGAAATATGAAGTAAGGAATTTTGCTAAGTGCAGACTACTAAAGAGCGAGAGCTGCGAAAGAGTAGACGCTCTAACAATTGCGTACACGCCGAGAAAAGGCTGTAAATAAAAAATCGTTTATCCAGTTTTTGTACAAAAGAAAGCATGACGCATGTCAGCTGGTCAAATGGTTTCCAGTCGGGCGTAATCCGCCACTAACCATTTAAAAACCTGGCCTTGAAATGCAATTTGCAGACGGATATGTTTACCGCTTCCCTCTAGATTAACTACCGTACCCTCGCCAAATTTTGGATGACGCACTCGCTGTCCAAGGGTAAAATCCTTTTCGTTTAAAGGTACACTAATGTGTAGTCGGCTAGTCAGGCGGGTTACATTTGAACGCAGTTGTAGTTCTTCAACACAAGCTGTCGGCAGTTCGCTAACGAAACGCGATGGTCGGTGGGAAACTTCTTTTCCGTATAGCCAGCGGGTTTTCGCATAAGTAATGGTTAGCTTATCTATCGCACGGGTAACGCCGACATACGCCAGACGGCGTTCTTCCTCCAAACGCTCATCGTCGTCTAGCGACATCTGGCTGGGGAAAATGCCTTCTTCCATACCAACAATAAACACTTGAGAAAATTCTAATCCTTTGGCGGCATGCAGCGTCATTAGATGCACTGCATCCTGATAGGTGTTGACCTGGCCTTCACCAGCCTCCAGTGCGGCGTGAGATAAGAACGCTTGCAACGGCAGAAAATCTGACTCTTTATCGTTATCGTTATGACTAAACTGACGGGTAGCAGTGACCAATTCTTTCAAGTTCTCGATACGCACTTGATTTTTTTCGCTTTTTTCCTGTTCATACATGCACCATAGGCCGGACTTTTTTATCACTTGATCGGTTTGCACACACAATGATAGCCCCGCTGTCTCTTTTTCCAGTGTATCAATCAGCTCTAAAAACCGTTGTAGAGCGCCGGCAGCGCGACCGACTAGCACGCGCTCTGCGAGTAGAGCTCGACTCGATTGCCACAGCGTAATCTGACGGTTACAGGCGACTTGTCGTACCCTATCTAGGGTACGATCTCCAAGGCCACGCGTAGGCGTATTGACCACTCGCTCATAGGCAACGTCGTCGCTGCGATTAGCGATAAGGCGCAAATAAGCGATCGCATCCTTGATTTCTTGACGCTCGAAAAAACGCACACCGCCATAAATTCTATAAGGCAACCCAGTTTGCAGCAACGCCTCTTCCAGCACGCGCGACTGAGTGTTGTTACGATAGAGGATGGCGAAGTCCTTGAGCGCCCGACCCTGCTCCTGACCCACCTTGATGCGATGAACCACAAAGCGCGCTTCATCCGCTTCGTTAAAGGCACAATAAAGAGTGATCGGTTCGCCTGAAGCGACTTCGGTCCACAGATTTTTCCCTAGCCGGCCATCGTTATGGGAAATAAGGGTATTAGCGGCTTGTAAGATATTGCTGGTGGAACGATAATTTTGTTCCAATAGAATGGTCTGCGCGCCGGGAAAATCATCCAGAAAACGCTGAATATTTTTTATCTGTGCTCCACGCCAGCCATAAATCGCCTGATCATCGTCTCCGACGATCATCACATTACCATTATCGCCGGCGAGCATGCGAAGCCAAGCGTATTGGATTTGGTTAGTATCCTGGAATTCATCCACAAGGACATTGGTAAAACGTTGGCGATAGTAACATAAAATATGCAGCTTGTTCAACCACAATTCATGAGAACGCAGCAACAGCTCAGCGAAATCTACTAGCCCGGCGCGGTCACATGCTTCCTGATAGGACAGATAGATGCGTTGCCAGGTCGCCTCAACCGGATTGCTGTAACTTTCCGCATACTGCGGACGAAGTCCCTTGTCTTTTTTGTCTCTAATACACCACATTGCCTGGCGCGATGGCCACTGTTTTTCATCCAGATTCATGGCACGGATAATGCGCTTTAACAAGCGCAGTTGATCTTCACTATCAAGTATCTGAAAATCCTGCGGCAGATTAGCGTCCTGATAGTGGACACGCAATAAGCGATGAGCCAACCCATGAAAGGTACCGATCCACATGCCGCTCTGGCTAGAGCCCATCAGATGTTCGATACGATGGCGTATTTCAGCCGCCGCTTTGTTAGTAAAAGTGACTGCCATTATCGAATAAGGTGAGCATTTTTTCACCGATAGCAGCCAGGCGATACGGTGCACCAGTACTCGTGTTTTTCCACTTCCAGCACCGGCCAGAACTAACAAATTACCGCGCGGCGCCGCTACAGCTTCTAGTTGTTTGTCGTTTAGGTTGTTGAGCAAATCAGAAACATCCATAGTTGGCCTTTAGCGAAGAGCCAGCCAGGTGCTGGTTATTTATATAAAGCTGGCGCTGATTAGATCAGTCATCAGGGATGACAATCACAAGAGGGACAACAGACATGCATCTGCTATCACGGTTGTTTATCTAGCATGTATTCTTTTCCATAATGTGTATGGCTGCTTTCTCCCATTTTTTTCTACAAAAGCACAACTAGCGCCTGTTTTTAACTCATAACGATAGGCTTTTAGTATTTTTTATTACTTTGTGGTCATGTGTACAGACGTTAGGATATTGGCATGCTTTCACTTCGCTACATTTTGGACAAAAACCATGCGCCTCTACCACATTATGGGAGAGAGTAAAATCGTCGGACGACGCCATATGCTGTAAAATTTCATCTATGCCTTGTGCTATTTGCTCTGTCACTTGACCACAGCGGTCGCAGATAAAGAAAACGGAGGCATGGGATAACTCAGAAAAATGATGGCATAGCACAAAGCTATTGGTGGACTCGACGCGATGAACAAAACCTTGCTCAAGCAAAAAATCCAGCGCACGATAAATGGTCGTGGGTTTCGCCTGTGGTTCAGATTGACGCAATAAATCTAGCAAATCATAAGCACTTATCGCACCGTTTTCTTGAGACATCAGCCGTAGAACTTCTAGTCGTTGCGGTGTCAGACGAACATTGCGCTGTTCGCACAATTTTTCGGCTCGGCTAAGAAGAGGGTGTTCGGTTGTTGTTTTCATTATATTCCCGGTTGTGATTTTTTACTACTTATGCAGACATAAAAATCACGATCAAAGCTCCCAAGCCATGGGGAATGTGTTAGCTTCACAGACTCGATCAAGGTGAATTAAATTAACCAAAATAAGCTTACCTTGTTATACATAAAACCATAGTAAATCTTTTTAACAGCAAAAACGACTGCAGCATCTACATTGTAACGTTTGATCGTTTTTAAGTCAGAGACAGAGACTTGCTCGATACCAGGAAAACCTGAACATTGATTCAGGTTTGTTACTAAATGGCGGTGCGGACGGGACTTGAACCCGCGACCCCCGGCGTGACAGGCCGGTATTCTAACCAACTGAACTACCGCACCAGCGAATCACTATATACGCCAGATTAACCTAAGCAAGGTCAGACTTCTAACCAATATATACCGAAGCTCGCGCTATCTATTTATATAATAATGCCTGGTAGTTCCCTACTCTCGCATGGGGAAACCCCACACTACCATCGGCGCTACGGCGTTTCACTTCTGAGTTCGGTATGGAATCAGGTGGGGCCACCGCGCTAGTGCCACCAGGCAAATTTATTTTCCGCACCGCTTGCGCCATGCAGACTGTTCTTACGTGACTGTTTAGTCTTATCCGGAACTTCGCTAATATTGTCTCATACTATCTGTATCATGCTCCAACCCTAAGGGATTGATCTTTCCAGAATTTTCGCTTTCTCTCTCGTTGCACGCCTTCAAACAGCTCAGGTGTTGTGAGGTTAAGTCTCACGGATCATTAGCATCGGTTAGCTCAACGCCTCGCAGCGCTTACACATCCGACCTATTAACGTCATCGTCTTTAACGTTCCTTCAGGAGGCTTTAAGCCTCAGGGAAGACTCATCTTGAGGCAAGTTTCTCGCTTAGATGCTTTCAGCGATTATCTCTTCCGCACATAGCTACCGGTCAATGCCATTGGCATGACAACCCGAACACCAGTGGTGCGTCCACTCCGGTCCTCTCGTACTAGGAGCAGCCCCTCTCAATCTTCCAGCGCCCACGGCAGATAGGGACCGAACTGTCTCACGACGTTCTAAACCCAGCTCGCGTACCACTTTAAATGGCGAACAGCCATACCCTTGGGACCTACTTCAGCCCCAGGATGTGATGAGCCGACATCGAGGTGCCAAACACCGCCGTCGATATGAACTCTTGGGCGGTATTAGCCTGTTATCCCCGGAGTACCTTTTATCCGTTGAGCGATGGCCTATCCATACAGAACCACCGGATCACTAAGACCTGCTTTCGCACCTGCTCGAGCCGTCACTCTCGCAGTCAAGCTAGCTTGTGCCTTTGCACTAACCTCACGATGTCCGACCGTGATTAGCTAACCTTCGTGCTCCTCCGTTACACTTTGGGAGGAGACCGCCCCAGTCAAACTACCCACCAGACACTGTTCTCGGCCCGGATAACGGGCCTGAGTGAGAACATTAAACATTAAAGGGTGGTATTTCACGGCTAGCTCCATGCAGACTAGCGTCCACACTTCTAAGCTTCCCACCTATGCTACACATCAAGGCTCAATGTTCAGTGTCAAGCTATAGTAAAGGTTCACGGGGTCTTTCCGTCTTACCGCGGGTACGCCGCATCTTCACGGCGAGTTCAATTTCACTGAGTCTCGGGTGGAGACAGTCTGGCCATCATTACGCCATTCGTGCAGGTCGGAACTTACCCGACAAGGAATTTCGCTACCTTAGGACCGTTATAGTTACGGCCGCCGTTTACCGGGGCTTCGATCAAGAGCTTTTCCTTACGGATAACCCCATCAATTAACCTTCCGGCACCGGGCAGGCGTCACACCGTATACGTCCACTTTCGTGTTTGCACAGTGCTGTGTTTTTAATAAACAGTTGCAGCCAGCTGGTATCTGCGACTGGCTTCAGCTCAGAGAGCAAGTCCCTTTACTTACGTGCCAGCGTGCCTTCTCCCGAAGTTACGGCACCATTTTGCCTAGTTCCTTCACCCGAGTTCTCTCAAGCGCCTTGGTATGCTCTACCTGACCACCTGTGTCGGTTTAGGGTACGATTCGATATGACCTGGAGCTTAGAGGCTTTTCCTGGAAGCGTAGCATTAATTCCTTCACCACCGTGGTGGCTCGTTATCACGCCTCAGTGTTGCAAAAGAGCGGATTTTCCTGCTTTGCCACCTACACGCTTGAACCGGGACAACCGTCGCCCGGCGAACCTAGCTTTCTCCGTCCCCCCTTCGCAGTCACACCTAGTACAGGAATATTAACCTGTTTCCCATCGACTACGCCTTTCGGCCTCGCCTTAGAGGTCGACTTACCCTGCTCCGATTAACGTTGAACAGGAACCCTTGGTCTTTCGGCGAGCGGGTTTTTCACCCGCTTTATCGTTACTCATGTCAGCATTCGCACTTCTGATACCTCCAGCAGCCCTCACAGGCTGCCTTCGCAGGCTTACAGAACGCTCCTCTACCCAACGGACATATCACAAAACCGATACGTGCCGCTGCCGCAGCTTCGGTGCATGGTTTAGCCCCGTTACATCTTCCGCGCAGGCCGACTCGACCAGTGAGCTATTACGCTTTCTTTAAATGATGGCTGCTTCTAAGCCAACATCCTGGCTGTCTAGGCCTTCCCACATCGTTTCCCACTTAACCATGACTTGGGGACCTTAGCTGGCGGTCTGGGTTGTTTCCCTCTTCACGACGGACGTTAGCACCCGCCGTGTGTCTCCCGTGATAACATTCTACGGTATTCGCAGTTTGCATCGGGATTGGTATCCGGGATGGATCCCTAGCCGAAACAGCGCTCTACCCCCGTAGATGATTCACGAGGCACTACCTAAATAGTTTTCGAGGAGAACCAGCTATCTCCCGGTTTGATTGGCCTTTCACCCCTAGCCACAAGTCATCCGCTAATTTTTCAACATTAGTCGGTTCGGTCCTTCAGTTAGTGTTACCCAACTTTCAACCTGCCCATGGCTAGATCACCGGGTTTCGGGTCTATATTCTGCAACTCAACGCCCAGTTAAGACTCGGTTTCCCTGCGGCTCCCCTATAACGGTTAACCTTGCTACAGAATATAAGTCGCTGACCCATTATACAAAAGGTACGCAGTCACATCCATAAGGATGCTCCCACTGCTTGTACGTACACGGTTTCAGGTTCTATTTCACTCCCCTCGCCGGGGTTCTTTTCGCCTTTCCCTCACGGTACTAGTTCGCTATCGGTCAGTCAGTAGTATTTAGCCTTGGAGGATGGTCCCCCCATCTTCAGACAGGATAACACGTGTCCCGACCTACTCGTTGAACTCACAACAAGCGCACCTTCGGATACGGGGCTATCACCCTCTGCCGCCGGTCTTTCCAGATCGTTCTCCTGATGCGCAAGCTGATGGTAGCTCTGGGCTGTTCCCCGTTCGCTCGCCGCTACTGGGGGAATCTCGATTGATTTCTTTTCCTCAAGGTACTTAGATGTTTCAGTTCCCCTGGTTTGCTTCGTCAAACTATGGATTCACTTGACGATGATGCAAAAAATTGCATCGGGTTTCCCCATTCGGACATCGCCGGCTGATAACGCTTCATGTCAGCTCCCCGGCGCTTTTCGCAGATTAGCACGTCCTTCATCGCCTCTGACTGCCTAGGCATCCACCGTGTACGCTTAGTCACTTAACCCCACAACCCTGAGATGTTTGCTGTTTTTCGGTTGGCTGGACGCTGTTATAATTGCGTTACACAGTACTTAACAGTGGACAGAAGTTCACTGTGGGTCTGTGTAACGTGCGCTTTGCCACGTTACGGGTACTTCACCCCACGCCTACCGTAGTCCTTGCAGATTACGATAATGTTTATGCGCTATCTCGGGTTGCTTATTTTATTTGAGAGACTCATGAATAAAATTCTCAAGCTTGTTCCGGATTGTTAAAGAGCGATATTTCGCAGCACGCTTTAACCAACGTGCTCTGAAATAACAAACAAAGTGGCGTCCCCTAGGGGGTTTGAACCCCTGTTACCGCCATGAAAGGGCGGTGTCCTAGGCCACTAGACGAAGGGGACACGAAACCGTACATAGGCGCCGTCGACTGCTTTACTCAGTAACAGCTATCATATAATCCGTACAAACACATCACTTAACGCTTGTGAGATTCAGACTTTAGTCTGAATTACGAGTATGAGCCTGAAAGATCTTTCCTGTGTATGTCTATTATGACATATCTGTATTTCATTTTGTAAAAGACACGACCTTAGAGGGTGAATTCTGCCATGACCATGCGACATTAACTACCTACTCAGCCTTGTCGCTTACTAGAATTAGAATTCTAAGTAAGAATTTTAATTCTAGTATTGTCTTGCGTGTGCTCGCAAAGATTATCTGATAAGTTGTTAAAGAACGCAACCGATATAGCATATCCCTATCGGCACGGATGGTATATTTTACGTTTCCTTGTTGTATAGTCAAGCTTTTATTTGCTCGTCGTGATTCGCCTGCTTTTGACTAAGCTGATTAATCATAAGGACTGTAGTTTAAAGAGCTCGAAAATGTTTGAAAAGCAAATTGCATATATGGTCGTATTCCAACACGCTTGTTGCGTATTGTTTCTAGTTTTGAAAAGTAAATGATTGTATGAGCAATACGTTTTATGCAGATATGTTAAGTTACTCACTACATGAGTTGTTCAATCTAACAAGACCCTATAAAAGATGCTGTTGCTTAAAGGCATGAGCAAGATCTCAATTTTTATGCCGTCATAAGCATAGACAACGACGTACATAAAACCATTGTTCGTTTCCGCAGCAGATACAGCATTAAACCCTATGTCATCCAACATCATTCATTACAATATTAATAACTAGTCTATGACTGGTTGAGCACCGCGATAGAGAAAATGCAGATGTAATATCTTTTTACACAGCTTGCTGATATGATATACCATCTAGCACTTAATGTCAGGTATATATCGAATTATAATTTATTCCTTATACGCACTTAAACAACAAGTATCAAATTTGACGAGCTTGAATTCTCTCATGTGGACATTGCCAATCCGTACAGTGGATCAGCCTATTAGCGCAAAAGCTTCATCTTATCAGGTTAACCTTAAAATAGCAGACGCCCTGTTTATGAATTGAGCACGTCATAAATCTTTCTGCCTTATACAATCTGATACACTACTGTTTCCATGAAAAGCCCATGTGCGGAGTTGTCGGTTCCCATGCTCTTTACGCTTTTCTGCAAAGAATTCCAGACACTTCTAAGTCTGCCCTGACCGCTGGCAGAAACTTCAACCTTTTTTAAACCGCCCAGGATAATTCCCCTCGCCTTCTTTATATACTCATTATTATTGTAATGACGTCACATCGGAGGCATCGAAACCTGAGTGTCGCTATGCCGTGATAGGTTACACGTATGTCGCTGCTGCAACAGCATTCGCTGCGTGCAAAGTGCGTCCTGCACTTACCCGTAGTACATCAAAACTCAATGATCATAATTGATAATAAATCTCATTAGTCTGGAATAGAAATTTGGAATAAAATATGGAAATAGTCAGAAAAAACAGTCTCGAAGAAATCAATTCCACAATTCCCGTACCGACGGGAAAAGGTAGAATTTTTAGGAAACTGTTTGCGTTTTCAGGACCAGGCGCGTTGGTCGCGGTAGGGTATATGGATTCAGGTAACTGGGTCACCTCACTTCAAGGGGGAGCTCTTTATAGCTATCTTCTGCTATCAGTGATTTTAATCTCTAGTCTTATTGCTATGCTGTTGCAGGTTATGTGCGCAAAACTAGGCATTGTGATGGGGATGGATTTAGCGCAAGCCACGAGAGCTCTGGTCGGCAAGCGCACTGCCATCGTGCTCTGGATCACTACTGAATTAGCAATTATCGCGACAGAGATCGCTGAAGTTATCGGTAGTGCTATTGCTCTAGATTTGTTATTCAAGATTCCACTATTGCTTGGAGTTATAATTACTGTACTGAACGTTTTTTTACTCTTAGCTTTGATGAAATTCGGCATCAGAAAAATCGAGGCGCTGGTCTTTATCTTGATCGTCACTATTTTTATTATTTTTACCTATGAAGTAGCGTTAGCTAATCCCGATCTGGGTCAGATCATACACGCGTTTATCCCGCAAAGTGATATCCTGACTGCAAAAGTGGCAGGTGGCGATTCTGCTTTTTGTATCGCATTAGGTATCATTGGTGCCACCATGATGCCGCATAATTTGTATCTACACTCTTCCATTATTCAATCGCGCCAATACGATCGTCACGATGAACGGGCACTGAAAGAAGCGATCCGCTATGCGACCATTGATTCCAATGTGCAACTTGGGTTCTCATGCATCATTAATTGCCTGCTTCTTATCCTTGGCGCCGCGCTATTCTTCGGCAAAAATCCAGAGGATATTGGTCGATTCGCTCAACTTTATGAGGTCTTACAGAATCACACTATGGTCGGCACGATTACTAGCTCCACCTTGGCTACATTATTCGCGGTCGCGCTGCTAGCCTCCGGTCAGAATGCCACTATCACGGGGACCTTAACTGGGCAAATTGTCATGGAAGGGTTTATTAGTTTCCGGATGCCGGTGTGGCAACGGCGTATGATTACCCGCTTGCTTGCTATTACGCCGGTTGTAGCGTGTATATATTACTGGGGAAATAAAGGGGATGTGGTTGAAAAACTGCTAGTTTATACCCAAGTTTTTTTAAGTATCGCCCTACCAATTTCAATGGTGCCGCTACTGTATTTAACGTCCTCTAAAAAACATATGGGTAAGTTTGTTAATTGCATACCGTTTGTTATCATCGGCTGGCTGGCAACTGCGGTGCTAATCGTATTGAATTTTCAACTCATTATCGAAACAGTACAATTGTTGCTCAATTAAGTAAACAGCACGACGGCAGGATATTGCCTAGTCTCTGATTATGCGAGATTCAGCTCCTATTCGAATGGATGGAATATAGACTTTCAAAACGACGACCGGGTTTTAAAGAATGTCACCACTTACAGATTCGAGCGAACTAATAGTCCCATTGTTTTTGTTTTATTTATGCACCGCCACACGGTGGCTTTATCGGTGTCCGTGAGATTACCATCGACGAAGAAATATGGTTTGATCATCATAAAGTGAGAATAACGGAACGTTAGTAGCACGGCAGACTTTTGTTAGGCAGCGAAAAATCAAAAAATGGCTTCCTCTGCAGGAGGTTGATTTCCGACAGGCAATAGGCCAAGGTTGACGCGGAAAAACGCCTTTTGTAGGCATTTTGCCTTATATTAATTTAACTGCAGCTGTGGCAACATTTGTTTCACTTGAGCAAGATACTCGGTGCGATAACGGCCCGTCAAAATTTCAGTGCGCGGTAGTTTAGCTGTCAGTGGATTGACCGCTTTCTGGTTGATCCACACCTCATAATGAAGATGGGGGCCGGTAGAACGTCCAGTATTTCCAGACAGAGCGATACGATCACCGCGCTGCACTTTCTGTCCTGGTTTTACCAACAGTTTTTTCAGATGCATATAGCGAGTCATATACTGACGAGTATGACGGATAGCCACATAATTTCCAGCAACGCCGTCGCGTTTGCTGACCATCACCTCACCATCTCCTACCGCTAATACCGGTGTACCGATAGGGACAGCAAAATCAACGCCGTGGTGGGGCGCAATACGCCCGGTAACAGGGTTAATTCGGCGCGGGTTAAAATTAGAAGAAACACGGAATTGTTTTACGGTCGGAAAGCGCATAAAACCTCGCGCTAGCCCAGCGGCATCCCGATTATAAAATTTACCGTCATCTGCACGGAAGGCATAATAATCTTTACCTCCACTACGTAAGTGCACGCCAAGTAATTGGCTTTGAGCGTTTTTTCTGTCTAGCATTTCCCTTAAAGTTAATACTGAGAACTGATCACCTTTGCGCAGTTTTCGAAAATCCAGTTGCCACTGCAGAGCTTTGATTGCCGTATTGATATCGTTTTCAGTTAGGCCAGCGGCATGAGCGCTGGTAATAAAACTGCCGTCAAGTTGGCCTGTCAAAGTCGTATTGCGCCATTCACCGGTCATGTTGACAATCCTTTCCCTGAAGATACCGTCAATGCGGTTATAGATTCGCGTTTCACGTCGGGAAACATCCCAGGTTAAGCGCTGCAAATCACCGTCAGCGACCAACGCCCAGGAGAGGGACTGACCTATTTTCAAATTATGCAACGCGGGATTTTGCCGGGATAGTGCGGTGATGTTAGCAATATTAATGCCGTACTGGGTGAGAATGCTACTTAGAGTGTCTCCAGTAGAGACGATGTATTCATGTACGCCCACTTCCCCTTCTGCGCGTTCATTTAGTTCATCTTTTGGAATATCTTCGTCGCTGTCCGGGGATATTTGATCGAAGGGTTCGCTAGCCTCCAGCGCCAATTCGTGCCATTGGTGTTTTTCCGACGGAATAATACAGCTATTAGGTTGTTCTATAACCGAGAAACAGCTATGAGGTCGCCAGACAGCGACGGTTAGTGTAACGATGGTTAACGACTCTACCATGAAACGATAGGGTCGCGGCAGATGATTAAACGCCAGGGCGAAAGAGCGGGCTATCTGCTGCACTAATGACTATCCTCATGTGTTCTTTTTTAAGCAGCGCATGTTATTAGCTCGACAGTGACATATTTGTTCAAAGCGATATCTCTTTCTAATGCGACCAGAGTGCTTATATATACGTTCGTTCCGTGGAAAATAGTAGGCCTAAATTATAGCTTAGCACAATGCAGATTTCTTTTTGTTCAAGAAATTATGTTCTGATTTATGTAAAACTTACGCGTCGCTATATTTCAGAGTTAACATTGACAATGTTAGAAGTCATGGTTCATATTTACTGATAGTAATATGTATGGCTATATGTTTTTATGAGCATATTTTGGTATGTAAATTCAAGTTTTGTTTTTTAATGTTTTTTATCTTACACATAACTAGTAATGTTAAGAAGATCTTATAGACGAGCCCTGCATCAGCAATCTAGATGGTTGCGTTAATTCTGCACATTGCTCGCCTTAAAAACGTGAGTTAAAGCTCGTTTGCTAATGTGATCATAAGCACAAAAAAAGTAGTTAGCGAAGATTATCTTTGTTACGTAGAGGACAGCTTCAACATTAAGCCAGAGCCAGATATTATCGATAACCTGCTTTGATATAATGTTTTAAACGTACCAGAACAGCATTGAGGGCAAATCCAATACTACGGTCGTACCTCTGCATCCGAAACCACGCATGCCAAATCCACGATAATCTAGTGGAAACTGAAACGCTTTCAAACACAGTTGCAAATGCAGGATTATACTCTTGGTGCAACATAAACATTGAACTTTATTGTGCCATAATATTTTTAAAAACAAGTGCATACAAGTGGGTGTAATAGCGTAAGTACTATTTCACCGACAATGCTGCACATTCTGGCTCATTTTCTAATACACTAAAGATTTCAATGGTTCGCAGAACGTCTGGAGTAATTAAATTACTGAGAATATTGCACATTTCACTAACTTTTTCGTCGATGGCATCGCCGGTATCGCTGATATATTCTTCGGCACGCATCGTCGCCACTTGTGTTGAAAATACCGCTGTATCAAAAAATTCCAGCGTGTTAATGTCGTGCAATATTGATAGCCTCTGAGCTATAACCCCACTTTTTTTTGCCAGTGTTCCGCGGTTAATCTGCGGATTGGAACGTAATAAAAAAAAAGTAATAGTATATCGTTGTAGTGTCTCTCTAACAATTGCGGCCAATAGTTGAAGAACACGCAAACGCGTTGGAACTAGATATAGTCGCGTTTCCTGCGTATCTACCAGTCCCTGACGCGCCAATTCGGCAATGAGGCTGTCGATAAGCGGTGGTAACTCTTTCTTGCTATACCGCATAAACAGCTCTGCCTTTAACAGCGGATAAAGTAACGCAATCCGCTTTTGTAACTGAGCGCGCTCGATCCCTGGATAGCCGAAGATGATATTTGCTATCAGCGACGGCAGAATGAAGAGATGTTGAATATTGTTGCGATAATAACTCATCAGCACGGCTTGATCATACGACAAGCAGATAATATCATTAACCGCATCGTGCTTAACAGTAAGCTGATTCATCGCCAACGCATGAGCTAACAACGCTTCTGGCGTTAAATCGGGAACCGTGATGTCCGGTGCATAAGGCACGTTTCGCAATAGCTCAAGATAACAGGCTAGTTGCACCAACAGCTGTGATCTGGTGAGCGAACACTGGCGTGAGGCTAGCAGCACACTGGAGCACAAATTGATAGCATTAACTGCAGCGGCGTTGTTGATCCGAACCATGAGAGTGACAGCAATCTTATCTACCGCCGTAGCCAGCCAGTCTGGGCGCTGTGTTTCTATCAACTCGACAGAATTACGCCACTGCGGCACTTGCTGTGATAACCAAGTCGCCAAGGGAAGGGGGTCGCCAAAGTTAACATAACCCTGACCGAGATTACGTAGTTTGCGTAATCCACGTATCATTTGCCAAAGTCCTTCTTTTTTTTTGACAGCACCACGCAATTCTTTAGCATATGTCGCTACTTCCATCACATGTTCATAGCCGACGTAAATCGGCACCAGCGTAATAAGGCGATTGCTGTTGCGTAACATAGCTTGAATGGTCATTGTTAATGTGCCAGTTTTTGGCTCCTGCAGTCGTCCGGTACGAGAACGGCTGCCTTCTATAAAATATTCCACTGAATAGCCCCGGCTGAATAGCTCTACTAGGTATTCTCGAAAAATTGTAGAATAAAGCTTATTACTTTTGAAAGTGCGACGAATAAAAAATGCACCTAAGCGGCGGAAAATCGGTCCCGCCGGCCAGAAATTGAGATTAATGCCGGCGGCGATATGTGGTGGTGCTAGCCCTTGATGGTAAAGCACATAAGAAAGCAGAAGATAATCCATGTGGCTTCGGTGACAAGGAACATAAACGATCTTGTGGCCCTCTTCAGCTAGCTGACGTATCAGTTCGGCGTTATGTGCGTGCAATCCTTGGTAAAGTCGGTTCCAGGTCCAACTCAGAATCCGGTCGGAAAGACGGATCGCTTCATACGAGAAGTTAGCGGCAATTTCTTCCATAAGTTCCATAGCGTTCTTCCGCGCCTTTTTTCCCGAAATTTTCTTACTACGTTCCTCATCTTTCACTGCTTTTTTAATAGCTTTAGATGCCAACAGCTTATTGAACAAATCCTGTCGTACAGGTAGGCTCGGTCCAACCGATACTAGGCGCTGCCGGGCAAAGCGCATGCACACTACCCTGGCTAGTTTTCTGGCGCGAGACTTATCGGTACCGTGCTCGTTGGCAATATAGCGTAACGATAGAGGCCGCAAAAAACGCACGAAACTGTCACGTCCGAGCCATAATACCGTGAAAAATTTTTTAATACCGTTTAGCAAATGCAACTGTGATGCTTGCTTGTCGGCTTGAGACTCCCGACCGGGTGAACGGCCAAACATGACCGATACCGGAACCAATTGTACATCCAAAGTAGGATTGAAGCGGTGCAAATCAAGGTAGTTGCGAAATAGAGACGCGGACCGTGGTTTCTTTGTATACCATGTTTGCATGTGTGGGCCATCATGTATAAAAACACAACGTGGCAAGGTGACACCGTTGATATCAAGCGATGCCAGTGGATCTGGTAAACCCTGCTTCAAGCATTGTATGCGAAGGGTAAGTAAGTCCATTTTAGAGTTATAATGCAGCACATATACTATAGGCCCCCGGAGATTGAGATCAGCTTCAGCGCGCGGATCAGCCGGAAGCACTTTACTTTTTACTAGTAACTTTAGTGGTAAATTCAACAAGATATAATAAATTCTACGCCAACCTGACATGTCTCTGTGCAGCCCCTTGTTAGCAATGCAACGCAAGCATACCAGAAACTGTATAGTTGATCTTTGGCGTTGCTCTTGTTTGAAGTCATGGTATTAGCGGTTGCAAGTATTTCGCACAAAAATAATGCCTGTCAGATTTGAGTTTTTGGTACTTACTAGTAGTTTTTGGGCATGAATGACGCTCTATTTCGCGTGTTTTAGTTTTCAATGAAGAATAACCTGTATATACTCTCATAAAACTGTATAAACAAACAGGAAATAATGGAATGAAAGCGCTAACTGCTAGACAGCGAGAAGTTTTTAACCTGATTCGAGATTATATCACGCAAATTGGCATACCCCCAACACGTGCAGAGATTGCGTTGCGTTTAGGATTTCGTTCACATAATGCGGCGGAAGAACATTTGAAAGCTTTGGCACGCAAGGGGGCCATTGAAATTATCCCCGGCGTGTCACGCGGCATTCGGTTAATGACAGAAGAAAAAAGCAATTTGCCACTGATCAAGTGCGTGACTACCAATAATTCCTTGATTACAAGGAACTGTCAGATTGGTCCTGCCCTGTTTGAACCTCATGCAGACTTTCTGCTGCGAATGAGCGGCATGTCAATGAAAGATATTGGCATCATCGACGGCGATCTTTTAGCGGTACATAAAACGCAAGACGTCCGCGATAGCCAAGTTATTGTGGCACGTATTGATAATAATATCACAGTCAAGCGGTTAAAACGCCAGGGTCACATAGTGAAACTATTACCGGAAAATAATGAATTTTGTCCAATTATAGTAGATCTACGGCATCAAGAGCTGATTATTGAAGGGCTAGCAGTTGGCGTAATACGCAACAGGAATTGGCTTTAATACGTTCACTGCAAGAGGAGCGTAATGTTTTTCTGTTTCACTTCAAACTCCATATTTCACTTTAAGATCCATATTTATAACCTTGATTTTTTCATCAAGCAAAATGCGCCGTTGGATTTTTATGCGTCTATTGCATATGAGTGTTTTCTAGGCACTTTCAGGACTATATGAAAACATCGAGACTAGTATATTAAGACAAAATTATAATTAAATTCACTTAAACCATGCCAGAATTGGTCAAATTTAAGTGTGTAGCGTTGAGCTCCTGATGCTGAATGACAATCACATTGAACTCCATTGTAAATGTATAAACAACTAATACATTAAGCATGATTTTGAATTGTTGAACGGCAATGGCAAAAGTATTGTTCTGCTGCTGTATATTTTTTGTATAAAAGCGCTAACGATGGTAGCAAAACCTCTGACGCTTCTGCAATTAACCGGAAGCAACTGGCTTGTCTATTATTCTTGCGCCCTGAATGCCTTGATGGAACACGCGGTACTATCGGAAGTGATACGCTTTGCAGCGCAACGTTTATCAAGTCGTCGGCAAATCAGTTTTGGAGAATTAGCATGAAGTTTATTGATGAAGTCACCATTCTAGTAGCGGCGGGTGACGGCGGTAATGGGTGCGTCAGTTTCCTCCGGGGGAAATATATCCCTCGAGGAGGACCAGACGGTGGTGATGGTGGTAACGGTGGTGATGTATGGCTGTTAGCGGATGCAAACCTGAACACTCTCATTGATTACCGTTTTAAAAAAAACTTTTACGCTGAGCGCGGTCAAGACGGTCAAAGTCGTCATTGTACCGGAAAGCGAGGCAAAAACCTCATCATCAAAGTACCAATAGGGACCTGTGTACGAGATTTTGACACTAATGAAGTCATAGGCGACATGACTCGCCACGCACAGCGACTGATGGTGGCTAAAGGTGGCTTTCACGGGTTAGGCAATATGCGATTTAAATCATCGATCAATCGGGCGCCGAGAAAGAAAACAGATGGCACTAAAGGCGAGGTTAGGAGGATTCAGCTGGCGCTAATGCTTTTAGCAGATGCAGGTATGCTCGGTTTGCCAAATGCCGGCAAGTCTACGTTTATCCGGGCAATATCGTCGGCTAAACCTAAGGTAGCTGATTATCCGTTTACTACGCTAGCGCCGAGTTTAGGTGTAGTTCGTATGAATAACGAACAAAGCTTCGTAGTGGCGGATCTTCCAGGGCTTATCGAGGGTGCGGCTGATGGGGCAGGTTTGGGGATACGCTTTCTTAAGCATTTGGATCGTTGTCGGGTGTTGCTGCATCTTATCGACCTCGCTCCGATGGATGAATCCGATCCGCTGGAAAATGCCCGAATCATAATTACTGAGCTAGAACGCTATAGTGAAAACTTAGCCGTTAAACCGTGCTGGCTAGTGTTTAATAAAATAGATTTACTTAATCCGAAGGAAGCAGCTTCGCTTGCTAGTGCTATCGTAAAAGGGCTTGGCTGGAAAGAGAAATACTACTTGATTTCCGCTGCTAATCGTGACGGCGTGCAGGCATTGTGCTGGGATGTGATAACATTTATTAATGCCTGTTCTAAAGAACAAGCGGAGTTAGAAGCCGCACCGGAAAAAATCGAATTCATATGGAATAATTACGGAAATTGAAGTAATGTTGGATGATGATTAAGATGAAGACGATGTAAAACCATCAATTTTCTTCTTGCTTATAAATGATGAGGTTTCTATATAGTATGAGTGAACTATGACTGGCAATAGTTGCTTTTCCGGCACGCCATAACTGCTAACTCTAGCAGACTTACTATGCGCTGTTGCTACTCGAATGTTTTTCGGTCCACAAGATGTTTTTGGCGATTCCCTCACAGCAATTTTCTTACCTTCGGTTCTGCTTGGACCTCCTGTGTTTCAGGTTGCTGTAACGGTTTTTATAGTACCGGATCACTTGATCTGCGCTGCATAATATATTATTTCATTGTAATTAATTCGAATATCAAGATTGGTTCACCTACTCTCAATAATAATCATCACTTAAATACTAATCCTCTTTCTTGTTACGATGCAGTTCGACGTCATGGTCGCTTTGTATTGAAAGTTAAACGCTTACATCTGTAAATGATATTTGAAAACGTTCTAGTTGCATTTTCGCTATTAAGGGGCTCAACAAAATATCCATCTCCGTTATGGCAATAAATAATTCTGGACACAAAGATATAGACCAAGCATTGGAAATGCCTGTAATGGTGGTAATGCTATTTTTGTATATTAAGGACATTACGCCACAAGTAAGTAGCGAATAGCATCAGCCTAATGCAGAAACAGTAATCTGTTGTAAAGCAGACAATAACTTTAGCATTAATGGATGTCGTCACGAATTAAACGCAGACAATTAATTATTCTTTTTTTTGGTCATGATTTTGTCGATAGCTAACAAACGAAAATACAATCATCACAGCCAATGTCACGCCAGTAGTTGATCGGTGCAGTTTTCAAGTAAAATCACGAAACATAAGAATCGGCTGGCCAAATTTATATGGTAATCATGCACGACTATTGACAATTTTTGCCGTCGTTGCAGAGTACTTTGTTATGGTTAACGGTGATCTATTTGATTTTTGCTAATATGATTAGACATATATCAATTCTTTCCAGTCATGTCGTAGCCGTAGCTCTTCCTCCGAGTCTGGACGCCACAATAGCGGCATTTTAATATGATAATATACTAGTGGGATCGTTCATTAACCTTCAATCAGCTCCAGAACATCCGAGCTGATTTGCAGCGTAGGTATCTGCTTTCTCAAGTTACGCCACGATTGCCAGTCAGTGACGCTACATAGATAAAGTAATTTCTAACAGCTAGTTGTCTACGTGTGTTTATCGAAATAGGTTTTAACTCAACACTGATAGTGACAAAATCTTGCTCAAGCTTACTGCCGGTGCTAGCACCGTGAAAGTGCTTTATAGATTGGAAATAGTACAAGATAAACACAATTTCTATTGACAGCTTTGTCGACACCATTGTAGCTAATATATCCATTATTTTGAGGCGCAGATCTGTTATGCATGGATAACAGTTCCAACACTTAATTCATCTCATCTAGATTTTCGCACATATCTATTATCTATAGATATGTGCATAAAGTGATTAGTGATGCCATTATCTTTTTTATAAGCTTGGTGCTACAAAGGCATATTCGCCTATACTAAGTAAAAATCAGTAATTTATCCTATACAAAGAGATTGAAACAATTGGAGCATCTTATATTTTATGTAGCTGAGGTAGTCCGGTGATCGATGATGATGGCTATCGCCAAAATGTTGGTATTGTAATTTGTAATCTCGACGGACAGGTGCTGTGGGCCAGGCGCTCTGGGCAACATTCTTGGCAGTTCCCACAAGGCGGTATCAATGCTGATGAGACCGCAAAACAGGCGATGTACCGCGAGTTATTTGAGGAAGTCGGCTTGAGTCGCAAAGATGTACGCATTTTGGCTTCGACGCGAAACTGGCTGCGGTATCAGATTCCCAAACGACTCGTGCGTTGGGACACCAAGCCGGTATGTATTGGTCAGAAGCAAAAATGGTTTTTACTACAGATTTTATGTTCGGATGCTGATATCAATATGCAGCGCGGAGGGGTCCCCGAATTCGACAATTGGGGCTGGGTTAACTTCTGGTATCCAGCACGTCAGGTCGTTTCTTTTAAACGGGACGTTTACCGCAGGGTAATGAAGGAATTTTCTTGTGTGGTGATGTCACTACACAAAACTGCAGCGCAACGTACCATATTGCCATATTATAGACGAAAAAGAGGCTAAATCACGAAAATTATGCTTTCGCGTTTGCGAGGAATCGTTGAACAAGTGTAACTGTGCTATGTTTCCGGATGTACCAAAAATTCTAGATAATAAAGTCTGTCAAACAATGACATCTGATCGGTGCGTTTAACCAATCAATGACGCTAACTTTTTCTTAGGAGATTATCGGCCTAGTCAATGGTCAACTGAGCTAATTAATATCATATATACCTACTTCAAGTTGAATTGCATTCCGGCGTGAAAGAAGAATGCTTCTGCTTTTTGTCTATTTTATCACCGCCAGTTGTGCGGTTTATTGGCGGGCGGTACATCAGCATATGAAACTCGTTTCAGTATCTAGATCCAAAACACTACCTTAATAAAGAATCTGTTATTCTTCGCGACACCGCTCCGTTCTTTTTTTCTATCAGAAACTAAGGGGCGCTTCTTGCCAAACAACATCGTATTGACGATGTGTTGACATTAACAAAACCTGTTATTTTAAAGCAATACCATGGTATTGCATCCTTCGTTAGTTTTTGACTTTTGACGACAGCCTGTCAAGATTGACTGATTTTTGCAAGTGAGCAAAATATATTCACAATATTACTCTTAAAGTACGTAAACTGGCGGACTCTGAAAAAGAAAGCACTCAGGATAAACTGATATTTAGAGCTGATGAGATCATTAATTGCACTAACTGGCATTAATGTATGGCTGCATATCGACATGGAACAAACGACCGAAATTATCGGTAGTAGCAACCGCTACCTGGAGCAAGGAGACGCCTTTTAGCATTGCTATATATTCCGCCACATCACGCAGGTAAGCCGGCTGATTCTCTTTGCCTCGATAAGGTACAGGCGCTAGATAGGGAGAATCGGTTTCTATTAGTAATCGATCTAGAGGAACAAAGCGCGCTGTTTTGCGTAGCGCTTCGGCGTTGCGAAAGGTAATGATTCCGGAGAACGAAATATAAAAGCCCAGGTCCAACAGCGATTTGGCTGTCGCGCAATTTTCAGTGCAGCAGTGCAATACGCCGCCGCACTCATACGCATGTTCTTCGCGAAGGATAGCGAGCGTATCTTCGCGCGCGCTGCGGGTGTGCACGATTACCGGCTTATTCAGTGCGCGGCCTACGCGGATATGTTCGCGGAACACCGCCTGCTGCTGCGTCTTATTATCCTGCTGATAATAATAGTCTAAGCCCGTTTCACCAAGTGCTACTACACTCTCTCCCGCTGCTAAACGCCACAGTTCAGCAGAATCGTAAGGCTCATAGAGATTCAAGGGATGAATGCCACAGGATAGCAGTACATCATCTCGGTGGCCGATCATTGTCGTCATGACATGAAAGCCTGAGAGCGTAGTACATACCGACAGCATCAATTTCACAGCACGCGCGCGGGCCTTATCTGCGATATCGGCCACATCCCGGTGCAGAGTTTGGTAATTCAGGCTATCGAGGTGACAGTGGGAATCGACTAGAAACATAGTGAGATCTTTTCTGCATTATAAGGTCATGCGAACGTCTGCTATACCTTGTTCCCAATTGAGCAAATAGTGGGTCAGTAAGAGTTCACGATTGACACCGCTTATTTCTTGCCACTGACGAAGACATTGCGACCATTGTTGCCACTGTGCGTGCAATACCCCTATCGTCCAACGCGCGGACAGCATAGCTATCAGATCCGTCATGTCTGCGTTGACCAAAAAACCCTGAGCGCCCTGTTGCCATTTAAGCGCATCGCTTATCAAGCTGAGCAGCCAGTGTAGTGGACTATCATCTTTATCCCGGTTCAACACCGACAAAAGCGTTAAAAAGTCGCCACTGTCGTGCGCTTCATATAACGCCTCGCGTAGTGCCAGCCGCTCTTGCCAACGTTTCGGCTGAAGTAATGCTTCTGCCGCTACCGGCGCGTTAGTACACAGCCGCAGTGCGGTACAAGCAAACAATAGATTAGTAAAACCCGCCTGTTGTAACCAGCGTAGGCCTATCGCTGTGTCAGGGGTCGGCAGTAGACAATAGAAACAACGGCTTCTAAGCGTCGGCAATAAGCGTGACGGTGTCTGGCAGACTAGCAGGAAATAAGTATCTGCCGGCGGCTCTTCTAAAGTTTTCAATAGGGCGTTAGCCGCCTTTTCGCTGAGTAGCTCGGCCTGCGGCAACCATACTACTTTTACCCCGCCCAGACGCGCGCGACCATACACGCTGTCGATAATAACGCGAATATCATCTACCCCAAGACTTTGACGGCCTTTTTCCAGCTCCAGCTGATAAAAATCAGGATGATTGCCAGCTATCATAAGTCGGCAGCTATGGCAAACACCGCAGCTCTTGATGCCGTTCGGATGTCGGCATATCAGCCAGCGGCTCAGCGCATAGCGTAACGACGCCTCTCCGTTGCCAGGCTGGCTGTGCAACAGTAAAGCATGGTGCCCGCTTGCTTGTTGATAGCACGTCAGGATCTGCTGATAAGGACTGTTTAACCAAGGATACCATTTCATGAAGACAACGCCTGTGCTCGTAACCATTGCATAAGTTGATAACGAAGAGCAGTGCTCACTGCGGCAAGCGGCTGCGTAGCGTCAAGAGTGACGATCCGATCGTCTTCCGCCGCCAGCGCTCGATAACGTGCGCGAATGCGGCCGAAAAATGCCAGCGATTCCATCTCAATACGATCTAGCTCACTGCGGGCGCGGGCGCGTGCTAAACCTAACGCGGGAGGAATATCTAGATACAGCGTTAAATCTGGGCGAAAATCCCCCAATACCGCATCGCGCAAAGTTTGCAACAAATGCGCATCTATACCGCGTCCCCCGCCTTGATAAGCTTGGGAAGAAAGATCGTGTCGATCTCCCACTACCCAGGCGCCTCGTGCCAGCGCTGGCTTAATAATACTTTCCACCAGCTGTGCTCGTGCGGCATAGAGCATAAGCAATTCTGCACGGTCGGTTACAGGTTCTTTACGCACTCCGTTTTTGATAAGCATACGCAGCGCCTCCGCCAGAGGCGTGCCGCCTGGCTCGCGGGTAAAAACGATATTGTGAATACCCTGCTCCCGAAGGACATTAACCACCTGAGTGATAGCGCTAGTCTTACCGGCGCCTTCCATCCCTTCAATCACGATGAATTTACTATTCATAATTTTCCTTCTCATTTTACCGTTGCCGATATTATTGCCCTGATGACGGCTTGCCAGTGTACTCGTTGGCAACGAAATAGAGATAGGTGCCTCTTTCCAGACGCGCAGAGATTTTTAAATTAGATCGATATAATTTTATTTCGGTATGTAGCCAATTGATAAACACCGAGATTATCCGCGCTCGTTCTTTTGTCAGTAAATATCCGCCTGCGATGAGGTGTCGGCAGCCCTTTGGCTTGTCATCCCTAGCAAATTTCGCTACGAGTTCTTTGTGTGTTGGCGCGTTTGAAAAACGCACTATCACGGGTTGCCTTACGCTATCCAGTATTTTACAGCCAATATTTTCGGAATAACGCTCTGCGGCGCTTGTTGCAAATAGAGCACGTGTGCAAGCACATTAACCATCTTGAGATATCGACCCTAAAGCGGATGCAATCGCAAAAAATCACATACCGCGCTTTCAGCTTTAGTTGATAAGTGCCGATTTAGCAGCACAAACCTTGGTTTTAGGTTTATCAACTAGAACAATTAGCCAACATGCCACAGTAAATGCTACTGGCAGTATCTTTTCAGGCCATTGTGTTTGATATCAACTAGCAGTAATTGTTTATTACTTGCAAAGCAATAACTTTACAGAGAAGTAAACAATAGACAGTCGGCGCAAAAGGACCAACTAATGGTAGTGTTCTATTATCAAGTTTTGCCCTTCTAATTCAGCCATGCTAAGCGGCTACAACAACGTCTTGTCGCCTGGCGTTTCTCAATAGCAGAAAAGCTACAGGTGTAGGTTAGTGTGAATACCTTGCCGCCGTTGCCTGAGTATTTTTGGACCAACTGCGACCCCCACAAAAGTACGATGAAGCGGGCTTCAAAAGACTCGAAAGTGAGCACCTGTAAGAAACAGGCGACATAGAAACATTTAGAATAAGAATTGGAGCGGGAAACGAGATTTGAACTCGCGACCCCAACCTTGGCAAGGTTGTGCTCTACCACTGAGCTATTCCCGCTTTGACATAACACAGAGATCTAACGTCACCGGATAATTATAACGGAAATTGTGCACCGTTGCAAGTCTTTCAATGTTTTAAAACTGTTTGTTGTTGAGATTGACTTAAGATTACTGATATACAGTTTTTCTACCTAGGACTTACAAGCAGATATAATTCTCGAGATAATGGGCAAGTTTTGCCAACGATAATTATTCTTTGGAACCATAAGTGTTGTAGTACTGGCTTTGTGTACATGCCGACGTAAATGACATCTAGTGCGCGAATTGAGTCTGCAGTATTTGGTGCCGGAACGACAGCGCTCCGCAATTTTATTAAATTTTATGAAGTATCTAATAATCTACAAATTCCGCGCTTACTGTCATGATACCGATTCCGGATACACACAATGCAGTATGCAGTGGAAGATCTCCTCAATAATGATTATTGCGTTAATGTCAGCATGTCATTCTTTGCTTGCAATGCTGTTGCCGCTACAATGTAGTCTATTTTGATCACACACATAAAAAGAACGAGGTCCCATGCTAGAGAGGGTAAAGATAGCTTTACAGCCTTTACTGCCTAAACGTTGGCTGACAGAGTTGGCAGGTTGGGTGGCTGAACGCCGTGGCGGCTGGCTAACCTACGGGTTCATTATGCTGTTTGTCCGATGGTATAAAATTAACATGCAGGAAGCACAACAGCCGGATATGGCCGCCTACCCAACTTTTAATGCGTTTTTTGTTCGGCCGCTGCGTGATGAAGTTAGACTCATTGATGCTGATCCCACCGTGCTAGTTTTGCCGGCGGATGGGATTATTTCCCAACTCGGTTCTATTGAGGGCGAGAAGATATTTCAGGCAAAAAGACATTATTATAGCTTGGAAGCGTTGCTGGCCGGCAACAAGCCCATGATCGCCCGATTTTGCGATGGCAATTTTATCACCATTTATCTTGCTCCATGCGACTATCATCGCGTGCATATGCCTTGTAATGGTGCGTTACGCGAAATGTTATACGTGCCGGGGACATTGTTTTCTGTAAATCCACTGATGGCCGCGAATATCCCTAATCTGTTCGCCCGCAACGAGCGGGTTCTCTGCCTTTTCGACACCGATTTTGGTTCGATGATGCAGATTCTGGTCGGGGCAACCATTGTTGGTAGTATTGAAACTGTATGGGCAGGGACAATTACGCCGCCACGGGAGCGAATTATCAAGCGCTGGCGCTATCCTCAGGCAAACGCCGACGGGGCGGTAGTGCTTCTAAAAGGCCAGGAAATGGGACGTTTTAAGCTGGGTTCTACCGTTATCAACCTCTTTTCTGGTAAAAATGTGCAGCTAGGTGAACATCTGTATCCCCGATACGTCACCCGCGTCGGTCAGCAATTGGCTCGCGGCATTGTGCAAACTGATAGCCCGCTGACTTGATGCATCTAGGTGATTGCTAGTTTTCCTGCGTTTATCCGTTAGCTCTGTGTCGAAAAGACGACGAATCAGATATTGCTTCGACCTAGACTTTTCAACGATGCATTACATCAGCGGTTCTTTCGACCAAGCATCGAACATACATTAGACTGTCGTCGATACAGCAATGCATACCTCTGGATGTAGAGGTGCACTTACACGACGAAAATCTGCTTAATAACAATTCAGTACTCACCATAAACAAATTACTGATCACAAATATGGATGCTGCTTAGCATAAGTGTAATGTCTGATACTGCTGATTGCAGTAGTCGCTTTAGACGTACTCAAATAGTTAATTGCAGACTATTTGCTGGCCTGACCGGGCAGTAATAGTAATTACATTCTTAAATAAGATACAACATAAAGGGAATACAGCTTGTGATTTTACTACAAAAAAAGTAAAAGCATTATCATAAGTTCAATAGTAATTGTTTTACGAAAATTTAGTAGTGCGATACATTACAATTCTGTCTTCCAAAGTGCGTCCTCTTTTTTGGCAACCATTTAGATTCGATTTATTATGACATAAGCTCTTTGTGACGGCAGCACTCAGAATATATATAACTATTGTTTCGTTTTTCCTAACAAAAGAACTTAATGCCTATCTTTAAATTATAAACAGCCATAGCCGAGGTCAGAGATCCTAAACAAGTCTCACTTGCGGCGTTACTTGCTTAATAATGAAGGCACATCCTCATTTTGCGAGATAATGATTAAAATGTTTTTGCGCATAATCTCTCTAATAAGAGGTTCAATTGCTTTTTTAGCCACTTGACATCACGCTAGTAAGTCACTATCGCCTAATTCAGGCTATCGTAACTTTCCTGTATAATTCCGCGTCATGTCCTTTTCTGTCAAGTGTTGTACTGCTCCTATTCCGCGATTACCTCATACGAAAAACTTTAATAAATTTTATTCTTACGACAATCGCTCACACAAAAAGCATCTGTAGGCGCGATATCCAACTTGGGAACAATAAAATTGAATTATCAGGAAACTTTATTGAAAAGTATTAGAAAATATAAGGTGTTGGAGTCATCAGTTAGCAATCAGTATTGGTTATTGGTTTTAAAAAACAAAAGATAGAAAACTAGAAGTTTTGAATCACGACCAGTAGTTGTGAGAAGTAATCTCTGGCGAGATCTTTAGCCGCAATAACAAAAAGAGACGCAGCATCATATTGCTATTTGACTAGTGTCTAATACTGACGGATCAAATGAGAGGTAGTCCTGCCAATAGGTGATTGAATCATGCGGATATAAATTTCACGGTTGCCAAAAGTATATTGGCCATCGTCTAACTACGTGACCTGATTATGGAGTGACGCTGAGAAAGCAAAATAACAAGAAATTTGCTAGGCTAGCGTTATTTTTAATTATTTGCTATTTATTTTACTAAATTCACCTTTTATGACCATGAAAAGTAGGCGCTCAAAAGTTTGTACAGAATGCACGTATTTTCTGATACATTTGATTTATAAGATCTTTCAACAATGTTATTATATTGCTCTTATTTTTTAAAAGAGACTGACTTTAGCGCTTTATATTAAAAGGTGAATCGATAAAAACAAGCTAAAATCTCAGCTATCAACCACATTACCCTCTTTTATATCCGATTTTAAACAGAAGATACTAATAAATATTGTTGACTATCTTATTGATAGTCAGGGTATTTTCCGGAATAATTTTAAAAGCAATACATAATCTATTGTGCAAAAAGAAACCATGTCTGTGTCGGTCAGCGAGGAGCCTGTTTTTTTTGACGGAGTGAATGTGCAATATCATTCCAATGAATGCGCCACCTTGTAGCTTTAAGCTGTGCTGTAAGGGTAACCATTGCTTAATCTATCTATCCCGGCACTTTCGACCCGTTGACTAATGGTTATTTAAGTTTGGTGATTCGCACCGAAAAACATTTGATGTTATCGTACTGGCGATTGCAGTTAATTATAAAAAGCACCCGCTTTTGGTTTAGGTAAAACGAATCTTTTTAGCAATACAGATTACCGCTCACCTACTCAATGTAATAGTCACAGACTTTAGTAATCTGATAGCTGACTTCGTTCGACAGCAGTAGGCGAATATCTACACTCTCGGCGTGTGACAATGACGGATCTCGATCATGAAATGCAGCTAGAGAAAATAAATCGTCATCTGACGCTGGCGATAAAAATGGTGTTTATGCTACCACTGAGGCCTGGTCTTATATTTCTCCCATCTTGATGAAAGATGTAAGCGCTACACGGCAAAGATGTAGACCACTTTCTTCCTGCATTTGTTGCTAAAAAAGTTCGAGTGTGGCTGCAATATGAGCTTGTGTTCCTGCCTCAACTACGTGACTGCAGTAGAACTCATTTATAAGATTTTGTTAAACTGAAGTAGTTACATAAGTAAAAATGATCACAATAATTGAAGTATTATGGCCCATACGAGGCCTGTACTTAGAATGTTTATGCTTCAAAAAAGAACAACTAGTGCTAATGCTCGTCTTTAACTTATAACGCGACCTAATACCGATAGTGAAAATTGTCAGTTTGCTGTGTCGGGGAAACGAGATTGTAAAAAAGAATAACAAGTTTCCGTTGTAGAAAGTATTATAATTACTGAGTTGCGTAACTTTCTTTGCGGTCAATCAGTAATGTTAACTTCTAGTATTTACCGACTAAAAACTTAGTCGGGTGGAGCAACGGGTTTTACACCAGGATAATCAGGCGAGACGTCTTGTACTTTTACATCGAGATCTTGAAACAGAGGCTGGACGCAATTAACCAACTACGGGTTAGTCGCGCACTAGCGGCTATGAGGCCGGATTTTCAGCACGTATACAGTCTGCTACCAACTTTACTGCATTTTCATCATCCGATGCTTCCTGGTTACCTGGACAGTATCGTGCCACACGGCATTTGTTTTTATGTTCCCGATGAAACACAGCGCACCTGGCTTAACGATATCGGGTGTCAGCTCGGTGCGGCAATAGCGATACTAAACAACGGCGAGCAGCCGATTACCGGCGTTTATTCTATGGGTAGTGCTTCCTCCATAGGCCAGAATGCTAACTCCGATCTCGACATTTGGATGTGTCATCAGTCTTGGCTGAACGATGAAGAGCGCGCTCAACTACAGCGTAAATGTCGTCTACTGGAACAGTGGCAAATCGATGGGGTATGGACGTTAATTTTCGTAATAACAAAAACAGTAGCCTCGGAGAAAAAGATTACGGCTCTACCCAGCGTATCCTATTGCTAGATGAATTCTATCGTACCGCCGTGCGTATGGGCGGTAAGCGCATCCTATGGAATATGGTGCCAGGCAGTGAAGAACATACACTACGATGAATATGTTCTATCGCTGTACGCCCGTGGTGCGCTGACGCCCAACGAGTGGCTAGATCTAGGGAGTCTCTGCGCCCTATCTGCAGAAGTATACTTCTACGCCTGCCTATGGCAGTTGTATAAAAGTGTCGATTCTCCTTACAAAGCAGTACTAAAAGTGCTACTGCTGGAAGCCTACTCCTGGAGTATCCCAACACCGAACTGCTAGCGACAACAATTAAACAGCAGTTGCACAACGGCGAAATCGTTTCCTTTGGCCTCGATCCTTATTGCATGATGCTAGAGCGGGTGACTTACTATCTGACGAAGATCAACGATATGATTCGACTGGATATAGCACGTCGCTGCTTCTATTTAAAGATATGCGAAAACCTATCACAAAATGTGGTGGGTCGCCTTGGCGACGAGAGATCTTAACACAGATGATGACAAGCTGGGGCTGGAACGATACGCGACTGAAGGTGCTAGACAATCGTGCCAACTGGAAAGTTGGACAAGTGCGCAAAGCGCACAATGAGCTTCTAAACGCCATGATGCAAAGTTATCGCAATTTGATCCGGTTTGCCCGCCGCAATAACTTAAGCATCCGTGCGAGCCCCAAGATACTGAAGCGCTGACTCGCAAGCTATATGCCTTCGAGGCGCTGCTAGGCACAGGAACTGTTCTTAACCCACAGATTCTGTCTGCGGATTTGTCAGAGTTGCATCCTATATCTCACAGAGTCATACCAATCGTATTGGATGATATTTATACACAACATCGCTAGGTGCTAGCATTAATCATCAGTTTCTACGATACAATCGCTTATCTTAATAAATTGGTGACTTTGGCCTGGCTTAGCAAGTTGCTGATACGGTCAGACTGTAAGTGCATATTAATGGTATCAATACTTGTTGCTCAGCTAATTCGCATGAGCATATTGTCAATGTATCTGGCTACTTCCTTCTGCGGATACCGTCGCAGACGTATAAGACGTTTTTGCGGGATTGTCCGCACTTAAGTATAGCAACTGAGGACACGGTATGATTAAAAGTGGTGCATGTGGTGGACAAGGTCCAGGTATTTCGATTGCCTAAATGTTTCAGTGCAGAAGCTGGAAACACGATAGAGTTTACTTGCTCAGATGAAGACCGATCAACTTCGCTTTCTGCCGTTTGTGAACGGATTCATCAGCGAAAGCATTATTTAGTTCTTTATTAAGGTCACTATTGACAATAGCAGTTTCAATGTCTGTATATTCGATGCAATCAATGTGTAACGTTAGCAAGTTTCTTCAGTTCCATAAATGCAGGTCGTATTGTTTATGTGCGCGTCATTTTCTAATGACGCGCCTCTGCAACGGGATACGCTTTTCATCCGCTGCGTTGCTTGTTAACGACAATTACTTTGTTTTTCATATGCAAAAGTGTGAGATGAGCGGATATACAATAGATCATGACTAAAATGATACACCGTACGGTGTTGGGATTGATGCTAGTAGGACTTTACGGCTGTGGACTAAAGGCTCCCCTTTATTTTCCGCCAACGGATACAGTGGACAAAAAAGAACAGCGGTGTCAATTAACAACTACTTTGAGTTCATTTGTACAGACTCGCCTTTCTCGGGGATAAGGGTAGCAATATACTGTCGAAACTAAATACCTGTAATCGGATAATGCAGTCGCTTCTTGCTGTCAAGTAAGGCTATAACAGGCTATTGTCTGCTTTTAGTGGCGTGAAATATGCAGTTCTCCAAAATGCACGACTCGACTTTATGGTTGTAGATGCTATATTGCGACGTAGGATTTAGCCAATTATTGGTGGCAGAAAACCTTATGGTTTCGTATTTTTAGCGCTGACGGTAACGAAATGGCGTAATGCAGTAACACTGCTCGATGTTTTGCCCGTTTTGTACACACAAAAAATTTGATCAGTAAGTGCGATATCCATGTCATCAATTACATATTCCGTTAACTGTCAATAAGGATGCTTCGATACGTGTCCAAATTTTAATCCGCAGCAGATGTTGTTTCATGCGACCACAGCTGAAAACCTATATGATATGCGTGTGTCTAAGGAAAGAGTGCTTTGAGCGTGGTGTCTATGGGCAATCCGCACTGCGTAATCGTGGTAGATGAGCATAAACAACATTTGGTCGCAATTCTTGAACCAATATTAGAGAGCTGTGAGCGTTTCCCGGAATGAACTATTTATGCAAGTGTTGAACCGCGGCCATATCCGCCTCTGGTTTACGAAGGCGGCACGGGAAAACCTAATCCTACGGCATCAGCGCTTGTGCAGCAATCGAGGTAAGAATCTTGTAAGGTTGGCAGCTAGCGGAACAAGTACAGGTGGAATTCATGCCATCAGTTGGTTCAGACTAGAGTATTCGCTGTATACGACCGGTTCAGTCACCCATATCTATAACCGGATTGTTTTGTCTATAAAACAAGTCGGCGAATAGGTAGATGGCGCGCAAACACTGGATAATGAACAAATTGTACAATATCTGCTGAAGCACTCGGATATCTTTATCCACAATGCATCAAAACAGTATTAATGTTTATCCCTGCATCCAGAACCATTTATTCTATATCGGCAATAGTTATGTGTATGTTTTGGTAGAGCGCTCCAATAGCAGAGAAGATCAAATATAATCTGCACGTAATAAGTAATTTAATCAAACGTCAGCTATCCTTGTTAGCTGTTTACGTTTATGATCACATATGCCGAAGAAGTTATGACAACTAGTCATGCTGAATATATTCAGCAGATAGCATAAAATAACTTGAACTTTATGTATTCACATCTAAGTTTATGTTTACCATTTATCATTCGAATCAGCTGGATCTGCTGAAAACACTTGCTGCTAAACTGATCGCAGGGCGGCCGCTGCGCGATCCGTTCCAGCCAGAAATCATTCTTGTGCAAAGCCATAGTATGGCGCAATGGATGAAGATGGAATTAGCGGCACAATTAGGCATTGCGGCTAATATCGACTTTTTACTGCCCGACAGCTTTATCTGGAAGATGTTTGCTTGCGTTTTGCCAGATATTCCCGATAAAAATGCGTTTGCAAAACCGATAATGACCTGGCGATTGATGGCACTGTTAACGCGACTATGTCAACACCCTGATTGCGCGCTGGTAAACGACTATCTGCGCGACGATGAAGACAAGCGTAAAAGTTTTCAGTTCGCAGCCCAAATAGCCGATCTGTTTGAACAATATCTGGTATACCGACCTGACTGGCTTGAAAGTTGGCAACACGGTGAATTGATTGACGGAATGGGCGAGACACAACGATGGCAGGCTCTGCTTTGGCAGACACTGGTAGCAGGGGAGCCGCTGTGGCAAAATCGCGCTAATCTTCACCAGTATTTTGTCAAAACTTTGACGAAAAGTCATACGCGTCCACTAGGACTGCCAGATAGGATATTTATCTTCGGCATTTCGTCGCTACCGCCTACTTATTTGCAAGTGCTTCAAGCACTAGGCCGTCATATTGATATTCACTTCTTATTCACGAATCCGTGTCGCTATTACTGGGGAGACATCCACGATCACACTTTTCTCGCGCGCTTGATGCGTCGCCGCCGACAGCACTATCAGCAGAAAACTGAGCAGGCGCTGTTCCGACAGCCTGAGCAAGCTGATGCGCTTTTCAATGAGCTGGGAGAGCAGCAAACAGGTAATCCTCTGCTTGCCTCCTGGGGCAAGCAAGGGCGAGATAGCCTTTACCTGTTAGCGCAGGTAGACGATATTGCGGAGGTAGATGCGTTCGTTGAGCCAGTGACAGTTAACCTTCTGAGCTTACTGCAGCGTGATATTCTAATGCTTGAGGACCACGCCGTGATTAGCATGAGCTCTGAGATACACAAGCACGGCGACAGCAAGCGTTTGCTACAGCTAGATGATCGATCATTAACCCTACATATCTGTCATAGCCCGCAGCGGGAAGTTGAAGTGCTACACGATAGTTTACTGGCTATGATTGCTGAGGATCCTACATTGCGGCCGCGAGATATCATCGTTATGATGCCCGACATCGACTTCTATACTCCGGCAATTCAGGCAGTGTTCGGTAACACCTCTGGAAATCGCTATTTGCCTTTTGCTATTTCTGACCGTCGAGCACGGTATTTCCATCCACTTCTTCCGGCGTTTCTTAGTTTGCTAGACTTACCACGTAGTAGATTTTCCGCTGAACAAGTTCTAGCACTGCTAGAAATACCAGCGATAGCGGCTCGCTTTTCAATTAACGAACAGGGACTACAAATGTTCCGCCAGTGGGTAGCGGAATCTAATTTCCGTTGGAAATTGGGCGATGATACCTTACATGAATTAATACTGTCTACTACCGGAAAGCAAACTTGGCAATTTGGGCTTACGCGCATGTTACTAAGCTACGCTATGGACAGCCACAGCGGTGACTGGCATGGCAGTGTGCCCTATAACGAATCCAGCGGTCTGAAAGCCATGCTGGTCAGGCAGTTAACTACATTTCTAATGCGGCTGTGTCAGTGGCGTAACCGGCTTATCCACCCCCGCTCCCTGGATGCCTGGTTAAGTTGTGCTCGTGAAATAAGTGAGGATTTCTTTACGCCAGACGCCGAAGCAGAATCGGCGCTGACGCTGTTGAAAAATCAGTGGAAACAATTGTTAGAGGACGGGTTACAAGCGGGATATGACCAACTAGTGCCGGTGACACTTTTGCAAAGTGAACTGGCTGAGCGTCTAGAAAAGAAGCATATTAACCAGAGTTCCCTAGACGGGACGATCAATTTTTGTGCGCTGATGCCAATGAGCTCTGTTCCGTCCCGAGTAGTATGCCTGTTGGGCATGAATGACGGTGTTTATCCGCGCACACTGCCACCAACGAAATTTGACCTGATGGTGCAGCAGCCACGACGTGGAGATCGCAGCCGACGTGATGATGACCGATACCTGTTCTTGGAAACGTTGATGTCCACGCAGCAACGGCTATATATCAGTTTTATAGGTCGCGCCATTCAAGATAATACATTACGCTATCCGTCGGTACTGGTGAGCGAGCTGAGCGATTATATCGCCCAAAGTTTTTACCTGCCTGGCGATGAGCACGCTAATACTGCAAGTAGTGCCGATCGGGTGCGCGCACATCTCTGGAACTGGCATAGCCGCATGCCTTTTGATCCGGAAAATTTTCTGCCAGATAACGAAAATCAAAGCTTTGCTGACGAATGGCTACCGGCTGCCTGTTCCAGCGGCAAACCTCAGCCAGATTTTGTTGCTCCCTTGACGACTCTGCCTCGTAAAGCGCTGTCGTTGAATGAACTGCTGCATTTTTATCGCCACCCGGTTCGTGCCTGGTTTGTGCAACGTTTAATGATATCTTTCCACCAAACGTCGCTTGAGCTAGCTGCGAACGAACCATTTGTTATTAATAGCTTAACTCGTTACCAGCTTAATTGTAAATTAGTAAATACGCTCATCGACGGGGAAAGCACGGATCATCTGTTTAGACAAGTATGTGATGCCGGCCTGTTGCCTTATGGCACCTTCGGTGAGCTGTATTGGGCCAAACAATGCCAGGATATGACGAGACTGGCTGAACAGGTACAGACGTGGCAATTGCCAAAAACATATAGTCTTAAGGTCGAGCTAAGTTTAGAGGGCGTGACACTTTCCGGTTGGTTGCCTCAGGTGCAGCAGAACGGTCTGCTACGCTGGCGTCCCGGCACGTTATCAGTCCGAGACGGCCTGTTATTATGGTTAGAACACCTGGCGTACTGTGCTATGGGCGGTGAAGGTGAAAGCCGAATGTTCGGTATTCACAGCGAGTGGCATTTTGCTCCACTGTCTTCCGCGCAGGCAAAATCGTTTTTACTTTCACTAATTTCAGGCTACTGTCAGGGGATGACAACTCCTCTTCTTCTATTACCGCATTCAGGGGGAGCATGGTTAAGCCACTGTTACGACCGAACGACGCAGCGTATCGATCGAGACGAGAATCGGCAACGGCAGGCGCATGATAAGCTTATACAGGCCTGGCAAGGGAATACATATGTTCCAGGAGAGGGAACAGATCCTTATCTTCAACGATTAATACGCCAGTTAAATCAACAATATCTTGAGAAGATCCTCTCGACCACCGAACGGTATTTTTTACCGTTCTTTAGATTGAATTTAGCGCAAACTAAGCCTGCGGGGAAGAGAAATAAAGCCTGAGAAAAACTTTCAACGTCCGTCTATGGCAATGGATAGAGAGCGTAACGTTTGATTTTCAAGCGAGTGTTGCCCTAAGAATATAGCAGAAACGTCCGCAGAACGGGTATCGGATCTTTCTCTGACCGGTGTGAAAAGCCATACAAAAAGCAAATCAGGATTTAGTGGTTGTCGTTACGAGTTCTAAACAGGTTGCCTGATAGCAAAAGCAAATTGGGCGATGTAACAAAAAATAATGGATTATTTGTTGCGTGTTTTTTCTTACAAACAACTCTCTCGGAGAGTTTGGCTGCCTGATTATGTTATTGGAACGTACCAACATCGCTTTTGTCATCAAACAAATAAGGCGAAAATCTGATCTAAAAGTATGAATTTAAGCCGACGCATCTCTTACCTCAGCGCTGTAAAAGCGCTGATAGCGCAACATAAAGGAATGAACTTATTGAAGACCTTAGAAAGCCTTGACCCCATGTTCTTACCCCTTCATGGGGTTCGCCTTGTCGAAGCGTCGGCGGGTACGGGAAAAACTTATACTCTTGTTGCGCTTTATCTGCGTTTGCTTCTCGGACTGAGCGGTGAGACAGCATTTCCTCGACTTTTAAGCGTCGAAGAAATATTGGTAGTAACCTTTACTGAAGTCGCCGCAGAAGAGCTACGGGCCCGTATTCGTGACAATATCCGTCGCCTTCGGCTAGATTGCATGCGAGGTAAAAGCGAGGACCCGCTACTGGCGGTAGTATTAGATCGGCTTGATAACTATAAGCTTACCGCTCTGCATTTGCTGGCGGCGGAGCAACAAATAGACAGGGCGGCAATATTTACTATTCATGGATTTTGCCAGCGTATGTTGAACTATAACGCCGTCGAATCAGGCATGCTGTTTCAGCAGACTCTTCTGAAAGATGAAACACTCCTTCGCCAGCAAGTAAGTGCTGACTTTTGGCGCCGTCATTGCTATCCGTTGCCGCTAGAGGTTGCGCGTATAGTACAGCAGTACTGGGAAGGGCCGGAAGACTTACTGTCGGAATTAGTGCCCTATTTGGAAGGTGAGTTGCCGGAAGTATGCGATCCACCAGCGTTAAGTGAGTCTATCCTGGCACGGCATGCGCGTATCATTGCCAGTATTGACAACCTGAAGCAACAATGGCGCGCTGCAACAGCGAAAATCTCAGCGAGCTTTGACACATACAAACTCGACCGTCGTGTTTATAACAGCAAAAATCTGTCGTCTTGGCTAGCGAAAATCAATTTTTGGGCGGAGCAGCCTACAGTCGATTATCAGCTTCCTGATGAGCTTGAACGGTTTACAAGTGCGGTATTGGTCGAAAAAACGATCGCCGGCGATCCGCCTCGCCATGCGCTATTTTCTGCGGTGCAGACTTTTTGTCAGAACAGGACGTCTTTGCGCGATCTGATATTCATGATGGCTCTGGCAGAGATACGTCAGGCGCTTGAACAGGAAAAATGGCGGCGGGCGGAGCTGGGGTTCGATGACTTGGTAAGTCGTTTGGATCGGGCGCTAACCGGACGTAGTGGGGCAGCTTTAGCTAAATCGGTGCGCTTACGTTATCCAGTAGCGATGATTGATGAGTTTCAGGACACCGATCCTCGACAATATCGTATTTTCCATCGTGTGTACAGCGGCAAACAAGATTGTGCTCTACTGTTGATAGGCGACCCGAAACAAGCGATCTACGCGTTTCGCGGCGCTGACATTTTTACTTATATACGCGCCAGAAGAGAAATAGATACTCACTATACCCTTAATACTAACTGGCGCTCAGCTCCAGGGATGGTCAATGCAGTGAATCAGTTGTTCCAAAGTGTGCCGTCTCCGTTTATTTTCAGCGCGATCCCCTTTTTTCCGGTAACGGCTGCGGAAAACAATACCCGTTTGCGGTTAGTCGTTGAACAACAATCACAGCCGGCAATGCGCGTCTGGCTACAACCTGGAGCCGGCGTTAGTGTAAGTGAGTATCAACAGTATATGGCGCAGCAGTGCGCCACTAGCATCCGCGATTGGCTTCACGCCGCGAGTGAGGGAGAAGCCTGGTTGGAAAGCTGTCGAGAACGACAGCCACTACAGGCGTCGGATATTACGGTGTTAGTACGCAACCGCTACGAGGCGGCATTGATACGCGATGCGCTGGCGATGCTGACGATCCCGTCGGTGTATCTTTCTAATCAGGATAGCGTTTTTAACACACAAGAAGCGCGTGAACTTTTATGGATCTTGCAGGCAGTGTTGACACCAGAAAAAGATACAGTGCTTCGCACTGCGTTGGCCACTAGCCAGCTAGGTTTCGACGCTGTCGCTATTGACACACTGAACAAAGACGAACGACGTTGGGAAGAGCGCGTTGTGGAATTCGTTGGATATCGTGAGCGCTGGCAAAAAAGCGGAGTATTA
The DNA here is from genome assembly GCF_900039485.1 of Candidatus Doolittlea endobia. Lineage (GTDB taxonomy): Bacteria > Pseudomonadota > Gammaproteobacteria > Enterobacterales > Enterobacteriaceae > Doolittlea > Doolittlea endobia. Next base: position 556,807 of record NZ_LN999833.1, read on the forward strand.
CCAATGCTGCGTCAGATGATGAAGAACTACCATATTGCGGAAAATTTTTTGGCAAGCCAAGGTGGAGAACGCCGATTGACTGACTTGTTGCATTTAGGTGAATTGCTGCAGCAAGCTTCCACACAGTTAGGAAACGAATATGCACTTGTCCGCTGGTTCAGGTTGCAAATAGCTTCTCCTAACCTGCAAATGGAAAATCAGCAATTACGGTTACAAAGTGATCGTCAATTAGTGAAAATTATCACAATACATAAATCAAAAGGGATGGAATACCCATTAGTTTTTTTGCCGTTTATGGCCGATTTTCGCATACAAAAGCGGCCGCTGTTCCACGATCGTGAAACTTACGTGGCATGGCTAGATCTTCGCGTAACGCAGGATAGCTTAAGGCTAGCGGAAGAAGAGCGATTGGCGGAGGATTTGCGGCTGCTGTACGTGGCGGTAACACGCTCTATTTATCATTGCAGTTTTGGTATTGCTCCACTGTGTCGCGGTAACCGTAAAAAAACCGGCGCTAGCAATTTACATCTCAGTGCTCTGGGATATTTAATCCAGCAAGGCCAGAGTGGTGACGCCGATAATTTACGTAAATGCTTAGCTGAGCTGGTAAACCGCGCCGATGGCGATATTATGTTGTGCGAAGCGCGGGTCGCAGCGGGGAAACCGCTTACTCCTGCAGCAGCGCCAGCGCAAGCGCTAAGCGCTCGCCACTTTCCTGAACTGCTGCACGATCCATGGCGGGTTAGCAGCTATTCCGAATTGCAACGTCATAGTAGCTCGGCGGTGATGGAATTACAGCCGTTGTTAAATATTGACGCTGCATGGAAGGACAATCAGCAGAAAATGCTACAGCTAACTCCGCATAGCTTTCCGCGCGGTGTGGCACCGGGAACATTTTTGCACGGTTTGCTTAAAACCTTAGATTTTAATCAGCCACTGGATCTGCAATGGCTTAACAAACAACTAGCACAACAGGGTATCGATGCTGTTTGGTTGCCAGTAATAGCAGACTGGATGGAAAAAATTATCACTATACCACTGGACGGTAACTCGTTCTCTCTCGTGCAGTTGACACATGACAGCCGACAGGCTGAACTACAATTTTATCTTTCCATTGATGCTGTAGTGCAGGCACGCGATCTAGATCAGATCTGCAAGCATTACGATCTTTTATCGGCGCGTTGTTCGCCACTGGATTTTCCCCAGATCAAGGGAATGTTACAAGGGTTTATTGACTTAGTTTTCCGTTGGCATGATCGATATTATTTAGTAGACTATAAATTTAACTGGTTGGGAGAAACGAGTGCCAGTTACACACAATTGACAATGGAGCAGGCTATGGTTGCTCACCGATATGATTTACAATATCAGCTATATACCCTAGCGTTACACCGCTATCTACGTCACCGTCTGGCAGATTATTATTATTCGCGCGATTTCGGCGGCGTGTATTATCTGTTTTTGCGCGGTATTGATGCGACACGGCCGGGAAATGGCGTTTTTTACTGTCGCCCGGACAGCGCCCTAATCGACGAATTAGATGCCTTATTCACTGGCGCATGCAACCAGTAATAGAGAAAGAGCCGGTATTACGTACAAAAGGCCATTAAGGTCATTAAAACCTCAGTATTAGGCTTTGTTTTACTAACAACCTGTCTGAACGTGATTTTTTCAATATACCGAAAAGCTTTGAAGTTCATGCCTGCTACTTTTATGTAGCATCCCTGTATCCAGAACCATGTATTAGATGGCATCGGTGAAAAATGAAGCTAGAATGTTTTGAGCACAACCTTTAAATATATAGCGTCGCTAATACTAAATAGTCATTGACTCCCATCGCCGTCTATGATCCCTATTGTAGGCGATCACTTAACCGATATGTGTTAAGCCTTTCATATATGGCTGCAGTACTGCCGGTATGGCAATGTGCCCATTAGCAATCTGATGGTTTTCTAACACCGCTACCAGCGTACGGCCAACCGCTAGACCGGAACCGTTGAGTGTATGTACGAGTTGCGGTTTTTTGTCCGTCCGACTACGATAACGTGCCTGCATCCGCCGCGCCTGAAAATCACCGATATTAGAGCATGAGGAGATTTCACGATAGGTCTTTTGGGATGGTAGCCATACTTCTAAATCGAAAGTTTTACAAGAGGCGAAACCTAAGTCAGCAGTACACAGTAACACTTTTCGATACGGTAATTGCAGCAATTGCAGCACTTTTTCGGCATGGCTGGTCATTTCTTCCAGCGCCTGCATCGACTGTGCCGGGTGCACTATCTGCACCATCTCCACTTTATCAAATTGGTGCATACGAATAAGCCCGCGGGTGTCGCGTCCGTAAGAGCCGGCCTCGGATCGGAAACATGGCGTGTGAGCGGTCATCTTCATCGGCAACGCATCTTCATCGATAATTTTATCACACATCAAATTGGTCAGAGGTACTTCTGCGGACGGAATTAACGCATAAGAACTAGTGTTCGTTACCTCGCTCAGGGGATGAGTATGGAATAGATCTTCTGCAAATTTAGGTAACTGCCCTGTACCATACAGGGAAGTATGGTTAACTAAGTAAGGTAAATAATACTCCACATAGCCGTGCTGTTCGGTATGCAAATCTAGCATGAACTGAGTTAACGCGCGGTGCAGACGAGCTATCTGACCACGCATTACCACAAAGCGTGCTCCGGTCAGCTTGACTGCCGCAGCAAAATCGAGTCCGCCAGAGAATTCACCGAGCTCCACATGATCACGGATGGGCAAATCGTACTGCCGTGGTTCACCCCAACGTGAAACTTCCAGATTATCGTTTTCATCCTGCCCGTCAGGCACTTCATCGTCGGGTATATTTGGCAGAGAAAGTACATAATCTCGAATATCATTCTTGATGATGCCTAATTCGATTTTAGCGGCGCTTAAGCGTTCACCTAACTGACTAGCTTTTTTGCGCATCTGTCCAATGTCTCCACCGAGAGATTTTACAGCTCCGATCGTTTTAGAGCAGGTATTGCGTTCAGCTTGCAAGTTTTCGGTTTCTACTTGAAGTGCTTTGCGACGCTTTTCCTGTTGGAGCAATAATGCCACATCTAGTGTAAATTTTCTGCGAGCTAACTTTTCAGCGACTGCGTTGCACTCGTTACGCAGTAGATTAAGATCGAGCATGCTAATCCTGTGATTATTTTCTGCACGTTTACAACCTAGCGGCACTCTAGGTGAAGCCACATCATGAATTCAAAACACTAACCTTACCGTAAGATTTTGGTGATCGGTAGAGTTTCTAGCTATTCTATCCATTATAGCCTAGTTGATCATCAAGCAAATAGCTTGAGTTGTCAAACTCTGCAACAAATAGACCCTGGCACAAACTCAATTTAAAAGAAGAGCGCTCGGTTTTGACCCCAATCAAAAGGTGAAATCATATTCTCTTTATGGCTTCTCGGTATAGTACTAAAGTATAGAGCTAAAGTGTTGACGGATGCATATGCGTTGCCAGAAGTTGAAATGCATTTTGGAAAAGTCCAGAATGCCAGTATCTTCACTGGCGTTGGTCGTCTAACGTCACGCCCTTCGGTAAGATAAAATAGAATTTGGCGCTGTCCACTTGGCCGTTCTTCTGGTTTTTTAGGTAATAAGTACTGCGCTTTCCATCCTGCTCTACAGCGGTAAATCCGGTAATAATGCCATTACCGGCGACATTAATCATAATCTGTTTTAGATTATCGTTATCTTCTTTCGGCAATAGAGTAAAACTGTCACCATGCTGTTTCACATTATACCGACCCCAGTCGGCGGCGCTGTTGCGGGTGATTAGCATGAATGGCGTGTTTTCGGTTACGTTATTTAGCCAATTAGCAGTCGCCTGTTCAACAAAAGAATTATAAAACCAAAGAGTTTTACCATCAGACACTAGCACATTTTCATCCGGCGCGATCATATGCCAATTAAATAGATTCGGCCGTTTTACCCATAGTTCACCTTCGCTTTCTTGCACCGCGTCGCCTTCTACTCCGCTTACACGCTGAGTGAAGCTAGCATGGAAACTGTTGACCTGATTCAAACGACTTTGCAACACACCGGCATCGTCGGCAAACGCCGATGTCGCCAACACGGCGGTGAATAAACAAACGGTTATTAACCGTTGTTTCATTCTTGCACTCCTTGAGAAAATAAATCCACGCACGCCTGCCTGAGGCGTAAATAATTAACCTTTACCAAAGCCAGCTTCTTGCCGATGTCGGTCGGCAGCGCCGTTCTTGCCTTCCTTTGTTGCTCTGAACTTATTTAATCATCGATCACTGCATGCACCTTATCGCACATAGCTGTTTTTCTGCACGAAGCTATACAGGAGAACTATGTCCCGTTACTAGTTACTTAAACACGCTCTTGTTCTCTATGCTCAAGGTCTGCTAGCCAGATGGGTAATTCAAATGCCCGACGGTGGTAGAGAACGCAGCACGTATTGTCGCGTTTATTGCGCAATGTTCTTTCAAAACAAGAAGAGTACAACATAGGCAATAGATCTGAGAATAGATTATTATCAGAAAATCTGAGTAAGAGCACATTTAATATCCACTACCCTATATAACAATCGTATGTTTAAAATTTAAATATAACCACATATTAGCGTGATAAACCTTTTGTCTAAAAACAAGAACAATCAATATCTATTTAACTTAATGTAAAAGACTATCTACAAAGATTCACCATAACTGTAGTGAAACGAAAATCTTAAAAAATTGATGCGTTAAGCAACTGGATCCTATGAACTGCAAATGGTTTTAAGACTATTTTAAAAATTATTTTCGCACGCTTGCGACGGCATAGACAAAAGAATATGGTTGCGGAGGTCGGATTTGAACCGACGACCTTCGGGTTATGAGCCCGACGAGCTACCAGACTGCTCCACCCCGCGCCTGAAAATGGAACGATAAGAAACCCCTAACAGCAAGTTGCCTCCGGGATTGGTACCGAGGACGGGACTTGAACCCGTAAGTCCAATTGGACACTACCACCTCAAGGTAGCGTGTCTACCAGTTCCACCACCTCGGCACTTGCTATCAAATCTTATGCTTTGATCGTTGTCCTGTTTGGCAGGCAACGTTTACTGCGGAATATCACTACCCTGTTTTGCTAACGCTTTATCCGTTTGACCGTCTTTCTGACAATGATTACTGCTCAGATTACTCATCACCAGGCTGAGTACAAAAAACACCGTTGCTAGTATGGTTGTCAGACGAGTTACAAAATTACTGGAATTACCTGAACTGAACAGGGCGCTAAAAGCACCTGAACCGAAAGAGGCTCCCATATCAGTGCTTCTATCTTGTTGGTGCAAGATCAACGCAACTAAACAGACTGCTACTAACAGAAATATGACTAATAAAGCTTGGTACATAACATTTCAATACCCTTGCGGTAACCATTGCATATTGTCTCAGATCCAATATAGCACATGAGACATCGACCGAAACTGGTTTGAATGTTAACTAAAGCGCCTCTCATGTGCAAGGATATTTTATAACTAATTGATTGTTTGCAGGAAAATTGCAAGTACCGCTTACCACTTAGATATCGCTGCAGGTCGGCGATACCGATCAACACTACAGCAAATGTCAATACTCAATTAATAAATAAGGATTTACATATCAGAGAAATGAATCAGTGCTTTCAGATTACATTTTGATAATTTCTTATATTTAGCAAGATAAATAGAGTAACTAAGCTGAATTTTTACAACGGTGATTTTGCAGAGATCAATACAATAATGCTCTTTGTGTTTTCACAGTAAAATTATAACCTGTATCCCTTGTTCTTCAACAGAATGTAAGAGGCATCATGATAAAGCACGCTAAGTGTTCCGTTAAACATACTTAAGATGCTCTTAATCGCACGTTACTGCGACTGTTTGAATCAGTACATATACACTGAAGCAACGTTACCAGGTCAACTTTTTAGAAACAGCGGCGGAAACTATCGTTCATAGCATGTTTTTGCCACAACATTAGGCCGGATTTGCCGTTTTGATTTTCGACACTTTATCCGCCTGGCCAATCAATTGCAATTTCCGGTAGGCTTTTTCCATATAGAGCAACGCTTGGCGCGTCGCTTGTGTGTCGGGGAAGTCACGCAGCATTTTCTCCACTCGATTAGCCACCGCGACATAAGCGCCGCGTTTGTCGTAGTATTTCACCACGGATAATTCATGCTTAGCTAGACGATTTTTGAGATACACTAGACGTTTAATGGCATCTATGATATAGTTACTTTTTGGGTAGGCTCGAATTAATTCTATGAAATCATGAAATGCCGTGCAGGCACGTTCTGGACTGCGATCGGAACGGTCAACGCCAAAAAATCCTTGCAGTGCGTTGTCATCTAGCGACATATTAATCAAACCCCGCATGTAAAGAACATAATCGATATTCGGATGATCTGGATTCAGCTTCAGAAAACGATCGATAGAGGCTTGCGCCAGTTGTAGATCGGTAGATCTGTAATAAGCAAAAATCAAGTCAAGCTGAACTTGCTGCGCGTAGAAACTAAACGGATAACGGCTGTCCAGTGCTTCAAGCTCCTTAATTGCGCTATTGTAATTACCGTCCTGCAATTTTTGCTGTGCAGCACCATAGATCTCACAAAGGGAATTGTTGAGAACGACATCTTTTTTATTAACACAACCCGTTAGCACTAGGCCAAGTGTGGCGCAAATGACCAGATCTTTCATGCTCGTCATAACGTTTTGCTTATCCTTGGAGGGATAGACTATCCCTTTAGCTCCTGAATGATACTACCTACAATAGAGTGCTGTTTTAAACGGCATTGCCGTAAAAACTTCACCTTAACGAAAATATCTTATTATGGCACAGTATCAATACCTCACTGCAACTGTGAACACATCACCACTTGGGCGATCTTTAATGCAGGTTTTGTCAGACTTGTTCCCTGATTATTCGCGATCGCAAATAAAAACCTGGATCCTTAACGGCTTGGTAAGAGTGAATGGACAGGTTACGGCAGTCCCCAAAGAAAAAATACTTGGTAGTATATCTGTTGAAATACAATTACGTATCGAAGAATCTCCGCGTTTAGAAGCACAATCTATACCGCTAGATATTGTTTATGAAGATAACGATATTCTCGTCATTAATAAACCGCGTGATCTGGTCGTGCATCCCGGAGCTGGTAATTTTAATGGCACTGTGTTAAATGCGCTGCTGCACTATTTTCCGCCTATTGTAGATGTTCCACGTGCAGGCATCGTGCATCGTTTAGATAAAGACACAACCGGCCTAATGGTGGTGGCTAAGACCGTGCTGGCGTATACACGTTTAGTGCAAGCGCTACAGGTGCGGGAGATTACCCGTGAATACGAGGCAGTTGCTATCGGTACCATGACAGCTGGAGGCACAATAAAACAGCCGACTGCGCGCCACGCTATTAAGCGGAAGCACATAACGGTGCATCCGATGGGCAAGTTGGCAGTGACCCATTATCGTGTAATGGAACGCTTCCGAGCTCATACTCGCCTGAGATTGCGTTTAGAAACCGGACGAACGCATCAGATTCGCGTGCATATGGCGCATATCAAGCATCCGCTTGTGGGCGATCCGCTCTATGGCGGCCGCACGCGACCCTCAAAGAGAGCTTCTGACGAATTCAATGAACTACTGTGCAATTTTAATCGCCAAGCGCTGCATGCCACTCTCCTTCGACTATGTCATCCCATTACATTGATTAAGATGGAATGGCATGCACCGTTACCGCAGGATATGGTTACGCTGATAGCAGCGCTACAAGTTGATGCAAAACTATTCAAAGATAGCGCGAATTAGCAATAAACGATTTGTTCTTTCCGATTAAATCCTGGCTTGCAGCATAACCTGATAGAGTGGTACGAATCGCGAATTTTAACATGCGCTAAATGTAAACAATCATGTTAATGGTAATCAGGAGGTTGTATCGTTGCTAGCTACGCTGTTTAATCAAGGCGCTTGATGTAATTGCGCTTGGATAATATTTTGCCGCCATCACTGATTAGTGATACGTAGTGATCCACTCATTGGCACCCAAAAAGGTCTGCGCCGTTATTACTAACGATGCAGTCTCTGCAGTACATATCTAGGGTGTATATTCTCTCCTGGCTGGGACGGCTAAGCAGTCATGAACCGCTCTTGACGCGAACACGTGCGCAATTCGCCGTGATACCGCTGGGCCTTCTAGGAGAAGGCTACCCGTGCTGATTATATCAATACTGGTTATTTTTGAGCACAGTGCTATAAAGGAAGTGCAAAAAATATTGCAATCCGTAAGTGATAAATGTCACTACTGAAATTAACGGTTTATGCGCGATTAAACCGATGTGCGACTGTGCATTATCAACCGATAGCGTTTATTTACATTATTGTCAAAACGAAACTATATTGATGGTATAGTCATCAATGAACCGCCGGATTTCGGTGACAGAATAGTAGTGGCAGATTTCTCTTCTTATTATTTTGTCGCACCAGCTGGATGTCAGTCGATTTAGAGTAATTTATGCAGGAGTGCAAAAATATCGAGCTGGCCGAGCTAACCGTAGTCATCGTGCGCGAAGATCTGCTTGACCACGTGAGAACAGCGCCGCCATCCATTCTGGACTACAGTATGTTAACCGAAATATGCCGCCTACATTCGCCTGGTATCTATCTGAACTGATGCTCAGATGGTTGAAAGCTCAGGCCGGGCCTGTGGAAATGGATAAATGAAATCAGGCAAAAATGCCTTTGCTGTGTCGCAGCATTAATGAGAATGATTTTTATTACAAATAGGCACTGGTGGATTATACTCGACTTTGCCGTCGCCATGGGTAGCGTTTTCCGTACTTCCGTCGAACCAACGCGGTGGCACTTATCGGATTGGCTATTGTGTTGAGCAACTGTGTTGAGCAACGACCGATCTTATCGGTCGTTAATAGCGCATTAGTTTTTTGTTATAAAATAAAATTAAATAAAATACGGGCAAGGTTTAATTACTTACTTCTTGATAAAAAACCAAATGTGGCGTCACCATGAATGAATGATGGTTAAACTTCTTTTATACAGAACAGACTTTTGACGTCATCAAAATAAACGTTCCCGTATCTAGGGAGGGTTTTCGGCGCACAGACGTGCATGAGATCTAATCAAACCTATCCATTGTCACCGTTAGATTGCAGCAAAATTTCCGTTTTATAAACATCCACTTGCGTCCAGTTGTATTTAAACTGAGCCTGCATCTGTGCAGGCTCACACTGCTATACAGGCGAGGGACCAAGATGGTCGGCGTATTGCGCACGCAGACCAGTAGTCATTAAAAAATTTTCCGAAGACTCTTAAGTGGGTCTCGCTGACTAAACTCACGCCTGTACCGTGTTGTACATCGAAGTCAATTAAGCACTAGTAAAACAAATTTACGCAAATAGTCATAATTCTTGCTGAGGTTATTGTTCAGTGTCTACGCACCTGGATTTTTCAGCTATTAGCAGTAATAGGGCTAATCTGAAATAATAAACAAAAACAGTTGGAACAGGACTTATCATTCTTCCAATTAGTGGTTGGAACCAGCGCAGTTGGTTTACAAGAAATAAAAAGACGCATGCAACAGCGAGAACCTCGAACGCCAAAGTTACCCCCTACTGACATAAGCCAAAGGGGGGAACTTGGATGCCATCCATCAGTCAAAGAACCATGCAGTAATCTGGATTACAAAGCAATTACGTTAACTGCTGAAGGGCCTTTCTGGCCATCCTGGATTTCAAATTCAACATTCTGACCTTCAGTTAGTGTTTTGAAACCATTACCCTGAATAGCAGAAAAGTGAACAAACACATCTTTGCTGCCATCAGCCGGAGTGATGAAACCAAAACCTTTAGACTCATTGAACCACTTCACTTGACCTTTAATCTTTGCCATCTTGCATATTTCCTTGAGAGTGTTTAAATCGCCTTTGAGCGACACAGAGACAAACTGGAGTCGTTACTGCTTGAGGCACTAAGATAAAGATCGGCAGAGAAGCGGTGTGCAATCGAAATTGTTTACACGCAAAACTTCTTTACTGAAAATGCCACTCATATACAGAACTGTACCTCGTTTTAATCAATTATGTTATCACATATTCTGTAAACAATGGCAAGCCATTTTTAATCAGGACCGAATATGCCACATAATTAAAGTATTTGGATGCCGCAGCAATGAAGTGCAGGAGTCTCTCATTTGAGACTAGGTTATAGTGTTACGACCTACCGTTCTGTCGGTTAAGTATGTTTTTTACTACATGTCTGGTTGTGTACAACAAGTCCTTATCAACGGCATACAGCAGTCATTAAAAATATAAGCATAGAAAATTTTATGCGATCATAAGCATAAACAGGCAACAAGGATTGTTTTTATTGGCATTAGATCTGATGCTATCGGCATCCTGCTTTAGGGTAATTGCTTTAAAATTTACTAGAACAGTACTGAGGCTAATACGTCATTCAGAACCATTCATTGCCATATCAACGAGAGTCTAGTAGATAGTGAAATGAAGCAGGAACGTTCGTAACCACAATTTTAATATATAGCGTTGAGCTCTCGATGCTGAATGGCTATTACATCGAACACCATCACCTTCACTAAGCGCATCACATCAACCTTTGCTATATTTAAAAAAACAAGAAGATAAAATCAATAAATTTAAGTCATAATTAATTAATGTGTGATCTACCAATAAATCTGAGTCATTACCAACTTTTCATCTAATATTGAAATACTGATCTATTACAGCAGGTGAACGATAGTCTACAATCTATGGCTATATTTTTGAAGCCGAAATGTACAGATACTACAAAAGTGTTAACACAAAATTAAAAACAATGCGTGACAAAATCATTGGATGATATATGACTGTACACTCTTATTAGTAAATATTAAGTCACTATCCACGTATATTGTAAGTTTGATTATATCGCTTATCATACTGATAAGGTTTGATAAGTTGTGTACGTTGGTATGTTCGTCTTGTGATGATAGTCCAGATTGGAGAGAACACATCATCAGATGATGTACTTTATGCTGATCATATCACTTGTCACTTTTTCTAAAAAGTTACTTGATACTGTACAATAATACAGTATAATTAGCACTCGATATCGCTGATATATATTATTTGGCGCAAAAGGGGGCAGTGTCGCTTCCAGCTCGATGGGAGTTAGAATGGCTATTGATGAAAATAAACAAAAAGCGTTAGCGGCAGCATTAGGGCAGATTGAAAAGCAATTTGGCAAGGGCGCAATCATGCGCCTAGGTGAAGATCGCTCCATGGATGTGGAAACAATCTCTACAGGTTCTCTGTCTCTAGATATTGCGTTGGGTGCAGGTGGGCTTCCTATGGGACGCATCGTTGAAATCTACGGCCCAGAATCATCTGGTAAAACGACCTTAACCCTGCAAGTAATTGCTGCGGCGCAGCGTGAAGGTAAAACCTGCGCTTTTATTGATGCCGAACACGCCTTAGACCCCATCTACGCTAAAAAGCTGTGCGTCGATATTGACAATTTACTATGCGCTCAGCCGGATACAGGCGAACAGGCATTGGAGATTTGTGACGCTTTGACCCGCTCTGGCGCCGTAGATCTTATCATTGTCGACTCTGTTGCGGCGTTGACTCCGAAAGCGGAAATTGAAGGTGAAATCGGCGATTCTCACATAGGGTTAGCCGCCCGCATGATGAGCCAGGCAATGCGGAAACTAGCGAGCAACTTGAAAAACACTAATACACTTCTAATTTTCATTAATCAGATCCGTATGAAGATTGGCGTTGTGTTCGGCAATCCTGAAACCACTACCGGCGGTAATGCGCTTAAGTTTTACGCATCGGTTCGTCTTGACATCCGCCGCATCGGCTCGGTAAAAGAAGGTGATATAGTGGTGGGCAGCGAAACCCGTGTTAAGATCGTAAAGAATAAAGTTGCCGCGCCGTTTAAACAGGCTGAATTTCAAATAATATACGGAGAAGGTATCAATATTTTCAATGAATTGGTTGACTTGGGTGTTAAACACAATCTGATTGAAAAAGCCGGTGCCTGGTACAGCTATAATAGCGAGAAGATCGGCCATGGCAAAGCCAATGCCTGTGGCTTCCTCAGGGATCACCCAGAAGTAGCGGCTGATCTGGACAAAAAGCTACGTAATATGTTGCTGTATAGCTCTGAGGGTAATAGTCTGGTTGGAGACGTAGAACGTGAAGATGAAATTGTCAGCAAAAACAATGAAGAATTTTAACCTACCGACAGTGAAAACGGGTAAGTCTGACTGCTACACGCAGTCACGAACAAACGCTGACCTCCCTTTTGAGTAGGCTTTAGGCTGTTGCTCCTTCGAGATGTGGCTTGTGTTCTCGTAATGGTAAACATCTCGGTTGACTTCTGATGGGCACATTGTAGATTAAAATCAAACTAGAGTACTATCTTCTCTCCCGCCGGCTATTTAAAAAAAGAAGCATAGAAGATCAATAAATTTGAGTCACAACTACAAATGAGTTCTGGCGCATGTTTGTAACGCGAGAAATACATCGTAAAATTATTTACTTTTAACATTAAAACGATACATGACAAAATTATTAAATAGCGTATAACTCTATGGGCTCTGGAGATAGAAGGCGCAGTCGTCAGCTAGAAATAATAATTGCATATTTGTGAGTAAAATATAGCTTTATTGAAAGCCGCGATATTCGCGAAAGCTTTATTACAAAATTGTTACAAAAATATTGCTATTGTGGATATAAAGCTACTATAGCTACGCTATTTGCAGTTTTGCTACGAACGACAACACCGGCATTTGCCGGCGTTATGCGTTATTCACAAACAAGTAAATTTACTTTTGGCGCAGCAAAAAATTCACAACATCAGCGTATCGTTTAAACTTTCACTGACAACATGTTCCAGTATTTTCATCGTATTATTTTCTGTTGACAAACATCGCTGTTACGCCAAGTAGCCGTAAATCAATGTATAATTATCCTGCGTCAAGAAGATGTTCGTCACAAATTAATGGAAAACATTCAATGTACTTCTTTAGGCAAAAGACATGGAAGAGGTAACGCCTTATTGGAGACTAAGATTTGCTTGATATTAGTATATGGTCATATACTATTCAATGAGCTTGTCATGCATCGTTTCTAATTTTAAAAGGCAATAAGTCTTATGGGTAAGACGTTTATGTAGGTATCAAATGATACCTCTCTATCCGTTGAACATTTGTTACATAACTGATTGACTCTAACAAGATATTATGGACTATACATTGGTCATGTAAGAAGCTGTGATGGTAGAATCATCTAGGATAATATTTGCACGATGAGTGATAAAATCAAACTTTATCTTTCCATGTATTTAAAGAATAAGCCGTGTCTGTCTTTAATCTGTGACAGAGTAAAAGTTAGACCAATGTGAATTAAGCACAGAGTTTTCTGTGCCAAGTCGCTAATCATTATGGCCTAATAAGCGATTTTTGTTCGACGTTTCAAGGGCAAACAGATATAGCGAACTGTCGAGTAGCAAATACCCGGTTCAAACAGAAAGGTTATCGATGAGCTGGATTAAACGCATTCTCAATAAGAGTACTATTGCCACGGCACACAAGGCGAACATCCCAGCAGGGATCTGGACTAAGTGTGATAGCTGCGGCCAAGTACTATATCGCGCGGAGCTAGAACGTAATCTAGAGGTCTGTCCAAAGTGTGATCATCACATGAAGATGGCCGCACGCGTGCGGTTGCACGCTTTTCTGGATAAAGGAAGTGAATTCGAACTTGGTAGTGAACTAGAACCTAAAGATATCTTGAAGTTCAAGGACTCAAAAAAGTACAAGGATCGCTTAGTAGCAGCTCAAAAAGTCACTGATGAGAAAGATGCGCTGGTAGTAATGAAAGGCGAGTTATACGGCATACCTATGGTAGCGGCTTCATTCGAATTTGCTTTTATTGGCGGTTCGATGTCCTCAGTTGTTGGCGCACGTTTCGTCCGCGCGGTCGAACAGGCGCTTGAGGACAGCTGCCCTCTTGTATGCTTTTCAACTAGCGGCGGTGCGCGCATGCAAGAAGCGCTAATCTCGTTGATGCAGATGGCTAAAACTAGCGCCGCTTTAGCTCGCCTCCGTGAACGGCGATTACCCTATATTTCTGTGCTGACCGACCCCACTATGGGCGGGGTTTCTGCTAGCCTAGCAATGTTAGGCGATTTAAATGTTGCTGAGCCGAAAGCCTTAATTGGCCTCGCTGGCCCACGGGTTATAGAACAGACGGTACGAGAAAAACTGCCTGCCGGTTTTCAGCGTAGTGAATTCCTGCTGGAAAAGGGCGCTATCGATCTCATCGTGCGCCGTCCAGAAATGCGACTGCGTTTAGCCAACCTGCTAGCAAAACTGACTAATCGGCCACAGCCGCAGGATCCATTGCCGAACACGCTACTTCTTGATACAGCTCAAGAAGGATCTCTTGACGAAATATAAAAGCGGTGCTAGCGCTGCTTGCTAGCATTAAACGAAACGGAGCTAGCTTATAGGGGCTAGCATCTCAAGATGAGAATATCGACAATAGTATATTTAAGAGTCCAAATTTCTTCAGAGTTTATCAAGATCATATCAGTACGTCATTTTGCTTTTATTTAAAAAATAATAATGTTTCTTTTATAAGAGACAGCCCTTTGCATATCAACCCCATCGATTTGAGACTAGAGAGGATGCGCCATGTGGCGACCGGACTGAATCTACTGCGTCCAGCCACATGGGCTATTATTGTTAGCGGCATCAACGATAAAGGTACTATTTATTAGCTACTGGAACTGATTTTTCTGGCAAGTGGGATACGTGTCGGCGTCTATAACTCTCCGCGTTTGTTATGTTATACTGAACGAGCGCTTCTTCAAGGTGAAGAATTACCGGAAGTCGATTATAGCAAAGTGATGGCGATTATCGAAGCCGGCCGTGGCACGACGCCGTTGAGCTATTTCGAGTTTGGTACGTTGGGAGCGTTGCAACTTTTTTCAGTGCTGGATGTAGTGATTCTTGAGGTTAGACTAGTGGACGGTTAGATGCAACTAATATCTGTTGATACCGACGTTACCATAATCACTTCTATCTCCTTCGATTATGCCGATTGGCTAGGGCTGGACTGTGCTAGTATCGCGTAGGAAAAGCTGATATTTCTGTCGTGAAAAACCAGCGGTAGTAAGGTGAGCCTGTTGGTGGTGTTGACAGAACGACGGCAGCACTGGTGTTAGTGGAATAATGTGTACGCGCGACCGGCCATTCTTCTGGAAAACGCAGCTACAGAGCTGACTGCTATTGTCCGCTTGCCGTTCGCGGTACCGAAAGCTGCTGTGTGCTAGAGGCAGCGCTGAGGTATTGCCCAGGGATGCTTTTGATGTGCCTACCAGGTTCCTCTGATCATTTTGATCAGCCGGCTACTTAGCTCAGCGTTTATCGGCGCTGTCCCGCACTGGCAAAGTCCGGACTCTAGTCGGTAGACTAGTGGATAAAATATTACCAGAGCGCTTATCCGCCGCGCGGTCAGATAGATGTTTAGTATTGCGTATCGCCTGAGGATTGGGTATGTGATAGTATTTGGCTTTTCTATACCGTTGCATTGGTTCTAGCTATGACTGAAATAGAAACATATTATATCACAATACTGTCTGCTAGGCCCCATTATCCTTATCACCTGCAGATTTTCTGCTATCCCGATAGTACAAAAACTTAGCAACAGTGATGGCTAGACGCGGCAAGGCCAGGCAATAATTAGCAAGCTAGCCAACGAAAAGGTCGGTAGCATAAGTAGCACAGTCCAGCCGCTAGTTGGCTGCTGGCTTCGATACTACTAGTAGTGGTATCCGTTAGCCGTCAGCGCCGGCATGTCGGATATCAAAGCACTCCGCCCGCATTTGCTAAACCGGCAATCAAACCGACTATGCGGATTGAGAGCGGATAGTGTCCAACTTACAAATGCCAAAAGTCAAAATATTCAAAGATCTGACGTTAAAAGGACAGGTACGTAATTGGCTGATGGTTATTTGACTATCGCGTCTATATCTCTTCACGTCCCTAGTAAAAGGCTCGATTGCTCGGATTGTTTTCGATATGTATACTCACCGGAATAAGCTGTAAATCGTATTTGACTTTGCCAGTTGAGCAGTTTTAACGATCAATTACTCCTATAAGTGCACGCTGAACATCTATACAGAACAGGTTGTTCAGGATTTTGATCATACTAAACGGGCGCCTTGCAGGCGGTTTGTGTATGAGGTATCGCTATTTTTCTGCGTCGGTGAACCTTTCGCTTATTGTAATTTATTTAAAATTGCTATAAATACACCAACCGGGTAAACATTTCTTCTATTAAAATTCACCGGGAAATGATCAAGAAAGGAGTACAGATATAATTGGTTGATTACGTCATTATTACGTCATTATTTTGTCCGCCGTTTTAGTAATTTAATTCTCAGGTTTGCGCGTGAGACACTATTTTACAAACCCTAGTCTGTGTAATTTTTTGTTGTTAGCCATTACTATAAGTTATTTGCGATATATTTGATTTGAAGAGCAGATGGCTTAACGTAGGTATTCTATTTCTGCGCGTTACGCGGCGTTTTAGCTGTATTGGTGGTATTATTCTTTCCGGATACGTATATCATCTTTCAAAGCAGGAGTGAAAGTGTTCCAATTGATACTGCAATTTAGTAATATTATCAGATGGTATATGTTCTAGTAAGCTGATCACGAGGAAATACCGATATGTGCGGTATTGTCAAATCTCGGTTTCATAACGGTAAAACAGTCTATTTATGATTGTGGCTCAGCACCGTGGAAAGGATGCGTCATACAGTATCACCATTGATGCCTTAAATTTTTTTTCTGCGTAAAGCCAATGGACTAGTTAAGGATGTTTTCGAAGCTCACCATACGCAGCAGCTGAAGGGCAGTATGGGCAGGCCACGTCCGTTATTTGATGGCCGGCAGCTCCAGTACTTCCGAGGCGCAGCTGTTTTACGTTAATTACCTTTTCGGGGTCACCTTGGGGCAGAAGGTGCAACTTGAAACTAATACCTACGTAAAAGCTTTTTAAAAGACGATATCATGTAAATACCACTTTTGATTCGGAGAACCTGCTAAAGTTTTGCCGCTGAGCTAGATCGCTTTCTGAATTATCTTCTAGAGGCGAACGATATTTTGTGACGGCGTCGGCGATACATTAGCAAATCCGCGGTGCCTACTTCTGTGTTGGCATGATTATCGGTCATGATTTATTTGCTTTTCGCGATCTTAATGGTATCGCACCCACTAGTTATCGGTAAGCGCACGCTAGAGGACGGGTATCATGTATATATTGTAACTTCCGAAAGTATGGCGCTGGATACGCTAGATTTTGATTGCCTGCGCTATCGCACCCGGAGAAACTGTATACGTCACGGGGAACAGCTGTTCACCCGGCAATGCGCTGAGAATACTAGGCATCAGCTCTGGTCTGTTGAATATTTCTGGATTCGTTCATTGACAAAATTTCAATCTATAGAGCACGTGCACAATTGGCTAAATGCTGGGTAAAAATCGCCAACGGAAAGCCAGAGATTTGCAAAATAGGAGGCTCTGTCCTTGTTATAATGATCATTCAGTATCTGAATTTTAACATTGTATCTGCAAGCGATGTTTGAAAATTTTTGATTTACATTTTTTATTGAAGCGCTCAATCAGATTATCGTCGATATGGAAATAAATAATTTTGATGTAAGGATACGGCGTGAACACTGGGCTGCAATATTATTAAGTGTTGCGTAAATCACGCAGTAACAAGAAATTGCAATTTGACACATCTTCAACAAGATTTTATAAACGGGCTATGATCTATGTAAACGGCTATTTTCTGCAGTGGTTATTGATTGTGATGCTGATGGTAACGATAAAGCTATTCATTTTCCAAAACATAAGTTAGACTCTTTTTTTAAAGAGTATGGCTACCCTTCATGTATTTTGCCTAATACAGAACAACCATTGTATAAGAAAATAAACTCTTGTCTATCTTTTAGACTGAGACATACATAAACATTATAGAAATTATTAATATCATTTAATAAATTAATAAACTAAATATAGTTTTACATGACTTCTGCAAGATCTGCTTATAAAGTCTTATTGGATCAACCAGTCATGTAGTAAAAAATATTCTCTTTCAAAGTTTAAAACAATATACAATAAAATTATTTAATAATATATGACTATATACCATTAGAACTAAATATTAGTCAAAATAGGATACAAAGCAATAACAGGCATTGGGATAAATGTGTGGCTCTTCTAATCGAAACGATATTGACTACGCAATATAATATTGATACTTTCATGCGATTCCGACCACACTAGCACCGCTTCACCGACTTGTACCTGGCGTAACACATCGGCGACTTTTTGCTGCAGTTTTTTTTCTTGTATACCATAATCCGTGCCTTCGCGCAGTACGAAGGATTCGATCACATTGTACAGAGTGATGGAATCAATCTGTTGCCAAGGAATAATCATGATCGGCATGTCTCCAGTGGTTGGCGAGCCGGTGACGTGACTTAATTTCACCGACAATTCGCTTGTTAAATCAGTACCGTGTTTGTTAATGCATATGCATCGTTGTTGATGATAGGCTTTCTTTAGGTTGCTACTATAATGCTCTTAAAATATGCTGCTTACTACCTTGTTCGCCCATTTCGGATTTTTGGCGTTCCATATCGCATGATACTAGGTATTATGTTCGGCATGTCGCTGCTAATGATACCTATCAGCATCGGTTAGTTTGATTGCACTTTTCCTACATTTATTTAATAGTAAAATTTGCATTGTCACTGACCGATTTTTAAAACCTGTCGTTACGAGTAAAAGAAAAGCATTGGTGTTTTAGCTAAAAACAAATAAGAAAATGACTATGCATCTCAATTAAATTACTCAGCGTTAATATAATTCTAGATGCATTCTAATTATAATTTGAGCATTGATTAAAAATTACTGATAATGATATATAGTCATATAGCCCTAAATATTGTCTGATTTTGGTTTTGAAAACAGTTGAATCTGCTGAGTATTAAGGTTTCCTATGAAATTTATGTGTTTATCGGCTTAAAAAGATAACTAGAGTTTATGTTCTTATGAATTAACAGAATAAAACCGCCAGCCAAGATTGTCTTTTACATACATAAACATGTTTATCTGTTTTACAGAAAATTCAGTCTTAGGGTCTAAGCTATCGGCAACCTGATTGAGCATTATGTTGTAAAATGCACAAGAATAGTATTGCTCCCCTACCTTGAAATCATTTTTTGTCATACCAAAGCTAATTTAGCGCATTTCTGGTAGAAAATTTCATAGCGAACAGCAGCAAGTCTGATTCAGGACTATAATTAAAGCTTTAAGTATGTTTTATCTTATCGATCTTGTAGCTAACGAATTGACTCGGTATCGCGAGGATCTCATCCCGTACAATCACGTACTAAAACATTAGCGTCGAGACATTGATTGACGCTGAAATGATTCATCGCTCCAGTATAAAATTGGACAAAATCCGGTGGCAATATATAGAATAACTATTCTATAAAGTAGCGTAACCACCAGTGTTTCAAACATGAAAACTAAAACAACCTAACGAAGTTTTTCGCTTACCCAGCTAACATTTGCAAAGCCATCTCCTTCATGGCAATAAACGATGCGCTTGGATGGTTAGTATCGAAAAGCATTTACATAACGGTTTGTGCAGACCAAACGTCGCGCAATCCCACTGTGCGGTTAAACACTAGATGCGTGGAGCTAGAACAGCGACTGTCGGCGAAAAAATAGCCTTCACGTTCAAACTGAAAAGGTTTACCCATATTAGCGACTAGTATGCTGGCTTCGACAAATCCCTGACGGATAACTAATGAATTGGGATTTAGCGTAGAAAGAAAATCCGTCGCCGCCGCTGGGTTGGCTGTGCTGAACAAGCGGTCATATAAACGGAACTCCGCGACGAGGCTACGGGTGGCTGATACCCAGTGAATTACACCTTTTACCTTACGCTCGCCCGTGGAATCTTCATTCCTGATATCAGGATCGTGACGGCAAAAAATCGTAGTAATTTGTCCCTGAGGACCTTTTTTCACACGTTCTGCTTTGATTACAAACGAATGGCGCAAGCGCACTTTCTTACCTAATACCAGCCGCTTGTATTGCTTGTCGGCTTTTTCGCGAAAGTCAGCTCGATCGATATAAATTTCACGGCTGAACGCCACCTGACGTGTTCCCATCTCTTGCCTATTGGGATGGTTTGGTATTGTAATATCCTGTTCATACCCCACAGGCAAACTTTCGATGACCACTTGCACGGGGTCAATCACTGCCATAGCGCGCGGCGCGCAATCGTTTAGATCTTCTCGTATGCAGGCTTCTAGTGCGGCCATCTCAACATTGTTAGCTTGCTTAGTTACGCCGATACGATGGCAGAATTTACGAATCGAAGCCGCCGTATAGCCGCGACGGCGCAGACCGGAAATGGTTGGCATGCGAGGATCGTCCCATCCTTCGACAATTTGCTTCGTAATCAGAAGATTGAGCTTTCTCTTAGAGAGAATAGCGTATTCGAGGTTGAGTCGAGAAAATTCATATTGCTGTGGATGTTCGTCGATTGTAATATTATCCAGTATCCAATTATACAACCGGCGGTTATCCTGAAACTCCAGTGTGCAAAGTGAATGGGTAATCCCTTCTAATGCATCGGAGATGCAGTGGGCAAAGTCATACATCGGATAGATGCACCATTTTGTACCGGTCTGATGGTGTTCGGCGAATTTAATGCGGTATAGCACAGGGTCGCGCATTACCATAAACGGAGAAGCCATATCGATTTTTGCCCGCAGACATGCGCTGCCTTCAGAAAATTCGCCTTGGCACATGCTGGCGAATAATTCCCGGTTTTCTTCCACGCTTTGATTCCGATAGGGGCTATTTTCACCAGGACGCGTCAATGTACCGCGATAATCGCGGATTTGATCCGGCGATAACCGATCAACATAGGCCAACTTCTTGTCGATAAGCTCAAGCGCGTAGTCATGCAGCTTATCGAAATAATCGGAAGAGTAGTGAATATCACCGCTCCAGTTAAAACCCAGCCATTGCACGTCGTGCTTGATAGAATCGACATATTCGATGTCTTCTTTGACCGGATTAGTATCGTCGAAACGCAGATTGCATTGGCCTTGATAATCCTGG
Source organism: Candidatus Doolittlea endobia (assembly GCF_900039485.1). Taxonomy (GTDB): domain Bacteria; phylum Pseudomonadota; class Gammaproteobacteria; order Enterobacterales; family Enterobacteriaceae; genus Doolittlea; species Doolittlea endobia. The sequence goes on from NZ_LN999833.1 coordinate 578,076, forward strand.
GCAATGCCAAAATTGAGGCAAATCGACTTAGCATGGCCGATATGTAAATAGCCATTTGGCTCTGGTGAAAAACGAGTGTGTACTAATGTATGCCTCCCAGAAGACAAATCCTCATCAATGATTTGACGAATAAAATTCGTTTGGCGTAATGCAGCATCCATGTTAGTGCTCCTCTATGCATAAGCGTGATGTCTATCACGCCTATATTCCAAGATGCCATGATAGGAATAATCGTTTGTTAAAGAAATTTTTATTTCGGTATCATCGTGCTATGATTTAGTATTTTGTTAAGCACCGGCAAGGTGGCATTACAGGCTACATCCCCCCCTTTTTTATCTTCTCTTATGATTGAATTCCTATCATATAGCTTCGGTCGATTAGAAAATAATCTGAAGTTAACTCTTTGAGTTAGTCTGAATCAACTACTCCACACTATAAAATTGCCTGAAAAGTATCCCGTGCACATTGATAGCAGGTGCAGTGCACTGTGTGAGCCTTTTATAAATTTTACTGAGTAATTCTATATCTGCTGAATAGGTGAGATTTTCAAGATGGAATCCAACATTAATAAATAATCTACTATCTTTCGCAACACCATTCCATTTGTCTTTGTGTTGATGATATGCTAACTAAATAAATTTTCTATTCTATATTTTATTCCACAGAAGGCGCGGCCCTCTTTTTAAAAAAAAGAGATATCTCAAACTTTAGATAACAACTCCTAGTTCAATTTAATCACTGATTATACTATTATTCCTTTATAATAACAGCCTCTAAGTGCACATAGTAAGTCTAAACAAATTATTAGGGGAAAATGTCGCTAGTTATTCTAGCGACGTTTCGGTGACAGACGTGAATGCTTAGTTTTTCTCGCCAATTTCGTGTAGTGGTATGTCACTAGATTACGTTTAATATGTTCAAGCGAAACATTTTTGGTTGACGCAATCAGCATTATAATCAATCACGATAAACTAACACTAAGCAGATAAGTTAGTAGAGATAGCATAAGTGCTGTCAAAATCGCCCCTTTCAGGGGGATATATTGCAGAGCACAAGATCCAAATTGTCGAGCTGGCATCCATGTCAAATTGACAATAAACAGAAAGCAGTGCGCTCAACACGTCTGTGTTGAGCGTCATAACTAAAAACCGAGTTTCAGCGTTTATTTACTGTTATAGCACTCTACCACCAGCCATATAAGTAATAAACGTCGCAAGTACACATAGTTAGTGGTGACGCTAAAATTAGCCAATGTCAACATAAAACAAACAAAAATAAAACGAGTATGAACCTAACGAGGTTATGCAGTAGTCATAATACTTCCGTGCTACCGCGTCGATACCATGGTATAATATGTCATATATAATTTCCAGAATCACATGCTTTTACGAGAAAGATGTTTAATGTAGACATGTAAATTCGAATGATGCTACTCTATATCAGTTGAGCACATTTTTTTGACTACATGCTTAGTCTTCTCAAAGAAGACCGTTACAAACGGTCTATGCGTTAGGCATGTAGAGCGGCGAAATAACTGTAAAATTATCCTTGTTGCGTATAAGTCATTGTTCGTCTACTGAACAGTAGATCATGACTTGAACTAAGTGCTATTTTATCAGCAACCTACCTTGGCGCAATTTTGCCATATCGGCAATAATCTGGTTGTATGTTTGGATAAACGCTTCATAACGGAGCTCGAAGATACTACATTCGATATCAACCATCACATTAATATGTTCTGTATGAAGCTCAGTTATAATTTAGATTTTTCATGAAAACAGCTTTTAAGGCGTTGCATTTACGGTATAAGCTTTCCGAGCTATAATTTGATCTGGGATAAAACACATCAGCGTTAGATCGCTATAAAACGATACGCTGATAAAAATATTAACTTATTTAATGTAAAAGTGGATACTGGAAGGTTATGCAGGTAACTGTCGTGACGACAAAAAGACTAGCATTTTCAAAATTATTTCTTTATCACAAAAATAAGGTATTAGTTATTGGATTACACCAATAATTCGCAGCGACGGCTAAAAGGCCGGATATAACGCTGCAACTTCAATATCTGACCTCAGATGTCGAATGCGTTCATATGGGAATCATGGATCATCGTTTGTTGAAAATAGTTGCTTGTCCGGTCTGTAACGGAAAGCTTTATTATAAAAAAGAACGTCAAGAACTGATCTGCAAATTCGATGCACTAGCTTATCCTTTGCGTAAAGGCATCCCGGTACTGATAGAAAGTGAGGCACGCGTTATTACATTGGATGAAATCAAGTCATGAGTTTTGTTGCTATTATTCCAGCCCGTTTCGCCTCCAGCCGCCTTCCGGGCAAACCGTTAGCCGATATTAACGGCAAACCCATGATAGTCCATGTTATGGAGCGGGCACAGGCGTCTGGCGCCGACCGGGTCATTGTCGCGACCGATCATCAAGGGGTGGTCGAGGCGGTTAAGCGCACCGGCGGTGAAGTGTACTTAGCTCGTCTCGAGCATCGGTCTGGCACTGAGCGGCTACAGGAGGTAATTGATCGCTACGACTTGCCTGACGATCGAATTATCGTCAATGTACAGGGAGACGAGCCGCTCATTCCACCACAAATCATCCGCCAGGTGGCGGATAACCTGTCAGGGTCAGAGGCTAGCATGGCTACATTGGCAGTGCCTATTACCACCGCGAAAGAGGCTTTTAACCCTAACACTGTAAAAGTAGTGGTGGATGTGCGCGGTTATGCGCTGTATTTTTCCCGTGCAGCCATCCCATGGGACCGCGAAGGATTTTCCTGTAGCTGCGTACACCTTTCTCACAGTTTGCTACGACATATTGGAATTTACGCTTATCGCGCTGATTTTATACGTCGTTACGTCGACTGGTCTTCCAGTACATTAGAACAAATCGAGTGCCTAGAACAACTGCGCGTTCTGTGGTACGGCGAAAAGATTCATGTCGCAGTAGCGAGCGTCACGCCAGGTATAGGCGTGGATACACCGGAAGAATTGGCACAGGTTCGTTTTCTACATCAACAACTAAATTAATCCATCGTGCACCGGTTTCTCGATTTTGTTTACTCTAAAGCTACCATCACAACAGTATTAGAGATTTTCACGCAGATTTACTGATATAATCTTAGTGTTCAATGTCGTTAACAGGGTTATTTGTCGGTTTCAGTAACTGTCGCTGCGCCCGGCGGCGGCGGAAAAAATTGTTAATCTGAGCAGCACATACCTGTGCTGATACATCGCCGGTAATTTCAACCTGGTGATTAATCCGTGGATGACTGAATACATCCGTGATAGACCCTGCGGCGCCGGTTTTCTCATCCCGTGCACCAAATACCAGACGGCCAATACGAGCGTGGATCATTGCACCTGCGCACATTACGCAGGGTTCCAGAGTCACGTATAAAATCGCTTTTAATAAACGGTAATTACTTATCTGCGCCCCCCCCTGGCGCAACGCTATAATTTCGGCATGAGCAGTAGGATCATGATGGCCGATAGAACAATTCCAGCCTTCGCCGATAATTACACCATTTAGCACTAGGACAGCGCCGACTGGTACTTCGCCTTCGGCTTCAGCGCGTCCTGCTAACATTAGGGCATGACGCATCCAAACTTCATCGCTGCAGCGCTCGCTCATGATCTCTTTCCTTACTGACAACCGCTGCAGATTATACAGGCCTAACAAAAGAGAAGGAAACAGAATTAATCTAACTACTTGAGCTAGCTATTGTATGTTACACGTCAGCGATATTAGTTAAAATAACACTATTGCTATAGCAGCTGTATAATTTCAATGGTATGCCAAATTGCACCCACGCCATCTCCGGAGACATACCGCATCGCAGTAAACTTTCCCATTAGGGAAGTAGGGCGGTCGTTACAAATTAAAGATAAACATTAGTTGTTCTTTTTTTTAGAAAATATATGGAAAAGAAGCGATTAGATTTGACGAACACAGAAGTTAAAATAACAAATTGTAATTGCGACGCCTTTATTCTCGGTATATGACCTTGGATGCTTGTGTTATGCGGCGGCATAAGAAAAGCGCATAATTTATTCATCCCTGTGCATACCTTATAAGGCTGATAATTATGTTGCAAATGTTAACTCCGTTATCGTCACCTATTCTTATTATGTCTACGATGACGTTTGGAAAGACATGTATGCTCTTGCTAGCCGAAATCTTAACGGAGCAACGTTACTACAGGGAAAACTATAGGCTCAAAAAAGCAATGCTAGCACTGTATCAGTGCTTGTGTTGCGATTACTGATTTCGGAATCTATTTTAGAGAGACAACAATGTGATGTTACAAAGAAATAATTTTTGGTTAACGTTCTTAATTATGTTGGTGGAACTTACCGGTTGTGGGCAAAAATGCGTGGTAGAATGTCTATTACCGCCACCTCTTCAATGTCAGGCGCTCGAGATGCGCGGCGTTTGGTTGAGCACAGCTTATGGACTTGATTGGCCCACTCCCTCAAGAATTGAGGGACAAAGCGATACGCAACGAATCCAGCAACAACAAAGTACGCTCGTCGCAAAGTTAGATAATCTCGTAAGAGTAGGTATTAATACGGTGTTCTTTCAGCTCAAACCAGACGGCACTGCCCTCTATCGTTCCACCATGTTGCCATGGACAGAAGTCCTTACGGGGACGATTGGTCGAGATCCAGGTTACGATCCTCTGGCATTTCTGTTAGCCGAGGCCCACAAAAGAGGCTTAAAGGTCCATGCTTGGCTCAACCCCTATCGAGTCACATTGAACACCAGACCTGAAATTACTGTAGCGTTGAAGGCTACGCTACGCACATCGCCTGCTAGCGTTTATGCATTACATCCCGACTGGATCCGCATTGCTAACGGACGTTATGTCCTCGATCCAGGCTTGCCTGATGTACGTCGATGGATCGTTAACGTAGTGACCGAACTAATTAAAAATTATCCTGTTGATGGTATTCAGTTCGACGATTATTTCTACAATGAAACTCCAAATTCCTGTCTGGATGACGATACCACTTATCGCCTTTACGGTCATGGATTTTCCGACAAAGGCGATTGGCGACGTCATAATACCTTACTTCTGGTCCAGGAAGTGTCTAAGGCGATAAAATCGTTTAACGCGCAGATTGTTTTTGGTGTTAGCCCCGTTGGAATTTGGCGCAACGCTGCAGATGACCCTCGGGGCTCGGCTACCCAAGGCGGAGGGCCTTCGTATGATACCGCTTACGCTGATACACGGCTGTGGGTTAAAAAAGGTCTGCTGGACTATATTGCCCCTCAGCTATATTGGCCTGTGGGACGCCAGGCTGTACGTTATGATGTACTTGCGAAATGGTGGGGAGAGGTGGTTCGTCATACCAATACTAGGCTTTATATTGGCGTAGCGTTATACAAAATAGGCAGTTCCATCAAAACAGAACCGGATTGGAGCGTAGCAAATGGGATCGCTGAGTTGAAAAAGCAATTAGATATTAACGAGGCCGTACCTAAGATCAATGGCACCATTTTGTTCAGTGAGTCCTATCTCAGCCAGCCACAGACTGCCGCGGCTATTAACTATCTACAGCGCCGTTGGACGACGTCAAATCGAGGTAATCAAAACATGGGTGGTCCGGTAGGGGTCAATGCTGAACAGGGAAAATAGTAGTTGTAGAGTGTATTGATACAAAACCGCGGCACTAGAGTTGTGTAGTAAAATGGGAGTTATAAAAGAGGCTCAACAGTAAATCGCATCTTACATGGCAAATTTGAACGTCCAGTAGGTAACTCAGATTTACTAATGGTAGTATATTATCATATGTCAGATAATCGTTGCAGATTTATAGTGTTTCTGATATCGTAATAGGAATAGTTTGACGAATAAGCCGTTTAATGTGCATGCATAAATTTGGTTTGCAAGAAATATACAGATATTGCGAAATTACTAATCCTGTTAATTAAATTTAACGTTTTAGTTATGTAGTAAGTAAACTTAGCTTATAGAGCAGTATAACTTAAATTTACGTACCCACATCACATATCTTTCTTATAAAAGTATTTGGTTTAACAAAAGCATTAAATGATATTACGCTATTACTAGAAAAGCTGAGTTAGTGCTTAACTGACTGATTAAATCAAATCTAATATATACCGCTGTCTTTTCTATACCTATTCTTAACTCATAAGAACTTACCATTCCAAAAAAATAACTTGTTTTTTTGAATTATCAGCGTATCATATCCAGTGCTTTCAGATGCGGGGTGGAGCAGCCTGGTAGCTCGTCGGGCTCATAACCCGAAGGTCGTTGGTTCAAATCCGACCCCCGCTCTTACTGTTGTTATTAACGTTCACTTAGAACTATGATTTATCTTTAATTAGTAACAACGGTGTCCTTTTAAATGATGAGAAGATAGGAATCAATAAGTTTAAGTTGTGATCTGATAAGTGATACTAAATTTACGTACTCATATTAAACGTCTTTCTTTTTAAAGAATTTTCTTTTTAAAATTAGACGGCTGATTTTTCCAAATCCAAAACACTGCATTATCGACAATTGTTCTTCTTGACTCAGCACCCTTTTCTCTTTACGACAGGAGAAGGTGCGTTTCATATTCAGCGGCAATCTCAGAAGTTTCGTATCGACGACTTCCATTATTTTGTAGTGTCATTTATTTTCCGTTGTAGTAAAGCCGATAGAATTCGATGCGCTGATCATTCAGTATTTGCAAGTATAGTCAATTGGCGCATAAAGCTGCAGAAATTCCGGCTTCGTCTATATACCAATGAATACTGAAAGCGTTCATTGCACTCTGCTGCATTGAAAAATTACGCTACAGAAGTTTATTGATAGAGTAGAGCCTGATACTAAAGTTTGTTATACGCTGTGAAATAGACAAACAATGCGTTGCTTTGCGTAACAAGGATAATCCGACGCTAACTGTTTATGCTTACAGCCACATAGTAAGCAAAATATGTTCCGTAGATAGTGGTATAATTTAAATTTATGCGCCGACATCAAACGGCTTTCTAGTTTAGAAGCAGAATCAATGCATAACAAGATTATTAGAATATACATGATTGATTCTGTCAAATCGCAAGTGCTCAATACCGGTAGGTAAGTTACCGAAGTAAAAGAGTCTCAATAACGCCATTCGCAATAACAAACGCGTAGTTATCCAAAAGTGCGCCTCCGGCATAAGCACCGCTGTTAGTTAACATATACATAGTCAACTTCTGGAAGTTAATCGGCGGCGTTGGATTGTCTTGTTCTAGTTCATAGAAGTATTTAACTGTTTAGGTGATTAACGCTACCTTCCGTATCAGCTTGCTAAGTGTAGGCTCTTATTTTGTCTTATCACCAAGTTATCACCTCGTCTACATTAAACAGCGCACCGACGCCACCGTGAGAGTGTAACAAGGTGCCTGCTCAATATCATTGTCAAAAAGCGTGCGAAGGGCGTCCTAGATGGGACTTTTGATGCACGTACATGAAAAAAATTTTGCCGTAAGATTTGATCTTCTCTTCAGAAAGCCTTGTCATTAAGAAGATTGATATTTCACAGATTAAAAATTATTAAACATGAATGAATAAGTAGTTTTGGGATGTGTGGTGAGTAAGCTCCATATTTGAGGTCACTAATGCATAAGTTGACTTAGCCTACTTTATGCGTCTCAACCAAGCTATTGTAGGCCGCCAATGGCGTACTGTCAGCTGGCAGATCGTTAATATAATTAACGATATGACGTGACGTACCTGATCGGTAGTGTTTAATGAAATTGTTTCTTAACATATTACGATTGTATTGTGTGATTATGGAATTCGATGTTTTCTTCATTCGAAGCAATTACGAGTTAATTTTTACTTAAGTTAAAAGGGTGTCGTTATAAGGTAAAATACCGAGAGTAGTATATTTAGGCCTTACATTATGATTAAAATGCTGTCGTGACTCAAAATTACAGATCTTTATCTTCTAATTTTCAAATACAGAAATGGAGCAAAATTTACGCACCTATTCTATTGAAATGCAAAACGATTTACTGCTTATACTGACACATAATTTTCTTAAAATGATATCACTGGCTGCAGTTGTTAATAACTTAGGATAGTGTTTGACGACCAACATGATTGATAGGCAATCCTTGTGAATTGATCTTTGCAGGTGTAGAGTAAAATGGAATTTGTGATATCTAAGCCGGATCATTCCAGTAAATCTATAATAGATGTATAAAACTGCTAAAAATTCATGGAGCATGCTTACAAGCTGTCACTTTTAATAAATACTACAGAGAATGTCGATAACCACTGAAATTACCGCTCGTCACTGGGCTTTCGCTATATTCCTTCTTGGGGCGTTGAGTCTGTGCGTTCTCATTCTAACCGGCAGTTGCTTGCTTGGCACTCGAGCTCGGGGACGCTCGAAAAATATGCCATTTGAATCTGGAATCAACCCGGTCGGTACCGCAAGATTGCGCTTTTCAGCTAAATTTTACCTTGTGGCAATGTTTTTTGTTATTTTCGACGTTGAAGCCCTCTATCTTTATGCCTGGGCTGTCGCTATTCGAGAAGCGGGCTGGATAGGCTTCATTGAAGCAACCGTTTTTATTCTTATTCTATTAACGAGTTTAGTTTATCTAGTTCGTATCGGCGTCCTTGATTGGGCGCCGAAGCGCTCCCAATATTTGCGCCAAGAAGATTTTATTGACGTTTCCTACCGTCATCAAGAGTAAACAATGAGGAAGTAAAATGGATTACACTCTCATCCGCGCGGAATCGGATGATAACAACCAGCGGTATCCTATGCAGAAACAGGAAAACGTGGCTGATCCGCTTGAGCGTCACGTCCAGCGAAATGTATACCTAGGTAAACTTGAGCGAGCTATGCACAATGCGGTGAATTGGGGACGAGGTAACTCGCTTTGGCCTTACAATTTCGGCCTTTCCTGCTGCTATGTTGAAATGACTACTGCCTTTACTGCTGTGCACGATGTGGCGCGCTTCGGCTCGGAAGTTATCCGCGCCTCACCGCGCCAAGCGGATTTCATGGTGGTAGCAGGGACGCCTTTTACCAAGATGGCGCCTGTTATCCAACGTCTTTATGATCAGATGCTAGACCCGAAATGGGTTATTTCTATGGGAGCTTGTGCCAATTCCGGCGGCATGTACGATATCTATTCTGTTGTACAGGGTGTTGATAAATTTCTGCCGGTGGACGTTTATATTCCCGGTTGTCCACCGCGCCCTGAAGCTTATATCCAGGCGCTGCTTTTGCTGAAAAAGTCTATCAGAAAAGAACGCCGTCCGCTTTCTTGGGTAGTGGACGATCAGGGCGTCTATCGCGCCAATATGGAGTCGGAACGTCAACGTAAGCACGGTGAACGTATCGGGGTTACCCATCTGCGCACCCCCAACGAAATTTAACGCGCGGATACGCATACTGGTCAAAGCTGATAACGCGGCGGCATGTGCCATGCATAGCCAATGATAAAGATAACTATGATAGAGTTGATGACAGAAAATTCCGCCCTGCCAGCCTGGCAATCACTAAATCATTTTGATGATCCAGTGATTGATGAGTTACGTGACCATTACGGACCGGACGCGTTTAACGTGCAGCCGGCTTTTACCGGCATGCCGGTCGTTTGGGTGAAGCGCGAACAAATCCTCGAGATACTGACCTTTCTGAAGACACTGCCAAAATCATACGTAATGCTTTATGATTTACACGGAGTAGATGAGCGTCTACGTACCCACCGTCGTGGCTTACCATCAGCGGATTTTACCGTTTTCTATCATCTGATTTCCATAGATCGAAATCGCGACATTATGCTGAAGGTAGCGCTGTCAGAAAATGATTTGCATCTGTCTACTTGCACTCGTATTTTCCCAAACGCTAATTGGTATGAGCGTGAAACTTGGGAGATGTTCGGTATCACCTTTGACGGCCACCCTAATCTGACCCGTATCATGATGCCGAAAAGCTGGGAAGGGCACCCGTTGCGCAAGGATTATCCTGCACGTGCCACCGAATTCGATCCTTTCGTCCTCACTAAACAAAAAGAAGATCTAGAAATGGAAGGGTTGACCTTCAAACCGGAAGAGTGGGGCATGAAGCGCGGCACAGACAATGAAGACTTTATGTTTCTCAACCTCGGGCCAAACCATCCTTCTTCACATGGTGCGTTCCGAATTATTTTACAGCTAGACGGTGAAGAGATTGTCGATTGCGTGCCTGATATCGGTTATCACCACCGCGGCGCAGAAAAGATGGGCGAGCGTCAGTCCTGGCATAACTATATTCCTTATACCGACCGTGTCGAATACCTTGGTGGTTGTGTTAACGAAATGCCTTACGTTCTGGCAGTAGAAAAGCTAGCTGGCATCGTGGCACCCGATCGTGTTAATGTAATTCGGATAATGCTGTCAGAGCTATTCCGTATCAATAGTCACTTGCTGTACATCAGTACTTATATTCAGGACGTAGGCGGGATGACCCCAGTGTTTCTAGCGTTTACCGACCGTCAGAAAGTTTATGATGTAGTCGAAGCGATTACCGGTTTTCGTATGCATCCGGCCTGGTTCCGGATTGGGGGCGTGGCGCACGATTTGCCGCACGGCTGGGAAAAATTGTTGCGCGAATTCCTCGCCTGGCTGCCGAAGCGTTTGGACATCTATATCAAAGCAGCACTCCGAAACAGCATACTACGCGCTCGTGCTGAAGGCATCGCTGCCTATGGTGCAAAAGAGGCTCTAGACTGGGGCGTAACCGGCGCGGGGTTGCGCGCCACCGGAATTGATTTTGATGTGCGCAAATGGCGTCCATATTCTGGTTATGAAAACTTCGATTTCGAGGTGCCAGTGGGTTATGGGGTGAGCGACTCTTATAACCGCGTAATATTGAAAGTGGAGGAGATGCACCAAAGTTTACGTATTCTTAAGCAGTGTCTAAACAACATGCCGGCAGGTCCCTTCAAAGCCGATCATCCACTGACTACACCGCCGCCGAAAGAACGTACTTTGCAGCATATTGAGACGCTTATCACGCATTTTCTGCAGGTCTCGTGGGGTCCGATAATACCTGCTAACGAATCATTTCAGATGATTGAGGCCACTAAAGGTATCAATAGCTATTATCTGACTAGCGATGGTAGCACAATGAGTTACCGGACGCGTATTCGAACGCCTAGTTTCCCTCATTTGCAGCAAATCCCATCAGTTATTCGCGGCAGCCTAGTGTCGGATTTAATCGTATATCTGGGTAGTATTGATTTCGTTATGTCAGATGTAGACCGTTAATTATGCAGCAACAGAAAGATACCCTCATGTATCCGACGGCAGAATTGGACGCTACTACCGAAATGTTTGAGCTGAGCCAAGAAGAGCGCGAAGCCATCGAACATGAAAAGCGCCATTACGAGGATGCGCGTGCCGTCTCGATTGAAGCATTGAAAATCGTACAGAAGAATCGCGGTTGGGTGCCAGACGAAGCCATTCCAGCCATCGCTCAAGTATTAGACATTCTCGTCAGCGACGTTGAAGGAGTGGCTACGTTCTACAGCCACATTTTCCGTCATCCGGTAGGCCGCCATGTTATCCGCTATTGCGACAGCGTAGTTTGCTATATTACCGGTTATCAAAGCATCCTGTCCGTGCTAGAGCATTCTCTGAATATTAAGTCGGGACAAACTACGCCAGATGGTCGCTTCACCTTGCTACCCACCTGCTGTCTAGGCAATTGCGACAAAGGACCGATCATGATGGTAGATGACGACACTTACGTGCATTTGACGCCAGAAGGAATTAGTTCGTTGTTGGAACAATATCAATGATTAAAACCATTCTCCGCTTGGCGGAAACACATCCGCTGACCTGGCGGTTGCGCGATGACCATCAGCCGGTATGGCTAGACGAATATCAGAATAAAAACGGTTATGTTGGCGCACGCAAGGCGTTGAGTATGGAGCAGGACGATGTTGTTACACTTGTGAAAAATTCTGGCTTGAAAGGACGCGGAGGAGCCGGCTTCTCTACTGGCCTGAAGTGGAGCTTGATGCCAAAAGATTCCGACATGAATATTCGCTATTTGCTGTGCAATGCTGATGAAATGGAGCCTGGCACCTATAAAGACCGTTTGCTAATGGAGCAATTGCCGCATCTGCTAGTTGAAGGGATGCTGATCGCCGCCTTCGCGCTGAAGGCCTATCGTGGATATATTTTCCTGCGCGGCGAGTATATTGAGGCGTCAACGAACTTGCGCCGCGCAATAGTCGAAGCTACCGAAGCTGGTTGGTTGGGCAAAAATATTTTGGGTAACGGCTTTGCCTTTGAGCTTATCGTTCATACCGGCGCCGGGCGTTATATCTGCGGCGAAGAAACTGCACTGATTAATTCCTTAGAGGGGCGCCGTGCTAATCCGCGCTCGAAACCGCCGTTTCCTGCCAGCGCCGGCGCCTGGGGTAAACCAACTTGCGTTAACAACGTTGAAACATTATGCAATGTGCCAGCCATTTTAGAGCATGGAGTCGACTGGTATCGAAGCATTACTGCCGGCAAGAGCAACGACGCCGGCACCAAGCTAATGGGTTTCTCCGGTCGGGTGAAGAATCCCGGCCTCTGGGAATTACCGTTCGGCATCACCGCACGCGAAATCCTAGAGGATTTCGCCGGTGGCATGCGAGATAACTTAACACTGAAAGCTTGGCAGCCCGGCGGGGCTAGTACAGACTTTCTGACTCGGGATCACCTGGACTTTCAGATGGATTTTGAGAATATCGAAAAAGCAGGCAGTCGGCTCGGCACTGCACTGGCGATGGCAGTAGACAACAACATTAACATGGTGTCGTTAACTCGCAATTTGGAAGAGTTTTTTGCCCGAGAATCTTGCGGCTGGTGCACGCCTTGCCGCGACGGCCTGCCGTGGAGCGTTAAGCTCCTACGTGCGCTAGAGAACAACAAAGGTCAGCCCGGGGATATTGAAATACTGGAAGAATTGTGCCGCTTCCTTGGCCCAGGTAAAACCTTCTGCGCGCATGCACCTGGAGCAGTAGAACCGTTGCAAAGCGCGATTAAATATTTCCGCCCCGAGTTTGAAGCGGGTATTAGCGTTGAATATTTTGGCAATACGCGTGCCATTGCTGGCGTGCAGTCTAATTTATTTAAAATGTGCTGATAAGCGTCCAATACGATACGTATTTTTGATAACACTACCGTTGGTGGGTTCACCTGAGTATTCTGACTATGACTACTATTCATATAGACGGCGAAATGTACGAAGTTAACGAGTCTGACAACCTGCTAAAAGCCTGTCTGTCTCTCGGATTCGATATTCCGTACTTTTGTTGGCATCCGGCGCTAGGTAGCGTCGGCGCTTGCCGCCAATGTGCTGTCAAGCAATATCAAAACGCCGAAGATGCCCGTGGCCGACTGGTGATGTCTTGTATGACACCAACTGCTAACGCTAGCTTCATCTCTATCACCGACAATGAAGCAAAACAGTTCCGGAAAAGCGTAGTAGAGTGGATGATGATCAATCATCCGCACGATTGTCCAGTCTGCGAAGAGGGTGGGAGCTGTCATTTGCAAGATATGACGGTCATGGCCGGCCATACTATCCGTCGCTACCGTTTTACTAAACGTACTCACCGCAATCAGTATCTTGGCCCGTTTATTTCCCATGAGATGAATCGTTGTATCGCCTGCTACCGTTGTGTTCGTTACTACAAAGATTATGCCGACGGAAATGACCTTGGCGTATATGGCGCCCATGATAATGTCTATTTCGGCCGTTCTGAGGACGGGGTATTAACGAATGAATTTTCAGGAAACTTAGTAGAAATCTGTCCAACCGGTGTATTCACTGACAAAACACATTCTAAACGCTATAACCGTAAGTGGGATATGCAGTTCGCACCGAGCGTTTGCCAGCAGTGCAGCATTGGCTGCAATACCAGCCCTGGTGAGCGATATGGCGAGCTACGCCGCATTGAAAATCGCTACAATGGCAGCGTCAACCATTACTTCTTGTGCGACCGCGGCCGTTTCGGCTACGGCTACGTCAATCTTAAAAACCGTCCACGTCAGCCTCTTCAGCGCCGTGGTGAAGGCTGGGTTACGCTTAACGCCGATCAAGCTATGCAAGGCGCCGTCGATGCGTTACGCCAAGCACATAGAATGATTGGCATCGGCTCACCGCGCGCGAGCATCGAAAGTAACTTCGCCTTGCGCAAACTGGTAGGTGCTGAGAACTTCTACACCGGTATCGACAGCAGTGAACAAAACCGATTGGCGTTGATGCTCAATGTTTTGCGAAATGGTGGTATTCGTACACCATCGTTGCGTGAAATAGAAGGTTATGATGCCGTACTGGTGCTAGGAGAAGATTTAACTCAGACCGGTGCACGCATCGCGCTAGCGGTACGACAGGCCGTGAAGGGCAAGGCGCGTGAAATGGCCGCGTCGCAGAAAGTGGCTGACTGGCAGATAGCAGCCATTATGAACATTGGCCAGCGCGCCAAATACCCGTTGTTCGTCACCAACGTTGACCGAACTTGTCTGGATGATATCGCCGCCTGGAGTTATTATGCGCCGGTAGATGATCAGGCGCGTTTTGGTTTCGCCATCGCCCACGCGTTGGATGAAATGGCGCCAGCGGTGACTGACTTAGATGACGCGCTTAAGGGTAAAATCGACGTGGTGGCACAAGCGCTAGCTGGCGCTCGTAAGTCACTTATTATCTCCGGCAGCAACGCTGGGAACGAAGCGATGATTGCCGCTGCTGCCAATGTTGCGCGCGCCTTAAAGGTCAGGGGCAGTGATGTTGGTATTAGCTTTATTACCGCCAGTGCCAACAGCATGGGCTTGGCAATAATGGATGGAGGTAGCCTAGACGATGCACTTGACGTGCTGGAGCGGGGTTCTGCGGATAGCGTAATTGTGCTAGAAAATGATTTGTATCACCATGCCACGACCGCGCGTATTGACGCTGCGCTAGCTAAAGTCAATAACCTCATCGTACTAGATCACCAGCGCACTCCCTTACAAGATAAAGCCCACCTCATCCTGTCGGCGGCGAGCTTTGCTGAAAGCGATGGGACAATTATTAACCAGGAGGGCCGAGCGCAACGTTTCTTTCAAGTCTATTATCCGGCGTACTACGATGATCAGGTTATCATGCTTGAAAGTTGGCGCTGGCTGCATTTACTACACTCAACCTATTTAAATCGCCAAGTAGACTGGACGCAGCTCGATCACATTATTGATGCTGTAGCCGAGGCGCTGCCGCAGCTTTCGGGGATTAGAAATGCCGCGCCAAACGCTCGCTTCCGAATTCACGGCTTGAAACTAGCGCGAGAGCCTCACTGTTACAGCGGTCGTACCGCGATGTGCGCTAATATTAATGTGCACGAACCTCGTGCACCACAAGATGTGGATACCATGTTCGCCTTCTCCATGGAAGGTAACAATGCTCCACAAGCGCCGCGTCAACAGATAGCGTTTGCCTGGGCGCCAGGCTGGAACTCTCCACAAGCTTGGAACAAATTTCAGGACGAAATAGGCGGTCATTTGCGCCACGGCGATCCCGGCGTACGGCTATTAGAAGCAAGTGAAGATCAGTTGGATTACTTTCGCGCCATTCCGTCTGCGTTTAAGCCGACTCTGGATGGAAGTTGGCGTGTTGCACCATATTGGCACTTGTTTGGCAGTGAGGAGACATCGCAGCGTTCTCTTGTTATCCAAGAGCGGATGCCGGCGCCTTATGTTATGCTGAACCAGGCCGATGCCGCTCAGTTGGGCGTTAAAAGCGGGACTCTGCTCGCCTTTAGCTGCGCGGGAGTAGAACTACGTTTACCTGTGCAGTTCAGCCATCACTTAAGCGCCGGGCAAATCGGACTGCCTCTAGGGTTTCCAGGTATTCCTCGGAATCTGACAGGACAATACGCTAAAAATTTACGGGAGGTCACGCCATGAGTTGGTTGACACCGGAGGTTACCGATATCTTCTTGACGGTTGTGAAAGCGGTCGTTATCCTGCTGGCGGTGGTTACTTGCGGTGCTTATATGAGTTTTGCTGAACGTCGCCTGCTGGGGTTATTTCAAAACCGTTATGGTCCGAACCGTGTTGGTTGGGGCGGTTCTCTTCAGCTTTTAGCCGATATTTTGAAGATGATGTGTAAAGAGGACTGGATTCCACCATTCTCCGATCGAAGCATTTTCACCTTAGCGCCCATCATTGCCTTTACCTCGCCGCTGATTACGTTCGCTATCGTTCCAGTAACTCCGACTTGGGTAGTTGCCGATTTCAATATCGGCGTACTTTTTTTCTTGATGATGGCTGGGCTAGCAGTGTATGCCGTGCTGTTCGCCGGCTGGTCAAGCAATAACAAATACTCACTTCTAGGGGCTATGCGCGCCTCGGCGCAGACCTTAAGCTATGAAGTGTTTCTCGGTTTATCGTTAATGGGCGTGGTGGCGCAGGCTGGTTCATTCAATCTCGGTGTGATCGTTGAGTCACAAGCGCATCTGTGGAACGTTGTGCCGCAATTCTTCGGATTTATCACCTTTTTGCTGGCAGGAATCGCAGTGTGTCACCGCCACCCTTTCGATCAGCCGGAAGCGGAGCAGGAACTAGCCGACGGCTACCATATCGAATACTCTGGAATGAAATTCGGCCTGTTCTTCGTCGGTGAATATATTAGCATGGTTACCATCTCGGCACTGATTGTGACGCTGTTCTTCGGTGGCTGGAAAGGACCATGGTTGCCGCCGTTTATCTGCTTCGCTATTAAAACTGCTTTTTTTATAATGACGTTTATTCTAATCCGCGCGGCGCTGCCACGTCCGCGTTATGACCAAGTAATGACGCTAGGTTGGAAAATTTGCCTTCCAATAACATTGCTCAATCTGTTAGCGACTTCAGCGATCATCTTATACAACGTGCATTAGGGATGCATGAATCATGACATTAAAAGAGTTAGTGATCGGCTGCGGCACCATACTACGTAGCATCTGGATGATTGGCATACAGGCGTTAAGCAAGCGTGAAACCCGCATGTATCCAGACGTGCCGGTCAATCCTTCACCGCGTTTTCGCGGGCGGATCGTTCTGACGCGCGATCCTGACGGCGATGAGCGCTGCGTGGCCTGTAACCTGTGTGCAGTGGTTTGTCCGGTCAGCTGTATTTCGCTACAAAAGGCAGAGACTAAAGACGGTCGCTGGTATCCGGAATTTTTCCGTATTAATTTCTCTCGATGCATTTTCTGCGGTCTGTGCGAAGAAGCTTGTCCCACCACTGCCATCCAACTGACACCGGATTTCGAAATGGGCGAGTTTAAACGACAGGATCTAGTCTATGAAAAAGACGATTTACTAATTTCAGGACCGGGGAAATATCCGGAGTATAACTTTTACCACATGGCAGGGATGGTAATTGCTGGCAAGAACAAGAGCGAAACAGAGAACGAAGCTAAACCTATCGACGTAAAAAGTTTACTACCCTAAGGAGACTGGCATGGAACTGGCGTTTTATCTTTCCGGTCTGGTGGCGGTGTTGTCGACGTTGCGCGTTATCACTCATACCCATCCGGTGCATGCGCTGCTGTACCTGATTATTTCGATGTTAGCCATCACCTGCGTGTTTTTCTCTCTTGGCGCTTACTTTGCCGGTGCGCTGGAAATTATTGTTTACGCCGGTGCTATCATGGTGCTGTTTGTGTTTGTTGTGATGATGCTCAACATAAACGTCGGCCGCGATAAGCAAGAGTGCACCTCTATATGTCTGAAAGACTGGATCGGTCCATCTCTTATGTCGCTAGTGCTATTAGTGATATTAGTTCACGCCTTAGCCGACGCGGGAGATCACGGCATCTCGGGTGACTTGATTACGGCAAAAACTGTAGGCATCGCGCTGTTTGGTCCTTATGTATTGGCGGTGGAACTAGCTTCCGTGTCGTTACTTGCAGGACTAGTAGTCGCCTTTCATCTTGGACACGACGATCGACCCCTTTAAGAAAAGAAGAAAGGAACAAGCATGATCCCATTATTACACGGTCTCATCCTAGCTGCTAGCCTATTTATATTGGGCCTGACGGGGATGATTATCCGTCGCAATCTACTCTTCATTCTACTGGGTCTAGAAATCATGATTAACGCGTCGGCGCTAGCGTTCGTGGTAAGCGGCAGCTATTGGGGCCACGCGGACGGGCAGGTGATGTATATCCTAGCGGTCACATTAGCCGCCGCCGAGGGCAGTATCGGCCTAGCGTTGCTACTACAACTATATCGCTGCCGCCGGACCATGGATATCGATTCAGTCAGCGAGATGCACAGATGAGCCTACTCTTTTTAACTCTAGTTTTTCCATTGGCAGCGTTCCTGCTCCTAGCATTTTCTCGTGGTCGCTGGACAGAAAATGTCGCTGCGACGGTCGGCGTCGGCAGCGTCGGGCTAGTAGCATTGACAACCTTTTGGGTAGCGCTGGATTTTCTCGATGCTCGTGGCGATGGTGCGGCCGTGTATACCCAGATTTTATGGAACTGGATGGCGGTAGGTGCTTTTCAGATTCCACTGGCCCTCAGCCTCGACGGCTTGTCGCTGACGATGTTGTCGGTAGTCGCCGGCGTTGGCTTTTTTATTCATCTTTATGCCTCTTGGTATATGCGAGGGGAAAAGGGCTATTCGCGTTTCTTCGCCTATACTAACCTGTTTATCGCCAGCATGTTAGTACTAGTGCTGTCGGATAATATGTTATTGATGTATCTCGGTTGGGAAATGGTAGGACTTTGCAGCTATCTGCTAATCGGATTTCATTATACTGAGTCGAAACATGGTGCAGCTGCTATGAAAGCATTTATCATCACCCGCATCGGGGATGTACTTCTAGCGTTTGCGCTGTTTATTCTTTACGACCAGTTCGGAACATTAAACTTCTACGCTTTGACGATACAGGCGCCGCAAAAACTGGCGGAAGGTTCTCCATCTATCACATGGGCAACGCTAATGCTGCTTGGCGGTGCAGTCGGCAAGTCGGCACAGTTGCCGCTACAAACCTGGCTAGCGGATGCCATGGCCGGTCCGACCCCGGTTTCGGCGCTGATCCATGCCGCGACTATGGTAACTGCTGGCGTGTATCTTATTGCCCGTACCCACAAGTTGTTCTTGATGGCGCCGGAGGTATTGCATTTGGTGGGGATTGTTGGCACAGTAACGCTGGTATTGGCTGGATTCGTTGCATTGGTGCAAACCAATATTAAGCGTGTGCTCGCCTATTCTACCATGAGTCAAATAGGCTATATGTTTTTGGCACTAGGCGTACAGGCGTGGAATGCGGCTATTTTCCACCTGATGACCCACGCCTTTTTCAAGGCACTACTTTTCTTGTCTTCTGGTTCAGTAATTCTAGTCTGTCATCACGAGCAGAACATCTTTAAAATGGGTGGTCTGCGTAAGTCAATTCCGCTAGTCTATATCTGCTTTCTGGTAGGAGGAGCGGCGCTATCAGCGTTGCCGGTGGTCACAGCTGGCTTCTATTCCAAGGATGCAATTCTCTGTGGCGCGCTGGCCAATGGCAATAGCACATTGACGATAGCCGGCTTGGTAGGGGCGTTCCTCACGTCTGTCTATACTTTCCGTATGATCTTTATCGTGTTCCATGGCGAGGCGAAGGTTAACGCCAAAACCTGTGGAAAAATCAGCCATCATTTGCCCCTGATAGCGTTGTTGGTGCTTTCTACGTTTATCGGTGCCTGGATCACGCCACCGCTAACGGGGGTTCTTCCGGCCAACAAGTTCGACCATCATGGTAGGCTGGTGCTAGAAATTATTTCAGGAATGGCCACCATCATAGGTATTTGTTTGGCAGCCACTTTGTGGCTAGGTCAGCGACGCTTGGTGAACACCGTAGCCGCCAGCGCACCTGGGCGTTTCCTAAAAATCTTGTGGTTCCACGCTTGGGGATTCGACTGGCTTTACGATAAAATCTTCGTCCAACCTTACTTGGTCATTACACGACTGTTGGCATGCGATCCGCTCAACGCGGTGATGAATTTTCCCGCGCGCTTAACGAGATGGGCCGGACGTGGATTGACAGTGAGCGCAAACGGGCAATTTCGTTGGTATACAGTGTCGATGGGACTGGGTGCTGTGATCGTGGTAGGGCTTTTGTTATTCCTCTAAACAACCTGATCTTCTTTTTCGGCTTAGATCGGAGCGGTAAGTAACATATGACTCCGATGACATGTAAGTTTATTGATTTTAGAATTAGGAATGTAAAACGCCATGTTGCTACCTTGGCTAATTCTTATCCCCTTTATCGGTGGTCTGCTATGTTGGCAATGCGGCCGTTTCGGCTCCTATGTACCTCGCTGGATAGCCTTGATTGCCATGGGGTTGACGTTGGCACTTTCATTGCTGTTGTGGAAGCAAGGAGGATATGCTTTAGAAACGTCAGAAGGGCTGCTGCAATGGCAGGTAAAGTATTTGATTTCCTGGATTCCGCGCTTTGGCATTAGCATTCATCTAGCACTGGATGGCTTGTCACTGCTGATGGTCGTACTAACTGGGCTACTCGGAATGCTGTCTGTTCTTTGCTCCTGGCGTGAAATCCAGCGATACCAAGGGTTCTTCCACCTCAATTTGCTGTGGATTCTCGGCAGTGTTATCGGCGTCTTCCTAGCTATCGATATGTTTCTTTTCTTTTTCTTTTGGGAAATCATGCCGGTACCTATGTATTTTCTTATCGCGTTATGGGGGCATAAGTCGTCCGACAGTAAAACACGTATTACTGCTGCAACTAAATTCTTTATTTATACACAAGCAAGCGGTTTATTAATGTTTGTAGCTATATTTTGCCTGGTGTTGCTGCACTATAACGCTACTAGCATCTGGACTTTTAATTATGAAGACTTGCTACGCACGCCGATGTCGGAATGGATGGAATATTTGCTAATGTTAGGCTTTTTCTTAGCCTTCGCGGTTAAAATGCCGGTTGTACCACTACATGGTTGGCTGCCGGATGCCCATAGCCAAGCGCCGACCGCTGGTTCAGTGGACTTGGCGGGAATTTTGTTGAAAACTGCGGCTTACGGGATGTTGCGTTTTAATCTACCTCTATTCCCCCATGCGTCGCATCAATTTGCGCCAATTGCTATGTGGCTAGGTGTGGTAGGCATTTTATACGGAGCTTTGATGGCGTTTTCACAAAATGATATCAAGCGTCTTATCGCATATACCAGCGTATCCCATATGGGTTTTGTTCTGATTGCCCTCTACAGCGGAAGTTTGTTAGCCTATCAGGGCGCGGTGGTACAGATGATCGCCCACAGTCTATCGACTGCCGGTATGTTTATCATTTGTGGCCAGTTATATGAGCGTTTACACACACGAGATATGAGGCTGATGGGTGATCTATGGACCCGCTTGAACTTTATTCCAGCGTCGTCGCTATTCTTCGCCATTGCAACGCTCGGGTTGCCGGGCACCGGCAACTTTATTGGTGAAATTACCATTTTATTCGGTAGTTTTCCGGCAGTACCAGTGATCACGATCATTGCTACATTCGGTCTAGTGTTCGCGTCGGTTTATTCGCTTATCATGATTCAGCGCGTTTATTATGGCCAGGGCAAATCTACCGAGCTGCTATTGGACATAACGTTGCGCGAACGGCTAATTATTTTGTTGCTAGTACTGCTACTGCTGTTATTAGGATTTTTCCCTCAGCTGATATTTGATACCTCAGCTACCGCTATGAGTAACATTCAGCACTGGTTTCCTCCGACGCCGGTTTCACAATTTTAACGACAAGGCATAATTCTCTGTGAGAATAACTTTTCAACAACTGATTGCACTATTACCTCTGTTAATAGTCGGATTAATGGTAGTAGCCGTAATGTTGTGCATTGCGTGGAAACGTAACCACTTTATGAGCGCTACCCTGATGATTATCGGGCTTAATCTAGCGCTGCTATCGCTGTGTTTTGTAATGCAACATAGCCCGATAGATGTAACACCCCTGGTACGCATCGATAGATTTTCTATATTCTATATCGGTCTGGTGTTAGTGGCCAGTTTTGCGACCAGCATATTAGCTTACGCTTGGCTAGCGGAATATCCAGGCAACCGAGACGAGTTTTATCTGCTAGTTCTGCTTGCCGCGATGGGTGGCATTTTCCTAGTCAGCGCCAATCATCTAGCGGCGTTGTTCCTGGGCATTGAACTAATTTCGCTTCCGATGTTTGGCATGATTGGCTATGCGTTGCGCCAAAAGCATTCGCTAGAAGCTAGCATCAAATACACGCTTCTGTCCACGGCAGCATCATCTTTTTTGCTGTTTGGTATGGCGATGGTGTACGCTCAAACCGGACAGTTGTCTTTCTATTCCCTCGGGACGTTTCATGACACTACGCTGTCGCGGCCGCTGTTACTAGCTGGTTTAGGGATGATGATGGTCGGTTTTTGTTTCAAGCTGTCGCTGGTTCCTTTCCATTTGTGGACGCCGGATGTTTATCAAGGCGCGCCAGCACCGGTGTCAACTTTTTTAAGCACCGCTAGTAAAATAGCGGTTTTCGCGGTCGTTATGCGTTTATTTTTATATGTACCTGTAACATGTAGTGATACAGTTCAGCTGGTGTTAACGATTATCGCCTGCGCCTCTATACTATTCGGCAACCTAATGGCTCTGAATCAAAATAACATTAAACGAGTACTGGGTTATTCCTCCATCGCTCATTTTGGCTATTTACTGATAGGGATAATTACGGTTCAGGACCAAACATTAGCGTTGGAAACTGTCGGAATTTATTTGGTAGGATATCTTTTCGCCAGTCTTGGGGCGTTCGGCGTCGTTAGTCTGATGTCTAGCCCTTATACCGGCGAGGATAAGGATTCTTTGCATTCTTACCGAGGTCTGTTTTGGCATAAACCGTTGCTGTCATTTATATTGACTGTGATGATTTTGTCGTTAGCGGGAATTCCTATGACCATTGGGTTTATTGGAAAGTGCTATGTCATTGCATTGTGCATAAATAACCACTTGAGCTGGTTAACCGGCACAGTCATTGTTGGTAGCGCCATCGGTCTGTTTTACTACCTGCGTATCATAATTAGTCTATACTTATCTCCGACGGAAAATCTACGCCGAGATACGCCCCCCAACTGGATACTGACTGCCGGCGGGGGAGTACTACTGATCTTCTCGATTTTGGTGTTGCTACTTGGTTTGTATCCGCAGCCGCTCATTACTCTGGTGCAATTATCGAAACCTGTTTTCTAATTCAACAAAGTTTGCTTTAGTTAGATATCTTTGATCAAATATCAAAACATGAAGACAATATAACGCTCTCTTAGAATACTTCACTAATAATACACGCCTTGCCTGATAGGCATAGCAGATTACAAAGGTGCTCAATACTGGACGCCATAAAAATGGCGTGAAGGAAGACGTTATTTTGCTTATTTTTTTTGCAAAGCAAATCAAACTTCTTTGAATTAGCTGGTCTATTCCAAGCATAGCTTGATTGACTTATGACAAGTAAATGGTTTACGATCAGGTCATTTGATATGAACACCTTCGTCTGATATACTCGGCGCGTTGGGCACGCTGATACTGGGGTTTTGTGCTCACTCTTCCTGCTGGAACCCATCTGCTATGTTGGCAGAAATAGAGATAACGCTAGCGCTGCTGAAAGCGGGTGTTTATAGGATATTATAGGCGCCACTTTCAGTGGTTTCCCGATCTTTACCGATAACCGTAATCGACAGATCGGAGAGTGTGTCGGCATTGCTGAAACTAGGCGCTTCGGTCATCAGGTCTGAAGCTGTAGTAGTTTTCGGGAACGCAATAACATCACGGATATTATCGGTACCAGTCAGCAGCATTACCAACCGGTCGAGGCCAAAGGCCAAACCAGCATGCGGCGGCGTGCCGTATTTTAACGCATCGAGTAAAAAACCGAATTTCTCTTTCTGTTCTTGTTCGTTAATACCTAAAATACTAAACACCGTTTCCTGCATGTCGCTACAGTGGATACGTACCGAGCCACCGCCGACCTCACAACCGTTAATCACCATGTCATAAGCATTGGCTACCGCCGACGTTGGCGATGTGGCAAGCGTGTGAGCATCGATATCCTTGGGTGCAGTGAACGGATGATGCATGGCGGACAAACCGCCTTCCCCGTCCTCTTCGAACATCGGAAAGTCGACGACCCATAACGGCGCCCAGCGGTCGGTAACCGTAAGTTGCAAATCTAGGCCCAGTTTTAGACGTAATGCCCCTAGTACATTAGTGACAACGTTTTTGCGATCCGCGCTGAAGAAAATCATATCTCCATCAGCGGCATCAGTACGCATCAGGATCTGTTCAATCACTCGTGGCCCAAGAAATTTCGCTATTGGGCCTTTCACCCCTGCTGCTCCGGCGGTACGCTGGTTGATCTTCATCCATGGTAGCTCTTTAGCGCCATACATTTCACTATATTTAGTATATTCGTCAATCTGTTTGCGACTCAATTGCGCACCAGCAGGTACGCGCAATGCCGCAACGCGACTCTGGCTGTTGTTACCAGGAATTGAAAATATCTCCAAATCTACGTCCTTGATCAAATCTTTTACGTCTACTAATTCCATTGGATTACGTAAATCCGGCTTGTCTGAACCGAAACGGCGCATAGCATCAGCATAGGTTATTTGAGGGAAAGTGCCCAGATCAAAGCCGGCAATCTCACGCCATAAATCGCGAATAAGCCGCTCCATTACCTCTCGTACTTGGGTTGCAGTCATAAAAGAGGTTTCAACGTCTATCTGAGTGAACTCAGGTTGACGATCGGCGCGTAAGTCTTCATCGCGAAAACATTTTACAATCTGGTAGTAGCGATCGAACCCAGATATCATAAGTAATTGTTTAAATAGTTGCGGCGACTGCGGCAAAGCGTAGAATTTACCTTTATGTATCCGGCTGGGAACTAGATAGTAACGTGCACCCTCCGGTGTAGCCTTGATCAGCATCGGTGTTTCGATATCGAGAAAACCTTCTGAATCCATGAAGTTACGAACAAAACTGGAGATACGTGCCCGTGTTTTGAGACGTTGCACCATAACTGGTCGACGCAAATCAAGGTAACGGAATCTGAGCCGTTGCTCTTCGGTGTTATTCTGCTTGCTATCGAGACGTAAAGGTTCAGAACGATTAATGATGGAAAGTGCGGTAGCTAAAACTTCAACGGCGCCGGTCGCCATGTCGTTATTAACTTGGCTGTCAGGGCGGGCACGCACAATACCGGTCAACTGCAGGCAGAATTCATTACGCAGTTCGGCAGCACGCACAAAGGTATCCTGAAGAGCTGGATCAAAAAATACTTGCACTAGGCCTTCCCGATCGCGCATGTCGATGAAAATCAGATCGCCAAGATCTCGACGGCGGTTAACCCAACCACATAATGTTACTTCCTGGCCAATATAGGACTGGTTCAGATGTCCGCAATATACAGTACGCATTAAGATGTCCTTAAAAATGCAGTCCGTTACCGAGTGAAGTCCTGACTCAAAACGAGCTGTTATTTATTAATTGACGGCTGTGCCGGCATTACTGGTCGGTTAGTATCCTACACAGACGGAAGTTTTAAAAGTGCTCTATATTATAGAGATTTAGCTACACCATAAGTCGATCTGCATTACAAGCACGCCAACCGAATTAGACTTAAAGATAGGAATCGATTATCTTGACTTAAATTTTCGTATTTAAAAATACATTGTGCAAAGATTGATGCTATTTGGCTTTATTGTGCAGCGAAGACGATGGTGTTTGATAGCATGGCTATGCGGCATTGTAAGCTCAATCCTACACATGCATTCCAACTTTATTTTCGCTATTGAGGCATTAAACCTTAACAAAGTGCGCGTAATTGCGCACTGTATTTCTTTCGTGCTACCCTGTAAAATCACAAATGCTTTATTTGGATCCTGAAAGCACTTTACACTGGAAAAGATTAAAGTCTCCTGACGATAGACAGGGTGATGGTTTCAATTTCCGGGATCCGCTTAATCTGGCAAAGATTTTGCCTTTGACCTATCGTAATGAGCTGTAGAGGACATGCGTTTAGTCAACAAAACTTCTGTTTTATGCTCGGTATCAAACTGAATAAGCTATTGCTGCATAGAGCAATGAAGTCTATGAGACGCGGCGGTAGGTCGAGGGACTACCTTTAACGCCTCGATTGACAGGCGCATTGTTCTCATAGCGTTTTTTTCAAGCTGTCGCACCCGCTCTGCGGAAACGCCGTATCGATCGGCCAGTTCTTGTAACGTACTTTTGTTATCTTCATCCAGCCAGCGCGCACGAATGATATCTTGACTGCGCTTATCGAGACTGTTTAGCGCCGCATTCAACTTGTCGGCAGCGTGATCGTCCCAGTTATCCTCTTCAATGCTGTCAGCAAAATCAGACGACTTATCCTGTAAATAAAGAATTATCGCCATCGGTTGTCCTTCACGAGCGTCGTCTTCGGGCATCGGATCAAATGTCATGTCCTGTGCAGCCATGCGGGACTCCATTTCACGGACATCATTGCTGGTCACACCAAGCTCCTTGGCTACCATTTCCACTTCATCTTGGTTAAACCAACCCAAGCGCTGCTTGGTTTTGCGCAGATTGAAAAATAGTTTGCGCTGCGCTTTAGTAGTCGCCACTTTTACGATACGCCAGTTACGCAGCACGTATTCGTGTATTTCCGCCTTAATCCAGTGAACTGCAAACGACACCAGTCGCACACCTACTTCAGGATTAAAGCGACGGACGGCCTTCATCAAACCGATGTTGCCTTCTTGAATCAGGTCAGCCTGCGGCAGGCCGTAACCGGAATAGTGATGCGCAATGTGAATAACAAAACGCAAATGGGACAGAATCAGCTGTTTAGCTGCTTCTAGATCACCCTGATAATGCAGCCGTTCAGCAAGTGCTTGTTCTTCCTCTGCCGTGAGCATCTGATAGGCATTGGAGGCTCTGATATAGGCTTCTAAGCTACCCTGTGGAACATAGGCTAAAACTTGCATATCTTTGATCATCATGCATGACCTCTCGTTAGAAACTTAGCCGCCGTCCAAGAGCATGGCTCGAATCAGAGTGCGATCTCTTGCCATTAGCAATTGATAACATGATCGCTATCTAGTCCGGGAGTTTAGCAACTACGATACCCCATCCCAACATCATATCAAAAAAATGTTAGTCAGGTGTAAATCGGTGTAAATATTGTATTATTGTTGGGCATGCCGCAAACCACCAGGTTATAATCGAAATCAGTAGTAACAGGATGGTTACATTCCAACTGAGACAATGCAGCACGAATGTGATGCCAAATACCACTGCTACGTTCTCTACCACCGATTCAAATTGCCAAACTAGCGCGCTGATCAAGATAAGTGACATCATCGCGCTAGCCATCCCAAAAACGCCGCCTTGCTGGTAAACACCAGCAGAATGAATTTATCGGTAACGCCAATTGATTTTATCATGTTAATAATGTTGCGTCGGCCGCAAATGTTCAGACATATACTCTGACTAATAATCAGAAACACCGCAATAATGATCAGAATTTCTATCATGGCAGATACTTTACTGATCAAAGCAATCAGCATCGCCAGACGGGTAAACCAACTACATTCGTGCCTCACACCCCGAGCTACAGCGACAAGGTCGCAGTATCTTAAGTGTGTTGATTTTCTGTCAATTGACCTTTGGCTTAATAATAGCAACCGCAGGTAATGGATTATCTTCTAGCATATCCATAGCACCATCAAAGCCAGACCAGTTTCGAAACTCGCCTATCGTCTCTTTACGATAAAGATAGTGGCCCTTGTCAGTCCCGTATTCTTGTTTGAGCACATCTATCATTTTTAGAGTAGCATTGTCATCTAACGCTTTATCAAAATACACAGTCAGCTGGAACGTTGGATACCACTGTTGCAACGCCTATCTAGTATTTTCCCATACTAGATAAGATAAACCGAGTAACGTAAACGAAGTACAATTACCATGATAGTCAAAACGGCGTAATCAGCGGATAGTGATACATGCCAACGTATCTATTTAGGCACAGTGCCACTGTTGCTTCCAACCTCCGTGTATTACCATGAACTCATTTGTCGCTTTCGCCTATTTGGCCGTTTGTTCTCGCGGCGGTTTTACCTACTTATTCACTAAATTAGGATAGCTAAATTTCTTCATCATGAATGATGACATAATTGAACTTTAAGATATGGTAATTTAGGCTCGCTAAATAGATGTGATATGCTCTCAGAGAGCGTATAGCATTAGAGTACCCGTCGACTTAGTCACGGTTTATTGAGCTAATTTCTGGTGAAGTTGATGTGTTATTGCTCCTTGTTTGATGGACTATATTAGAAGGGAGCATCCTTGCATCATCCTCTCATGCAAAAAGCGCTTTTATAAAATCGTCGGCTTTAAAGGGCTGCAAATCTTCAATCGTCTCTCCAACACCTATAAATCGAATTGGGATGCCAAAGTGATTTGCTATGGGGAAAATTACTCCACCCTTAGCGGTGCCGTCTAATTTGGTCAGGGTAATACCAGTCAGTCCTATCGCATCATTGAATAAGTTAACCTGATTAACGGCATTCTGCCCGGTGCTGGCATCTAGGGTCAACATAGTTTCATGAGGAGCATCAACGTCCAACTTTTTTATTACTTTAACAATTTTCTTTAATTCATCTATTAAATGGGCTTTGTTCTGCAGTCGCCCGGCGGTATCCGCAATCAGCACGTCAATGCCGCGCGCTTTTGCCGCTTGGATAGCGTCGAAAATGACTGAAGCAGAATCGGCACCAGTCTGTTGTGCTATCACTGAAATATGGTTACGCTCACCCCACACTTGCAATTGTTCGACCGCTGCCACGCGGAACGTATCTCCCGCTGCCAGCATAACGCTTTTCCCTTCAATCTGATAACGATGCGCGAGTTTACCGATAGTAGTGGTTTTTCCTACGCCGTTAACGCCAACCATCAAGATAACAAAAGGCGCTTCGCCCGTCATTTTTATCTGCCTTTCTACATTGATAAGAATAGTTGCCATTTCCTTACGCAATTGATTATACAACGCTTCAGCGTCTTGAAAATGGCGGAGATCGGCGTGGTCAATTAAACTATCTATTATTTTTCGAGTAGTTTTCACACCTACATCGGCCATCAGCAGTTGCTCCTCTAATTTCTCGAATAGATCATCATCAATTTTCTTTCCGCAGAATAATCGGATCAATCTAGATCCCAGATTCTGTCGTGTCTTGACAAGACTATTTTTTAATTTGGTAAAGAGTCCTGCACGCTCAAAGGCTTGCAGTTTTTTGTCTTCTTTGTTGCTCTGAAAGCTTCCCGCCGCCGCGTCTGCATTCTCTTCAGACGTTACAGGAGCCCCGATGTTTTTCTGAAATGGCATGCCGCCGTTGTGCCCGAGCTGGACCAAAGCAGAAGCGCTGCTGGTTTTTGACCTACGTTTACTATCAGAGACGTTATCCTGCGACGACGTGACTTTTGCAGTAAGAGAAAAAGCGACTTTCGTTATTATACGATTCGCTTTGTGTACCTTAGCGTCTACGGATAATGGGGGCTCATCACTTTTCGGAATCCTGTTAGAGATGGGATTTTTCATTTGTGAAGACGGTGTTAACTTCGGAGAAGCGGTGAAATTTTTCGCTGATACAGGAAAAGCCGATGAATGATTCGCATTCGGTCTTTCCACGCGCGCCTGAAGTACAGGCTTTGAAGTGTCAGTTTTACCTCTTATTACACTAAAGTCGTCGGTCTTCTGTGCGGTTTGTAGCTCGCTGCCTGCGTCATCGCTCTGATGATAAAATCTTACCAAGGAAAAGAAACTATCTTTTGCCATTTACGACTACACTCCTCGTTCAAAAAAGTAATAAATAATCTGTTCAGCAATATACAAAGTGAACCGCTGTACTAGGACGGACAACATGTGCTACAGTGAAGTTTTGTTTCAAATAATAAAGCAAATATAAAATACTGTTTCCAATCTCCCTTTGCTCGCTAGAATGTACTTTCGTTGTAGTTTTGTGCGTTTGGACTCGTTAAGATCTATCTATGATACACAATAATATAGCTCGTTTAGCCGGCCACATCCGTATTATAGGAGGCCGATGGCGAGGCCGTAAGCTACCAGTACTAGACAATCCGAGCTTGCGGCCGACGACAGACCGCGTGCGGGAAACGTTATTCAATTGGCTTGCGCCGGTCATACAGGGCGCGCGCTGCTTGGATTGTTTTTCAGGCAGCGGTGCTTTAGGTCTTGAGGCACTCTCGCGTGCCGCTGCCAGCGTTACACTCTTGGAACAGAATCGTGCTGTCAGCACGCAGCTTTCCCGTAATCTACTAGTGTTACAAGCGCAGCAGGCTGAGGTCATTACTACCGATAGTTTACTTTGGCTTACGAAATCAAACGCTGTTTTCGATATCGTTTTCATCGATCCCCCTTTTCGTCACGGGATGATAATATCTACGGTGATAGCTTTAGAGCAATACCGACATTTGGCTGACGGCGCCTGGATTTATATTGAAACCGAAATAGAAAACTCCGCTACCAGAGTGCCGGCCTATTGGAAGTTACATCGGGAAAAAATTGCTGGTCAAGTTGCCTATCAGCTCTATATCCGTCAAATCACGCCAGACAAGAAAGATAATATTCGTTGTTATTTAACCTGATAACAGTCATGTAATTGCTGAAATATTTTTCTATATTGATCTAATTTATTATGGTAATGATACATACGTTGTATCTTTCAGGCTGCTGAAAGCCATACTAACCATCAAACGCGGTGTTTCCTTTTCGGCATATTTAAATCGCCTGGTAGAAAACGCAGCAGATTAACACCTCTCTGACGTAACCGTTGAACCGCCCTGCGTTCTCGCCTGCGTAGCAATAGGCCTAGCGGCGGGTATAAGGACTACTATCAGGGTTTTTTGCCAGGCAAATAAGGAAATATCATAACGTTATCGCCTAAATCGGAAATGCAGGCGCTGCCATTTTCAGTTACGACGTCAATGCGTATGACAGCTTGTAGTGGGATGTAACTTCGGCTGACGCCGCTGAACTCCGTCTTTAGCTTTTCTTCAGAAGGATCGACTACTAAATTACTGTGACTGTTGAATACAAAATTGCCAATTTCAATAAATCCGAATACTGGACTTTGACTTAATTCACGTACAAATAGCTGATAATTTTTACCATTATTAATAAATTGAATGCGATAAATAGGCTGCCCGCTACTCATAAATCTGCTGTCTCCCGCAATGTTTACGCATGAACTGCGCAGGAAAAAAGTGGCGCTAACATAGCATGAAGGTTGGCAACGCGCATCTGCTTCGACCGAAATGTTAACATTAGGACATGTAAATTCCGTCAGTAACGGTACGAGACTGCCGGCATTGTGGATTTCATTGCCGAGATCAACTGGCTTGTTGAAAACGCTGGATGGCAGCATGTTGTTAACGTTATTAATGAACGACTATTTTACGTTGTCGGCATTTTTTCTGTTATGACGTTGGTAATATTCTTCAACTTTTTGTTGCACATTGCGACAGGACGAAATTATGCCACCGTTCGCCCTTTACGCAACAAATAACGGTAAGGTAACTGTTCCGTAGCCTGCACCAATAAAGTATGTTCCATGAACCAACAGAAGTCAGGAATATCGCGGATAGTAGACGGATCGTCGGCAATAATTAGCAATGTTTGACCATCTTCCATATAGCGTACGGTTTTACGCAGTATCATAATTGGTTCAGGGCAGCGCAGGCTACGAGCGTCTAAGGTTTGATCTGCGACGACAAAAGCATCATGCATACAGAATTCCACGTTAATTGTTTAAAGAGTCGGATTACTAAGAGCTATAGTCACACGTTAAAAATAGGCATTGGTTGTTCTTTTTTAGGCAAAGCAAATAGAAAGTAGCTCACACCATATGCTGATATGATACTAGATGATTCGTAATATCAATCATCTTGTGACGACAAGGTTTTAATTTGCTTCAGTCAATGACTGCAAGAGAGACAGTAAATTAAATGATTTCTCTGTTGAGTCGATGGACAAAAAGTATTACGCACAATAGTGGTTATAAGTCTTGCAACACCAGTATGCTACTTAAACATCTACCAATGTAATCTCGGATTGCGCCGTCTGAGTTAATTTATCCTCTCTATCTATATGCTAGCAATGTTCCTACGCTTTAAAGCGTAGCTTGCAGCGGGAAATGTTATATTTTTAGTATTAATTCAATCAGCCAATGCATTTTAAAGCGCAGAAATAACCAATGGACGTCACTTTGATGCCATCCTTGTTTGTCGTCTCTACTGATCATCACCCTTTCGACGAAGGGGTGCGATGGGAAATAACATCAAACCGATAAATGATACATTGCAGACAAATAATATTCATATTTCTCCAGGGCTAAAGCGCTGTTGTAATGACTGGAAAGCGATTCACATATCTGCAAATCCACATTTGCAATTTATCACGAATAAAGCAATGTATTGTTGCATGCCTATCATCGCAACGGGAGAAAGGCCTATCAACGGTTGCGTTAGGTGCAATCTACCTTCAGGTTACTTTGTTGGCGAATAATTAACTACAAACCTAGACTCTGCGATAAGTACCCTCAGACGTTGACGTTGAAATAATCTTATTGATCCAGCACGGATTGCACACAAAAATCATCACGTGTTAAACCTCAATGCAGTCGGCGCGTCAGGATGACGCCTCCATTGCTTCGTAGTTGCATCTTTGTTGATTCCGAGAGAGTCACACGTATTACTAGCCAAATATTCAGATACGATTTTTGTAATTTAGGTTAAAATTCGCCTGTCTTTAACTTGTGACGACAATCTCCAAAGATATGCTACTGACTGTTTTGAGTCGACTATAAAAGCAAAATGTAAAACCACTTAAGATAACGTTTTAGAGCCACGTGAGCGCATTATCAACATCATAACCGAGAAATCATCTCATCTATGATGTTAATCATAAATATCGCTAACGGAATGCATTAAGATTAAACTCTGATTGACGAATTATTAACCACCTTTAACAAGCGGGTACTTCTATGTCGAGTAAGTTAGTACTGGTTCTAAACTGTGGCAGTTCATCTTTAAAATTCGCTATTATCGATGCCGCTAACGGTAAAGAGCATATCTCCGGTCTCGCCGAGTGCCTCAATCTGCCGGAAGCGCGTATCAAATGGGAAATGGACGGCGTCAAGCAAGAAGCAACGTTAGGTGCTAGTAGTGCGCAAAGTGAAGCGCTGCGTTTTATCGTTAATACTATTTTGATACAAAAACCGAAATTGTCAGCCCAATTAACAGCCATTGGACACCGCATCGTGCATGGTGGTGAGCGCTTTACCCAATCCATCATTATCGATGACAATGTGGTAAAAGGTATTGAGGATTCCATTCCATTCGCGCCTCTGCATAATCCTGCTCATCTTATCGGCATCCGTGAAGCTTTAAAAGCATTTCCATCGTTAACACAAAAGAATGTAGCGGTTTTTGATACTGCTTTCCACCAGACAATGCCAGAAGAATCATATCTTTATGCCCTCCCATATTATTTTTATCAGGATCATGCTATCCGCCGCTACGGTGCACACGGCACTAGCCATTATTATGTCAGCCGTGAAGCGGCCAAGCTGCTTGCTAAACCAATTGAGCAGCTGAACGTTATTACCTGTCATTTAGGAAATGGAAGCTCTGTTTCCGCTATTTGTAATGGTCGATGCGTGGATACCTCTATGGGTTTGACGCCATTGGAAGGCTTGGTTATGGGCACACGCAGTGGCGATATCGATCCGGCCATCGTTTTTTATTTGCATGATGCCCTAGGCATGTCTGTCGCTCAAATCAATACGTTATTAAACAAAGAGTCCGGCCTGCTAGGTCTGACTGGCGTGACCAGCGATTGCCGCTATATCGAGAGTAATTATCGCGAAAAATCAGACGCCCGTCGTGCTATGAATGTGTATTGTCACCGTCTTGCTAAATATATCGGATCCTATAGCGCATTAATGGAGGGCCGGCTAGACGCGGTGATTTTTACCGGAGGTATCGGTGAAAACGCTGCGATAGTGCGCGAGCTATCATTGAAAAAACTTGCTCTGTTGGACTTTGAAGTGGATCATGAACGCAATCTGGCCGCCCGTTTCGGACATGGCGGGGTGATTACCACCGACGATAGCCACCCTGCCATCGTCATTCCAACCAACGAGGAACTAGTTATCGCACAGGACGCTGCTCGTCTGACAGCATAGTTCTTATCTTCCTTGCTGGCTTTTCCAGCGGAGCTGTTTTCGTTTAACGAGCAACCGTTAAAAGAGGTTTATTCATGTCCCGTACAATCATGTTGATTCCTACCGGCACAAGTGTCGGTCTGACCAGCGTCAGTCTCGGCGTTATTCGAGCCATGGAACAAAAGGGCATAAGCCTGAGCGTGTTTAAACCTATCGCGCAGCCCCGTTCCGGTAAAAACGCCCTCGACGCCACCGTTCTTATTATCCGCGCTAATTCTAGCATTTCTTTCTCTGAACCGCTGTCCATGAACTATGCTGAATCACTACTCGGTTCCAGCCAGCAAGATGTACTGATGGAAGAAATCATAGCCCGCTATCATAGCAATACACAAGAAGCAAACGTGGTGCTAGTGGAAGGCTTAATTCCCACACACAAACATCAGTTCGCCACTGCGCTTAATTACGAAATCGCCCGAACGCTCAACGCCGAAATTGTCTTTGTGCTGGCGTTGGGACAAGATTTGCCGAATCAGCTTAAAGAACATATCGAACTGGTGCGTTCAAGCTTTGGTGGTAGAAAAAATAAAAATATCATCGGCGTCATTATCAACAAATTAAATGCACCAGTAGATGAACAAGGTTACACCTGCCCAGATTTGTCTGAAATTTTCGATGCTTCTAGCAAGGCACGCGCCAATACTGATCCAAGCCTGCTATTTAAAAATAGCCCACTGCCAGTGCTGGGCTGTATTCCCTGGAATGTCGATCTTATCGCTACGCGCGCCATCGATATGGCGAGCCATCTAGATGCGACGATTATTCACGAAGGAGAAATTCAAACCCGTCGCGTGAAATCCGTTACATTTTGTGCGCACAGTCTACCAAATATGCTAGAACACTTTCGTCCAGGAGCACTGTTAGTCACCTCCGCTGACCGTCCCGATGTATTGGTCGCTGCCTGTCTCTCCGCGATGAACGGCGTAGAAATTGGAGCGGTATTGCTGACCGGTGGCTATGATATCGATCCGCGCATTCAGCAACTGTGTAAACCTGCCTTCCAGACAGGCTTACCGATGTTTACCGTGCAGACAAACACTTGGCAGACCTCTCTCCTCCTGAAAAGCTCCAGCCTGGAGGTGCCGGCTGATGACCACGGCCGAGTGGAAAAACTGCGAAATTATGTTGCTGAACATATTGATAATGCTTGGATCGAATCGCTGTCCGCAAACTTTGAACGTCCGCGCCGTCTGTCACCGTCGGCGTTCCGTTATCAGTTGATCGAACGAGCACGCCAGGCGGGTAAACACATCATCCTGCCGGAAGGCGAAGAGCCGCGCATCGTAAAAGCGGCATCTATTTGTGCCGAACGTGGCATTGCTCACTGTGTCTTGCTGGGAAACCCTGATGCAATTCAACGCGTTGCCGTGACACAAGGCGTGACGCTCGGTGATGGTATTGAAATTATCGATCCGGAAATAGCGCGCGAGAAATATGTTGCCCGTCTGGTTGAACTACGAAAAAGCAAAGGTATGAGCGAAATGGTAGCCCGTGAACAGCTGGAAGACAATGTAGTGCTAGGCACACTCATGCTGGAACAAGACGAAGTGGACGGACTAGTGTCAGGTGCGGTACATACCACTGCAAACACCATCCGCCCACCGCTGCAACTTATCAAAACTGCCCCTGGCAGTTCTCTCGTATCGTCGGTGTTCTTTATGCTGCTACCTGAACAGGTCTTGGTGTACGGCGATTGCGCCATCAATCCAGATCCAACCTCAGAACAATTAGCTGAGATCGCTATCCAATCGGCTGATTCCGCTACTGCCTTTGGTATCGAACCGCGCGTGGCGATGATTTCCTACTCCACGGGCAACTCCGGCGCCGGCAGCGACGTTGAAAAGGTGCGCGACGCCACCCGGCTGGCGCAGAAAAAACGTCCGGATCTAGTCATTGACGGCCCGCTACAGTATGATGCTGCTATTATGGCTGATGTTGCGTTATCAAAAGCGCCTAACTCTCCCGTGGCTGGTAAGGCAACAGTGTTTATTTTCCCGGATCTGAATACCGGTAATACGACTTATAAAGCTGTACAGCGCTCAGCAAATCTGATTTCTATCGGTCCGATGCTGCAGGGGATGCGAAAATCGGTCAATGATCTCTCTCGCGGTGCACTGGTAGATGATATCGTCCATACCATCGCCTTGACTGCTATTCAATCGAATCAGGCGAAAGTTGATTAAGGGTTGAAACATTAAAAACGCACAAATTTGATTATTGTGCATTACCAAAAATAAGGGGCAAAACTAACCGACAGGTTAATTTTGGAACGTTAGCTTTTATTTTTCATCACCTGCCATACGCCATTAATGTGGAAAGATGTCCAACCGGTGACCTTGCCGTATTTTTCTGATACAATATATTGTTGTTTGGTTTTACGGCTAAAGCGCACTGACGTGCTATTATCTTCGTCATCCGTAACGGGCGCATCGGCTAAATAGCGCAGCTTTTCCGGCAGCCGATCGCGGAAACGAACCAACTCAGCTACTAACGGCGCACGGGTTTCTCGGGATTTCGGAAACGTGTTAGCGGCTAGAAATACTCCCGCCGCCCCATCGCGCAGTACAAAATAAGCATTTGACTTCTCACACAGTAGTTCAGGCAGTGGCACTGGATCTTCTTTTAGAGGCGCAACATTTCCATTACGAAGGATTTTGCGGGTGTTCTTGCAGTTGTCGTTGGTGCAGGCCATGTATTTACCAAAACGTCCCAACGTCAAATACATATTG
This sequence comes from Candidatus Doolittlea endobia, assembly GCF_900039485.1. Lineage (GTDB taxonomy): Bacteria > Pseudomonadota > Gammaproteobacteria > Enterobacterales > Enterobacteriaceae > Doolittlea > Doolittlea endobia. Next base: position 615,139 of record NZ_LN999833.1, read on the forward strand.
GCACAGCACTTTTCACACTCTACGATCGGACCATTATAGCCTTTGATGAGAAACTCTCCCTGTTCAATATCATAGCCTTCGCATAGCGGGTTATTGCCGCATACGTGGAGTTTATGTCGACTATCGATAATATAACTGTCCATAGCTGTGCCGCATTTCCCACAGCGACAGCGTGCGCGCAAGGCATTGGTTTCTGCATCGTCCCCTTCTAGCACGTTCAGGGTCTCTGCTTCAGATATTAAACTGATAGTATTTTTACAGCGTTCTGTCATCGGCAGCGTATAGCCAGAACAGCTGAGAAACACGCCTGTGCTAGCAGTACGAATCCCCATCTTACAGGCACAAACTGGGCAGTTGATGCTAGTTATCACCATCTGATTAGGCCGCATGCCGCCGTCTTCCGGATTTTTCTTGGCGTTTTCCAACTGTTTACTGAACTTCTGGAAGAAAGTATCTAGAACCCGTTTCCACTCTTTCTGATTAGTTTCCACCTGATCGAGGGTATCTTCCATCTTGGCAGTAAAATCGTAATTCATCAGATCGCGGAAGTTTTCTTCTAGACGATCGGTAACGATTTCCCCTATTTTTTCCGCATACAAACGGCGGTTTTTCGCATGGACATAACCGCGATCCTGAATAGTCGAGATAATAGAAACATAGGTTGACGGCCGGCCAATCCCTCGTTTTTCTAGCTCTTTCACTAGCGAGGCTTCACTGTAGCGGGCAGGCGGTTTAGTGAAATGCTGACTAGCCAGCAATTTGATAAGCGTGAGTGTCTGGCCGACTTCCACTTCCGATAAAGCCTGGCCTTCTTCGCTTTTGCATAGCACCGGCATGACCTTGGTCCAACCGTCAAAACGTAAGGTGCGGCCACTGGCGAGCAGCTGAAATTCACCTGTAGTGACGGTAAGCTTCGTAGAAGCATATTGTGCAGGCGCCATTTGACAAGCAATAAACTGACACCATATGAGTTGGTAAAGTTTCTGCGCATCAGCTGCCATGTCTTTTAGTTGTTCCGCTAAAACGCTAACGTCAGAAGGACGGATAGCTTCATGTGTTTCTTGAGCAGTATTTTTATTAGCGTAGTCATTAGCCTGTTTCGGCAAGTAGGAACTGCCGAAAGATTCGCTGATGTAAGCGCGAGCCATATTAAGCGCACTCTGACTCAAGCTTGTGGAGTCAGTACGTATATATGTGATATGTCCAGCTTCATATAAGCGCTGCGCTAGGATCATAGTTTTTTTTATGCTATAGCTTAGGTTCGTGCTGGCCGCCTGTTGTAGCGTCGATGTAGTGAATGGTGCTCCTGACTTGCTGCTAGTCGATTTATTGCTACGAGCGCTGACCACATAATTCGCGTTTTCAAGCTTGTCTAGAGCCGCCTGAATTTGCTGGTAATTCACGGGCTTAAAAGGTTTCTCCTTTTGGGAAATTATCTGCATGAGCAACGGCGTTGCCTGCTCCGTTTGCAAGTCGGCATGAAGTTTCCAATACTCTTCGGGAATAAACGCTTTAATTTCCCGTTCGCGTTCTACAACAAGTCGGACCGCAACCGATTGGACACGTCCAGCCGATAGACCACGAGCAATTTTCTTCCACAACAACGGTGACACCATATAGCCAACAATACGATCCATGAAACGCCGCGCCTGCTGGGCATTGACCCGATCAATATTCAGTGTACCCGGCTTCTCGAAAGCCTTGGTAATGGCATTTCGGGTGATTTCGTTGAACACAACACGGCTGAAACGTTTATTATCACCACCAATTACTTCGCGTAGATGCCAAGCGATAGCCTCCCCTTCTCGGTCAAGATCGGTTGCGAGGTAGATTCGATCAGCTTTTCCCGCCAAAGCTTTCAACTCGGTCACTACTTTCTCTTTATTGGGTAAAATCTCATACCGGACTTTCCAGCCATGATAAGGATCGATACCCATCCGATTGATTAATGCAAGTTGCGGGTCCAGTTTACTTGCTTTCTTTTTACTGGCATTGGTGTTCTTTTGACTTGTTGAACCGCTGATTGGCAAATCGCGGATATGGCCAGCGCTGGACTTAACCACATAGTCTTCTCCTAAATATTTACTAATCGTTTTGGCTTTGGCTGGTGATTCAACAATAACGAGAGCTTGACCCATTTACCTTTACCTGAGTTATATCTTCTACAATCAAAAGGCTTCAGCGCCAGACCATGACTGGGTGACCCTCTTCATATTGTGGTAGCGCCGCTAAAAATCAACCTCTTTTATCGCACTTTCCAAACGGGACAGGAGAGTACTAAGTCGGTTTTTTATCAGGAAAAGTTATCTAATTTTACACGCAGCTTGCACAGACAGAGCATTAAACTTCCGATGCTGAACGACTATTACATTAACTTGCATCGACTTCATGAGTTATGACCCGAAAATCAGTTATTTTTCAAATAATTCCCCGTGTAGTATTTGAAACCTGACTTATTACCGCTACAGCGATTAACCTACATGTTTTGAGGATAAGACAAGCGATGAGATTGTGCGATCGTGATATTGAAATTTGGCTAGATGAAGGACGATTAGACATTGTGCCGCGCCCGCCGACGGAAAGGATTAACGGAGCGACGGTGGATGTGCGATTGGGTAATCAGTTCCGGGTCTTTAGTGGGCATACTGCAGCGTATATTGATCTCAGTGGACCAAAAAATGAAGTGACCGCTGCGCTAGACCGAGTAATGAGTGACGAAATCCAACTGGACGAAGGTGAAGCGTTTTTTCTGCATCCTGCTGAACTAGCACTGGCTGTCACTCTGGAATCAGTTACGCTACCTAATGATCTGGTCTGCTGGCTAGATGGACGTTCTTCCCTAGCGCGCCTTGGTCTCATGGTGCATGTGACCGCACATCGGATCGATCCCGGTTGGCAGGGTAAAATCGTGTTGGAGTTTTATAATTCAGGTAAGTTGCCTCTGGCGCTCCGACCCGGTATGCTAATAGGTGCTTTGAGCTTTGAGCTACTGAGCGGTATTGCAGCCCGCCCTTATAACCGACGTACAGATGCCAAGTACTGCAATCAGCAAGGCGCCGTAGCCAGCAGAATTGCCAAGGAGTCAATCGCTAAAAACCTGTAGTGTTTAGTGGTGACCGAACTGACAGCTACAGTGACGCTCATAAATTCTGCTATTAAGCATCCCGTGTAGACGGGATGCTCTAGTCAGGGGCAGAGCATATCGATGGTCGGTAAAACCGATATTGTTTCAATATATGGTAAAGAACAATAAAGATGCTCTATTGATAATTTTAATTTTTTCTGATGTTTTGAAGCTCAGTTGGAAATCTGAGCGTCCGCTTCCTGAAAATCGCCGCGCCTCTTATAAACAATCAGCGGGTAGGCACTATTAGTTGATAGCTAGCAAATATAGTGGTCCTGAGTGAAGTGAAAGCAGGCAACTTTTAACCGCATGGTCAATTATGTTGCTTTGGTTAGATTATACGCCCTTTTCAAGGGCGTATCCGCGTTTCTATAATAACCTTTCTTAGCGGAAAGCTTGCGTCTTTCGTTACTGGTTACCGGGAGTCATGATGAAAACTACATTCAATCAATTGCTCGAAGTTCCCTGCCTTTTTACTTATAAGGTGATAGGGATTGCCCAACCGGAGTTAGTTGATCAGGTAACGGAAGTTGTGCAGCGATACGCTCATGACGATTACTGCCTTCAAGTTAAATCCAGCAATAAAGGGCGTTACTATTCCGTTTCCATTACTATTACTATTACTCACATCGAGCAGATAGAAATACTGTATGAAGAACTGCCTAAAATCGATATTGTACGCATGGTGCTTTAATCCGGGAGGTAATTGTGTCAGATAGCTTGGTTGTACGCCAGCTTGGACTTCAACCTTATCAGAAAGTTTTGTTGGCGATGCGCTACTTCACAGATACGCGTAACACCGCTAGCGCTGATGAAATTTGGCTGGTACAGCACCCGCAAGTCTTTACCCAAGGTCAAACCGGTAAAATCGAACATCTATTGCATCCGAGCACTATTCCGGTGGTACAAAGCGATCGCGGTGGTCAAGTGACTTTCCACGGTCCGGGCCAGCAAGTTATGTATGTCCTTTTGGATCTGCGTCGTCGCCAGCTTGATGTGCGCTGTCTTGTCACCCTGTTGGAACAAACAGTCGTCTCAACCCTAGCACGCTTTTCAATTAGCGCCTACACCCGAGGCGATGCGCCGGGTGTCTACGTTGGGGCTAGTAAAATCTGCTCGCTTGGTTTACGTATCCGAAAAGGTTGCTCATTCCACGGTTTGGCGCTCAACATCGCCATGGATCTCTCGCCTTTTTTGTGTATCAATCCCTGTGGCTATACCGGTCTACGTATAACGCAAGTAAGCGATTTCTTACCCGATATCGATATCGACGATGTCTCGTCGGTATTACTTGCAGAATGTCTTCGTCTGATGAAGGTCACCTCTTGCGAGATTCAGAAATGGGATCCAGCGCATTATGCACTTGAACGGTAGCTCAAATTTTCTGATATTTACTTAAAATTCACCTAACAAGTTAATATATCTGTTTTTCAACTGTGGGATTGGACCTGCATTATTATGAACAAATCGATACAGATGGAACGGGGGTTAAACACCGTAAGGCTAATAAAATGGCTGTAATTCCTATCAAAGCCATTTCTGTGGAACGCCAAGAAATTTTGCGCAAGCCATCCTGGATAAAAATCAAATTGCCAGCCGACTCGACCCGTATTCAGAACATTAAGACGGCAATGCGTAAAAACGACCTATACTCGGTATGCGAAGAGGCCTCCTGCCCTAATTTAGGGGAATGCTTTAACCGCGGCACTGCAACCTTTATGATTTTAGGAACCATCTGCACCAGGCGTTGCCCCTTCTGCGATGTCGCGCACGGCCGTCCCATCACGCCTGATGCCAATGAGCCGGTGAAACTGGCGCAAACCATCGTTGATATGAAGTTGCGTCATGTTGTGATCACCTCTGTCGATCGCGACGACTTACGCGATGGCGGCGCTCAGCATTTCGTCGATTGTATCAGTGCTATTCGCGCCAAAAATCCTAATATCCGGATCGAGACACTAGTGCCCGACTTCCGAGGCCGTACGGATCGTGCGTTGAAAATCATTAACACCGCGCCACCAGATATTTTTAATCATAATTTGGAAAACGTGCCACGTTTATATCGTCAAGTACGTCCCGGCGCTGATTATCATGGGTCGCTTAAGCTTCTGGAAAACTTCAAAACGGCTAATCCGCAGTTGCCGACCAAATCTGGTTTAATGGTTGGATTAGGGGAAACTAACGCCGAAATTGTTGATGTGATGCGTGACTTACGCCGTCATGGCGTCACCATGTTGACGCTGGGTCAGTATTTGCAACCCAGCTGCCATCATTTACCTGTCAAGCGTTATGTTAGTCCGCAAGAATTTGATGAGATGAAACAAGAAGCGTTAGCGATGCGCTTCACCCATGCTACCTGCGGACCTTTTGTACGCTCATCGTACCACGCGGATTTGCAAGCTGACGGGATAGAAATTAATATATAATCATATATCATCAAATGATTTTGTCATATATCATCAGTGATGATAGCAGGACAACGACACTACACCCACTATTACGTCGTGTCAATATTGAAATATATCATCATTATAAGATACAATGAGTATTATGACGTTTGGTGTAGCCAAATGAGGAAAGCATGTTTACTGGAATTATTCAAGCTGCCGTGCCTATTATCGCGATTAAAGAAAAAGAGCATTTTCGCACTCATTATATTCGCCTGCCGGTAGCGCTGTTGCCGGATTTAGTCGTTGGTGCTTCAGTAGCTCATAACGGTTGTTGTCTGACGGTAACCAGCATCACAGATGACGTAGTCAGTTTCGATTTAATGGAAGAAACTCTTAAGCTGACCAATTTGGGGGTGCACACGGTTGGAGATGAAGTCAATGTAGAGCGGGCGGCAAGCTCGCAGGCGGAAATAGGTGGTCACCTAATGTCCGGACATATTATGTGTACCGCTGAACTGAGCAAAATTGTCGCATCAGAAAATAGCCGTCAGATTTGGTTCACCATAGAAGAACATACGATGATGAAATATATTTTGCATAAAGGTTATATTGGCGTCGACGGTGTCAGTCTGACGATTGGAAAAGTATTGGGAAACCGTTTTTGCGTACATTTAATCCCTGAAACGTTAACGCGCACTACCCTCGGTAAAAAACGGCTAAGCGATATCGTTAATATCGAAATCAACCCACAGACGCAGGCTATTATCGACACCGTGGAACGGGTATTGGCGTCGCGTCAAGCGCTTTATCAAAATTGAATATTATGGCATGATTTTTGAATCCAACAAGTCCTTATATTGTATCGATCATCAACCATGCACAGGTAAGCTTTTAAAAATTGAGACTCCTTTTATAAACCGCTTAAGATCCGAACAGGATGAATATTGTTTGCACGCTGCGCTGGATACAAGCTCGCCAGCAAACTCAGTAAGAGTGCTGTTGTCAGCACGCCGATTACGTCCATCCAGTGCAACTCGGTAGGTAGAAAATCGATAAAATAAATATCGCCGGACAATAACCGCTGTCCCAGCACTTTCTCCATTCTCTTCACAAGCGAAGTTAGATTGAACGATATCAGTATACCGATCGTCGAACCGAAAATTGTACCGGTCAAGCCAGACAGAAGGCCGTACCAAATAAAAATAGCACGGATCAGCCCATCTCTAGCTCCTAGAGTACGTAAAATCGCGATATCGACGCTTTTGTTTTTTACCGCTATCATTAACGTAGAAACGATATTGAAACAGGCGACACTTATTACTAATATAACCGCTAGATACATAATGATGCGAATCATTTGAATGTCGCGATACATATAACCGTAAGTGTTAATCCAGCTGCGAATTTTAACGTAGACGTTGGTAACTTCACCTGCATCTCGCACTAGCTTATTAGCGATAAAAATATCGCTGACCTTAATAGCGATACCGCCCACATTCTCACCGAGCTGCAAATAGCACTGAGCGTCCGCTAAAGGCACCATTGCAAAACTGCGATCTAGATGACCATTTAAGACCAAAATTCCGCCGACTTGCAAGCGGATACGTTTTGGCTGCAGCAATTTCATTTGAGCATTACTGTTGTGGATCATTAGCGTCAGCCAATCGCCGGGCTTGACTCTTAATCTATCAGCAACTCCTTTCCCCACTATTATTTTCTGTTGACCAGCCTGAAAATGCACCCAAGCATTATCTTGAACGTAGCGCGGTAGTGCACTTAGCCGCATTTCCAGCGCCGGGTCGACACCTTTGACCTGTATTGCCTGCAATTTATCGTCACGTTCGACCAGGGCGGTGAAATTTAAATAAGGCGCGGCAGCGAGGATACCCGGCACCTGTTCAATGTGTTTTAACATGCTCTGCCAATTAGTCAACGGTGGATCTACAGGCTCGATTTCACCGTGCGGCACTACCGCCAATATACGGTTATTAAGTTCGCGCTCAAAGCCGTTCATGGCGCTAAGATCGATAATTAAGACTGCCACGCCGATGGCGATTCCAATGATGGAGATCACTGAAATTAACGATACCATACCTCCTCGCTGTCGCCGGCGGCTGAAGCAAAGCGCGATCTGTAAAGATAACGGCATTTTTATTGTCATTGAATGGATTCCAGTAATACGCCGTCGCGCATTTCCAACTGCCGATGCAGCCGCTGCGCCAGTTGACGATCGTGGGTCACGATCAGAAAAGCAGTACCCTGACGCAAATTTAGTTCGTTTAGAAGTTCAAAAATACTGTTGGCAGTGTGTTGGTCCAGATTGCCAGTCGGTTCGTCGGCCAACACAAGCGTTGGATGATTCACCAGCGCGCGGGCAATCGCTACCCTCTGCCGCTCGCCGCCAGATAGTTCCGCCGATCGATGATGGCCGCGTTTCTGAAGGCCTACCGCTGCTAGCATTTCCCACGCCGTTTCTTTTGCCTGTGCTGAACGAGCGCCACCGATCAGCAGCGGCATCGCCACATTTTCCAGCGCGCTAAAGTCCGGTAATAAATGATGAAATTGATAAATAAATCCTAGCTTTCGATTACGCATCATAGCGCGCGCCGCCGATGAGAGCTTATTTATCGACTGTCCTTCAAATATCACCTCGCCACCGGTCGGTACATCTAGACCACCAAGAAGGTGCAACAAGGTGCTTTTACCAGAACCGGAACTACCGACAATCGCTGTCATCGAACCACGCTTTATCATGAAACTGACATTACGTAATACTTCAGTGTACAACTTACCTTCCTGATAATGTTTGCTGAGTTTAGAACTGTGTAACAAAGGAGCTTCATTCATAGCGTAAAGCCTTAGCAGGATAAACAGCGGCAGCACGCCAGGAAGGATATATCGTTGAAAGCAGCGCCACCAGCATAGCAGATAGTGTAATGATTGTCACCTGAAGAGGTTCAATAGCGACCGGTATCCCGGTACCGTGAAGCAACACTCCTAGTGCCGGCATTAGCCAGTTTAGCTGGCTAGCCAATAGCACCCCAAGCCCTGTTCCCAATAGCGCACCAACAATACCAGCGCTAGCGCCTTGTACGATAAATATCAGCATTACATGCCGACGGGTTAGTCCTTGGGTTTGCAAAATTGCTACCTCGACCTGTTTTTCCATCACTCGCAGTCCAAGTGAGGTGATAATGTTAAACGCCGAAACGGCAACGATAAGGCTTAACAGCAGGCCCATCATGTTTTTTTCCATCCGCACGGCCTGGAACAATTCACCTTTACGTTCACGCCAGTCATGCCACATCAGCCCGCATGGCAAAGACTGGACGCTTAATTTATCTATTGCGAGCGGATGCTGTAGCCACAAACGCCATCCGGTGATATGATCGGCAGGATAACGCATCAAGCGCGATGCATCCTGCTGATTGACTAGCAGTTGATAACTATCCACTTCACTATTGGCGGCGAAGGTGCCGGCTACAGTAAAGAGCCGATAGTTTGGAATCCTGCCCATCGGGGTGAATTGACTAGCGCAGGGTACCATCAGTCGTACTGTATCTCCGCGTTTTACACCGAGCGCTGCAGCCAGCGCATCGCCAAGAATCACTCGATATTTGCCGGTCAAAAGGTCATCCCGACGCGCATCTACCAGATAATGGAACAAGGGTTCTGGATCGGTCTGGTTTACGCCTAGCATGACGCCAACCGCCACGCTACGCGCGCTTTGTAGCATCACATCACTGGTAATCAGCGGCGCTACATGCATCACGCCTGTAAACATGCTTGTCACTGAAGCTGGAATACGTTTAGGGTCTAGGCGCCCATCGGTGCTGCTCAATAGCACCTGAGGCATCAACCTGAGAATGTTGTTTTCTAATTTATGCTCGAAACCGTTCATCACCGATAATACAGTCACCAATGCCATAACACCAAGCGTGATGCCAATGGTGGAAAACCAGGAGATAAAACAGTTGAAGCGGTCCCCTACATGACCGCGCATATAGCGCAGGCCAATACATAATATAATAGGTTGATACATTAATTTCTTGTCTGGACGCAGTTGCGAAAGCAAAATTATCAGGGATAATAAAGAATTGTATAGCATTATAGAACCATTAAGTTCCGCTATGTCTGCTTTTATTCTTGAAAGCGCGTATTTTTTGGCCATCGTCCGCCCCTGCTTCTGCAGAGCTCAACAGCAGGCTGTGCTGCGATGGGCCCCGTGATGTGAGAAAAGAGATTTATCAGTGGCTATGTCAGAGCGCAATCTTTATACTTTACCTACCAAAGCCGGCCAGAATCTTTTTCTGGGTTGCCTGACCGGCGCTGCCGTATCCGTCGAATGTGCTTCCATCGTTGACCGTTATGCTGGACCGGTGCTGCTTATTACAACTGATAAGAAAAGCACGCTGCGATTACACGATGAGATTCTGCAATTTACCCGTCTTCCAGTATTAACAATGCCGGGCTGGGAAACCTTGCCTTACGACAACTTTTCTCCTCATCAAAAAATTATTTCTGATAGAATTGCCACTCTATACCGGCTACCTTTGCTTACACGCGGCATCATTATTTTGTCAGTGAACACTTTGATGCAGCGGGTTTGCCCGCGCAGTTTTTTTCATCACCACACGCTGTTGATAACCAAAGGCCAGCATCTATCCCTGGAAACATTACGTGCGAAGTTAGAGCAAGCTGGCTATCGCAGTGCCGATCAGATACTGAGGTATGGTAACTTCGTTACACACGAAGCTCTACTGGATTTGTATCCTATAGGCGCCGAAGAGCCTTACCGCATCAAATTTTTAAATGATAAAATTGAAAGCTTGTGCATTTTTGATGTCGAGACACAGCGTACATTACAGGAAGTACGCTCCATCAATTTACTTCCGGTGAACGAATTTCCTATCGATAAAGCTGCTATAGAACTGTTTCGCAGCCAATGGCGCGAGAAGTTCGAGGAGTGCCGAGATATTGAGCACATTTACCAGCAAGTGAGTAAATGGACGCTGCCGGCCGGCATCGAATATTGGCAGCCGTTATTTTTCAGCGAACCGCTGGTGCCGCTGTTTGATTATCTGCCGGCAAATACGCTGGTAGTCAGCATTGGTAATCTTGAGGATATTGCTGGTTATTTTTGGAAAGACGTCTGCGCGCGGTTCGATAAGCACAACGTGAATCCTATGCGCCCGCTGCTGGTACCTACAGCACTCTGGCTGCAAGTGGATAATTTGTTTGCCGAACTTCAATGCTGGCCGCGCGTGCATCTTAGTGCGCAAACGCTATCGGAAAAAGTTGGCCACTATAATATGGATTACCAGCCTCTACCGGATTTAGCGATAGAGACGCAGAGCAAAGCGTCCATAGATAAGCTTCGCCGGTTTTGCGAGCAATTTAACGGTCTAGTGATTTTCTCGATGGAGAATGAAGGGCGGCGAGAAATTTTGAAAGAGCTGCTGGCGCGAGTGAAAATGCTGCCGACACTGATAAATCGCCTAGAAGACGCCGTTGAACCTGGCGTTTATCTCGCCATCGGTGCCAGCAAATGCGGTTTTATCAATGTTTCTGGCGCACTAGCGCTGATTTGCGAAAGTGATCTATTCGGTAAACGAGTCAATCGACATCGAAAAGAAAATCGCCACACTATTTACACTGACACCTTACTTCATAATCTAACTGAACTGCATGAAGGTCATCCAATAGTCCATCTGGAACACGGTGTTGGCCGCTACGCTGGTATGACTACGCTGGAAACATGCGGAATTAAAGCCGAGTATTTGATCCTCATCTATGAGGGTAATGACAAGTTGTATGTCCCAGTTTCCTCCCTACATCTTATTAGCCGATACGCTGGTGGTGCTGATGAAAAGGCACCACTGCACAGGCTCGGCGGCACCGCTTGGACGCGGTCGCGGAAAAAAGCGGCCAAACAGGTACGGGACGTAGCGGCGGAGCTTTTAGATATTTCTGCCAAGCGTGCGGCGAAAAGCGGCTTTGCTTTTCGCCGCAACTGGGAAAATTATCAGTTATTTTGTAGAGGATTTCCGTTTGAGCTCACCGTAGATCAAAGTCAGGCAATTAACGCGGTTCTGAGCGACATGTGCCAACCGCTGGTCATGGATCGTCTAGTTTGTGGAGATGTAGGTTTCGGCAAAACGGAAGTGGCAATGCGCGCCGCTTTTCTAGCCATCGAAAATCATAAGCAGGTGGCCATTCTAGTGCCGACTACCTTACTTGCACAGCAACATTTCGACACTTTCCGCGACAGGTTTGCTAATTGGCCGATACGTATTGAAATGGTTTCTCGTTTCCGCAGCGACAAAGATCAGGTGCAAGTGCTGGAGCAGACCGCCAAGGGGAAGGTGGATATTTTAATCGGTACTCATAAACTCCTGCAAAGCGAAGTCCAATGGCACGATTTGGGTTTGCTTATCGTCGATGAGGAGCACCGTTTCGGTGTGCGACAAAAAGAGCGCATTAAAGCGATGCATGCCGATATTGACAGCTTAACTTTGACTGCTACGCCTATCCCGCGCACGTTAAATATGGCAATGAACGGCATGCGCGATCTGTCGATTATTGTCACCCCGCCCGCACGGCGGCTTGCGCCGAAAACTTTTGTGCGTGAATACGACGCGTTGATAGTACGTGAAGCCATCCTGCGCGAGGTGCTCCGCGGCGGTCAGGTGTATTATCTTTATCATGATGTGGAAAATATTGAGAAAGCCGCCTGTCGTTTGAAAACACTGGTGCCAGAAGCACACATCGCTATCGGTCACGGTCAACTGCACGAACATGAATTAGAACGAGTGATGAGTGATTTTTATTATCAACGGTTTAATGTGCTGGTGTGCACTACTATCATCGAAACAGGCATCGACATCAGCAATGCTAATACTATTATCATTGAGCGGGCGGATCATTTCGGTTTAGCGCAGTTACATCAATTGCGTGGTCGGGTCGGTCGCTCACACCATCAAGCTTACGCCTACTTGTTGACTCCGCCGCCGAAAGAACTAAGTCTAGATGCCCTTAAAAAGCTGGAGGCGATCACATCATTAGCGGATCTTGGTGTAGGCTTCGCGTTGGCGACGTATGATCTAGAAATTCGCGGAGCTGGCGAGTTGCTTGGAAAAAATCAAAGTGGCCAAATAGAAACGATTGGCTTTTCTTTATATATGGAGCTTTTGGAAAGTGCAATATACGCCCTTAAAAGCGGACGCGAACCTTCGCTAAACGATCTTACCCGTCAGTTGAGTGAAGTGGAAATGCGGATGCCAGCGCTACTTCCGGAAGAGTATATCCCAGATGTTAATACACGCTTGTTGCTGTATAAACGTATTGCCAGTGCTGTCGACGATCGCGAAATCGAAAAGCAAAAAATTGAGTTGATTGATCGCTTCGGTTTACTGCCCGATCCGGCGCGCTATTTGTTGGAAATAGCTGGCCTGCGACAGCAGGCGAAAAATCTAGGAATCAGGCGTATCGAGAGCAACGATAAAGGGGGGTTTATCGAATTCAGCGATACGAATCGCATAGACCTTTCCTATCTTACAGGTCTGCTTATGCATGAATCGGGAACTTATCGATTAGACGGACCAACCCGTTTGAAGTTTATTGGCGACCTGTCGGACTACAAGACGCGGCTCCAATATGTTGATGGGCTGTTGCGGAAATTACAGAAGCATACGCTAAGCGCTCAATATGAATAAATGTCATGCTAAGGTAGCAGATCTAGCGCGGCATTACAGAGTTTTAAAATTGCAATTAATTACAACTGGTTATCGCTTAATTAGGTAATTTGCCGATCTGTTTCAACAGAATTTCGATGTGCTCAAAATCTGATTGTATAGCGCCTGTTGCTCCTTATTCGCAGGGTATACTGTACTAGCGCTGCTGTAAAAGGTGCTGATGATTGGTTTTGTAGTCGGACAACTCTTGCCTTTTAGGCTCTGTATTGCCTATCAACATACAAAGCTATTCTATCAGATAAGCTGCACAATTCCTTGCTACGAGAAAATTATGCCAGTGAATGATAACAATCTGATTTGGATCGATTTAGAAATGACCGGGCTTAATCCCGAATACGATCGCATTATCGAGATAGCAACGCTAGTCACCGACGCTAATCTGGTTATTTTGGCAGAAGGTCCGATATTAACTATACACCAAAGCGACGCGCAGCTAGCGTTGATGGACAACTGGAATATTCGGACCCATACCGCCAGCGGGCTTGTTGGTCGAGTACAGAAAAGCACGCTTAACGAAAAGGAAGCGACAGAGCAAACCCTAGCCTTTCTCGTTGATTGGGTTCCCGCCGGGAAGTCGCCGATTTGTGGCAACAGTATCGGTCAGGATCGACGTTTCTTATCACGTTATATGCCAGAGCTTGAGTCGTATTTTCACTACCGTTACCTAGATGTCAGTACGCTGAAAGAATTGGCGCGCCGTTGGAAGCCAGAAATTTTGTCCGAGCTGAAGAAAAACAACACCCATCAGGCGATGGACGATATCCGCGAATCGGTAGCGGAGTTAGCTTATTATCGCGATCATTTTATCCGCCTTTAGAGGCTGTCGTTGCAAGTTACGTTGCTGATATTGAGATACAGCACAAGTATTGAGAGTTAGGTTTAAGACTGTTTTAATATATTTTTAAAATTAAACTAAAGCAGGTTTCCAGCAGGATAGGAATTAACGCGGTAGTCCTTATCTATTTATTCAGCAGACGAAGAAACAGGCTAGTCAAAAAACAATCCTCATTGGCTATTTTATAATTTATAATTATAAAAAGTGAGAGGAATGCATAAATGTTGCAGCAATTATGAGTACTTTGTACATGACTGATATAGGGCTCGTTTATGTAGTAAGTAAAATATACTCAGCGAATGAAGAGGTATCACTTTAAGTTAAAGACAACAAATGGGCGCTGTTAGTGTTAGCTGCCAGTAAAAGTCATATTAATAGAAAGTGAACATATTCAGTTGCCTGTAACAAACAGGACGGGCACTGATGATCCAGACGACTATACTGTCTACCGCCGCTATTTTGATAGCGGTAATCTCGCTAATAACTGGCAATGTGGTACTAATGGAACAAGTGCCGGATAAAGCTTTCGCCAATCGCGCTGTTGAAGGTATAACAATATACCCTATCGACACAGTGATGTTGTGGCCGGCGAACAGTGCACTAATTAAAGTCTTTAATGCTCATCATGTTTTATGCTTGGAAAGCAACGAAGGCGATGAAGTTGCACTATGTGTTGGTATTGATACCGTAGCGCTTAATAAGCAAGGTTTGACCTTCCTGGTAACAAAAGGGACTAAAGTGACATAGGGGCAGCCCATTCTAGGGCTGCATTTAACTACCTGAATGTCAATAAGTATTTAATGCTTAATAAGGTGTCGCGAGTAATATGAAAGAGTTTGTCGCAACTTCTATCGCCGCCCTGAACCTGGTAGCAGGGAAAAGCTGATTTTAAAGATTATCGTCAAACAAATCACGTCTTTTATGCGATTGACAACGAAGCCCACAGACGTAATATCTGCCATGACGCAAGAGGTTTTCAATGCAATGTATGTCTTGATAGCTCTAGATTCGCTGGAAAGAGAAACCTAAAGTGGTTTTTGAAAGACTTAAAGATGTAGTCACAAGTGCAATACAGGCGTCTTTGTTAGGTAAAAGAAAATGGACAAAGTAGATGTACATCTTAGATTTAATTAAATCATTCATCATGATGGTATGTTTAGGTGCATTTTGCTTTCTTGTAAGGAACAGGATTTCTTTAATCAGTTGTGTTCAGGAAGTGCTGATTACGTTGATTTGATATTATTGTAATAATATGGATGATGGGATAAATACTTTCACATCAAGAAGAAAACAAAAGTAACTCTTGTTAAGTTAGTTCTTCCAGACTACACTCTGGTGTATTCGAGCTAGCAAAACTAAATCATTCTCTATGGAATTTCTCTTGCGGCTGCTATATCAAAACATAAAATATACTTGTTATTGCAAACTGAGATAGTACGGATAGTGTATAGCAGCTTAAAAATGATTTAATATTTTCAACGAATTTCTCGCCGAGAATCTTACATACTTGAAAGTAGCTTTTCACTGTATCACCAAAATCATTTGTAAGCCAAACAACAATCAATCTGGCAGAGATGGTGCTGCTAAGCCTATTAGCTTACGCTACAACACCTCCAGTACCTATGTCTGATAAAAGCAACCTGGATCCTGCTTGAGATGCACTAATGTAGACCGCTTTGCCTTAAAGCAAGACTACTGTAAGTAAGTGAAAGCAGTGGTGACGTGCTTCACGCCGTTTACTTTGCTAGCCACTTCGGTTGCAGCTTTTCCTTCAGCGTTAGTTACAAGCCCTAAAAGGAAAACTTCGCCGTTCTCGGTGGTCAGTTTTATGTTGAACGATTTGACTACATCTCTAGCCAGCAGCTGCGAACGAATCTTTATAGTGATCCAGGTATCTATAGAAGTGCGTCTAAGCGATATCGGCTGCCCCTGACGAATTTCGTTATATACCTCGGTTACGCTGTCGACGTTCATCGAAATCTGTTTAGCGTGTTCAGCAAGCTCTGGAGTTAGAGCTTGACCTGTCAGAAGTACTTTGCCTTGATAAACAGTATTAACGATACGTGTATCTTTCTTTAATTGCTGATCTTTAGTCAGCGCATTGGCGACACGTACTTTAATAATGCCGTCATCGACTTGTGTACCAATGGTACGTGGATCGGTAGCAATTTTAGTGGCGATTGCAGCAGTGCCGATCACCATTGCACCAACGCATCCTTGCAGGATTAAGGTGGTACACAGCAGGAAAACAAGTGGATGTATCTTCATCTGGATTCCTTGATTGGAAAACAGCTTATTATTAAATCCGTCACGCTACTTGGAAGGTGGAATTCAGTGTTGTCGGAAAATAGAAAAACAATCCTCCTTGCAAGGATGAGGAATAGTTTTACACATGATTAAACGGTGTAGGTAATATTTCTTCTCCGAATTTTGCAGATAGCAGACCTGCTAGCTTTTAATGGCTATCTGAGCAATAACATGAAATCCTACCGATTATCCTAGTATATGCACAGCATATCTAGCCAGTCCTGCAATATGTTGTCATTAGATTTATTGAAACAGGAGTGGCACTAACGTTTGCCAAATTTTTTTATTTTTCTGGCATGCTGTCGAATCAGTTAGGCGCTTGGCAACGTAAGTACAAACCAACTTTGGCAGGTATCATATATCGCCTAAATGCAACGTTGAAGTTGCGAAGCAACAGCGCTCTGCAGGCACACGTGTGCTCTTTTTTGATCAGTGCGCAATAATTAGAAGGTATCATTGCTACTTTCCTGCATCTTCTGTGGATAACAGTAAGCATTGGTGTTTACTAAAATAACCGAACGGTTGGTTAGGTTTTCGGACCATTAGCGTGATGCTTAGAATCGATAAGCCCAGCACGATAGGAAACAGTGTCATAATTTAAAATTCAATACACCAGAAGACATCATACTGTATTCAGTTACATTTTTCTAATATAGTCAATATTAAATCAGCAATTTGGACAAAAGAATGAATCAATACCAACAAACGGATATTTCCGCATCAACACTGTATGTGGTACCAACTCCCATCGGTAATCTGGAGGACATCACCCATCGGGCACTGTTTATCTTGCAGGGTGTTGATCTTATTGCCGCTGAGGATACTCGTCATACTGGTTTATTTTTGCAACATTTTTCTATAAATACGAGGCTATTCACGTTGCATAACTATAATGAACAGCAAAAAACAAACATTCTACTAGCGAAGCTACAGGACGGACAGAGTATAGCTTTGGTGAGTGACGCAGGAACGCCGCTTATTAATGACCCTGGCTATCATTTAGTACGCCGCTGCCGAGAAGTCGGTATTCGTGTAGTGCCGTTACCGGGTGCCTGCGCGGCTATCACTGCACTATCGGCTTCCGGACTACCATCTGATCGTTTTTGCTATGAAGGTTTTTTGCCGGCGAAACGCAAAGCACGTCTCGATTCTCTCCAAGCATTGAAAAAGGAACCACGTACGTTGATTTTTTATGAGTCAACTCACCGACTATTGAAGAGCCTGGAAGATATGATGAATGCCTTTGGCCCTCTTCGCTATGTAGTGCTGGCGCGGGAGCTAACTAAAACATGGGAAACGCTTTATGGCACGACGCTTGCTAAGCTTCTGGCTTGGGTGCAGGAGGATGAGAAGCGTCGTCGTGGAGAGATGGTACTTATTGTCGAGGGCTATCACGTACCGGAGGAACGCCTGCTGCCCGAAGCTTTGCATACTTTAGCGTTTTTGCAAGCTGAGTTGCCGCTGAAAAAAGCAGCGGAGCTGACGGCGAAGTTCCACGGTGTCAAAAAGAATACGCTGTATCGTTACGGCCTCAATCAGCAACACAAAGCATAATGTGGCGCACTAAACCATTATTATTTATAGCACAGATCGTAGCTGACAAGCGCTGGAAAAGTCTTTATACTCCGTTTTGGAGTTGACAAGATAGTCGCCGCTTCATCGTCGTCCATGCAAAGGGAAACAGGTGGGGGGGAGGAAAGTCCGGGCTCCATAGGGCATGGGTGCCAGGTAACGCCTGGGGGGTGCAAATCCACGACAAGTGCAATAGAAAGCAAACCGCCGATGGCCCGTGTACACAGGATCAGGTAAGGGTGAAAAGGTGTGGTAAGAGCGCACCGCGCGACTGGTAACAGCTTGCGGCACTGTAAACTCCACCCGGAGCAAGGCCAAAGAGGGGTTCATTGGTACGGCCCGTACTGAACCCGGGTAGGCTGCTTGAGCTAGCGCGTGAGTGCTAGCCTAGATGAATGACTGTCCACGACAGAACCCGGCTTAACAGTCAGCTCCATTTTTACGTTGATCAACATCTATCTTAGGCGTTTTACCTTTTGTGTACGCTGATTAATACAGCGGTTCATCATAAGCAAATCGCGATAAATTAAATACGAATCCTTGCTAGAAAATAAGGACACTCTTTTGCATATGGCACATTGAGTCGCCATTCCTTGCTGCAGCTTAATTCTTTTGTAAAGACAACAAGAAGACAGCATATGGAACACAACCATACACCACATGTCAATAAATCTGAATTTGACTTTTTTAAAACAACCAATGTTTTAGCTTGTAATGACAATGCTTCAGTCGTGAGTGTGATGCATTTAAAATGCACTGTGATGTATATATTTACAGAAGATACTTGGTGAAGTATTGAAAATTTTACTAATAAATTGAATTTGCAGTACTGATACGTATAATTTGCACGTTTTGCACAGCTTGACTAATTTTGACAAAGACAATTTATACTTACGACTCGTTATGCGCTATCGGAAACTTGAAAATAATGATAACGACTGTCTGTATTTCTTCGTCGCGCTTGGCATGTTTAAAGCTACGTTTGTCCCATTTAGCCTAGCTATTTATCGGTACGGATTATGCAAACATTGACAACGGCCATAATTCTGCCTGCACCAGGAAAAATTTCTACTGCACAAGAATATATTGGCCACCACCTAAAGTCCCTTCAGCTAGACCTGCGTACTTTGAATTAATTAATCCTCATACTGCGTCATCTTTCTGGATTCTAAACATTGATTCCATGTTGTTCTCGCTACTGCTTGACGCAGCTTTCTTGCTGATATTTCGCCACATCGCCAAAGGCGCAACTAGTGGCATACCCGGCAAGATGCAAACCTTCGTTGAGCTGATCGTTGGCTTTGTCAACAACAGCATAAATGACGTGTTTCACAGGACAAGCAAGCTCATTGCGCCTCTGGCGCTGACTATCTTCGTCTGGATATTCCTGATTAATCTGATGGATTTGCTGCCTATCGATTTTCTACCTCACCTTGGCAAACACATTGCTAAGCCTACCAGCGCTACGCGGGGTTCCCTCGGCTGACATCAATATCACGCTATCGATGTCACTAGGTATATTTATACTAATATTATATTACAGCGTGATGATGAAGGGAGTTAGTGGCTTTATTATAGTCTAAACCAGTCTCGTTACGTCTTCGGTTGTTTGGCAACATGTATGCAAATGAGTTGATTTTCATTCTAATTTCTGGTTTGTTACCGTGGTGGTCGCAAGGATGCTGCATGTACCTTTGGCTATTTCCCATATCCTGATTATTACGCTGTAAGTTTTATCTTCATGATCCTGACGATTATTTATCTCGCGATGGCATCTGAAAAACATTGATTGTTATTCACTTTAATACTGCGTTTGACTGAAAGAAACTGGAGATTGTTATGGAAAAACTGAATATGGATCTTCTGTGCATAGCTGCCGCTGTAATGACGGGTCTGGCAGCAATCTGTGCTGCAATCGGTATCCTAGGTGGTAAATTTTTGGAAGGCGCCGCCCGTCAACCTGATCTGTGACCCCTTACTACGCACGCAGTTCTTTATCGTTATGGGTTTGGTTGACGCCATTCCTATGATCACTGTGGCCTAAGCTTGTATGTGATATTCGCCGTAGTACAAGGTATTACATATGCAAACTAACCAACATTAAACCGTTAACGTTACAAAAGGCATGGTACTGTGAATCTTGATTCAACAATTTTCAGACAGGCTATCGCGTTTATCTTATTTGTGCTGTTTTGTATGAAATATATATGGCCACCATTAATGGCTGCTATCGAGAAGCGTCAGAAAGAAATTGCTGACAGCTTAGCTTCCGCAGAACGCGCTAAAAAGATTGAGATATCGCCAAAGTCAAAGTAACAGATCATTTGAAACAAACAAAGATAAAAGCCCATACAATCATCGAAGGGGCTAACAAACGTAAAGCGCAAGTGATTCATGAAGCAAAAATCAAAGCAGAAGTAGAGCGCAAAAAAAATTTTGGCACAGGCGAAAAAGGGAATTATCGCCGAACGCAAACGAGCATGCGAAGAATTACGACAGTAGGTTGCCATGCTGGCTTTAGCGGGCACTACAAAAATCATCGAACGTTCCGTAGATGAAACTACCAATAGCGACATCGTCGATAAAATCGTAGCTAAACTGTAAGGTAAGAAAGGACAATGTCTGAACTAGTAACTATAGCCCGACTCTACGCGAAGGAGGCTTTTGACTTTGCCGTCGAGCACCAGTTTGTAGCGCACTGACAGACAATAATGCTGAGGTTTATGCTAAAGTGAGCTGCAATGAGCGGATCGCTGTATTATTGTCAAAAGCGGTTGCACCAGAAAAACTGGCGAAGGCATTTATCACGGTTTGTGACGAGGAACTTAATCTTGCCGGTCAGAACTTGATACGGGTGATGTCGGAAAATGGGCGCCTTACGGTTTTCCCGGACGGGCTAAAACAGTTCATCCTTTTACGTTCGGCGCAGGAAGTAACCGTAACCGTGGATGTTATTTACGCTAGTATATTGAAAGAAAAACAACTAGAAACAATTAGCTCCGCGATGAAACAACGTCTATCACGTAAAGTTAAGCTTAATTGCAAAATTGATAAAACTATCGTGGCCGGGATTATTATTCGTATAGGAAATATGCTGATAGACAGCAGTGTACGTGGTCGTCTGGAACGCTTGACAAGAAGCGTCTTGCAATTTTAAATGGATTGAAAATGCAATTGATTTCCACCGAAATCAGCACGCTGATCAAACAACGCATTGCTCAGTTTCATTTAGTAAGCGAACTTTATAATGAAGGTACGATTGTTTCTATCAGCGACGGGATCATCCGCGTACACGGTCTGACCAAAGTTATGCAGGGCGAAGTAACCCTGTTACCAGGCAACCCGTTCCGCCATTGCACTAAACTTAGAACGCGCTCCGTCTGGACAGTGTTTATGGAGCCGTGTTCTGATCTATCCGAAGGCATGAAAGTCAAATGCATCGGTCGTGGCTTGTTTGACCGCGTGGTGAACACTTTTGGTGCGCCTATCAATGGTAAAGGCCAGATAGAGCACAACGGTTTTTCCGCTGTTGAAGCGATTGCGCCGGATGTGATCGAGCGTTAATCGGTCGATAAGTCTGTACAGACCGGTCATAAATCCGTCGACACCATGATTCCTATTAGACGAGCTCAGCGTGCGCTTATTATTGGCGACCGTCAGACCGGTAAATCGACGATAGCGATCGATACCATCATTAATCAACGCAACAGTAGTATCAAATATATTTATGTCGCTATTGGCCAAAAAGCGTCGACTATCTTAAATATAGTGCGCAAGCTGGAAGCGCACAACGCGTTAGTGAAATACCATCGTCGTAGTCGCCACCGCGCATCAGAAGACGCTGCATTGCAGTATCTAGCGCCGTATGTCGGGTGCACCATGGGTGAATACTTCCGCGATCGCGGCGAAGATACGTTGATTATTTATGATGATCTCTCTAAGCAAGCTGTGGCGTATCGTCAAATCTCCCTTCTTCTCCGCCGGCCGCCTGGTCGTAAGCTTATCCAAGAGATATATTCTACCTGTATTCTTGTTTGCTAGAGCGGGCATCCTGCGTCAACGCGGAATACGTTGAAAAGTTCACTCATGGAGAGGTGAAAAGAAAAACCGGTTCGTTAATCGCGCTGCCTATCATTGAAACCCAAGCTAATGACGCTTCTTCGTTTGTTCCGACTAACGTGATTTCCATCACCGATGGTCAAATCTTCTTAGAATCGAGCCTGTTTAACGCTGGTATCCGTCCTGCCGTTAACCCGAGGATCTCGGTTTCCCGCGTCGGTGGCGCTGCTCAAACTAAGATCATGAAAAACTGTCCGGCGGTATTCATGCTGCTCTAGCGCAGTATCGTGAATTGGCCGCACTTCTCCCAGTTTGCTTCTGATTTAGATCACGTAACCTGCAAGCAGCTGGATCATTTTCAGAAAATAGCCGAGCTGCTGAAGCAGAAATAATATGCGCCGATGTCAGTCGCCCAGCAAGCGCTGGTACTGTTTTCGGCGAAACGCGGCTATTTAGAAGATTTCGAGCTTGAAAAAAATTGACGATTTTGAAGCCAGTTGATGACCTACGTGGACCACGAGCGTGCGAATTAATACAACAAATTAACCAAACCGGTACTTATAACAATGATATCGAAGATAAGCTTAAGGGCTTTCTCGATATAAGGGCTTTTCGATACTTTTAAGGCAACCCAATCCTGGAAACTCACTATAAGCCCGCGTGACTAGTTCATAAAGTAAGTGAGGTGAAGCAGAAATGGCCGGCGAAAAAGAAATGCGTAGTAAGATTACTAGTATTCAGAATGCACAAAAAATCACCAAAGTCATGGAAAGGATCGCTGTCTCTAAAATGCGTAAAACTCAGGCACGCATGGTGTCTAATCATCCTTATGCAGAAACGATACGCAAAGTGATTGCTCATCTTGCACTGGGAAATCTGGAATATAAACACCATTATTTAGACAGCATGACGTAAAGCGCGTAGGTTACTTAGTAATCTCAACCGACCACGGGATGGCAGGCAGTTTGAACATTAATTTATTCAGAAAACTACTACCTGACATGAAGGAGTGGCAAGGAAAAAGCGTAGCAACCGAACTGGCGCTAATTGGCATTAAAGCAGTTTCTTTTTTCAATTCGGCCTAGAGTACAGTGGTTGCTCAAGTAACGAGTATGGGGGACAACCCTACGCTGTCTGAACTAATTGGGCCGGTAAAAGTCATGTTACAAGCCTGTGATGAAAATGCTTAGATAAGCTTTATATTGTTAGCAACAAACTTGTTCATATCTTGTCTCAAGTACCGCAGATTCTGCAAATCCTGCTTCTGCCTCCTGCTGGAAAAGCAGATTTAAAAATTAAATCTTGGAATTATCTATATAAACCCGATCCACAAACGCTGCTAGATACTCTCTTGTGTTCGTTATGTAGAATCACAGGTTTATCATGGCGTCGTTGAAAACCTAGCTAGCGAACAGGCTGCGCGTATAGTCGCAATGAAAACTGCAATGGATAACGGCGGAACCTGATTAAGGAGATGCAACTTATTTACAATAAGGCTCGACAAACCAATGTCACTCAGGCTCTCATACGTAGAGGATGCAAAATGGCTACTGGAAATATTATCCAGGTTATCGGTGCCGTGGTTAATGTCGCATTCCCGCAAGACGCCGCCCCAACAGTATACAACGCGATTGAAGTAAAAAACGGTGATAAAAAATTGGTGATGAAGGTAGAACAACAGTTGGGCGGCGGTAGCGTTCGCTGCATCGCGGTCTTAAAGTCACTGACCTCAAACGCACTATCGAAGTACCGGTGGGTAAAGCTACCCTTAGTCGCATTATGAATGTACTTAGCGAACCAGTCGACATGAAAGGAGATATTGGAGAGAAAGAGCGCTGGTCCATTCACCGTCCGGCACCGAGCTATGATGAACTAGCCAGTTCTCAGAATTTACCGGAAACCGGTATCAAGGTGATCGATCTGATGTGTCCGTTTGCCAAAGGCAGTACAGTTGGTCTTTTCGGCGGTACTGGCGTGAGTAAAACTGTAAACATGATGGAGCTTATCTGCAACATCGCTATCGAACACTCAGCACACTCGTGAAGGTAATGATTTCTATCATGAAATGATCGATTCTAACGTTATTGATAAGGTGGCGTTGGTGTATGCTCAAATGAATGAGCCACCAGGCAACCATCTGCGGTAGGTTACCAACCGACCTTAGCGGAAGAAATGGGCGTGTTGCAAGAACGTATTACTTCCACCAAAACTGGGTCTATTACATCAGCGCAAGCTGTTTATGTTCCTGCAGATGACTTAACCGACCTTGCGCCTGCAACCACCTTTGCTCATCTTGACACGACTGTGGTTCTGAGCCGTCAAATTGCCTTACGGGGCATTACCCGGCGATTGATCCGCTTGACTTCACCAGCCGTCTGCTAGATTCGTTAGTAGTAGGCCAGGAGCATTATGATGTGGCCGCGGCGTGCAGTCGATTTTGCAGCACTATCAGGAATTAAAAGACATCATCGCTGCGCTGAAAGACACAATCCGTGGATTTAAGGTATCATAGACGGTGAATACGATCATCTGCCAGAACAGGCTTTCTACATGGTAGGTTCTATCGATGAAGCCGTGGAAGAAAGTAAGACAATGTAACAATTTGAGATGAGGGTGATATGGTTGAAAAACTTACCATCTGGATTTAGTCAGAGTTGAAAAACAAATGTTTTCTGGAATGGTTAAAAATTCAGGTGACGGCAGCGAAGGCGAACTGGGAATTTTCCCCGGTCATGCGCCCCTGCTCACCGCCATTAAATCTGGGATGATTCGTATCGTTGTTAAAGAGAACGGTGATGAAGAGTATATTTACCTATCCGGTAGTGTGCTCGAAGTTCAGCCAAGTACAGTTACCGTGCTAGCCGATACTGCCATTCGCGGTGAGGATTTGAACGCAGAAAAGCAATGGGGTCTAAGTGTAAATCAGAGAAGCATATCCACCATGCTCATGGTGATGTTGATTATGCCAAGGCTGCTGCTGAGCTTTCCAAAACGTTGGCGAAACTGCAAATTATCGAATTGACCAAAAGCTATGCAATTAATAAAACTATATAATTAATATAGTGAGCGCACGTTAAATTGTGACTTAACACCTTAGGCAAACGCTTGCTTATGTGTTATGAAATTATTCTGATATTCATAATCCTGACTTGAAAAGTTAACTAATAATGATGAAGCATCATGCGATGTCGTCACAAAATAAAAACATTAATAACATAATTAATAATATATTAATATCATATAATACACTTAGTATAAAGATATCATTCTACCTTTTGGGTTTCTCTGATCTTTGAAAAAACGTAGACGAAATGTTCATTTAATCCGCGGCGTATCCAGCTGTTGGTAAGGCACGCTGTCCAACCGGATTAATAGAACAGAAAATCAAAAATGCGCATAAAGTCGGCTAGAATGATAACCGACGGTAAGTATGGTCAATAGCTTCTATCTCATCGGCCGCGGGCGCCTAAGTCCACAGGTACCGGCGCGATGACTGATGACCACGGCGATCTAAACCGAAACCTTGCGTTGCTGACAAGCAACAATTAACGCTTGCAAATTGCGCCTGAAATCAGTACGACGGATTTCCACAATGGAATTACCTGATGCTCTCAGCGAGCTGCACGGCAACAACAACCATTTACATTACTGGCCTGCTGTAGGAAAAAGAAAAGCCACTAATGCGCTGCCAAGCGTTCATTGATATTTACACCTGCGTCTTTGTAATTAAGAGAACTTTTATCATCGCAAAACCTCTACGGAGGTAACTGTAGATTAAAAGCAAAGGTCGAAGAGAGTAAAAGTATAGTGAAGTGATATTAAGTATTTTCAAGCAGTATAATCAATTAGCCTCTCTTTCGAGAATGAGTAATCTGCTATCTTTCGCGATACAAAAAAGACAAAAGAAATTTCTGATCTCCACTTGGAGATGTCGTATCAATAATTAATCTACCCATTATCAAAATAATATCATAACCTTACATTTTACGATAATATTCCGTCAGGTGTACAGCTTCCTATGTGTCTTACCTAAAAAAGAAGAACTATTGTCTTTAACTCGTGATAACGTCTCTTATGCTGAAGTCATTATCTGCTGTGAAGCAGATGACGATCTTAGTATATGCTGGTATTCTAATAAAAAATGCGCTTTTATTTGTTTTTAGCCAGAGAAACGCACAGACATTACAGAAATTTATATGATATACAGTTTTGTTAGCTCCACTAGAATCATCTAGCAATCAAAAGTATACTATAACATAACTTAAATGTAGGCACTTACATTAAACGTCTTGTTCGTAAAAATGAAAATAGAAAAGCATAAATAGCCTGAGATGAAAAAATTTTATGCTGAAAGAAGAAACCTTGATACAGTCAAGCGTTTAGATTATAAAAAGGAGAAAACAGCCCTCTGATGGACCTCTCAATTTGGGCGGGATTGCTGACCCTGATCGTCTTGGAGATCGTGCTCGGCATAGACAACGTAGTTTTTATTGCGATCCTGGCAGACAAACTGCCGTTTAAAAAGCGCGATCGCGCGCGTGTGATAGGTCTCTTTATAGCGCTTATTATGCGTCTTGGCCTCCTGTCGTTAATATCCTGGATCGTTACTCTAAGGCAATCGTTGTTCACTCTGGGTGGATTTTCTTTTTCCGGTCGTGGCCTGATTTTACTGCTCGGCGGGGTTTTCCTGTTGTTCAAAGCTACCACAGAGCTGCATGAACGCCTGGAACACAAGGAACACGATAGCAGCACCACTCGTGGATATGCCAGCTTTTGGGCAGTGGTAGTGCAAATTGTTATCCTTGACGCAGTATTTTCTTTAGATGCAGTAATCACTGCGGTGGGAATGGTCAACAATCTACCAGTCATGATGACCGCTGTAGTTATCGCCATGGCAATAATGCTACTGGCGTCCCGCTCATTAACCCGTTTCGTTGACCGTCATCAAACCGTGGTAGTGTTGTGTCTTAGCTTCTTGCTGATGATAGGTCTTAGTTTGATTGCTGAAGGATTTGGCTTTCACATTCCGAAAGGCTATCTGTATGCCGCTATTGGTTTTTCGATTCTTATCGAAATGTTTAACCAAATAGCGCGCCGTAATTTCATTAAAAGTCAATCCGCCAAGCCGATGCGTGAACGTACGGCTGAGGCGATTATGCGGTTAATGGGCGGAAGGTCACAATGCGAAACCGGTGAGGATGATATGGCTGAAACTTTCAAACAACAGGCGCACTTTGCCGAAGAGGAACGGCATATGATTACCGGTGTGTTGTCGTTAGCTTCGCGGACGTTACGCAGTGTTATGACCCCGCGCAATGAAATTACCTGGCTAGATTGCCAACGGCCGGTTACAGAGTTGCGCGTAACATTAATGGACACACCGCACAACATGTTTCCAGTCTGTAACGGTGAGCTAGATCAGCTGATTGGCATAGTGCGTGCCAAAGATTTAATGGCGGCGGTTGATAACGGCGAGAAAGTCAAGGCTTACGCGGCCGCTAATCCGGCGATTGTTGTACCAGAAACTCTAGATGTGCTTAAGTTGTTGGAAGAATTGCGTAGAGCAAAAGGAAGCATGGTAATGGTATCCAACGAATTCGGTGTCGTACAGGGCTTAGTGACACCGCTGGACGTTCTGGAAGCAATTGCTGGTGAGTTTCCTGATGAGGATGAAACGCCAGAAATCGAGGTCCATGAGGACGGGTGGCTAGCGAAAGGCAGTACCGATCTGCACGCCTTACAGCTGGCGTTGGGCACCCAAGCGCTGGCGCGCGGGCGAGAAAACGTCGCCTCTTTAGCCGGATTGCTGCTATCACAGTGTGATCAAATTCCGGTGGAAGGGGATGTGCTAATCCTTGATGAGTGGCGGTTTACTATCCGTCAAATGGTCGAGTATCGCATTGAGCTTGTATGGATTGCGAGATTGGTGCCACAGCATAGGATGGATGCGAAAGAATAACTCTAAATGCTTACAGGGTTAATAATTTACTCATCAGTTACATGTACATTACGCCACTTCAAGGTCTAGGATTATGACTTAAAATCAGGTGTGATGTAAACGTGTAGTAAAAGAGGAAATCAAATCACGATTTGATTTCCTCTTTGCCGCCTTTTTCCTGCAGCCACTTTCGACGGTCTTCCGAACGTCTTTTTGTTAATAGCATGTCCATCATTGATAGCGTCTTCTGCATGTTGTCTGCATCGACCGTTAACTGCACTAATCGACGAGTATTGGGGTCAAACGTTGTTGCACGAAGCTGCAACGGGTTCATTTCACCTAAACCTTTAAAACGCTGTATATTGGGCTTGTCCTTTTTATACTTCAACTGCTCTAGTACATCTCTTTTTTCTTCCTCATCAAGAGCGTAATACACTTCTTTACCTAGATCGATACGGTAAAGCGGTGGCATCGCTATATAGACATGCCCCTCTTCCACTACTTTGCGAAAGTGTTGCATAAACAAAGCACATAGTAGCGTGGAAATATGCAGACCATCGGAATCAGCATCCGCCAGGATGCAGATTTTACCGTAACGTAGTTGACTCAAATCGTTACTATCTGGATCGATGCCTATCGCCACCGAAATATCATGTATTCCCTTGGAGGCTAACACTTTATCGGAAGAGACTTCCCAGGTATTAAGGATTTTCCCTTTTAGAGGCATGATTGCCTGATATTCGCGGTCTCTAGCCTGCTTAGCGGATCCACCGGCTGAATCTCCTTCTACTAGAAAAAGCTCCGTACGCACCAGATCTTGAGCATTACAGTCAGCCAGCTTGCCGGGCAGCGTCAACCCGTTAGTTAGCTTTTTACGTACCACTTTTTTTGCCGCACGCAGGCGCCGCTTGGCACTGATGATCGCTAGTTCTACCAGTTGTTCAGCCACTTGTATATTCTGGTTTAGCCATAGAATAGAGGCATCTTTAACCGCTCTAGAAACAAAGGCGGTGCTTCTCCGCGATGATAGGCGCTCTTTAGTCTGGCCAGCGAATTGCGGATCCTGCATTTTCACCGAGAGCACATAAGCACAGCGTTCAAAAATGTCGTCTGCCGATAGCTTGACGCCGCGCGGCAAAATATTACGGCACTCGCAAAACTTGCGCATCGCCTCTAATAATCCTTGACGTAGCCCGTTTACGTGCGTACCCCCTTGTGGGGTTGGGATCAGATTGACATAACTTTCTGTTAGAAGCTCTCCCCCTTCCGGTAGCCATAATAGCGCCCAATCCACCGTTTTAGTGTTGTCGCTAACCGCACCGACAAAGGGCGTCTCTGGCAACGTAATCATCCCGTTAATCGTTTGATGCAGGTAGTCAGTCAGACCTGCTTCGTAGCACCAGCGCTGCTCGGTTTGATTCAATCGATTTTGAAAAACAATTGTTACGCCAGGGCATAATGCCGCTTTTGCTTTCAACAAATGGGTCAAGTGCAACACCGAAAATCGGGGATTGTCGAAAAAGCGTTCGTCTGGCCAGAAATGCACACAGGTACCGGTATGAGAATTAGGACAGGTACCGATCACGCTCAGATCTTCGACTTTATTGCCGTTTTCAAACGCGATGCGGTATACATTGCCATTGCGGCACACCTTAACTTCGACCCGGGTTGATAGGGCATTGACGACCGAGATGCCCACGCCGTGCAGGCCACCGGAGAATTGATAGTTTTTGTTTGAGAATTTACTGCCAGTATGTAGCTGGCACAGAATTAGTTCTACCGCCGGTATACCTTCTTTAGGATGAATATCCACCGGCATACCTCGCCCGTCGTCGGTAATTTCCAACGACTGATCCGAGTGTAAAATCACATCGATACGCCGAGCGTAGCCAGCAAGCACCTCGTCGACACTGTTATCGATAACTTCTTGCCCAAGATGATTAGGTCGTGAGGTATCGGTATACATCCCAGGGTGACGACGAACTGATTCTAGTCCTCTGAGGACTTCTATCACGTCAGCGTTATAGCTTGATTGAGACATCTTTTAATCATATTTTGTGACAAATTGCTGACAATCCTACCGAAAAGGCCGGCTGGCTGGAAGCAAATATTCTGCAAATACCGGATTCGACGATCTGTAGATTGCCGACTTCCGATATCCGATATCTGCTAGTCTAGCATGTCAATCTTCATCACCTTTTCATTATAGATAAAGGTACAGGTATCTACACATGTATCTTGATATCTGTTATGACTTTGCAGAATGATTGCAACCTATCTTCTGGCATGACTTGAGAAGTACATGGTCATGTACGTTTTATGTGGACACTCAAATTCAAGTTAGAACTATATAAACAGGCTATATATTATGCATATAAAAATTATTTTATGTTACATACATAAGACCATTATTCTTCTGATTTAAAGCAGATAATGCTTTCAGCTTTAAGCTCTATGTTACCGCCACGTTCTTTAGTGGAATTTTTCATAGTAGTAAGCTGATATACTAGTGTAGTATTCCTATATTTAGGATCATTCATTACTATTTCGATGATAGTCGAGTGTATATTTTCTTGATTGCCGAGATAGAGAAAATAACGTGAAACAAACATCGCAATTATAAATTCGCACAGAACGCCATTGGATTTAATTACAAAGAGGGAAGATAATATCTATTTATATTAGATGAATTCTTTAAAAGAAGTGTTTAGAAAATTAATACATCTAAGTCACTACTCAAAGAGTAATCAAACTTCACTTAAAACTGTACCAACATGCCGAATGATCTGATTAAATCTAATGTGTACTTTTACCTGTTTTATTCGCTTGAAGCCTAAAAAGCATCATCAATGTTTATGCCGGTAGTGGGTATGTGCTTCTTGTAACGGCTCTTGATATGTTTGAAAGCCATTTCGTTTTATATGCTCTGTTTTTAACTTGATGAGGTTAAAATAATGATACCTGTCGTCGTGTTACTTGGGCGCCAGAATGTAGGAAAATCTACTCTCTTTAATCGACTAACGCGAACACGTGATGCATTAGTGGCGGATTTTCCTGGGCTGACACGTGACCGCAAGTATGGTCGTGTCGAATGGGAAGGCCATAAATTTATCTTTATTGATACAGGCGGTATTGATGGCACTGAAAAGGGGGTAGAAATCTGTATGACCAGTCAATCTTTGCTGGCGATTGATGAGGCAGATATTGTGTTATTCATGGTCGATGGACGTACTGGTCTGATGTCGGCCGATAAAGGTATTGCCAGGCATCTGCGTAGCCGAAAGAAAACCACGGTGATTATCGCCAATAAGATCGACGGAATTGATTCCGACAGTGCTGTAAGGGATTTTTATTCCCTAGGCATGGGAAAGATAATCCCTATTGCTGCTGCGCACGGGCGAGGCATCAATAACCTGTTAAAACAAGTTTTATTACCACTTGTGCGCAATGATTTGTCAGCAGAGGAAACAAATAACAAAGAGATATTTGCGCTCTGGCCTGACGATAAGACAGAGACCCTAACAGGGGAAGAAGAGCTTTGTGAGCTTCAAGCGCTGCCGATAAAGTTTGCTATTGTAGGGCGTCCCAACGTAGGTAAATCCACGCTCACCAACCGCATTCTCGGCAAAGAACGCATGGTGGTCTATAGTACGCCTGGTACAACCCGCGATAGCATTTATATCCCTATGATACGTGACAAAAGGGGATATATCTTGATTGATACCGCTGGCGTCCGCAAGTCTGACAAGGTCACGGAAATCGTGGAAAAATTTTCCGTCATCAAAACGCTACAGGCGATTGAAGACGCTAATGTCGTATTACTGCTTATCGATGCTCGTGAAGGTATTGCTGATCAAGATCTGTCTTTGCTTAACTTTATTCTCAACACCGGCCGCGCGCTGGTCATTGTGGTTAACAAATGGGATGGCCTGTCCAGCGAGATGCGTAATGAAATAAAAGACGCCATGACTCATCGTCTTAGTTTTATCGATTTTGCCCGTGTGCATTTCATCTCGGCCTTGCACGGCAGCGGCGTCGGCACTTTGCTTGAATCGGTGAATGAAGCCTACCAATGCGCTACAAAGCAGATCAACACTGCTCTATTGACACGCATCATGCACATGGCTGTTGATGAACATCAACCGCCACTTGTACGTGGTCGACGCGTTAAACTAAAATATGCCCATGCTGGTGGTTACAATCCTCCAATTGTGGTGATTCATGGCACACAGGTTAAAGATTTGCCGAATGCTTATAAGCGTTATTTAATGAATTATTTTCGTCGCTCGCTAGAGATTATGGGTACGCTGATTCGTATTCAGTTTAATGAAAACGTTAATCCTTTTGCCGGACGACGTAATACCTTAACGCCGACGCAGTTATGTAAGCGTAGGCGGCTAATGAGCCATGTCAAGAAAGTTAATTAATATTAAATATACGGGTGAGCTATTGCTAATAGCTACGGGTCACTGCACGCTACAGCGATGGCTGCGCTGAAAAAAACGGAGACGTCATCTTCTCATTACCGATTAAAGTCTGATTAGGCGACGACGGTGATTCACCATTACCGTGCGTCGGTTGTATCAGCAGTACTGTGGCGTTTTAGTGCTAAAGCCTCAAACAGAAAACTTCTGACCCGTTAACATAGGGTTAAAAGTGAAACTGTTATGTCGCGATAACGCAATCACTGCATGATTATTCAAAACAAGTCACCAGCCTATACAGGCTTCTTTTGGACGCGCAATATTTTTACGCCAATCCGATAATACATTTGTTTTTGCTGCTTAACGAATCGCAATGTTGATTTTCCTGAATCTGACTGTACGGTGAGTCAAGATTTCGCTGAGCTATTGCAACAACTGGATTAGTAGGTGACAATGTGCATTGAACACGCTCAAGTTGAGCGACTCGGGTTTCCATCCGGAGATGGCATTGCTATTTAACCCTTGGGGAATAGCGACCCAAGGGTTGCTGCAAATAATTATTAAGTTTTTTCGTAAGATGATTCGGCATGGCTTAGTATAATATATGATATTATTGGAGTCATAGTACTGTGTACTTCCTTATGTCCTGTAAGGTTACTTGATAAGACGAATTTCTTTGCAGGAAATTGACGTATACGTCAAGTACCTGAGAGCATGCAGAGTGGATATTATTTTATCAAGATCAAAGTAAACGATATTATTGCGCTGTAGTTCTTGCATTTTCAGAAGAGTTGCTCATCAGAATGGTAATTTTTAGTGCGCATATTTATCTATGTCAATTTTAGTATAAGTGCCATGGCACGCCATGATTGCGATTTCATGCAAATTACATGCAATAATCGTTATTACCGGCACCGCTATATTAGCCTTTTCAGTTTTTTGTTCAATTGCATTTTATATTCCTTTGCATTTTATATTCCTTATACAGTTTTCTATGTATATTACACATATATTATAGATACGGTGACTAGGCAAGAAGTTTACTTTGTTTATCGATTTCTGGAAACGTACTTTGAAAGTCCATTGATAGACGTTTCATCAGGATCTAGAAACTTGCCGTTCTAGCTAACGGCTGCAATTTTGATTCTGAGCATTTTTCAGGACAGACGCTGTGGCGTACTTCTTAATATTAATTTTATAAACCTGCGGACGACTACTTGGCTAGCACAGTATACGCCAGAATCTGGTTTCTTAGACCAGGTCGATCCGTATTATTACGGCGACTATTAATCATCTAATGAATCTACCATAACATATATAGGCTGCTGATTTGCGACAGCGCGAAGGTCAGTTTGATGCCGTACGGCGAGAAAGCAGGCGCTCTGTTATGTTGCGGAAAGCTCGCAATCTGGTGAATAATGTCGTTGTCCAGCCTTTGGATGACCAGCGCTGAGTAGCCGCTTAAAGGTATAGCACAGGAAACGCGCTACCGTCTGAAG
Source organism: Candidatus Doolittlea endobia (assembly GCF_900039485.1). GTDB lineage: Bacteria > Pseudomonadota > Gammaproteobacteria > Enterobacterales > Enterobacteriaceae > Doolittlea > Doolittlea endobia. The sequence goes on from NZ_LN999833.1 coordinate 649,041, forward strand.
ACCGGCCGACATCGCAGTGACTGCAGTGAGCGGTGTACCAGTATCTGGTTATAACTGTTACAATCCGTGACGCAGGGTTCATGTGGATATTGGCCGATTGTTAGTCCGTATAGCATAAGCAATACAAGTACGGAAGGTGCCCTTAATATCGGTGGAAAAGGTTTTATCACTAGCGGTTTGAGCAATATAACGTAACCATTTTGCGAGACTTTGAACTGATTTTTCACTAGGACGCGCCGAATTGCCGGCAGCGTCCACTAATTGACAAGATATCCACTATCGGCGCTTGGATGCGTGTGCTCTACTATTACTGATATCGATACCAAGCCTGTTCAGGCGGCCGCCGTCTTCTGGATGCGGCGCCAGAGCACATCCAAACTACACCAATCGGCCTACCTGCATCCACTTCTTGGGTGATTTCAATGCACACTCCCGCATGAAGCTAGGAACCAATAACAAGGAAAGACCTAACACTATCGCAATGCCTGCTTCATTGTATCTCCCAACCAACGCCAAAACGGCGATTAACGTGTCAGGTTAAACAACACTATATCTCTATGCTGGGTTTAAATCTTAAATCTATTACATTTTGCTAAATAGCTTTACTAAAAGCGGTCGTCACGAATGTAGTGATTCTTTTTAGACAAACGCATAGAAAAATAGCTGTACATTTTGGGTTTGATTAGACTCCTCATCTTAACAATGGTAACAAAGCTGTAGAACCTCGTGTAAATCTTGGGTACCATAGTCGATATGAATGCAGTGACTAAGTGAATTCGCATCCTGACAAAGGTATTCGCCTTATTCGTCTTGTTACGCTAATCTTTTAAGATATAAGCTTTATTGTGAAAACCTTGATTATCTATTTAAGCCATGATGGCCAAACGCACAAAATTGCACGCGCGATTGGATCTTATTTTACCAATTGTTGTGAATGTGATGTAGTAGATCTGCGCCTCGCACAGGATCTTGATCTACAACGTTATCAACGGGTGATTGCGGGAGCATCTATACGCTATGGTCACTTTGCCGCAGATTTAGGCCGCTTCATCGTTCAGCACCTTGATTGGCTGCACAGTATTCCCAGCGCGTTTTATGCTGTCAATTTAACAGCGCGTAAACCTGATAAATGCACACCAAATACCAATGCTTATACTCGAAAATTTCTGGCGACAACACCCTGGCGTCCCGATCTCTGTGCTGTATTTGCGGGCGCACTATGTTATCCGCGCTATCGTTGGTTTGATCGGGTGATAATCCAAATGATCATGCGCATGACCGGAGGTGAGACCGATTGTACCAAAGAAGTAGAATATACGAATTGGGAGCAAGTTTCTGCCTTTGCCGGCGAAGTGGCGAAATTGACCGCCAAATAAGCGCCAACGTGCTCTTATCAAGCTGTTTCTGAAAGAAAATGGCAAGTCCGATGTTAACATCGGAGGCTCAGCACTACATTTACATAGATAATCAGATATACATAGATTATCATTAATAATATAATAAAATTTTGAATTTTGATCTTTGGAAAGATCAATCCATATACTTAAAATTTTAACATTATTAAAATAATGCAACACAACTTTTTACATAACTTATGCGTAGACTATTTATGATTGTCTTTTAGGACTAAGATCTACTCAGTTACAGTACGTTGATAGCATTTAGTTCTTTAAAAGCCATTTCTAGGCGCGTCCTCATAGAGGCTTGACCGGCCCGGATCCATAAGCGCGGATCGTAGAATTTCTTGTTTGGTTTATCAACGCCTTCCGGGTTGCCTAGCTGTGTCTGTAAGTAATCTTCGTTCTTATGATAATATTGCAAAACTCCTTCCCACGTGGCCCACTGAGTATCGGTATCAATATTCATTTTAACCACACCGTAGCTGATAGCTGCTTTAATTTCTTTTGGTGTAGAGCCTGAGCCGCCGTGGAAAACTAAATTCAGAAATTTTTCCGGTAAATTAAATTTTTCCGAAATATATTTCTGCAAAATATCCAGGATTTTTGGTGTTAACTGTACGTTACCTGCCTTGTAAACGCCGTGAACGTTGCCGAACGCGGCTGCAATAATAAAACTCGGGCTGATGGCATGCAGCTTTTCATAGGCATAAGCGACATGTTCCGGCTGAGTGTACAACGCGGAGTTATCTAGATGGTGATTGTTCACGCCGTCTTCTTCGCCGCCAGTGCAACCCAACTCAATTTCTAGCGTCATATTTAGTTTAGCCATACGCGTCAAATAGTTGGCGCTAATTTCGATATTCTCTTCTAACGACTCTTCAGATAAGTCTATCATATGAGAGGAAAACAGCGGTTTGCCAGTGGCAAGAGAGTATTTTTCGCCGGCGTCTAGTAGACCGTCAAGCCACGACAGTAGTTTTTTAGAACAATGATCAGTATGCAGAATAACTGGGATACCATAATGTTCGGCTACCTGATGTACATGTAGCGCGCCGGACACTGCGCCAAGAACAGCCGCAGTTTGGCCTTTAGTTTTTAAGCCTTTTCCCGCGATAAAAGCGGCACCGCCATTAGAAAATTGCACAATAATTGGCGCGCGCATCTTGGTAGCCGCTTCCAGTGCGGCATTAATGGAATCAGTACCTATACAGTTAACGGCGGGTATAGCAAAGTTATTTTCTTTCGCGACAGCGAACACTTTCTGAACTTCATCACCGGTAATGACACCTGGTTTAACAAAATCTAAAATTTTAGACATATTACTTTCCTATTTGTATGTCATTAAAATAGGCATTCTCACTGCGGTTTGACCAGCAGCTGCAGTGCCTCTTCAATACTTATTGTTTCGCGCGTTCTTCAAGCATGACCACCGCGGGCAGCTTTTTGCCTTCAACAAATTCAAGGAAAGCACCGCCGCCAGTTGAGATATAAGAGAGTTGATCAGCAATGCCAAACAAGTCAATGGCCGCTAGGGTATCTCCGCCGCCAGCGATTGAAAATGCTTCGCTATTGGCGATAGTACGGGCTATTATTTCGGTACCTTTACGGCAATTGGCGAACTCAAATACGCCAACCGGACCATTCCATAAAATGGTTTTGGCTTTTTTCAAAATTTTTGCTAAACGAGCAGTGGAAATATCGCCCAAATCTAGAATTTGTTCGTTGTCTTGAATTTCGCTAACGGATTTCAAGGTTACGGTCGCGGTTTCAGAAAATTCAGTAGCGACGCGAACATCGGTCGGTACAGGAATATCGTTATTTTCCAACAAGCGCTTGGCTTCTGAGATTAAGTCAGCTTCGTAGAGCGATTTACCGACATTATATCCCTGCGCCGAAATGAAGGTATTGGCAATACCGCCGCCTACAATAAGCTGATCGGCAATTTTTGCCAGCGAATCCAATATGGTTAACTTGGTGGAAATTTTTGAACCGCCAACGATGGCGACCATCGGTCTGGCTGGATTATTGAGCGCTTTGCTCAGCACTTGTAGTTCATTAAACAGCAGCGAACCGGCGCAAGCAATGGTTGCAAATTTACTTATTCCGTGTGTGGAGGCTTGGGCGCGATGAGCTGCCCCGAAAGCATCCATAACGAACACGTCGCACAACGCAGCATATTTTTTCGCTAGGGTTTCATCATCTTTTTTTTCACCTTTGTTGAATCGCACGTTTTCGAGAACCACTAATTCGCCCTCGGCGATATCTACGCCATTAAGATAATCTTTAACTAGACGCACGGGCGCAGAAACTTTGCCTTTAAGGTAATTTACTACCGGTTGCAGCGAAAACTTAGCATTATATTCCCCTTCTGTCGGGCGGCCGAGATGGGAACTCACCATAACGTAGGCGCCCTGTTTCAGGGCGGCTTCGATAGTAGGTAGAGAGGCGCGAATACGCGTATCGGACGTCACTCTACCGTTTTCAATCGGCACGTTCATATCGGAACGGATAAATACGCGTTTACCAGCCAGATCGGTCATTTTCATTATAGTCATGGCCAAGCCCTCTTGTTGAATATTTGCTAAATTGCCTAAGCGGTGGGGCAAAGCCCCATCAAACCGGATAAATAGTCGCTGTGCTCTATTTATTTAATAGCTTATGGCCCATCCCGTTTTTTGTTATCATTAGAGGGCTAGATATTATTTTTGCTTTGCGCACTGCAGCAGAAAGATCGTCTGTGGCTCACAAAACATGTGAGCCTAACTAACTATCTTATATTATCAACTATATCATGAAACAATACTAGTCTCACTTTTCTAATCTCTTGAGAGGTAAAGTCGTACCACCATAACTTGCCTGGTCACGGCTACAACGTTGGTTAAGATAATGAATGAATATAGAATAACTGTGTGTTGCATGATTTGTGATATAAATTTTTTAAATATCGTTTCGATTGGAAATAATAGGGACTGAGGCTGATGAGGACTAGCCGGTTTGAATGCCCGACTAAAACTCCTAGAGGATACCTCTGGATTATCGGCACCTCTCAAGGTTTCTTATGACATCGCAGTAAAAATATCGTTGAGAAATACCTCTGTACTCAAGACAGCATACTTAGTACTACGCTTATATCTCACGATGGAAACTAGCATTGCGCGTTAAAGCCAAGCATTCATTGCTCTTTCTAGGTAAAAAATTAGAAAGTCAAGCGTACATATTAATCGAACCCAATTGGGAGGTGTAAAATTCTAAATAATCTTCTACATGATTGATATGTGGCCCGTTTATAAAGTCTTTTGCGTTCAGCAAGTCGTATACTTAATAAAAAGTATATTCAGTGGATAACATCTTGTTCATACAACAATTTTACGAGATATGGTAGCTATACCCCTCGTGTTCTGTTGCTACAAGATGTCTGTTCGGATCGTAATAAATCAACTATGGATGCTTGGTAGAAAAAAGGACGTCAAATAAAATTGCAATTTCTTACACTACTTAATTTTCGGAAAAGATACAATCAATAATATGATGATTTGTGTAGAAAGCATTATTAAGCTTGCAAGCACGTTTTTTGTGTTTGCGCGGTGAAATTAGAGACTATGCCACTGTATTGGGCAATAATCTACAGTTAATTTTTTGAGTAATTTTGAAGCGACTTACTTGTACAATCAGCAATAGTATTAGATGTTAGCATTGCGCAATACACCGTATGCAGTCAGGTATAGTCTTTTATTAACATTTTTCATGTAAGTCATATTTATGAAAGTAAGATTTTCAAGAATTAGCGACAGTAGATATTTCAATAGGCGTAACCAGGTAGCAGGTTACTCCTGGGGAGAGCCAGTTCTTAAAATCTAAAGCACTGTACGCTCCATTTCTTTTACCGACAAAAAAGAACAACCAATGCCTGTCTTTAACTTGTCACGACGACTTTCATGACAGATTGTTTACGGCCCTCTGACCGTGATCCCCACTAATATTAATATAGTAGTCGACGCGATTAGGCAATATTCGATCTTACACAAAAAGGACCAGCATGATTAATACTAGTAGTACTGTAGCTACAAGTATCATCATGTGCAATCTGAACTGCTTAAACCTTACTGTTAAGCGAAATTTAAAAATGAAATATCACCACAGGGAATACCAGCGGTGTAGAGTACACCTGCGAATGGAAACGAGTATCGTTTCATCTTCCTCCTGTTAATTCTTCAGACGTGGGGCCTGAAGCTGTAACTTAATGGACTCCGCCAACTCATCCAGTGTCGGTTGCTCAGGATGGACGGAGAAGGATTCATAACCTAATTGTGCTTCCGCGAGATAGGCATGCACCGGTTTTCCCGCTTCATCTTCCATGACCACGTGATACCACGGGGCCGTACGTAAACTGTTGTCAGACGCAATATCCTCCAATGCAGGCTTCTCCATAGAATACTCCGGATCTATATCAATAATTACTCCAAGATATCCCAGTAGCTTATGCCTGACCTGTTGCCCTATGCCAAATTTGCTGGAAATCATAAAACCTCCAATAAAAGTATGCTACATATCTAATGTGGGGTGATCCTTGGAGAATTCAAGGTGTTAGAGCGCAATGTAACTGGTTTAATAAGATAGTCCTTTTAAGTCATGGCTATGAATTTTAGTATCAGGGTGTTGTTGAGCTGTTGTCAGCGTAGAACAATAATTGCCGAAAGAACAATTCGGTTGAGATCTGAAAACGCAGCAGACCTGTATGCAAAACAATCTCTCAGCATTCTGAGAAGAAGATGTCATTCTTAATTCCTGGATCGCAACGCAACCAACATGCTAAAGTGGAGGATAGATCGTGAAGGTTGAATTTTCGCTATAATCTCAATGTCATCAATAAGCTGCATATGCAGGACCATGCCTTCACCACAGAGGGCACGATATGATGAAACTTCTGGATGCTTAAATTTAGTTTCATAGAGCAGGATTCAAATCTATCGCTCCACCGCTCTTACCGAGAAGAAGTTTGCTATTCGTACGGTGTCAAGATAAACGGTCACGTCTATTACGCTGCTGTTGATGCTACGAAAAGGCGACCATCCTGTTGACCAGACTGCTTGTCATTCTAGATTTTATGATAGATACGATTAACGACGCCTACAACTGCCGGCACATGAGCATCTGAAATTGCCGGAGCAACATGTCAAGTTGAGCGGATTGTGTATTTTCTGTGTCTGCTATTCTACGTCCCGCGCGTCTTTCCGATGTAACTTGATAAGTTTATCTAGACCAGTGCAATGGCATCAGTTATCTATGTGTCGGCGCCGTTTTGCAAAGACTCGATACTGGAAGCTATCGACGTCGGTATTGAGCGCACCACAGAAAGCATTCCTACGCTGGATATGCTGACGGTGAAAGCCAAGCTCGAACAAAGCCGCGTGCGTATGATCTGGCGAACTAAGTAGGCATTGTATCTCACTCTAACACCTTGACTTATGAAGCGGTGTAACAAATCACTGATATCTCAGCCAGTCTAGCTTCATAAGCAGAGGAGGTGACCCAATCTCCAACTCAAATTTCATCAATGCTCGTCGATATATAATTGTTCAAAGCTTGCCATTTCCTCTAATGCAAAAATGTGTAGTATATGCCTTTTTGAGGATGTGTCTATACGTATCGGACACCTCTATTTTATTCATTGCCTGATTGCGGCACCAATTGTCGGTATGGTAGATTACATGTTCAAAGACATTATATCACCTAATGGAGGCTGGAATATTGGTAATACTCACCTTGCGCCGAGGTGAGGTGATGCGGTAATTCGCGTTTACGCATGGTACATAATTATCAACCTGATATCTGGGTGGTGTAAATTTCCGGTTGCGATCTTGCTGAGATGATATGCCGTTTCCTTCGTCAACGTGACAAATGCCGCGTAGCTAATTGATGATATCAATTGGACGATCTAACTAAGAAAGTGTACTTGTAAATTGACGGGCTCAGCGAAAATGCATACAGGATAGTCGCCAAATCACGATGTGATCTAATTATCTGCACGCTTGCCTGCTCAATAAACGAAATACGATAATTTTCTGGAAATTAAGCAGTGTGTTTTGATTTCAAAATGGAGATGTTAATAATCAAGAAAAGCCAAAGAAGTATGAATTATACCGTGGAGGAAATACTGGAAGATTCTAAATCTTCTAGGGGAGCCAGCGTTATTTAGATACGGCTTCCGTCGTTGCTGTTAGGCAAGTAAAACTCTTTTGATAAAAAGTATTAGAAAATTGCATCAAAGAAATTCCGGATCTCTCATAATCACGTATTCTGATTATTGTAGACGTATACCTATGACAAATAGTATAAATGCATCTTCAACGCCATAGAAGATGATAATGAACAAGTGTCGGCGTTGGAAGCATATTTTGTAAATCTTATGTAAAAAGAGCAGACAGAACTATGTTCGAACAACGCGTAAATTCTAACGTACTGACCATTTCTACTGTTAACTTTCAAAATCAGATAAAGCAAAAACCCCTACGTGATTCAGTAAAACAAGCACTGAAGAACTATTTTGCTCAACTGAACAGTCAGGACGCCAAGTGTCTCTATGAACTAGTGCTGGCTGAAATAGAACAGCCGTTGTTGGACATAGTCATGCAATACACCCGCGGTAATCAGACCCGCGCTGCGCAGTTACTGGGTATTAATCGTGGTACTCTACGTAAAAAATTAAAAAAATACTGTATGAACTGACATGAGCATTTATTTTATTACGTTTTTGTGAAGCGATTTTTATCGATGCTTATAAGATTATTTATACCTACTCTGTTGAACAATACTGGTTATATGATAACAACTGCACATTTAAACTCCGAAACGAAACAGGCTATTCCAATAAAGTACGGCAGTAATGTCGTTCTTTTCTTTTACTCACGACATGCTTGACTGGTTTTTACTTTGTCTGTTAAGAAAATGCTGGCGCCGTCGTTAACGTTGCCCAGATCGACAGTGAGTACGATATTCTCGGTTATTATTGGCTGACGTTCTTGCGTATTGATCCGAAGGCTATGTTGTTTACGATCCTTCATTTGCACGTGAGGTGTTTTGTTATGTTTTATCCCGATTACTTTGACGTCATTATTGTTGGTGGCGGCCATGCCGGCACAGAAGCAGCAATGGCGTCAGCACGGATGGGTTGTCAAACTCTGTTGCTGACGCATAATATTGATACGCTTGGACAAATGTCCTGTAATCCGGCGATTGGGGGTATCGGAAAGGGACATTTAGTTAAAGAAATCGATGCTATGGGCGGTCTGATGGCTCAAGCTATCGATAAGTCCGGTATCCAGTTTAGAATACTAAACGCTACCAAAGGACCTGCCGTTAGGGCTACTCGCGCACAGGCGGATCGTGTTCTATATAGACAAATAGTACGCAGCGCGCTGGAGAATCAGCCTAATCTGATGATTTTCCAACAAGCGGTTGAAGATCTAATTGTGGAAAACAATAAGAGAGTAGTCGGCGCTATCACACAAATGGGACTCAAATTTCGTGCCAGCACCATAGTACTAACGGTGGGTACTTTCCTTAATGGTAAGATCCATATCGGCATGGCTCATTATAGAGGCGGCCGGGCTGGCGATCCGGCTTCGGTTGCTCTATCTCGCCGTTTGCGCGAGTTGTCTTTTCGGGTTAACCGGTTAAAAACCGGTACACCGCCGCGTATAGATGCGCGTAGTATCGACTTCTCACGGCTAGTAACACAGTACGGAGACGAGCCACTGCCTGTTTTTTCCTTCCTAGGCTCAATTGATCAGCATCCGCGCCAAATCCCCTGTTATATTACTTATACCAACGATAAGACCCATGAGATAATCCGCCAGAATCTTCACCGTAGTCCTATATACGCTGGCCTTATTGAAGGCGTCGGGCCACGTTATTGTCCGTCAATTGAAGATAAGGTGATGCGATTTTCCGATCGCGCTGCCCATCAGATCTTTCTCGAGCCGGAAGGACTGACCAGCAACGAATTTTATCCTAACGGCATCTCAACCAGTATGCCGTTCGACGTACAAATAAAAATCGTCCATTCTATACATGGGCTTGAAAACGCGCGTATTATGCGGCCTGGCTATGCGATCGAATATGACTTTTTTGATCCGCGAGATCTTAAACTGACACTGGAAAGTAAGCTGATCGAAGGGCTTTTTTTCGCTGGTCAAATCAATGGTACTACCGGCTATGAAGAGGCCGCCGCACAAGGCATGCTCGCTGGTCTAAACGCAGCTCGGTTGGCTAAGGGAAAAGATTGTTGGTTCCCGCGACGTGATCAAGGTTATCTCGGAGTACTAGTAGATGACTTATGCACGCTTGGCACCACAGAACCCTACCGCATGTTTACCTCGCGCGCTGAATACCGACTGTTGTTACGGGAAGATAATGCTGACCTTCGTTTAACGGAAACCGGTCGACAGCTTGGTATAGTGAATGATGCGCGCTGGGCGCGCTTTTGTGCTAAGAAGGAGCAAATTGAGTGCGAGTGTCAACGCCTGCGTAATATCTTGGTACACCCAGGTAGCGACGACGTTGAGCATCTTAATCCGCTACTTAAAGCGTCTCTAACGCGTGAAACCAATGGTGAAGAACTTCTGCGTCGTCCGGAAATAAATTACGCGCATCTGACCCAACTGAAACGTTTTAGCCCGGCGCTGACTGACAACCAGGCGGCAGAGCAGGTCGAAATTCAGATCAAATACCAAGGCTATATCGCCCGTCAGCAGGAGGAGATTGCTCGCCAGATAGGCAATGAATATACCATGCTGCCAGCGGAGATGGATTTTAGCGTCGTATCTGGTCTATCCAACGAAGTGATCGCTAAACTTAATGATCATCAACCTAATTCTATTGGTCAGGCGTCACGCATTTCCGGTATTACGCCGGCGGCGATTTCTATCTTGCTGGTCTGGCTAAAAAAAAAGAGCTACTGCGCAGAAACATCTGATAACGATGAAAAGCATAAATGCTCAAGACGCTAGTATCCTTGCTGACGCAGTAGGATAGATCGTTGACCACCGTGCAAAAGGATGAGAGACTCCGTCGGCTTGTTTTCTAAACAGAGGCTTGTTCTCCATTCTTTTATTTATCGATAATAAAATGACGACCAGAAATTGGCCGTGCACTCTTAAGAAAAAATTTATCAGTGACGCCAGGATTTATAGCGATTGATCAGACCGTTAGTGGAACTGTCATGGGCATCAATTAGATTATCCTGTGCCAATTCTGGCAAAATGCGATTGGCGAGTTGTTTTCCCAACTCAACGCCCCACTGATCAAAGGTATAGATATTTAATATTACTCCTTGCGTGAAAATTTTATGTTCGTACAACGCAATCAGCGCGCCTAAACTGTAAGGGGTAATTTCTCGCATCAAGATAGAGTTACTTGGACGATTCCCTTGAAATATTTTAAACGGCGTAATATGCTGCATATGATCCGGTGATTTCCCAGCTAAGCTGAATTCCTTCTCTACCGCCTCGCGTGATTTGCCAAAAGCTAGCGCTTCGGTTTGAGCGAAGAAATTTGAGAGCAGCTTAGTGTGGTGATCAGCAAGTGGATTGTGACTGATGGCGGGCGCGATAAAGTCGCAAGGGACAATTTTAGTGCCTTGATGAATCAGTTGATAAAACGCATGCTGACCGTTAGTACCTGGTTCACCCCAAATAATAGGTCCGGTTTGATAGTTGACAGTATGACCTTCTCGATCGACATATTTCCCGTTTGATTCCATGTTTCCCTGTTGAAAATAAGCGGCAAAGCGGTGCATGTATTGATCGTAAGGTAAGATTGCTTCTGTCTCCATACCGAAGAAATTGTTATACCAAATGCCGATAAGCGCTAGCAGAACTGGTAAATTCTTATCCAGCGGCGTCAAAACGAAGTGGTGATCCATAGCATGTGCACCGTTGAGTAATTTTTCGAAATTGTCGAAGCCGATCGACAAAGCAATGGAGAGACCGATAGCTGACCAGAGCGAATAGCGGCCCCCTACCCAATCCCAAAACTTAAACATATTTTCAGTATCGATGCCAAATTCCGCTACCGCTTTTTCGTTAGTAGATAGCGCAGCAAAATGACGAGCGATATATTGTTTATCTCTAGCGGCTTTTAAGAACCAATTTCGAGCGCTGTGTGCGTTTGTCATAGTTTCCTGGGTAGTAAAGGTCTTAGACGCTACCAAAAATAACGTGGTGGCCGGATCCAAGTCTTTTACCGTTTCGGTAATATGCGTTCCATCCACGTTAGATACATAATGTATATTGAGGTGATTTTTATAAGACCGTAGCGCCTCAGTCACCATATATGGGCCAAGATCTGAACCGCCGATGCCGATATTAACGATATCAGTTATGATACGGCTGGTATATCCTTTCCATTCTCCGCTGATGATCCGAGCGCAAAATTGTTTCATTTTTATCAATACCGCATTAACGTCCAGCATGACATCTTTTCCGTCTACGTTAATTGGCGTATTACTGCGGTTGCGCAGTGCAACATGCAATACCGATCGATCTTCTGTACGGTTGATTTTCTCGCCGTTAAACATGGCGCCAATAGCCTCCTTGATCCCACACTCTTCCGCTAGCGCTAGCAAATAGGTCAATGTTTCAGCAGTGATGAGGTTTTTTGAGTAGTCTACTAGCATCTGATCGTCGAAAGTGGCTGAGAAAGAGGAAAAACGCTCAGGTTCTTTCGCAAAAAGGTCACTTATCTGCACGTATTTCATCGTCGTGAAATGTTGTTGCAACGCTTTCCAGGGCGCGGTATGAGTAGGATTGATATTTTTCATAAACAAAACTCTATATAGGTAAATAAATCGTTGAACGCTGTATAGCGCTTTCTTGTCTTGAATCAGATTCGCTACGTATACTGTGTTTAGTACACAAAACATTCTAATATCTGTCTGCTTAAGACTTCAGTAGCGCAAATGAAGATAAAATACACAGCTTCAATATAAAGAATTGAGCTTCCGATAGTGAATGAGAGTGATATCGCACCCCATCATCTTCACCGCAATGCGGTTAGATAACATCGAGCTTTTCATATAAATTTTTTAAAATGCAAGGATAAAATTAACACATTTAGACCATGCTTATCTGTAACAACAGCACTTCATACTGAAGTTTATTATTTACTGAGTCTGTGAAGTAGACAGTATATACGTAACAAGGCAATGCCCGCTGGCTGTTTTGTCATATTTTTCTCTGAGCAATACATGATGTTACATGAATTCTTCGTACCTATACAACATAGCCTATTAGTAACTAATGCATAACCATTTTAATGTTTTGTCTCAACAAGTCATGTAGAAAAAACATATTAAACGGATAGAGTTCGCCGCGTGACGAAAAACAGTTCGTTTCTGATGATTAAAAAAATATGGACATCATTGGCGTGTCTTTTGGCGTCGAGATGTTTTACGTGTATGTGTTGTTTATTCACCAGAGAAACATACTAGGCGACTGCAATTATTTTCCGAAAGCTCTAGTCAATTCCGAACTTACGGAAGCCTTAAACTGTTTGTGGTTAATTTTAAGGAAAACCAGATGCGGACCTTGTTGGAAAGATTCTGCTGGAATTTCATACGCCAAGAAAATGTTGCTGTTAATGCAACTGTTTGTGTCGCTGTAATCAATTAGGCGCTAGCCTGTATTAATGCAGCAACGGTGATAGCGACTAAATTATTGCAATAGTCGACGCTGAATCAGCGTTTAGTCGCTCTCGAAAAATTTTTAGACATTCAAGTGTTCAACTGGATGATATGAATTATACATAGACGCTATTTTTAGTTACACGGTGTCGCCGAATTTACCTGAACTATATATGATACACAATATATTCGCGGTGCTTCACATTACTATGCACTTACCTGTTATCGCAATAAACGCTCTAAGGTAAAAATACTAGTGAACTTGTGCAAAGGCACTACTAAAATATATGGGCGGCCTGTAACTATTACGCAAGGCTAGAGCATTGAAAAATTCCTTAAGTGTCTAGCAAGAAAAAATATTTAATGCGTTGAAACACTAGTGGCAATATAGCAACATACTGATAATTTTCACCCCAGCCAAATAGTCACTAAAGTACTATGCAACTGAATATCCCGACATGGCTTACACTGTTCCGTGTCGTTACGATACCGTTCTTTGTCTTGGCTTTTTATCTGCCTTTTACCTGGGCGCCATTGTGCTGCGCGTTAATTTTCATCCTGGCTTCGGTAACGGATTGGTTCGATGGTTTTTTAGCTCGTCGTTGGAAACAGACTACCCGCTTCGGTTCGTTCCTCGATCCTGTCGCGGATAAAGTAATGGTCGCTATAGCGTTAATACTAGTAGCGGAACATTTCCATGCATGGTGGATTACGCTACCAGCAGCGACGATAATCGCTCGAGAAATCACTATATCCGCCTTGCGCGAGTGGATGGCGGAAATAGGTAAACGCAGCAGCGTAGCGGTTTCCTGGATTGGTAAGATTAAAACTATAGCACAAATGCTCGCATTGGTGGCGCTATTATGGCGGCCAGACAATATCGTGTCTAGGATAGGTATTGCTGCGTTATATGTCGCGGTCGTGCTAACGTTTTGGTCCATGTTTCAATACTTGTATGCTGCCAGGCACGATTTGTTTGAACATTGAGAGAAAGCTTTATTTTATATTGAGTCATACTGTGAGATCACATTAGAGTACGGTACATCAAAAGCAACCGAGAACTTGCTAATAGCTATCGTCAATATGGGAAATGAGCGATCATGACGCATAATTTACTAGTATTTACTTAATGCCACCCATTATTTTCTCTTATGTTGATAGGGAGCTTGAAAATTCATAGCGAATCCCAATATAAATAACGTAAATGTCTTTTGATATGTATTAAAGGAGAATGTTATGACTTACCGTTCTTTCTCTCTAATGCCAACATTGAGCAATAGTCTGCTTACCGACCGTTTTACCCAGATGGATAATCTGTTTAGCCGATTGACAGGAGAAAAGCCGTTATCAGACACTCCCGCTTATAATCTGCTAAAGAATAATGAGCGGCATAGGTTGACAGTAAGCGTTCCGGGCTATACGCAGGATGAACTAGACGTATCCATCCTCAACAATCAGCTTATGGTTCGTGGAAAACCAAATGTCGAAAAAACTGACGAGTCAGAGGAAAAAGAAGGAATAAGATGGTTGCATCAGGGTATTAGGAAAAGTGAGTTTTCCTTAAGCTTTACCCTTGAACACCGAATAATTATTCAACAGGCTAATCTGGCTTATGGGCTTTTGACACTGAATTTTACCTACGATATCCCTGAACAGGAAAAACCGCAGCAAATTTCCATTGATGTTAAAAATCAATCAGAGCGTCTAACTGGACATAACGCAGTGTAATCCTAACGCCCAAATTAGGGGCGTTAGGGTCGCTAATCAAATAATCAATTTTTAATACTTGTATATTCGATTGTGACTTAAATTTATTGAATTTCTGTGCGCTTTTTTTAAAAGCGCATGGAAATACAATCTGTCCTTGTTGTAATGCGGTTGATGGCGTTCGATGTGATGACCATTTAGCTTGGGAGCGCGAATATGACAATAAATGATTTTGGATGGAAGAATATTGGCAGGGGCATTTAAAAAAAGCCTCATGCTATTCCAAAGCAAGTTGCTGATGTTACGAACTTCTACTGGCATAGGATAATCCTAAACTGCCAACAGTGCAGATGTTCAAAGCCCACAACATATTTGCATCAGGAAGAGGACGCTAAAATCCGCGCTTAGCAATTGCTTTGCTTCCACAGTCCCAGTAAGCATCTTTGAAATAAAGATTCGGCTCTAGTTTTATTTTGGTTGTATGTTTCGCTGTCCCAGTTGTTGTTCAATTCAATATGGTGGCAAGGCTTTAAGTAATTAGCTTTACTTCCCTGCTCGGTGGAATGAAGAGAATCGTACGGCAAACATGTTTTCTATCTGTTTGATGTGCCGTTACACGGCCGACTAGATAATAGTGTTGCACATTTAAAACCGCGTCCACATGTTACGGCATCGAATGCTTGGAACATCCGATAATCTAGGAATTTTATTTATTTCTTTCTGTCAACAGGGTATCCCTTTAAATTAAGCTATATTTTATAAGATTGCGTGCGAAACATTACTGTTGTGAAAATTGATTGATACTGGCGTCTACACAGTATTGTGAATAGGACAAGCTATGACGCAGAATAACTTGAAAAAACGGTTTGATTAGCCGCGATCAAATATGTTCGGTCGTGGACGATTATAGGCGTTGGAACCGGTTCTACCGCTTCGCGTTTTATCGACGCGCATTGAGTTTCCGTTAAACCAAAAATCAAAGGGGCGGTAGCCACAATTCTAAGTCATCGTCTGCTCAATTGAAAAACCTAGGCATTCTTCTGTTCGACTTGAATGAGGTGGAATCCCTGGATATTTATGTCGACAGCGCTGATGAGATTAACGGAAGCATGCAGATGATCAAAGGAAGCAGCTGCGCTAACTCATGAAAAATTATCTCCTCCGTAGCGCGTCAATTTATCTGCATTGCTGATTCTAGCAAGCTAGTGGACGCGCTCGGTGTCTTTCCACTTCCGGTGGAAGTGATCCTTATGGCACGCGTCTGGGTATCTGGTCATTCTAGACGCGATAGCGATAGAGGAGAAAATTAATAATATCCCAGGCTTCGCGCGCCGCGGCGCCGATATAGTTCTTATCAGTAGCGAGCATGGCGTCAAAATTTTTGATTAAAGCACTGAGTGTGGTTATAATTTATCATACTCATAATATCCTTCTAGTAAAATTATTTGCTTTGCAAAATTGACTGGTGAAAACTACCTGCACCATATCTTTCTATCTATTATTGGGGCATGTGTCATAGCTCTAGCTGTTTACCAGATTGCGGAGGATGGTTTATTTCATACTACTGGCTAGCGTGGTGACATTATGGCGAAACGCCGCTTCATAGGTGCCCGTTAATCCATTCGCTGAAGATAATGTTTCCGGATAAAGTTCGCCGCCGAGTTGGGCGCCACTGGCTTTAGCAATCTGTTTCACTAATCTTGGATTAGTTTGGTTCTCAATAAAATAAGTGGTAATATGCTCTTTTTTGATCTGATCGATCAATCTTGCCACATCATTAGCACTAGCTTCGGCTTCTGTGGACAAACCGACCGGAGAAAGGAATTGCACGCCATATTCAGCGCCAAAATAGCCGAAGGCATCGTGACTAGTTAATACTTTACGTTTCGCCTGCGGAATGGAAATAAATTTTGCTTTAGCCCATGCGTCGAGCTTTTCCAATTTCTGAATATAAGTTTCACCGTGCTCACGGAAATAATCTACGTCCTGGGGATCAATTGCTATCAGTGCCTGCATGATGTTACGGGCATATAGAGCTCCGTTGTGCGCGCTATTCCAAGCGTGTGGATCAGTCAGTGTTTTACCGTTTACTTCTATTTTGCGAGGACTGACTCCTGTAGAGACGGTGACAATTTTACTCTGAGAGCCAGAGGCAATGATCAGACGATCAATCCACCCTTCCAGTCCCAACCCACTGATAAACACCACGTCCGATTTTGCTATCGACTGACTGTCTTTTGGCGAAGGCTCAAAGACATGAGGATCACCATTGTCTCCAACTAATTCGGTGACCTTGACATGCTCGCCGCCAACATGTCGGACGATATCCGCTAGTACGGAAAAGCTGGCTACTACGCTGACAGTTTTCGCCAGCGCGGAATGACTAGCCATAATCAAAGCTATCGCGCATAACAATGTAAAACGCTTCATGTCTTTCCCTTGCTAATAACGACGCCTACGCCGGCGCAGCAGTAAAGCGATGCCGCCGCTTGGCCCTAATAATATCGAGAAAAAAAACACCAAACTAGCTGATAACACGATAGTCGGACCAGAAGGCAATGAAGTGTAAAAAGACCATAGCAACCCGCACCATGAACAGAACATACTGATGACCGTCGCCAGCACCAGCATTTTGGGTAAGCTGATCGTCCAGCAGCGCGCAGCCACAGATGGCAACATCATCAATCCGACCGACATTAGAGTGCCGAGCATTTGAAAACCGGCCACAAGGTTTAGCACCACTAGCGCCAAAAACAGTGTTTGGATAAGACGTGGGAAACCGCTGGAATTGACGCGTAAAAAATCGGCATCAAACGCTTCGATAATCAGTGCGCGATACATCAACGCCAAACTGACGAAGGTTATGCTGGCAATAGCACCGATGAAATGAATGGCATCGGCATCGACTGCTAGGATTGATCCAAAAAGTAAATGTAGCAAATCAAGGCTTGATCCGTGTAGCGATACCAACGTTACTCCTAGTGCTAGTGAACCTAGGTAAAAACCCGCAAAACTAGCGTCTTCTTTTAACTGAGTTATCGAACTGGCCCAGCTAGATAATACCGCTACTATTACACCGGCGATAAAACCACCAATCCCCATGGAAATTAGTGACATACCAGACAGCAGATAGCCGGTGGCGACACCAGGCAATATGGCATGTGATAACGCATCCCCGACTAGACTCATACGGCGCAGCAATAAGAATCCTCCCAGCGGCGTCGTACTTAAGGACAAAGCGAAACAGGCCACTAGCGCCCGTCGCATAAAGCCATAATGAAAAAAAGGCTCGAATAATACATGTAGCATTTTTAGATACTCTGCAATCTTAGAAAGACGTCTGCACTAGCAGAATTTAGGTAAGTTGCTAAAATACAAGTTTCCACGCGGGTTGTGCTGATGACAACACTAATGTCTGTGGAAAATGCTTTTCCACCAGCCGATTGTCGTGCAGTACTACAATAATTGTACGTCCCTGACGGTGTAGTTGCCCAATGATAGTCATCAGCAAACTACATGTAGGTTTATCGATACCGCTAAACGGCTCATCAAGCAGAATCAATGGTGATCCCTGCACTAAAAGTCGGGCGAACAGCATACGCTGAAACTGCCCGCCGGAAAGCGTGCTGATGACGCGATGGGCTAATGTTTCTAGGCCGACACGTGTCAGCGCCTGCCAAATAGTAGCCTGACCGACTTGAGTTATTCGGTGCAATAGGCCACTGACTGGCCAACAACCCATTGCCACGACGTCAAATACGGTTAAAGGAAATTGGCGATCCATTATCGCTTGCTGCGGTAAATAGCTAATACGCGGCCGGCCAGCTGAGCTAAAAGCTAGTGATCCTTGAACTGGTGGTAACAAGCCTGCTAAGGTTTTTAGCAAGGTAGATTTTCCGGCACCGTTGTCGCCTACGATGGCAGTCATACTGCCGTTGTCAAAACGACCGTCCAGCGGAACACTCATACCTCGCCCCTGATATCCCGTTACTAAAGCCTGCAAGGTTATCATGGTAGAATCACTGACCAGGCGATGGTACTCCATAGTACCAAGAGAATTAAAAACACTATTAGCGTCCGTATTAGACTAGAAGTAATAAACAACTTCCGCCCCATCGTCAAGCGCCGTAAAAAAGAATGTGAAGACATGATATGACCTAAAATAGTAAATGTTATAAGATAACATATCACGTTTTCAGATTTACCGATAAACTTTCTGCCTAACTTAAGGATTTTGTTTCTACACATAACTTACTCACCTTTGAGGCCGACGGATTGTATATGCAGTAACGTCGTTTTACTCAAACTCGATAGTATATGTCGTAAAAATCACTGTCTAAAATCTTTATTTTTACGACTAGGAATTATCGTCACAAGTAAAGACAAGTATCAGTTGTTCTTTTTTTTATCAAAATCAATAAAAAGCAACTTTACACCTTAAGTTTTACTATGCTGGTATAGTTTTGTATAAATTTAATTGCAGTATTTAATATATTGTTCTCGAATATTTTATTGTGGCTTGATTATTGTTACTGAGTTTCATAATGTATTTTGAATACACTACTCCCTTCTGCTAGGTGCCTTTATCTATCATGCATGATTAGATAGCATCTATCCCATGTTTTGATTCTTTCTTTTGGAAAAAAGAAACGGTTCTACAGAAAGGCATTCGATGTGGGTATATAACGTTATCCCGCTCTTTTTTAAGAATATTGTGTACTTACTTGTATGACTAGTTGAGTAAACAAGATTGTTATAAGCAGTCTATGCATCAGTCATATAAAAGGCTATATTAAAACGTTTATACATTTCTTTCTATTTGTCCCAGCATTCCACATCTAAAACCATTCTTTCCATATCGACGATAGTCCAATGTGTATCTGTTGAGGCCTCAATAGAAAAAATGAAACTGAAACGGTCCCAAACATAGGCTACAGATCATATCATCAACTTTCTATTCTGCAATGAGAGCAAATGACATTAATTTTTGCCATATGATTTTAAAAAATAAGAAAAATCAGTTAATTTAAGTCATAGCTTATTCTGCCTAAAAAAGAGCAACTAATGCTTGTATTTAATTCGTAAGGTAGAATAGCGGGTAAGCCTAATCTTTGATTGTTTTCCAAGGAGCTTCTATGCCAATAAGGGCACGTACTTTGTGCAACGACATGCTAAATTTTGCTCGTAATCAGTTTACTAATATCCTTCTATTAGCGCTGTTGACGGCACTGATCAGTATCGTGTTAAGCCATGTGCTATCGCCTGGCAGTGAACAACTAATAACCTTGAGCGACGGTCGTCATATAGACGATACTGCTAATATGAGTTTCCAGCAGCGTATACAACATATGTCAATGGAACAGCAACGAATATTGCTGAAAGCGTCCGCCGCCAATAGCTTGGCGGGTTTAATTGGCGATGTGTTGTTGGTCGGCGGGTTGCTGACTATGATTCGCCAGGTTTCCAACCGGCACTCCATAAGCGTATTACGCGCCATCTGCTTGTCGGCGCCGTTGTTTCCGCGCTTACTGTTGCTTATCTTTTTTACTACTTTACTGGTGCAACTAGGACTGCTGTTGATTGTTATACCAGGTATCATGCTGGCCATTGCCTTTAGTCTTTCACCGATCATTGTCACTAACGACAATCTGAGCGCAATTAAATCAATGCGCCTCAGCGCCAGCCTAGCGCTTGCTAATCTTCGTCTGTTAGCACCGGCGGTTTTGGTTTGGTTGCTAGCAAAGTCCGCGATACTTTTGCTAGCAACTCGGTTCGCTTTAGTGTCACCGTTTGTAACAGCGATATTATTGAATGGATTAAGTAATCTAATTACTATCCTGCTGCTCATTTATCTTTATCGCCTGTATATGTTCTTACGACAAGCATGATGGCTGGCCTTTACGCTCTTTACCAGTGGATTTTGTGTTATGAAGCACTTTCTAGATTTTTTACCCTTAGCGATGTTTTTTATTTTCTATAAGCTCTATCACATTTACTACGCATCTGGTGCGTTAATTGTTGCCTCTGCACTAGTATTGGCTTATACCTGGTTACGTTATCGCAAGGTTAAGAAAATCGACTTAATTACTTTTGTAGTGGTAGTAATTCTAAACTCGTTGACACTTTATTATCACAACGTGGAATTTCTCATGTGGAAGATAACGGTAATTTATGCTCTATTTTCTGCAGTGCTTCTAGTTAACCAATTTGTATTTGGCAAGCCACTTATCCATCATATGTTGCCTAAAAAGGCCCAACTCCCGACCCGGGTTTTGAATAACTTGAATATTGCCTGGTCACTTTTTTTCTTAACTTGTTGTGCAGCAAATATTTATGTTTCTTTCTGGTTATCGCAAAGCGCGTGGGTTAATTTTAAGGTTTTCGGTCTTACTGGCCTGACATTACTTGCTACAATGATCAGCGGCATTTATATCCACCGCTATATTGGTGGAAAGCAAGCAAAATAATCATATCCATTAGTCTTTCGCCTTCAGCGCGGGCATCATTAAGCTAGAGAATATAAATGTAAAACGCGGGAATAGTGGTGCACTGTCATGTACCATCTCATGATGTTGTCATGTATCGATTTTGATTTTGAAAAGTACATGGTCATCACCCATAAAGTTTAGATTACGAAAGAACCAATTAAAACCATATTACCGCTGTAATCATATCAACAACAGTAAACAGTTCAATCAGAAAAAATGCTTACATGGTTTGGCAGATGCCGAGCACTCACTGACCCAATTGATGCAAACGGTTTTTCCTGCGCGGTATCCTGAGGATTTTTTGGGCACATTGAGCACTTTGCTTTGCTTTGATTAGCGGATATGGCCGCTTTGAAACGACCTTCTAAGCATTGTCAAGGTAGTAATGTTGAATAGGTTGCATATCATCGTTGAATTTATACACTAACGGCACGCCTGTCGGAATATTTAGTTCCAAAATTTCCCCTGCGCTCAGATTTTCCAAAACTTTCACTATGGCGCGAATGGAATTACCGTGGGCAGCGATGATGATCCGCTCCCCGTTCCTCATGCGGGGAAGAATCCTTTCGTTCCAATAAGGCATCATACGATCGATAGTCAACGCCAAGCTTTCTGTTGTCGGCAACTCTGCGGTGCTCAAGTTGGCATAATGGGGAGCATAACCAGGGAAACGCTTATCTTCACGGGTGAGCGCCGGCGGTCTAATATCAAAACTGCGACGCCACTTTTCTACTTGCTCGTCACCGTATTTTTCTGCAGTTTCAGCTTTATTTAGCCCTTGTAATGCACCGTAATGACGCTCGTTCAAGCGCCAGGATTTTTCCACCGGGAGCCAGGCTTGATCTAGCTCGTCCAGAATGATCCAGAGAGTATGGATAGCGCGCTTTAATAGCGAAGTGTAAGCAAAATCAAAGAAATAACCATTCGTTTTCAGTATTTGGCCCGCTTGCTTCGCTTCAGTGCGCCCTTTATCAGATAGGTCTATATCCGTCCAGCCTGTAAAACGATTTTCATGGTTCCAGCGACTTTCGCCATGACGTATCAAAACCAGTGTAGTTATAGTCATTACATACCTCCTCAAATTCTTAAGAATTTCATGATAATTCTCTGCATTATATGGCTTACTTATATCAAGTGGCAACTAAGGAGTAGTTTCGACTTTAATGGATATTCTTATAAGATATAAGAATTAGAATTGGCGGTATCACAAAGAATAAAAAATTTATGAGTATTTAAAGTTTATTTTTAAAGCTGTTTGCTCTATATTTATTTTTTGTTTCAAACAAAAACTAGTACCTGTTTTAATTTGTGATAACAGTGCTAGGTCAATATCCTTGCGTTACCTGCTATTACAGGATGCAGGCTTGGCTCAAGGTCATCTCAAACGTTCCGTCGCTCTTCACAGTTGCAGTGAATTGCTTGCCTGGGTAAGAAGACCGGCGGCTACTTTTCCTTGGTGCTCGTCGGTTCGGATAAAAACTGCATTGAACATCTATTCCGACTGATACCGCTGACCTTCGGTATAAAGAACAGGGTAAATTACCACATACCCATTGTCTATTATGATAACTGTTAGATACAACTGGATATCCCTTTTATAAAGGCAGCGGTAAGCAAGCTAATAGCGACCAAGCAATAGTGTTTCACGTACTTGCGGCGCCGAAAGGGGTCATCCCATTTCACCCGTATTAAATTTAATCAGATTGCAGCATTCTCTATTCGCCTACAGCTTGCTGTCGTTAAGTAACATAAATAAATCGGACTAGCCTAGTTGTTTAAAGCTTTGCATAATGGAAAGATTACTTTGTTGATTCCATTACTGGAGCTGTTGTTGCAGCGCGATCAACGAATTCAATATATGCCATCGGTGCACTGTCGCCTGCACGGAAGCCATGCTTTAAAATGCGAGTATAGCCACCAGCGCGGCTTGCGAAACGTGGGCCAAGTTCATTAAACAGTTTTGCCACGATCTCGTTATCACGAGTGCGAGCAAATATTAGACGACGATTTACTACGCTGTTGGTTTTGGCAAGTGTAATTAACGGCTCAACGACGCGTCGCAGCTCTTTCGCTTTTGGGAGAGTGGTCTTGATAATTCCATGACGCACTAAAGAGCCAGCCATGTTACGGAACATAGCCTGACGGTGACTGCTATTACGGTTCAGTTGACGACCAATCTTACGATGGCGCATGATCTTTTCCTTTTCAGTAAAACCTTAACCTGTGATCGGATTATTCATCACTGATACTTGCCGGAGGCCAATTCTCAAGACGCATGCCCAAAGATAGTCCACGGGCAGCCAGCACGTCTTTGATCTCAGTAAGAGATTTTTTACCAAGATTGGGTGTTTTCAACAACTCAACCTCAGTGCGCTGTACTAGATCACCGATGTAGTGGATCGCCTCTGCCTTGAGACAGTTAGCAGAACGAACAGTCAATTCCAGATCGTCAACTGGGCTTAGTAGGATCGGATCGAATTCCGGCTTCTCTTCTTTCACTTCCGGCTGACGTACATCACGTAAATCAATAAAAGCTTCAAGTTGTTCAGCTAGAATGGTTGCTGCACGGCGGATCGCTTCTTCAGGATCAATGGTTCCATTGGTTTCCATTTCGATGATTAGCTTGTCTAGGTCTGTACGTTGCTCAACGCGCGCTGCTTCTACATTATAGACAATACGTTCTACGGGGCTATAGCATGCGTCTAGTAGAAGACGGCCGATCGGGTGCTCATCTTCAGAATGAATTCGGGCAGAAGCTGGAACATAGCCACGCCCACGCTGAACTTTAATGCGCATACTGATAGTAGCATTTACATCGGTTAGATGACATAAGACATGCTTCGGTTTAATAATTTCAACACCCATATCGTGAGTGATGTCAGCTGCAGTTACAGGTCCGATACCGGATTTATTCAGGGTTAAGATAACGCTATCCTTACCCTTAATTTTCACCGCTAGCTCTTTCAAATTTAGTAGAACATCTAAAATATCTTCTTGTATACCTTCTTTAGTGCTGTACTCGTGCAGCACACCATCCATTTCAACCTCGGTCACCGCGTAACCCGGCATCGATGAAAGTAAAATACGACGCAACGCGTTTCCTAAAGTGTGGCCAAAACCACGCTCTAAAGGCTCAAGGGTCACCTTAGCGTGCGTCACGCTAACTTGTTCGATATTTACTAGGCGCGGTTTTAAAAATTCTGTCACAGAACCCTGCATTGTATCCTCTCTTTGCTACTCAGCTTTACTTGGAGTAAAGCTCGACGATCAGGTGTTCATTAATTTCAGCAGATAGATCGCTGCGTTCTGGAGTACGCTTGAACACTCCTTCCATCTTAGCAGTGTCAACGTTAAGCCAGATCGGCTTTTCACGCTGCTCAGCTAATTCCAAAGAAGCACGAACACGAGATTGCTTTTTCGCTTTTTCACGGATGCTAACAACATCATTTGGAGCAACCTGGTAAGAAGCGACATTAACAACACGGCCGTTCACCATAATCGCCTTATGGCTGACCAACTGGCGCGATTCAGCACGGGTAGAACCAAAGCCCATGCGGTAAACAACGTTGTCGAGACGTCTTTCCAGTAACCGTAACAGATTTTCACCGGTATTGCCTGTCAGGCGCGCTGCTTCCTTATAATAATTGCGAAACTGACATTCTAAAACACCATAGATACGACGAACTTTTTGTTTTTCGCGCAACTGTACGCCATAATCGGATAAACGCGATTTACGCGCACCGTGCTGACCGGGTGGTTGCGCAATCTTGCACTTGGAATCGATCTCACGAACACCAGATTTTAAGAAAAGGTCTGTGCCTTCACGACGGCTTAACTTAAGCTTAGGACCAAGATATTTTGTCATTTTTTTCTCCAACTAACCTTAAAGCGACTTTATACTCGGCGCTTTTTAGGTGGACGACAACCGTTATGGGGGATCGGAGTCACATCAGTAATGTTCGTGATGCGGAAACCAGCCGCATTTAACGCGCGAACAGTAGACTCGCGACCTGGACCTGGTCCTTTGACCATAACTTCTAAATTCTTGATACCATATTCTTTCACGGCTTCGGCACAACGTTCTGCTGTAACTTGTGCGGCAAAAGGAGTAGATTTACGAGAACCACGAAAACCGGAACTACCGGAGGTTGCCCAACCCAACGCATTACCCTGACGATCTGTAATAGTTACGATGGTATTGTTGAAAAACGCATGGATATGAGCCACCCCATCTGAAACTTGTTTTTTAACACGCTTACGCACACGAATAAGTGTCTTAGCCATTATTTACTCACCCCCAATTATTTTTTGGTCGGTTTACGCGGACCTTTACGGGTACGGGCATTAGTTTTGGTACGCTGACCGTGAACTGGAAGACCACGACGATGACGCAAACCACGATAAGTACTCAGGTCTATCAGACGCTTGATATTTAGGGTGACTTCACGGCGTAGATCGCCTTCGACAACAAATTTGGAAACTGCTTCACGCAGCGTGTCAAGCTGCTCTTCAGATAACTCACTGATCTTGACATGTTCAGCAATGCCCGTAGCTACGCAGATATGCTGCGAGCGGGTTTTGCCAATTCCGTATATTGACGTTAGGGCAATAACAGTATGTTTATGATCAGGAATGTTAATGCCTGCCATACGAGCCACTATGCACTCCTAAAATTTTTTAACGGCAACACTGTTCTAAAAAGTCCGTTCCAGGATACATAAACAATGTTGCGGCCACATATAAAAGATCAGCTGGCTAATCTAGCCATCTCAATCCAGGTTTGCAAGAAAAATGCCGAAATATTATCCTTGGCGTTGTTTATGTTTAGGCTCAGCATTGCAAATCACACGAACAACACCTTTACGTTTAATAATTTTACAGTTACGACATAATTTCTTGACGGAAGCACGAACCTTCATTTTTACTCTCCGTAATTTTCAAGCATACAGAATTAGCGGTTATAGTTTTTCAGATTTGCTTTCTTTAACGCGGACTCGTATTGACTTGATATCATCAGGGTCTGTGCTTGAGCAATAAAATCCATAATAACCACAACGACGATCAATAAAGACGTGCCTCCAAAATAGAAGGGAACGTTCATTGCATCACGCATAAACTCCGGGATTAGGCAAATGAAAGTAATGTACATGGATCCGACCAACGTCAGGCGGGTCATCACTTTATCAATGTACCGTGCCGTTTGCTCTCCCGGACGCATACCTGGTACAAATGCACCGGACTTTTTCAAGTTATCTGCTGTCTCACGCGGATTGAATACCAATGACGTATAAAAGAAACAAAAGAATATAATTGCAGACGCATACAGTAATACATAAAGCGGTTGACCAGGTTGTAAATAAAGCGCAATCGCAGTCAGCCAGTCCAAACCAGCTCCTTCTCCGAACCAGGATGCGATCGTGGCCGGTAGCAGAATGATACTGGAAGCGAAAATTGCTGGGATCACTCCGGCAATATTCACTTTCAGCGGTAAATGCGTGCTCTGGGCCGCATAAATGCGGCGTCCTTGTTGACGCTTAGCGTAGTTAACAGTGATACGACGTTGACCCCGTTCAACGAACACCACGAAAAACGTTACTGCAAACACCAGAATTGTAACAAATAGCAACACGAGAAAGTGCATATCGCCTTGTCGAATTTGTTCAATAGTGTGGCCGATGGCGGGTGGTAGACCAGCCACGATACCCGCGAAGATAATGATAGAGATACCATTACCGATACCCCGTGCAGTAATTTGCTCGCCCAGCCACATCAGGAAAATTGTCCCGCAAACTAGGCTTACTATGGCAGTAAAATAAAACGCAAAACTCGGATTAATCACCAGACCTTGCATTCCAGGTATATTTTGTAAACCTGTAGCAATACCAATTGATTGAAATATCGCCAATGCTAACGTGCCATAGCGCGTATATTGGCTAATTTTAAGTCTGCCAGCTTCACCTTCTTTTTTTATTTCGACCAGCGTTGGGTGAACCACCGTCAGCAGCTGAATGATGATCGACGCTGAAATATACGGCATGATCCCCAACGCGAAGATAGAAGCACGGCTGAGCGCACCACCAGAGAACATATTAAACATTTCAATGATGGTGCTGTGCTGTTGCTCGAGTAATTTCGCAAGTACGGTTGTATCAATTCCAGGGATAGGAATAAAAGAGCCAATTCGGAAAACAATAAGTGCCTCAATAACAAAAAAAAGTCTGCGTTTCAATTCATCTAAACTGCCTTTGGCACTCAGAAAGCCTGATCCCAGTTCTTTAGCCATCTCCTACTTATTCCTCAATTTTACCGCCAGCAGCTTCGATTGCAGCACGCGCGCCTTTGCTAACACGCAGATCGCATATGGTTAATGCACGTTTAACTTTTCCGGATAGCATAATTTTAGCGTATTCAGTCTGAATACCAACGATATTAGCAGCTTTCAACGTATTTAGATTCACCACATTGCCTTCTATGTGTACCAAATTGGACAAACGAATTTCCGCGGTGACAATGGATTTGCGTGACGTAAAGCCGAATTTCGGCAAACGCCGATACAGAGGCATCTGGCCGCCTTCAAACCCGCAACGCACCGCACCACCAGAGCGAGATTTTTGCCCCTTGTGACCTCGACCGCAAGTTTTGCCTAAGCCAGAACCAATACCGCGGCCTGAACGCTTAGAGGCGCGTCTAGAGCCCGCAGCCGGAGATAAAGTATTTAAACGCATCTATTGATCCTCAACTTTGACCATATAGGCGATCAAATTGATCATACCGCGGATAGCAGGTGTATCATTCCGCTTCACAGCGTGGCCAATATGGCGCAGCCCCAAACTAATCAGCGTTGCCTTATGCTTCGGTAGACAACCGATAGAACTACGAGTTTGAGTAATTTTGATAGTATGTATCATGGTTAATTATCTAAGAATTTCTTCAACGAATTTACCACGTTTCGCGGCAACCATTTCAGGAGACTTCATATGGCCAAGCGCGTCGATAGTTGCACGCACCACGTTTATCGGATTAGTAGAACCATAGGCTTTCGCCAGTACGTTGTGAACTCCTGCGACTCCCAGAACAGCGCGCATTGCACCACCGGCGATAATACCAGTACCTTTAGAAGCCGGCTGCATGTATACACGAGAGCCCGTGTGTACACCTTTTATCGGGTGCTGAAGGGTGCCGCTGTTCAGTGCGACACGCATCATGTTGCGACGAGCTTTTTCTATCGCTTTTTGGATTGCTGCCGGAACTTCACGTGCTTTCCCGTAGCCAAAGCCAAAGCGACCATTACCGTCACCGACAACCGTCAGTGCGCTAAAGCTGAAAATACGGCCACCTTTTACGGTCTTAGATACGCGGTTTACCGCGATCAGCTTTTCTTGAAGCTCGCCAGATTGTTTTTCGGTATGTGTCATTTTACACCTCTGCCTTAAAACTGAAGGCCAGCTTTACGGGCAGCATCTGCCAGTGCCTGGACTCGACCATGATATTGAAAACCGGAACGGTCAAAGGACACATTTTTGATCCCTTTTTTTAACGCCCGCTCGGCAATAGTTATACCTATTGCGGCGGCAGCATCCTTGTTGCCAGTACTCTTTAATTTCTCCGCAATAGCCTTTTCTACTGTAGAAGCAGCCACTAAGACCTCAGAACCGTTTGGTGCAATAACTTGTGCGTAAATATGACGCGGAGTACGGTGTAATACTAGGCGGATAGCACCTAATGCCTGTAGCTTGCGACGTGTTCGAGTTGCTCGTCGGATACGAGCTGTTTTCTTATCCATAGTGTTCCTTACTTCTTCTTAGCCTCTTTGGTACGCACGATTTCGTCGGCGTAAGGAACACCCTTACCTTTATAAGACTCCGGACGACGATAGGCACGTAGACTTGCCGCAACCTGGCCAATAACTTGCTTATCAGCGCCTTTCAATACGATTTCAATTTGGCTCGGGCATTCTGCGATAACACCTTCCGGCAGTCGATGATCAATAAGGTGAGAAAAGCCCAAAGATAAATTTATCATATTCCCTTTCACTTCCGCACGGTAACCTATACCTACTAACTGTAATTTTTTGACGAAGCCGTCGGTTACACCAATTACCATACTGTTCAGTAGCGCGCGTGTAGTTCCTGCAAGTGCCCAACCGTTAGCATACCCTTTTCGAGGAGAAACAGTCAGCTGATTATCAGTATGTTGAACATTAACAGCTGTGTGAATAGTACGACTTAGCTCACCATTTTTACCCTTAAGAGAAATAATCTGACTGTTCAGTTTTACCTCTACACCGAAAGGTATGACAACAGGTATTTTAGCAACACGAGACATTCTTACCTCACAATTACGCTACGTAGCAGATAATCTCGCCACCCAGCCCACCTTGGCGAGCTGTACGATCAGCCATAATACCTTTAGATGTAGAAATTATCGCTATACCCATACCTGCCATAACTTTCGGTAACGCATCTTTTTTCTTATAAATACGCAAGCCTGGGCGGCTAATACGTTGAATGATTTCTATTACCGGTTTGCCTTTAAAGTACTTTAGCACCACCTCTAATATCGGCTTGATATCGTCTGAAATTTTATAATCTTTAATAAAGCCTTCTTCTTTCAGTAAGTTAGCAATAGCCATTTTAAGCTTAGAAGAAGGCATGAAGACCGCGGTTTTATTCGCAGTCTGACCGTTTCGAATACGTGTCAGCATATCTGCAATAGGATCTTGCATGCTCATCTGTCTTTACTCCCGTGATTCGATTCATAACAATTTACCAGCTAGCTTTTCTCAAACCCGGGATTTCACCGCGCATAGCGGCTTCACGGACTTTGATACGGCTTAAGCCGAATTTTCGCAAGAAAGCGTGCGGACGACCTGTTTGGCGGCAGCGGTTTCGCTGACGAGACGGGCTGGAATCACGCGGCAGAGTCTGCAGCTTGAGCACCGCATCCCAACGGTCTTCATCGGAAGAATTCACATCGGAAATTATAGTTTTAAGCTCGATGCGTTTGGTGAATAATTTATTAGTTAATTTCACACGTTTTACTTCGCGCGCTTTCATTGATTGTTTAGCCATTAGTCACCCTACCTTATTTTCGGATTGGGAAATTAAAAGCGGTCAACAGCGCACAGCCTTCATCATCGGATTTCGCAGTGGTAGTAATGGTAATATCCATGCCACGAAGGCGATCAATTTTGTCGTAGTTAATTTCCGGGAAGATGCTTTGTTCATGTACGCCCATGCTGTAGTTGCCATTGCCGTCAAATGATTTAACGGATAAACCACGGAAATCACGGATACGTGGTACAGCAATGGAAATCAGGCGCTCAAAGAATTCCCACATACGTTCGCCACGCAGGGTTACTTTACAACCGATCGAATAGTCTCGACGGATTTTGAAGCTAGCAACAGATTTACGTGCTTTTGTGATAAGCGGCTTTTGACCTGAAATCACGGACAAATCAGCTGAAGCGTTATCCAACAGCTTTTTGTCGGAAATGGCCTTACCGACACCCATATTCAGGGTGATCTTCTCAACCCGAGGGACTTGCATGACAGAGCTATAACCAAACTGTTTCATCAGTTGAAAAACTACTTTGTTTTTGTAGTAATCATGCAGTTTCGCCATCGTACTACTCCAAATTACTTAATAATTTCGCCGTTAGATTTGAAGAAACGTACCTTTTTGCCGTCTTCAATTTTAAAGCCAACACGGTCAGCTTTACTGGTCGCTGTATTAAAAATTGCAATGTTGGAAAGAGAGATGGCTGCTTCTTTTTCGAAGATACCACACTGTTGCTTCATAGCCGGTACTGATTTTTGATGTTTCTTGACCAGATTAATCCCTTCAACAATAACCCTGTCTGAAGACAGGACAAGTTTTACTTTACCTCGCTTCCCTTTATCTTTTCCGGTCCGCACGATGACTTCGTCATCACGACGGATTTTCGCTGCCATGACTTGCTCCTTATGCTCCTTAAAGTACTTCAGGCGCTAAAGAAATGATCTTTATAAATTTTTCTGTACGTAGTTCACGAGTCACCGGCCCAAAAATACGCGTACCGATAGGTTGTTCACTATTATTGTTTAACAAAACACAAGCATTACTATCGAAACGAACGACAGAACCGTCAAGGCGACGAATGCTATTCTTGGTGCGTACCACTACTGCTTTCAGGACATCACCTTTTTTAACTTTGCCACGAGGAATGGCTTCCTTAATGGTAATTTTGATAACGTCGCCGACGCCTGCGTAGTGACGGCGCGAGCCACCTAAAACCTTGATACACATTACGCGACGTGCACCAGAGTTGTCGGCCACGGTCAGCATAGTCTGTTCTTGGATCATATTAGTGCTCCGCACATATCAACTACTTCTTCTTCAAGAAGAACCATAATACAGCATTCGGCATTGTAACACCGCTCCTGGCGTATGGGTAGAAAAATTAAATGGATCAATATTTAAAGCGCAATTACTGTTTTACAGGATCGCTTTTTCTACAACACGAACCAGTGTCCAAGACTTAGTTTTGGAAATCGGACGACATTCGCTGATTTCAACGATATCGCCAATATTACTATCATTATTCTCGTCATGTACGTGGAGTGTAGTTGTTCGTTTAATAAACTTGCCGTAGATTGGGTGTTTCACAAAGCGTTCAATGGCGACAACAATAGATTTCTCCATTTTATCGCTGACTACACGCCCTTGTAGGGCACGGATTTTATCATTCATTATACACCGCCTTCTCAGCCAATAACGTCTTTACACGCGCAATATCGCATCGTACCTTCTTTAATAAGTGGGTCTGCTGCAGTTGGCCATTGGCTGCCTGTATACGTAAGTTGAATTGTTCGCGCAACAGATCCAAAAGTGCCGTGTTCAATTCTTTAGCGTTTTTTTCACGCAGCTTATTTGCTTGCATTATATCACCGTCTTAGTTACAAAGGTGGTTTTAATCGGCAGTTTTGCCGCTGCTAGCTTGCAAGCTTCACGGGCAAGCTTTTCCGGAATACCGTCCATTTCGTACAGGACTTTACCTGGCTGAACCAAGGCAACCCAGTATTCTACGTTACCTTTACCTTTACCCATACGCACCTCAAGCGGCTTTTCTGTAATCGGTTTGTCAGGAAAAATCCGGATCCAGATTTTTCCTTGACGCTTAACTGCGCGTGTTATTGCACGACGTGCTGATTCGATTTGACGAGCGGTCAAACGACCACGGCCAACAGCTTTCAGACCAAAAGTACCGAAGCTAACATCCATACCTGCTGCCAGACCACGGTTGCGACCTTTGTGCATCTTACGGAATTTTGTACACTTTGGTTGTAACATCAGCGACTCCCTTTACTTTCGGACTTTACGCTGCTGCTTTTTAGGTTGAGCAGCCGGTTCTGATTGTTCGACGGCAGTTATACTACCTAAGATCTCACCTTTAAAGATCCATACTTTGACGCCGATGACACCATAAGTGGTATGCGCTTTAGATGTGTTATAGTCGATATCTGCACGCAGGGTGTGCAATGGAACACGACCTTCGCGATACCATTCAGTACGTGCGATTTCAGCACCTCCCAGACGGCCGCTGACTTCAACTTTAATCCCCTTGGCGCCAAGACGCAGAGCGTTCTGCACAGCAGACTTCATCGCACGACGGAACATAACACGACGTTCTAGCTGCGAAGAGATGCTGTCGGCAGTCAGCTTGGCGTCTAATTCCGGCTTACGGATTTCAGCGATATTAATCTGCGCCGGAACGCCAGCAATATTCGCTACGACTTTACGCAGTTTTTCGACGTCTTCGCCTTTCTTACCGATTACAATTCCAGGACGAGCGGTGTAAATAGTCACACGGATGCTCTTGGCAGGACGTTCGATCACCACGCGGGAAACCGAAGCTTTCGACACTTTTTTTGTTAGAAATCGACGAACTTTAAAGTCGCTGTCCAGGTTGTCAGCAAATTCTTTTGTATTTGCATACCAGGTAGAATTCCAAGGTTTAACAATACCTAATCGAATACTATTTGGATGTACTTTCTGACCCATTGCTAGCCTCCACAGTTTCAGCGATCGGACACAACCACAGTAATATGGCTAGTGCGCTTCAAAATATGATCCGCACGACCTCTAGCGCGCGGCATAATGCGCTTTATGTTCGGGCCCACGTCGACGAAAATCTTCGCGACTTTTAGATCATCGATATCTGCGCCATCGTTATGTTCAGCGTTAGCAATAGCAGACTTTAGTACTTTCTTCACTAGACCAGAAGCTTTCTTATTGGTGTAAGTAAGAACTTTTAGAGCTTGCGACACTTTCTTACCGCGAATTAGATCGGCTACCAAGCGAACCTTTTGAGCAGAAGAACGAGCGTGGCGATGTTGAGCGATAGTTTCCATCTCTTCCTCCTACTTTATCGCTTTTTAGCTTTTTTGTCGGCCGCATGGCCGCGATAAGTACGCGTCGGTGCGAATTCACCTAGTTTGTGACCGACCATTTCATCAGCGACAAAAACGGGTACGTGCTGACGTCCATTATGGACAGCAATAGTCAAACCGATCATTGTTGGAAAGATCGTTGAACGACGGGACCAAGTGCGAATAGACTTCTTGTTACCGCTTTCCACTGCTTTTTCTACCTTCTTCAGCAAGTGCAGGTCAATAAATGGACCTTTCTTGAGAGAACGTGGCATGGTTTATCCTCTAATATTATTTGCTACGACGACGCACGATAAATTTATCGGTACGTTTATTGCTACGTGTCTTCTTCCCTTTGGTCTGCATGCCCCACGGGGTTACCGGGTGCTTACCAAAATTACGACCCTCGCCACCACCGTGCGGGTGGTCAACCGGGTTCATCGCCGTACCGCGAACGGTTGGACGAATGCCACGCCAGCGATTAGCGCCAGCCTTACCTAATACACGCAGCATATGTTCAGCGTTACCAACTGTCCCTAAGGTCGCGCGGCATGAGGACTGAATTTTACGAATTTCACCTGAACGCAAACGTAGTGTAACATAAGCGCTATCACGAGCTACAATCTGAACATAGGCACCTGCGGAACGCGCTAGCTGACCGCCTTTGCCCGGTTTCATTTCTACGTTATGTACGGTTGAACCAACCGGAATATTGCGCATTGGTAGAGCGTTTCCGGCTTTGATTGCTGCATCAACGCCAGATTGAAGCTGGTCACCAGCCTTCAAGCCTTTCGGTGCTAGGATATAACGACGCTCACCATCTTTATACAAAACCAGCGCGATGTTAGCGGAACGGTTAGGATCATGCTCTAGCCGTTCTATCACTGCCGGAATACCGTCTTTATTGCGCTTAAAGTCAATTAAACGATAGCGTTGTTTATGACCACCGCCGATATGGCGCGTAGTGATACGGCCATTGTTGTTACGGCCACCGGATTTGCTGAAACTTTCCAACAACGGGGTGTAAGGTTTACCTTTATGCAACTCAGGATGGACCACTTGAACAACGTGGCGACGACCCGGAGATGTCGGTTTACATTTAACAATTGCCATTATTCTTACTCCTCCGACCTACTCTTTTCCGCCGATGAAGTCCAAGTTTTGGCCTTTTGTCAGTGTGACGTAAGCTTTTTTCCAATCGTTACGACGTCCGATACACTGTCTGTGACGTTTGGTTTTTCCTTTTATGACTAGGGTGCGCACGTTATTGACTTCGACTTTAAACAGTTTATGCACAGCGGCTTTGATTTCTGCTTTAGTTGCATCTTTAGTTACTTTAAGTACAATAGTATTGTGTCGTTCCATCTCGGTAGATGCTTTTTCAGAAACATGCGGTGCGCGTAATACTTTTAATAGACGCTCTTCACTACTCATGCCAACATCTCCTCAACTCTTTTAACAGCATTAGCTGTTAAAAGAACTTTGTCGAAAGTTATCAGGCTAACTGGATCGATATTATTAGCATCACGTACTTCTACTTTATAGAGATTACGCGCCGCTAAGAATAAATTTTCATCTAGTTCTCTGGTAATGATCAGCACATTTTCTAAATCCATGTCTTTCAATTTCTGTGCCAGCAGTTTGGTTTTTGGCGATTCGACAAAAAATTTTTCAACAACGATCAAACGATCCTGACGTGTCAGTTCAGACAAGATGCTTTTCAGCGCTCCACGATACATCTTTTTATTTACTTTTTGACTGTAATTCTGCATCTTAGCGGCAAAAGCAATGCCACCAGAACGCCAGATTGGGCTCTTCAGGCTACCGGAACGCGCACGGCCCGTACCCTTCTGACGCCAGGGTTTTTTGCCGGAACCACTGACTTCAGCACGGGTTTTCTGACCGCGTGTCCCTTGACGGGCATTTGCTGTATAAGCTACAACAACCTGGTGAACTAATGCTTCATTGAAGTCACGTCCAAAAGTAGTTTCGGAAACAGTCAGCGCGTTTTGCGCGTCTTTCAATACCAATTCCATGCCTATCTCCTCGACGTTACGCCTTAACAGCCGGTTTAACGATCAGGTTACCACCGGTTGCTCCTGGGACGGCGCCTTTGACTAGCAGGAAATTGCGTTCCACGTCAATACGTACCACGTCCAGGCTTTGGACGGTTACGCGTTCGTTGCCCAGCTGGCCAGCCATTTTCTTGCCCTTAAATACTTTTCCCGGGCTCTGATTCTGACCAATAGAACCTGGAACGCGGTGGGATAAAGAGTTACCGTGGCTAGCATCTTGTGTACGAAAATTCCAACGCTTTATAGTTCCGGCAAATCCTTTTCCTTTTGAGAGACCAGTAACGTCGACTTTTTTTACATTAGTAAACAATTCTACCGTGATACTTTGGCCAACGGTGACTTCTTCGCTGTTTTCTACGCAGAATTCCCATAGACCACGGCCGGCTTCAATTCCTGCCTTAGCAAAATGACCGGCTTCTGGTTTGGTTACGCGATTAGTTTTTTTAGTACCGGCGGTAACCTGAATAGCGCGATATCCATCGTTTTCTAGAGTTTTAACCTGGGTGATGCGGTTTTCTGTAATTTCGATAACGGTGACGGGAATAGAAACACCATCTTCTGTGAAGATACGAGTCATGCCTATTTTACGTCCGATTAAACCTTGCATGGTTTTAACCTCTCAATCATTCTACAACCTGATTAACCCAGGCTGATTTGCACGTCTACACCAGAAGCCAGATCTAGACGCATCAGAGCATCAACGGTTTTTTCAGTTGGTTCAACGATGTCAACTAGACGTTTGTGAGTACGGATTTCATACTGATCACGCGCATCTTTATTAACGTGCGGAGAGATCAAAATGGTAAAGCGTTCTTTACGAGTCGGCAGCGGGATCGGACCACGTACCTGAGCGCCGGTACGTTTGGCTGTCTCGACGATTTCCACGGTTGATTGATCAATCAAACGATGATCAAACGCTTTTAAACGGATACGGATTCTTTGGTTCTGCATGAGACCAGAGCTCCAATTATTTATAAAAGCAAAACTACCCTCACTCCCATTTCGTGATGGGGGAGTGTAATCGTTCAGTGTTATCCCTCAATTGGGGATGTTGTCATCCGACTTACCGCCTATAAGGTTAATGCGGCTCCAATGAGCGAGTTAACTTATCACAGTAACACCTACAAAACAAGTGTATAGATTGTACATAAATTTGTACAGAAAATAAACACAACAGTAAAAAAGGGAAAGCATAGAGGAGGAAAAGCTCGCTGTTTTAGATACATTGTCATAAATACTGTTGACTATTTTGAGTGATGACAACAAGAGGAAAACGCCGAAAAGAAAAGAGATTAGATGCTAAGTAGACAGTGTGGATGCACTAATGATTGCGCTCCGTGCAAATCGACCGTTTAACGGTCGCACCTAAACTAACTTTGCCGCTGCAGATCATCTTGGAGACCGATATATCTATAGGATTTTCTTCGTCAGTTAAAATTACGATCAGATATATCGTCGTCGCTTATCGAACCTATTAGTCGACGTATCATTATCAATATCAATCATCATCTTTCGACGTCTCACTGATATTCAACCAATTGATATCCTAGAGTTTTTCAACCCTTCTAAGAAGAGGATATATACGATATGGTATGGTGTTGTTATATTTAATTTTAAAAGCAATTGTTTTACGAAGACTCTTAATGAAAGCAGGGACATTCCAGTTATGCGGTTCTGTCCGAAGAGTATATTTTGCTTACTACATGATTGGCCGAATCCAATTTCCGGACAATCGTAGGATAATACGTTTCTTTGTCCTTGCTAGTCAGCTGTAAAGTTGGGCAGGTGTTTAATTATTGTTACAAAATTAGGTTTTTAATAAATCTAAAATAGCTAAACTTTTAATTATTTTATTTCCACCACTATGTATCATTAATAGTATGTTTGTAAAAGCGTACCGTAACGGGGTTGTGCTTTTATTCGCGTATTTACAGTCCCTTTGATAAATTTACTTTTCAATAAAAGTTAACACTTCTTAATATTAACCAATATTTTATGTTTTAACTCTGATGTCTTTATTGGGAAAGATGCGTCGGTTAATTAATATATTGAATAGATGTGTTTATCTGCTACAAGAGTGTTTTTAGATCGAAGGGAGTCATTGAGGTCTCCTCTCGCTACCTATAATCTAGGCGACCTAAATAAGCATTTGAAAATAATACTCCACCTAACATGCAATATGTTTATCTCGTAGCAACATCATTAACCCACTTTCATAACTGCAATATATTCGTAACAATTGGTTATTTTAATGTAGTAATTTTTCAGGTATTTTGTTGCTGTTTAGTCCGTTTGTTAGTCAAGTCGATCAGGAAGTATTCTAGAGGCTAACGCAGACAATAGCAGGAAGAACAGCGTCTGTTTCAGACGTGCTACTTTCGATCTGTAAATGCTAAATAAGCTTGACTACTGTTTTTGATTGAACAGTGCCTCTCTATTTATTAGGACATGAGCGAGTGCGTTACCTACATTCTGATATAGAAACAATAGAGCGAGTGTAACGATTTTGCATTTAACATCCTGGTTGCTATTTGCCGCATGAAAGACCAGATGTGCCAAAAAATATTGTTAGTAGCGATATTGGAAATTAGATGCAGTACGCATGTTCAGAATCAGGATGTGATGCAAGCCATGTTTGAAGATATTGTAACTTCATTTTACCAGCGAGTTAACTAAGTATATATTCATCACAATATGGCAATACATAGTTCCATATGTAGGAATACTGCTCTAAGGCATTTTAAACATTACATTAAAGCAAGTTATCGATAACTTAGAGTTTAATATTGAAGTCGTTAGACGAACAATGCTTTTCTTTTATATACCTACAAAAATAATCATCAGCACAAAAACCTTGCTTTGGAGGAAAGTAAGGCAACATAGTTCTTTATATGACTGACGCATAGCTCATCTATAAGATCTCATTAGACATCGATCAGTCGTGTAATAAGTAAACAGTGAATTTGAATCACTTTACCTTACATTACAGAGAATATGACATCTGAAATATAAGAGCCGTTCAACACTTAGTGGCGAGACGGACGCGGATGCACAGGGGTTGGACCAGCGATTTTGCCAAGGGACTATTGAGTCTACTAGTACTTAGTGTTACGAGTTGAAGACAGGCATTAAATATTTTTTAAACAAAATAAGGAAACAGATAACCGTATACCTTGTATGATTAAAGCACTTAATTATCCTAATATATTTCTGGATAAATTTTAAGCAAGAGTTGAATCTTAAATATATCGTTCTTAATCCTCTTATCAAGACAGCCTTTAATAGCTGTGGATAGAGAAGAGGCCTTGCCGGGGGAGGATACATAGAGCTTATCAAGCTGAAATCATGGTATGGTCGAAAATCCATGTTTTTCTGTACGTTATTATTGATGTCGCAGGCCCACAGCGCTAATGTTCGACTGCAAGTGCAAGGGCTGAGCGGTGATCTGCAACGAAACGTACGTGCGTGCTTGTCAACTATTGGCACGGACGGAGTAACGATCGATGCGAAGTTCCAAAGTCAGGTGGATAATGTGGTTCGCAAGGGACTACGGGCGCATGGTTATTATTCCCCTACAATTGATTTCGTTTTCAAGCCGGTGATGAACGGCGATCGTGGTGTACTTATCGCCCACGTCAAGCCGGGCAAGGCAGTGAAAATCGCCGGCGTTCATATTATCTTGCGCGGTGACGTCAGGCAAGATAACGATTATCGGCAATGGATCACCAACGATAAACCCGCGCTAGGCACAGTGTTAAACCACGAAGCATACGATAGGTTCAAAAATGGCTTTTCTAACCTAGCGCTGCGCAAGGGATATTTCGACGCTGAATTTCGTAAAAGCCAATTGAGTGTCTCTCCGACACGTTACGAGGCCTACTTGGATATCGATTTTGATAGCGGCCAACGTTATCGTTTCGGCAAGCTCCGTTTTCACGGCGCGAAAATCCGAGAGGATTATTTGCAAAACCTTGCTAAAGTGCGTGAAGGTGAGTTCTACAGCGATGAATTGCTGGCGAAGCTTAATCGCCGGTTTGTAGCCACTAACTGGTTTAATACAGTGGTCATTTCTCCGTGTTTTACCATTGCTAAGCAGAGCAGAATTCTGCCTCTAGATGCAATCATGACGCCGCATACTCGCAATAGCATTGAGATTGGCGCTGGCTACGCGACCGACATAGGACCGCGTGTGAAAACCACCTGGAATAAACCCTGGCTAAATTCGCGCGGGCATAGCCTGCGAACCGGTCTAAACTTGTCGGCGCAGGAACAATCGACCGATATCAGCTATAAAATCCCGTTGCTCAATGATCCCCTGGAGCAATATTGTCTCCTGCAAGGAGGCTTTAAACGTGAAGATCTCAACGACACTTTGGTAGATTCAACAACGCTGAATATAGCGCGCTATTGGGATCTATCTAGCGACTGGCAGCGCACTCTCAATCTCCGCTGGAGTTTGGATCACTTCACACAGGCTAACGTTACTGATACGACTATGCTGATTTATCCCGGCGTCAGTATTAATCGTACTCGCCAGCGCGGCGGCTTAATACCAACTTGGGGCGATAGCCAGCGCTATTCCGTCGATGTTTCCAGTCTCTTCTGGGGATCAGATATCGATTTCGTCATTTTTCAGGCACAAAACGTTTGGATCCGTACACTGGCGGGAAAACACCGTTTTGTAGCTCGTGGCAATCTTGGTTGGATTACAACCAATGATTTTTCACGTGTCCCACCGTCGTTGCGCTTTTTTGCCGGTGGCGATCGCAGTATCCGTGGCTATAAATATAAATCTTTGTCGCCTCGAGACGATGCGGGCAAACTGATTGGCGCTTCTAAATTAATGACCGGATCGCTTGAGTATCAATATAATGTCACCGGCAAATGGTGGGGTGCTGTATTTATCGACAGCGGTGAGGTAATCAAGGGCATTAAAGAAAACAACATTAAAACCGGCGCTGGCATCGGCGTGTGCTGGCAGTCGCCTGTCGGTCCAATCAAATTGGATATTGCTACTCCAGTTGCGAATGAACATGAACACGGCGTGCAGTTCTACATTGGATTTGGGCCGGAATTATGAGCTTTGTTAAGAAAATTTTTCTGACTGTTGTGTTGTTGGTGGTGCTGCTGCTCAGCGCACTAGCTTATCTCAGCATTACTACCAGCGGTCTGCATTTATTACTGAGTGGCTTGGCTCGATGGATGCCAGAATTGGAAATTGGTTCAGCCAACGGAAATTGGCGCGATCTAACCATTAAACAGCTGCGTTATCACATGCCTGGTGTGACAGTCAGCGCCGGCGAATGCCATTTAGCGCTGGATTTTAGCTACTTGCGCCAACGCCAATTGTGCATTCATAATCTCGCCCTGCGAGATGTATTAATCGATGTGAATACCCTTAAATTAAGCCAGCCAATGGCGTCGGACAGCAGTCCACTATCTACATTTTACCCGCTTATTCTACGTCATCTAGCGCTGGATAATGTCCAGATCAAAGTAGATAACACACGTATCATCCTTGATAAATTCACGACCGGCTTTCGATTCGAGGGGAACAATCTAACAGTAACGCCGACACATATAACTGGTCTTTTAATAATGCTACCGACGGGGACGCAGTTAGTTTCATGTAAAACAGATACCGTCTCTGTAGAGACGGTCACACCTGACTTGCGTATCCAGGAGAAAAAACGCGCTAGTGAAGCGGCAGTGAGTGATGAATTGCGGTTAGCAGAGATGTTGCGTGACTTCTTCGCTAAGCCGTTATTATCTCCGTTGCCATCGTTTACTTTGCCGTTAAATTTGATACTGGCAAGCGTTGATATAGAAAATTTGCACTTGACTGGTAATGCCGATCTGCTTATTACTCGTTTACGCCTGCAAGCGGTAAGCCAGGATCAGCGTGTCGAGCTGGTGTTGCTAGATATCAACTCGCCTCATGGATTACTCAATGCTTCCGGCTATGCCGAGATGAGTAAGAGCTGGCCGGTAGCAATAACGATCAACGCGACCTTGAATAGCACGCCGTTAAAAGGTGAAAAAATCCAATTTTCAGTGAATGGAAAGCTACGCGACGAAATACGTGCCGGGCTTCATCTTTCAGGTCCGCTTACCGCGAACCTGATCCTAAAAGCACGACTAGCGCAAGCAGGTCTGCCGCTGACGCTGACGTTCGACAGCCAGTCTTTGAAATGGCCGTTGATTGGAACATCGCAATATCAAGCACGCGATGTGGACTTACGGCTAAGCGGGGAAGCACGAAATTATCGGCTGGCACTGCAAGCGGTGCTTAGCGGGAAGGGGCTACCCCCGGCAGATGTCACTCTGGAAGCTCAAACTAACACCAATAGTTTTACTTTATCGCGCCTACGACTGTCAGCGTTGCAGGGCAATATCGATCTGAGTGCAGCCGTGGACTGGCAACGTGACATTAGCTGGCGCAGTGAACTGGCGTTAAGGGGCATTAATACTGCTCGCCAGTGGCCGGACTGGCCGATATGCCTAGAGGGGAAAGTCACCAGCCATGGTGGCTTATGCGGTGACAACTGGCAATTACAAGTGCCTACATTAGAGCTGTACGGTCACATTCGCCAAAACGTGCTGACCGCCAAAGGATCATTTCGCGGTAATGCCGCTGGTCAGTGGCATGTCCCGAAACTACTGCTGGCGTTAGGTCGCAATCAATTGACAGTGACAGGCGATCTAAATAATGCCTTTGCGCTGGATGCCGCGCTTAATGCACCGGCACTAGCCGGCGCGCTGCCGGACCTGAGCGGTCGGGCAATAGGGAAAATTAAGCTGCGTGGTACTTTCCAGTCGCCGAAGTTGCTGATGGATTTTAATGCACATTCTCTGCGCTGGAGAGAAATGAGCATTGCGCGTATTGCGTTGAAGGGGTGTGTATTCTTTAGTGATATTGTCCGTGGTAATATGCAGTTGCAGCTGGATCGTTTGCAAAAAGGGGCGTTATCTATCGCACAATTGACTTTGGATACGAGCGGTGATGAAAAAGGGCATCGACTGATGCTGGCAATGCAAAGTAAGCCAGTATCCGCTCAACTACAGCTGAACGGGAGTTTCGACAGGCAGCAAAAACGTTGGCAAGGTATGCTGAGCCAAATTTACTTTGATACGCCGGTTGGTAAATTCGGACTGATTCGTGCCATGACCCTGGATTACCGGGTCGCAACGCAAAAGCTAATCATAGGGCCACACTGTTGGAAAAATTCTAATGCACAAATCTGTGCACCGCGGAATATTGTCCTCGGTCCATCCGTGCAAGCAAGTGTGTTACTCAACCGTTTTGATCTGATGATACTAAAGCCGATGCTGCCAGCAGAAATGCAGATCAGTGGTTTTTTTACCGGTCGAGCCGATATGCACTGGACCTTGGGTGGCGGTTTTCCGAAGGGTAAATTGGTGCTGGTAGGTAACAATATAAAAGTGAACCAGATTGTGAAAAATAAGACGCTACCGGTAGTCTTTGAGACACTGACGCTTAATGCTGCGCTGGATAAAGACCTTGCGCGTTTGGACTGGTTGATAAACATTGCCGGTAACGGCCAGTGCAACGGTCAGGTGCAGATCACAGATCCTCAGCACCGGCGTGAACTGTCCTGCACTGTTAATGTCAATAATCTTTCTCTATCACTGTTGAAACCGCTGTTATCTCGGGACGAAAGCGTCAATGGACTAATTAACGCCGCATTGCAGCTCGGTGGGGATATACAGCGACCACAGCTTTACGGTCATCTTGGGCTGGAGCGTTTGATCATTAAAGGCACTTTCATGCCTTTTGCTATGACCGATAGTCGGTTGGCGCTTTCCTTCACCGGTAACCACTCTACGCTGCATGGTTTTATTGGTACCACTCATGGTCATGTTAACCTAACCGGAGACGCTGATTGGAGTAAAATAGAGGCCTGGCGTGCGCATATTAACGCGCATGGAAACCGAGTGTACGTCACCGTACCACCGATGGTGCGGCTGAATATGTCGCCGGATATCGTGTTTGAGGCCACGCCGACACTGTTGACCTTCAACGGCACAGTCGATATTCCCTGGGCACGTATTGAGGCTCAAGATATACCGAAAAGTACGATCAATATCTCTAAAGATGAAGTGCTGCTAGACGAGAACCTGCAACCGTTGCCAGATAGCGCCGACTACGCCGCGATCCCGATTAACTTAAATCTGCTAGTACACGTCGGTTCAGATGTACGTCTTGACACTTTTGGCTTAAAAGCTAGACTGACGGGCGATCTGAAAGTGGCGCAGGATAAACAAAGGTTAGGACTTAACGGACAAATCGATATTTTATCCGGTCGTTTCCATGCTTACGGGCAAGATTTAATCGTTAAAAAAGGACAATTACTGTTCTCTGGCCCAGTTGAGCCTTATTTGTATATCGAAGCAATTCGTAATCCTGATTTTAGTAAAGATGATGTTACGGCAGGGGTCCGTATAACCGGACTAGCTGATCAGCCGAAAGTTGAGGTCTTTGCCAATCCGGGTATATCTCAACAGGAAGCACTGTCTTATTTATTACGTGGACAGAGTTTGGATGCTGCAAGCGTCGACAATGGTATGATGACGTCAATGTTAATTGGCATGGGGGTTGCCCAGAGTGAACAAGTTGTAGGTAAAATCGGACAAGCACTTGGGGTAAGTGAACTAGCGCTAGATACTCAAGGGGTTGGCGACAACTCCCAAGTGGTGCTTAGTGGATATATTGCGCCCGATTTACAAGTTAAATACGGTGTGGGTATTTTTGATTCTTTAGCAACGTTAACGCTGCGTTATCGTTTAATGCCTAAGCTTTATTTGGAAGCCGTGTCTGGCCTGAACCAGGCGCTAGACTTGCTTTATCGGTTTGACTTTTAATTATGCGAATTATTCTTTACAGTAGTAGTTTGCGACGCAAACAGGGAAAAGCTGTTAGATAACGAACATTTTTTAACAGCCAGATATAATTTCATTTTCATAGTCTTACTTTTTGTGATCCAAGATGGTAAACCGCTACT
This sequence comes from Candidatus Doolittlea endobia, assembly GCF_900039485.1. Classification (GTDB taxonomy): domain Bacteria; phylum Pseudomonadota; class Gammaproteobacteria; order Enterobacterales; family Enterobacteriaceae; genus Doolittlea; species Doolittlea endobia. The sequence continues at coordinate 693,824 of NZ_LN999833.1, forward strand.
TGTTTCTATTTTACTTAAAAGTACAATTAATGCTTATCTGAATTCAAAATATAAGATCTATTACTTTTCACCTACACCGATAATCTATTAGTGTCTTTATCTGCATTAATGTCGGCGCTTCTACATGCTGTAAGCCATTTCGATGGCAGCTAGTCCAGTGCTAGATCAACAACTTTTTATTGATACCATCATTTTGATAATGTTATTTGTTGTACAACATTGCCTGCTGCTGTTTGCTGGAAGAAAAATTCTTTCTCTAATTAACAACGCTGCTCTTTCCAGCGCTACAGAATGTGTTTGGTTTCCCATCTTTTGGTGCATTGTTCAATGCATGCCTTCATGTTTTTGCTACAGATACAACGTCACAATACTGTTTCCTGCGGCGTAAGACGAAACCTACTCCTGTTATTTCTTTCAAATCTTTTTTCAGGCAGTTATATTGTAAAGGCCAGCGTCAACACATAAGATGCCAGTATGATATCGAACGCCTAGCTGAATATTGTTTCAGAACCCCAAAATCGAATTTAAGATTCTAACTAAGATTTTCTAAAACCGATTTCAGTACTGCCAATACCGCAAAGCGGTTTAGTTAGCCAGAAGCGTCCAGATAATCCTGTTACACAGGAAGAGTAATCGTATCGCCAAACTACCTGTCGATTCTGATATTAAGAGTAGCGGTCATTCCACATACTTAAGGATTACCATGTCGTAAATGATCTGATGACAGTCTTTTGATAAGACTTTTTTCAGTGCCTTAACTGCCGTTGGGTGTAGAAGTAATAAACGGCGATGGTGTAACGACAGTGCTTGTGCGCTCTTGCAACCATTGACCCGTTTCTAAATCGCTTAGCCAGCGTTTGAATTCATAACGCTGAAATAACAACATCAATGCTTCCACTTCGATTTCTTTTATTACCGTTAACTTATCATAAGGTAAGCTCAACGGCACATCAGTTTTAATGGTTGCCAGCTGGTAGGAGAGAAACGCCGTATCACGGTACAACGCAAGTTTAGCAGCTGCGGTTTTAGCGCCGCGGAAGTTTAGGCAACTAACGCTATCAAGCTGTTGATAGAGCCTCTCCAGACCGCCAAACTCTTTCAATAGTGCCTGTGCGGTTTTCTTACCCACTCCCGGTACGCCAGGAATATTATCGGAACGGTCGCCTATTAGGGCCAGATTATCAATAATAAGCTCTGGCGGCACACCGAATTTCAGTTTCACTTCCTCCGGTCCGAGAATTGTATTAGACATAGTATTAATCAAGGTAATTTTTGACGATACTAACTGCGCCATGTCTTTATCACCGGTGCTTATCAAGACGTCCCGACCGGCGCTCGCCGCTGCCAGTGCTAGTGTACCGATAACGTCATCAGCCTCGACGCCATTAACAACCAATAAAGGCAAACCCATCGCTTTAACCATATCATGCAGCGGCGCTATCTGACTGTACAGATCGTCCGGCATGGGCGGCCGATGAGATTTATAATGCTTGAACAGCATATTGCGAAACGTCTTGCCCTTGGCGTCAAATACTACTGCAATGTGGCTTGGCCGATACTGAACCAGTAAGCTCTTAAGCATATTCAATACACCATATATCGCCCTGGTCGGTTCTCCCGCCCTATTAGTCAGCAACGGACAAGCGTGATAGGCACGGTAGAGATAAAAAGAACCATCCACTAGAATAATTGGATTTTCTGCTATTTGGACCATAGCGTATTTTACTTGTAACCCAAAGTTACTGATAGTCATGAATTAATACATACTGTTAATAATTTTCTCATACTACGAGAAAGACGTTTGATGTGAATTTTCAGGCATGTCATCTTATATTACGAGATAATTTTTACTTGCTAAAAACTTTATAAATGCGCTTTATATCAGTCATACAAAAGCTACATTAAATGTATTTAATATTATTACTATAGTGTCTATGCATTTCTCACCCTATGTACGAAAAGACACTTGACATACAAAACGTCATTCTTCGTCTACTTTACAACAGATAACGACTTCAGCGTTAGAAACGCCTCGTCACGATTTAAACGCAGGTATTAGTTAGTTGTAACTCAGATCATCTAGTAGCATATGTCATATACCACATAATAATTTAGCATGCCTCAGACAGACTTAGGACTGTCTTAGTTGAGCGTTTCTATAGCGAAATAGAGCTAAAATATTTTCAAAAATAACTTACAGATGTGCATTGGATCATGAAATTCACTGATTTTCTATCCTCCGATTTTTTTAAAAGATAGATCTCAATGCTTGATATTACTGTCCATCGTTATAGCGTAACCATGAAGTTACGTTAATGATTATTCGACACCGGGAGCGCCACAGGAGAACGTTTGAAATAAACGTGGTAAACGCAGACTACCTGCCGTACTCTATACGTTGCGTCACAAAGTGAGCTGACGCTGATATGACTGGTGTAATAACGTGATTTTAGTTATTCAGCAGGCGTTGCGACAGACTGCTTAGGGAAATAGCTATACTAGCCTTTCCGCTTTATAAATTTAAGGGAAACAACATGAGCTTAAATCAAGTACCAGCAGGCAAAGATCTACCAGAAGATATTTATGTAATCATCGAAATTCCAGCTAATATTTCTCCCGTTAAGTACGAAGTTGACAAGGAAAGCGGCGCTTTATTTGTTGATCGTTTTATATCTACCGCGATGTTTTATCCTTGTAACTATGGTTATATTAACCATACACTTTCCCTGGATGGTGATCCAGTAGATGTGCTGGTACCTACGCCATATCCATTGCAGCCAGGCTCGGTAGTACGTTGCTGTCCAGTAGGCGTGCTAAAAATGATCGATGAGTCCGGTGAAGATACTAAAGTAGTGGCAATACCACACGCCAAAGTGGCACGAGAGTATAATTATATCAAAGACATTAACGACCTATCTCCACATTTGCGCGCGCAAATCACACATTTCTTCGAGCATTATAAAGATCTAGAAGACGGAAAATGGGTGAAAGTAAACGGTTGGGACAGCGCCAAAGCAGCCAAAGATGAAATTATCGCCTCCATTGAGCGTGCTAAAAAGTAATCTTAGCGCAAAAACAACCGCTCACAGAACGGTCTTTCACTTTTAGTTGTCTGACGGATTCAATTTCTTTTAGCAAGTCTACCGAACGCTAGTTTAAATATATTGATTTTCTGTAACTACTTTTGAAATGCATATGACAAAGATTAGTATCATTTCTCCTTGTTACAGCGACACACACAGAGTGCAATGTGATGATCATTCGGCATCGAGCGCTCAACGCTACATTTACAATCTGTATTTGAAAACGTCTAAGCTTCATTTTCGCAATAAATGATTCAAAATAATTGCACGAATGTTGACTAACTGTTCTGGAGCGTTTAAAAAATACGCGATATCTGAAGACTTATCGCTCCAGTTTACAGGATATTTTTAAAACGAAATGAAAATTATCTGGCTGCCTGTTTTGATAATGCCGATAGTAGGGGTTGAACCTACGACCTCCGCATTACGAATGCGTTGCTCTACCAACTGAGCTATATCGGCATAAAACTACTTTACATATAATGTGCATATTAAAAAAGAAAGTCAATAGGCGCATTTATCTACGCTCTCTTCTATAAAATTGCGCTAATCTTGATAATAAACACAACAGAGATGAAAGCTCGTCACTGCGGCAAGAGTTTTGCGCGCGGCTGACTTCAAACGACCCGCTAGTTGACGCTTTCCCGCTTGTATCGTCTGGCGGGTGAACGCTGACACGCGCCAATTCGTTAAGTCCAGTAGTCAAATTGGCCTTAGTGAAAACGGCTACCGTTATCGAAGTCGGTTTAGGTTGTCCCCGTAGCTAATCCTTTTGTAGATTATTAAGGACGAGTTAGAGATAGGCACAAATGGGAATAGCCGTACACCGTATAAATTATCATATTAAGATCTATTAATAATAAATCATTTGCATAATGTTTTGCCATCTGGTTATAGTTATGATGTAAGCTTGCGCGCTGTATTTTTAATCTGTTCACAAAATAGGTATGCCTTCCATTTCCAGTGTGCCTTTATCCTTTTCGAGTGTATGCTGTGCTGACACTGGGTGCTAACATTGGCTGAGACTTTCAGTTAACCCATTAAGGGTATCACGAAAACACCACGGTGGTGGTATTGATAGTCATAGTTTTTATAGCAGTGTACAAGACAAAAGCCAGCATAAATAACGGCATAAATTAAGTCAACAGATCGGAGAGAGGTAGAGGCAACTGTGTTTAACCCTTGTGCATCCATATGATCACTAACTCTATAAAACAATCATCCTGCATCTTCTGACCACTGCAGCAACACTCCTTAGTTCCTTTGAGGGATCTACTCGGTGTTGGCAGGTTACCTAATGTTAATGTATAGTATTCTGTATTCTTTTACTGATCTGTCAGAATTGTTTGATATCTGAATGGACCATCATAATGAACAGTCCACACTTTTACGCATAACAATAATTAACATGCTGAAAAAATAAGGCGCCTACTTGAAATTACGGCGGATTGCTGTCTGAAAAGACACCGACATGCCTATCATGTGATTGAACAACCGGAGACGTATATTAATGACTAGTTTTCCGGAAATCCACACAGTAGCTGGAAACAAAGCTGTTGACGCCGGACAACAGCTATCAGGCCGATCATAACCAGCGACACCAGACCAAGTCATACTCTTAGCTTTTACTAAATTTATCATCTAATAGTAATTTAAGCGATAATACTGAAGTGTTACTTACCGTTCAGGGCGTTTCTTTTTCTTGCTCGTTTTTAGATTTAAAATACTTTAGATTATTAAGGATATTTGCAATGCGTATCATTCTGCTGGGCGCTCCGGGTTCTGGTAAAGGTACTCAAGCGCAGTTTATTAAAGAGAAGTATGGTATTCCGCCGATTTCCACCGGCGATATGCTGCGCGCCGCAGTGAAGGCACAATCCGAGTTTGGCAAACAAGCTAAAGCCATTATGGATGCTGGAAAACTGGTGACAGATGAACTAGTCATCACGCTAGTCAAAGAACGTATCAAACAAGACTCTTGCTGCAACGGCTTTTTATTGGATGGATTCCCCCGTACTCGCTCTCAGGCGGACGCCATGAAAAAGGCTGGTATCGTAGTGGATTATGTGCTGGAATTTGTAGTGCCAGATTGGCTTATCATTGACCGCATTATTGGTCGTCGAGTGCATGTTCCTTCAGGACGGGTGTATCACGTGAAATTTAATCCGCCCAAGCAAGAAGACAAGGATGATGTGACCGGCGAGCCGCTGACCACTCGCAAAGATGATCAAAAAAGCATCGTACGCAAGCGCCTAACGGAGTACCGTCAGCAGACGGTACCCCTTGTAGACTATTACTCTAAAGAAGCGTATTCAGGAAATACTCGGTATTTCACCCTCGACGGTACTCGCAATGTACGCGAGGTAAGTGCTGAATTGACTGCTATTCTCAGTTGATCTATTATTTTATTTTTGTATCACAAGTAGCCGTATCTTGGCTTTTTCAAATGTAACTTCAGCGCAGTCTGTTGGAAACCGCCATTGATCGTTGTCATGCCGGGCTGAACTGCCGGTTATTATGTACGCATCCACACGCATAATTGTACTTTCGACCTTGAGCGGAAAATATCGCCGATATCCTATTTCTAATCTCGATGCGCTTACGTGGTCCGTTAGCCAACACTTGTTGCAATAGGTGACAAATAATAACTGTGTTTGGCAGTCGTCTCCGCTAAAATATCTTTTCTGCTAGCGTATTTACTCTCTGAATTCATAGGATGAGCTTTAGCGACGAACTAATAAGGAACGCAATGATCCGGGAAAGATGCGGAGTATTAATGGTCAGTTTGGGGACACCGGAAACTCCTACGCCACGGGCAGTCAAGCGTTACTTGACCAAATTTCTTAGCGATAAACGCGTAGTGAATATGCCACGAGCACTATGGCTACCCTTATTGTACAGCGTTATCCTGCCGCGACGTTCACTGCAAGTAGCAAAACGTTATCAAAGCATCTGGATGGATGAGGGATCACCACTTCTTGTCTATAGTCGTCGACAGCGGCAGGCACTAGCCGCTAGCTTGCCTAATGTCACGGTAGAACTGGCAATGAACTATGGGCGTCCGACTCTGCCGCAGGCAGTCTCGCGCCTGTTTGCGCAAGAAATTACACGCCTGGTGATTCTGCCTTTGTATCCCCAGTATTCTTGCTCTACTAGCGCTGCGATTTGGGATGCGGTAGCACGAATTCTTACTGGTTACCGCCGATTACCATCGATAACTTTTATCCGCGATTATGCAGCGCATCCTGCCTATATCGCCGCGCTAGCCGCAAGCGTTAAGCATGAGTTTAGCCGGTACGGTAAGCCAGATCGGCTAATCATATCATTTCACGGCATACCACAGCGTTATGTCGAAGAAGGCGATGATTACCCGAAGAGATGTGACGTTACTCGCCAAGCTTTAGCCGCAGTGCTGGATTACCCGCCTGAGCGGATAATAATGACTTTCCAATCGCACTTCGGACGTGACCCCTGGTTGCAACCCGCTACCGATGAAACTATGAAAAGCCTGCCTGCTGTAGGCGTGCAGCATGTGCAAGTTATTTGCCCCGGTTTTGCCGCTGACTGCCTAGAGACGCTGGAGGAAATTCAAGTACAAAGCAAGAAAATATTTGAACGTGCCGGAGGTAGCACGTTCCATTATATCCCAGCACTTAATGATGATGAGGCGCATATCGATCTGCTACGCCAGCTTGTAACGGCAGAGCTACCTTAACTTATTTTCTTTAAGACACTTGAATCTCAATTCTCATGCAACATCGAACTATTCATTTTATAAGCAAATGTCTGGTTGAGTTCCTCGATAACAAAAATGAAGTTGGAGGTTTTCAAATACAACTTACAGATGTAGCGTTACGCTTCCGATGCCGAATAAGTATGACATTGCACTTAATTTGTCGTGCTACAACGAGAGCACATTAATCTTTGTTATAAGTCGTAACCTCTCGGCTAAAGATATACATCGTCAGTCTAATGCCGCACATGGGTCGAATACCGGCACATCATTTATTGAAAAACGTAAGAGATACATTGCAATAAATACATTGCACCTTTCCGTTTGATATATGTACTTTCGCTTGTTTCTAGTTAAATTCTTGCGTAGAATTTAGCTTCTACAAGGTGTGTTTAGAAGTAATCTACAAACGATCACGGCAGAAAATTTTTTGTGTGCGTTATTTGGAGTTAACAATACCAGGTGAATTGGCACAGTAGTTCACTGACGTTGAATCAACGGTATTTGCGCTAACAGGAGAACAAACACATGGCCCATAAAAAAGCAGGCGGCTCTACACGTAATGGTCGCGACTCAAAAAGTAAACGCCTTGGCGTTAAACGCTTCGGCGGTGAATTAATAAAGGCCGGTAGCATCATCGTCCGACAACGTGGAACCCGTTTTCACCCAGGGACTAATGTAGGTTGCGGAAAAGATCATACGCTGTTCGCTTTAACGAAGGGTAAGATCCAGTTTGAAGTGAAGGGACAAAAAAACCGTAAATTTGTGAGCATTATTTCTGACTAAGTTTCCAATTTTTGTAAAGTAAAGCTGTGCTAAGTTGAAGAGCAGAGATAGCAAATCCATAGTCAAATAGATAATTATGGAGATAACAATGCTCTCTATTCTCTGTCCGACGAGACTAGAGCTATGGCGTCACAGAATATGGAGCCACTTCTATCATAGAATATAATCTTTCCTATCTAGCTCTGCTAAACAATTTTCTATACACAGAATTATTGTCCCATTAAATAATCGTCCAGAAAAATCATAATAATGGACTGAAAAAGTAAAATAGTCGCTCGACAATACGCTGCCAATAGGGACGCTTCGACCAGATAGTAGGTTCGATAAGCCGCGAAAGAGCGATATAGTTTTCTTGCACTCGTGCTAGATCGCTGCCAAAATTATCATCATCGATGACTAGGGTGATTTCAAAATTAAGCCATAGACTGCGCATATCCAGATTTACCGTCCCCACCAGACTTAATTGACCGTCGACTAGTACGCTTTTCGTATGCAGTAGACCGCCCTCAAACTGATGGATCAACACTCCAGCTTCTAACAGTTCGGTAAAAAAAGCCCGGCTAGCCCAGCCTACCAATATAGAGTCGTTGTGGCGTGGAATGATAATATGGACTTTTACACCGCGCTGCGCCGCAGTACAAATAGCGTGGAGCAAATCATCGCTCGGTACCAAGTAGGGTGTAGTCATCACTAATTGTTCGCGTGCTGCATAAATTGAGGTGAGCAACGCCTGATGAATGACCCCCTCAGGAAAACCGGGACCCGATGCGATCACTTGAAGGGTGTGTCCGCTGGCCTGTTCAAACTGCATGATATTGACGTCTGGCGGCGGCGGAAGGATGCGCTCTCCAGTTTCAATTTCCCAGTCGTAGGAAAAAATGATCCCCATCGCGGTTGAAGCCGGCCCTTCTATGCGGGCCGTAATATCGATCCATTGGCCAACGCCGGCATCTTGTTTGAAAAAACGCGGATCTACCATGTTCATGCTGCCGGTGTAGGCAACATGATTGTCAATCAGCACCATTTTGCGATGTTGTCGCAAATCCATGCGGCGAAGAAAGACCCGGAAGAGACTGACGTGCAGGGCTTCTACGACATGCACTCCAGCGGCCCGCATGAGCGCGGGGTATGGGCTGCGGAAAAAATCCAAGCTACCGGCGGAATCGAGCATTAGCCGGCAGCGCACGCCACGCCGTGCTGCTGCCATCAATGCCTCCGCCACCAGGTCCACTTGGCCGCCAGTTTTCCAAATGTAGAATACTATCTCAATATTGTTTTGAGCCAGGCCGATATCGCGGACCAGCGCTTGAAGCGCGTCATCACTGCTAGTCAGCAGGTTCATTTGGTTGCCCTTCAAACCACCCATGCCCTGACGATGTTCGCACAATTGAAATAATGCCCGGGCCACTTCGCTATTTTCAGTGGCAAAAATACGCCGATAATTTTTTAGATTTTCGATCCATTTGGCGGTAGATAGCAAGAGGGCTTTACTACGTCTAGCGCGACGTTTACCCAGGTTAAGTTCGCCAAACAACAAATAAGTAATAATTCCAACTATAGGAAGAATATAGATCACTAGTAACCAAGCCATAGCGGATGGCACCGCGCGACGTTTCATCATAACCCGCAAGGTGACGCCTGCAATCAACAGCCAATAGACAAACAGCAATAACCAGTTGATTACAGTATAAAGCGTTGTCATAAGGGGAAAACATCCTGTTTGCGGAGCATTAATGTGAGTTTACGCATAAGAGGCGCAAAGAAGACATTGTTTTACCCAGCGCATAATGTGCTGTTTGACGCGGTTTTGCATGGATGAAAAGTTAATCGCGACTCAGCTGAATCGCGACTGTAATATCATAGCTTTAATATCTTATAGTGATTTCCGTGTGTTTTCCAAAAAGCAACTAATGTCTGTTTTAACTTATGACGACAGCCCTGTAGCAATTCTAGCATTAGCTGAGTGCGCACATCGTCTCTGCTATGCAGCAGCGATTGTGTTGTCTCAAAATGATCTGGTCTTATCCAGACCGTCGAGATAACGCTCAGCGTCCAACGCTGCCATACAACCAGTCCCAGCAGCAGTAATCGCCTGACGGTAGTTATAGTCTATGACGTCACCGGCGGCGAATACGCCAGGAATTGAGGTGGCGGTCGCGTTGCCATTGATTCCGGACTGCACGTGCAAATAGCCATTTTGCAGTGCTAATTGGTCGCCAAAAATCGTGGTATTAGGACTATGACCGATAGCGATAAATACCCCAGAGACCGCTAAATCTTCATAGGTGCTGTCAGCTACTTGTTTCAAACGTACGCTGGTGACACCCATCTCGTCTCCAAGCACGTCTTCCAGGGTACGGTTAATATGCAGTACAATATTACCGCGGTTTACCTTATCCATCAGACGCTCAATAAGGATCTTCTCCGCACGGAAGGTATCGCGACGATGGATCAAATGTACTTCTTTAGTAATATTAGCCAAGTAGAGAGCTTCTTCTATAGCGGTGTTACCGCCGCCAACTACCGCCACTTTTTGGTTTTGGTAAAAGAAACCATCGCAGGTAGCGCAAGCGGAAACTCCTTTCCCTTTATAGATCTTTTCGGATGGCAAACCAAGATAGCGCGCTGAGGCGCCGGTGGCGATAATAAGCGCATCACAAGCATATTCACCATGATCACCGACGAGGCGGAACGGACGGATTTTCAAATTAACTTGGATAATATGGTCGCAAATGATTTCCGTATTGAATTTTTTGGCGTGGGCGTACATGCGTTCCATCAGTAGTGGGCCGGTCAGTCCCTTTGGGTCGCCTGGCCAGTTTTCCACTTCAGTGGTAGTTGTTAGTTGTCCACCTTGCTCCATCCCGGTAATCAAAACCGGGTTTAGATTGGCGCGTGCGGCATAGATTGCGGCGGTATAACCCGCTGGCCCCGAACCTAATATAAGCAATTTACTGTATTTCACTGTAAATATGTTCCCCTCATTATTGTCGACTCAAGAAATTACAAAAGTAAGTGGTTATTATCACGAGTTAAAAACAGGTTTTGTCTGTTCTCTATTAAACATTAAGCAAAAATAAAAACGAAGTAGTGTTATACCTTATGAGATATTATTACAAGGTTATGATATTATCCTGAAGTTTCCACCTGATTATGACTGTTGAAATACTTACTGTCACTTTTGTCGTTAAAAAATCAAGATGTCATCGATTCTTGAGACTCTTATCTGTGAAAAGGATAAACCGGAACTGATAATAGGGAAATCAATAAAAACTGCACCTGTAGCTTGTAGACGCACACGGCATATCACTTATTTTCAACGGCCATAATCAGGTGGAAGATCGCTCCGGAAGTCGTTCTTAAGATTTAAAATCTGAGTTATGTCCCATTTTCTAAGGGATTCTGCTCTATCCGCTGAGCATATTTTGCCTTACTTCATAAAATGAAAGTATCGAGAATAGTATTATATTAAGATCAAAATTATAATTGAGATAGGACTATCTCAGCGTGATGGATGCGTTAATCAACCTATGGTATGCAGCTATCCATTTGTTGTTTGCTTTTAAAAAAGTAACTAATGTTTATCTTAAATGCTAGTCTTGAGTGACGACGGTTCTTAGGAAATATCATCATGGGACGTAAAGATAAAAGACAGATTGTGACTTAGATTTCTTGATCTTCTTATTTTTTTTGAATGCATAAGAAAAATTGATATTATCTGCCTTCATTATTTGCGTTATTGAGGCGATTAACCAGATATACATCTGACTATCGTTGCTATGGTTAATACACAATTCTAGATACAGAGATATTGCTTGAATATTCACATGGCTTAACGCTGAAGTTGTCATCTACTGTGTAGCAGATAACTCATGGTCTGATGCATAAAAGCAATTAGATCGTATGTTCCTATTAGCGTCTGTCTTTAACTCGTGACAACAGCGATTCCAATTTACCGGTTCACATTGCCTGCTTAAAACTAACTCAGCATATAAATTACCTGTGTTTTATAATAATTTAATTGTAATGATCTACAATATAATCATAATCTTAATCCAACCACTAGTATGGATACAATTATTATGGCGTAGCAGGAAAGCACCCGCCTACCGCCGGCGTTGGGCCGAACGCTATGGCTTTTGCCAAGGAAAAGTCAAACCTGGTGGAATTATGCTGCATTCCGTGTCAGTCGGCGAAACGCTCACTGCTATCCCTTTGCTACGTGCACTACGCCACTGCTATCCGTTGTTGCCAATTACTGTCACTACAATGACCCCTACTGGTTCTGAGCGAGTGCAGTCGGCATTCGGTAAAGAAGTCTATCATGTCTACTTACCCTATGATCTGCCAGGGGCAATGAGTCGTTTTCTTAATCAAGTAAATCCAAAGCTGGTTATCATCATGGAAACGGAGCTATGGCCTAACCTTATCAAGGCATTGAATCAGCGCGGCATCCCCCTGATAGTCGCTAATGCACGTCTTTCTATCAGCTCTGCTGCCGGCTATAAAAAATTTAGCGGTTTTTTCTCTGGAATCATGCGAAATATTACGCTCATCATAGCGCAAAATGAAGAGGACGCCGCTCGTTTCTTGGAACTCGGTCTGAAAAAGAAACAGTTAGCCGTTATGGGAAACTTGAAATTTGATATTTCTGTAACTCCCGAACTGGAAGCGAAAGCGCTTATGCTGCGTCGCCAATGGGCGCCTCGACGCCAGGTATGGATAGCTACCAGCACCCATGATGGGGAAGAGACGTTGTTATTAAAGGCTCATCGCCAGTTATTAACTAACTTTCCAGATCTTCTGCTGATTTTGGTCCCGCGTCACCCAGAACGGTTTCTGTTAGTACGGGAAATGACCATGAAAGCCGGCTTCAATTGCATCATGCGCAGCAGCGGCGAAATTCCGTCCAGCAATACACAAGTGGTAGTAGGAGACACTATGGGAGAGCTCATGCTACTGTACGGTATCGCCGATCTGGCTTTTGTCGGAGGAAGCTTAGTGGAGCGCGGTGGCCATAATCCTCTGGAGGCGGCAGCGCACGCCATCCCCATTCTCATGGGGCCATATACTTTAAATTTCCGTGATATTTGCAGAAAACTGAACAAAGCCGGCGGTTTGATTACCGTAACCGACGTAGTGACGTTAGTAACTTCGATTTCTGCCCTGTTGACTAACAAGGATTGCCGTCTGTATTACGGCTGTCACGCCGTTGATGTGCTGCGCCAGAATCAAGGCGCGCTCCAGCGCTTGTTGCATTTGTTAGAGTCATATCTTCCACAACGGAATCATTGAATGTCTCATAGCAAAGCTTGTCACCCGTAATAAGGCTGAAACCCTGTCGAGTTGTCTAGCCTCAACGAACTGGCAGATGAAATCGTAGTATTGGATGCAATAGCGTTGACGAAACACACCATATTGCCGCGCAGGTCTTTTCCAAGACTACGGATTGGCCAGATTTCAGCATACAGCATCAGCACACACAGGCTTATGCAAATGGTGGTTATATTCTAATGCGGTTTACAGCTGCGCGCGGCATAATTTATTTTCGGTCGTTTCATGCGCCACAGTGGCTGACATCTAGATTGAGTAGCATGGTTTATGCGCGCGCATGCTATTACTATAGAGCGCTGCAAGTCCATAAATCCCTTACTTGCCGCAATTTGTCGGCTTTCAGCGATAGCTGCAGTATGCGGAAGTCTGAGCGCGAGAGCCCTATCTCCAAGGGAGAAAATATAGTTTATTTACCATTATTAGTTATACTAGTAGTGCTTTTCAAGATTTAGCTGCTTCGCGCTGGCTTTTTGGCGATAAACAAAGTTAGTTACTTGTGGTGGCAAATATGCAATATTGCTTTTTGACATTCTGCCTAATGGTTATCTGGATTTGATGATCCATATTACCGGTGATTTCTTCCAATTACAGTGGCATGGTCACTATGACAGATCTCGATTAGGATGTAAGTGGAGAAATGACATAGAACAGAAACTGTTTCAATGATGCATTAATGTGTTTAATAGTATTAATAATTTCTGTAGCAGCCAAGCATTGTTTACGCTCCTTGTTTTCTTATGATAAAACAGCTAGAAAAGATTACCTTTATTACATACATCAGACCATTGTTCGTCTGTTTCATAAACAACTGTCGCATTAAGCGTTATCATCACAAAATTTTATATCTCAAAATTACTCTGATTTACATACCGTATACGTTAACAGCCAGCATAACCTTTACGTACCTGATATATAGCCTTCAAAATCTTGTTGAACTCAAACAATGATGTAGTATGCAAAATACACTTAACAAATAGAACGGTATAACTTGCATTGACATCAAACGTCTTGCTCGAAAACCATTTGCATTTCAAAATTAGAATCGATGCATGACTAGATCATTAGATGGTATATGATCAGATCCTGCGGTTATCAGATTCGAATTACGATTACTAATGTCTGTCTTTACTCGTGACGGTGGCCTGTAACGACACACTGAAGACATAGGCTTACTGTCATATATTCACACTTAGGATGTTATGACTACACTTCCTGTTTTTAATCGTTCTTTTCTACATCCTCGTTATTGGCTAATCTGGCTAGGTATTGGTGCGCTCTCTTTATTGGTACTGCTGCCTTATCCGCTGCTCTACATACTGGGTACCCGTTTGGGACGGCTTGCGATGCGCTTTATGCGCTACAGAGAGGCGATCGCGCGCCGTAATCTGCAATTGTGTTTCCCCGATATGCCAATCATGGAGCGTGAAGTGTTGTTGCGGAAAAACTTTGAATCGGTCGGTATGGGACTTATCGAAACCGGCATCGCTTGGTTTTGGCCTGATTGGCGTATCAAACGCAGGATCTCCGTTATCGGTCTTGAGCATATCGCCGACGCGCGCACGGAAAATAAAGGTGTTCTGCTTATTGGCATGCATTTTCTTACCCTTGAACTTGGAGCGCGAATTTTTGGCATGTATAACCCAGGTATCGGCGTCTATCGCCCAAATAACAATCCGGTGCTGGACTGGTTGCAAACTTGGGGGCGTATGCGTTCTAACAAATCCATGCTGGATCGGTCTGATATTAAAGGCATAATCCGAGCTCTGAAAAACGGCGATATTGTCTGGTACGCTCCGGATCACGACTATGGCCCTAAAAGTAGCGTGTTTGCACCTTTGTTTGCTGTTCCAAAGGCAGCTACTACCGCCGGCACCTATTTACTGGTCAAAACGGCAAAACCGGCGGTCATCCCGTTTATACCACGCCGCTTGCCTCAGGAGGGTAGATATGAGCTGTTAATTCTGCCAGATGAACGCGACATGCCGTTGGATAGTAACATTGCCGCTGCTAACTATATGAATAAAGTAGTAGAAAAAGCGATACTTCGAGCGCCGGATCAGTACATGTGGTTACATCGGCGATTTAAAACTCGCCCTCCTGGAGAACTTTCTGTATATCGCTGATTCTACCTGTGTCGACCTCAACCGAAGGCATAAAATTACCTCTACTTCCCTTTCGTCTTATACTATGTTGGTTGATTTGCCCTCGGCCAGAGCGTGCCTATCTCTGTTATGTTGCCGTATCTAACGGCATAACACCACCACTACTAGTTCGTATCAACTGGAAGCGCACATCTTAGCTCGCTAAGATGTTTTTTCAACCGGCATCGCATTTACTTTAGTAAATGCCGAAACGTGTTTGTCCAGGTTTTTATCGCTGATTTCATCCGTATTCAACGCTTAAACCGCAGTGCGGTATCGCTAAAACGATCACTCGCCTCTGATAATACATGTCCCTAGCGTTAGGGCTGTATACATTAGAGACTGTTGGTCATCTCGTGAGTAGTATATTTAAGATCTCAATGATAATCAAAATTCGCTTTAGATCATATCAGCATGATAATGACAATAATACTATTAAGTAAATTCAAATAGCCACATGACTGATGCATAGCCAATGTATCTGATGAATTTAACTGGTTATTTTGTGGTAAATAAAATATACTCGTCTAATAAACTAGAATAACTTGAATTTACGTACTTGCATTAAATGATTTGTCTTGAAATCATTTACTGTCAAAATCAGAAACGATGCATAAAATCATTAAAAAATTGCTTATATAATTGCTTTGGATCTTTGCATCCAAAATCATGCGTTGCTATATTGACGATAGTTGGATGTATGTCTGGTTGAAAATAGCGAAAAATGAAGTTGGAATGTTTTTACAGATACGCAGGTACAGTGTTGAGCACCTGAGATTAAATTTTACTTTAGTATAATAAAAATCACGACTTTTCAGAAAGTTATTTTGTGCATTTTATGAGTAGTTGTGCGTTTGATATTTGAACAAGATAGACCGCAACCGTATTAAGCGGCTCTATAAATGTATTGAGGTTAAGCGGATGCTAGCGTAATAACGCGAGCTCAATCTGAGCTGAGCAATAAAAATCGCTGATTTCCACTTAACCGCTAGCTCTTTACGAAAAATTCTAATACGATTTATATGCGCTGAGTTCAAATGTGGCCCTGCCTCACGCAGGCTCATATGCTGGCCTAATTAATCTCTGCATTATGACCAGTCAAATGACTTTTGTATGTGGGATTAACGCCGTTCGTCTTACCAAACTCGCTAAAATGCCATATTACTGCTGATAGCCACGGATCGTGACCAAGATAGCCGGATTCGCCTTTTTTCCAATAAAAGATTTAAGTTGCTAACTTGATAGCAGTGAACACCTTGCAGTGTTAAACTCTTCCTATCTCTTGGGAAGACGGAAATTTCATTGCGCTCTTTTCCCTGCCTGTCTAGGGAAATCCAATACACTGGCAAGCGTTGCTTGGTACGTGACGATTAAAACAGTAGAAAACGTCATGTTGATATTGCTTAAATAATGCCACAGCTGTAGTTATTGAAAGAGAAATACCCTTGTAATTCTGCGTAATTCGGCTAAAATAACAGGCCGAAACGTACGTTTCGGCGTAAACCTGCCAAGACAAGCTGATCGGGACCAGTGTAAAAACGTCATTTAAAAAATAGGGCTGATACGACCAGATTTAAATGTAAATTCACCGAATTTTAATACCCGTTCCTTTAATATATAGTCGATAAATTTACAATGGTTTGTTTCACGGACTCTTACCCTTTAAAGATATCAGCACCAAGGGTGGATGCTAAAATGGCTCTTTCCAAGATACTTGTATTAAAATAGCGCAGTGTCACATCGTAGGACTCACATTAGTATAATGATGTATTTGACATTCCAGTCTTATGCTTCGGATTTCGTATGGCGCTTAGCTCTGCTGCCAAAGCACATCACTAGATTTCCTAAGAAAAAGGATGTCGTCACAAGTTAAAGATAAGCATTAGTTGTGCTATTTTTGCTGATCACTAATAGGAAAGAAAGGAACATGGCGGCGTTGCACAGTTTAAAATAGGTCCCCATAAACTTGCTCCCTAATTATATCGTATAGGGTATTGATTTTTTACTTGCGAAGCAAGTACAGAATAGTTGTTGATTAATACAACGCATACAAAAGTTCACCTTATATATAACAGAAGCTGCACCTAGCTTGTCGACGCATACTTAGAGTAATTGTAACGTCTGGTACTATTGCTAAGTGTATATTCGATCCAAGTTTACTTGGAAGATTGTTTGCTGGCCGAAAAGGCCATGATGGCAATTTAATAATCAAACAAGGACTATGACAACAAGATCATGTAGTAGGGTGATATGGTATGCGTCGTTTTTGATTTTAAAAGAAAATGGTTACAAGAACGACTTGATGCTAAATTCAAGTTAAGCTACTCAGCTTAATGAATATACTTTGCTTATTATATAATAAGTTGCGTCTAACAAGATTTTATCTAAAAAACAAATAACGCTTGTCTTTAACTTGTGATGATTCGCCCTAGGCGCGAACGAAATCAATATGGATCAGTTTTGGTTTGCACGGATGACGTTGCACCGCTTGCACCCTTACTTTACTTCTTTTATTATCAATTAGCAAATCCAAAACGTCAGCGTAAAAACCTTCTTTGAACTGGGTGTTCAAGACGATATCGTGATCCAGCGCGATAGCAATCGGCGCTTCGGTTCCACCATAAATGATAGCTGGAAACTTATTCGCACGCCGCAGGCGGCGGCTTTCCCCTTTTCCCTGATATTTACGGATTACAGCGTTGATAGTGAACATAGTTTTTCTCAAGACGATGTTAGCAGCAAGCTTACTTACTAGTAAGCGGACATTATCAGAATTACCGGTGGGAAGCAAACAAAACTAGGTTGGCTACGTAATGTAATAGTTTTAACCACAAAATCCCGTAATTTGTCCGCTTCCACCTTAATATGTCCTCTATCGCTCTTAGTCGACACTATCTTTGCCATAATAAGTCATCTAAAGCTCTATATTTTTTCTAACCCGCGCGCCACGATATACTACTATTTCACCTAGCCTATAATAACCAACATCCGTAATGTTCAACTACTGCTCGTTATTTTACTTCTAAAACATATTGGCAAACCGCAAACACAGCAAAAACCTATACCGGCCAGTTCTAAGCGTCTAGGGTTTATCTAGCCAATTTCTGCACCTCTCACATAACTCTTGTGAGCGAACTTCATGGAGACAAATACGTCGATTGGTTACAATGTGTAAACTTAGAAAGTTATCATGAAGCCAGAAAGGGCGAAAATCTCTTTACAGCCGCACAGAATACAAAGAGTCAGAGATACGCTGTTAGCCTAAATTAACACCGACAATTGCTGGAGCCGGCTTAAAGCCGGACGCGTAATAGCAATAAGAAGCGAACGCCTCACTGACACGGATTAAACTGTGCTGCACTTACCTTCAGCCAGTACCGACACCTATCGATACAACCTGTTGTCTTTTAACGTTGAAACGACTGACGCATATAAGCGCCTTTACAAAACATTACCAAGTGGAATTACTTAATAACGTCGGTTACGTTTGCGCTGGTGAACGCGTCCCTGACTGACGCGTTCATTGTTGCCATAATCGCGCAACGTAACTATCCGGTCAAAACCGGCACTTGCGAGTAGGCCGCGTACGGCTGCTCCTTGACGCCAACCGTGCTCTAATATCAACCAACCCCCAGATTCTAAATGGGCCTCCGCTCCGCGGCAAATTGCCGCTAGATCCTGCAGCCCATTTTGCATTGATACTAAGGCGCTACGGGGCTCGAAACGTACGTCCCCCTGCATGAGATGGGGATCCTCCACCTCAATGTAAGGTGGATTGCTCACAATAAGATTGTAGCGTTTCGCTTGCAATGATTTAAACCAATTATCCTCATGGAATTGCACATTTTTTAGTCCCAAACGCACAGCGTTATCACGAGCGAGTTCCACAGCACCATGCAGGCGATCGATGCCAGTTATCCGCCATGCTGGCCGCTCTGAAGCCAGCGCTAGGGCGATAGCACCGCTTCCTGTCCCCAAATCCAGTACCTCAGCGCGGTCTGGTGATAATAGGTTTAGCGCGCACTGAACCAGACATTCTGTCTCAGGACGTGGGATTAGCGTATCGGACGACACGCGTAACGGTAAAGACCAGAACTCACGTTCACCGATTAGATAAGCTATAGGCTCTCCTTGTTCTCTCCGTACTAGTAGCGCCTCGAGTGTAGTATGCTGCGCAGTCGTCAAAGAAGTTTCGCCGAAAGCCAGCAGATGGGTGCGCGTTACGCCGGTCACTTGTGCCAACAAAATTTCGGCATCGCGCTTGGCGCTTGGACTGTGGGACACACGCAGCCTGAACACGGCTTGAGCTAGCCATTGTTGCCAGTTCATCAGGATGTCTCGGACATCGCGGCAAGCTGATCGGTCTGATATTCTTGCATAATGGGTTGGATCAACACGTCGATCTTGCCTGCCATAACTTCCTCCAGCCTATAAAGCGTCAGACCGATTCGGTGATCAGTAACCCGCCCTTGGGGAAAATTGTAGGTTCGGATGCGATCAGATCTGTCGCCACTACCTAAAAGATTACGGCGCGTGGAAAATTCTTCTTGCTGCCGGCGTTGGAGTTCGGCAGCGCGAAGGCGCGAGCCTAATACGGCTAGCGCCTTCGCTTTATTCTGATGCTGGGAGCGTTCATCTTGGCATTCCACCACCAGCCCGGTAGGCAAATGGATGACGCGGATAGCTGAATCAGTGGTATTCACATGCTGGCCGCCAGCCCCGGAAGAACGAAAGGTATCTATACGTAGATCGACAGCGTTGATTTCCGGTAGCTCTGCTTCAGGAATTACCGGCATTACCGCTACAGTGCAGGTAGAAGTATGGATACGGCCCTGAGATTCAGTCTCTGGTACACGCTGTACGCGATGACCACCGGATTCAAATTTCAGTAGTCCGTAGGCCCCTTCATGGGACACCTTTGCGATAACCTCTTTGAAACCGCCGTGTTCTCCATCGCTAGCGCTGATGATTTCCACCATCCAACGCCGAAGCTCAGCATAACGACTATACATGCGAAACAGGTCGCCTGCGAATAGTGCTGCTTCATTACCGCCAGTGCCTGCACGTATTTCCAGGAAACAGCTGCGTTCGTCATCGGGATCCCTCGGCAACAGCAGAACTTGCAATTGTTGTTCAAGTTGTTCAAGACTTGCGCGAGACGCCAGCAACTCTTCTTGCGCTATATCACGCATTTCTGAATCCTGCAGTAGATGCTCCGTAGTGCGGATAGTTTCTTGTAGCTTCTGCCACAACTGAAAATAACGAGTAACATCGGAAAGCTGCGCGTACTCCTTTGACAGAGCGCGAAAACGGACTTGATCAACTACAACACTGGCATCACAGAGCAAAATTTCCACTTCTGCGCGTCGCTCTTGTAATGCTGTTAATTTAGTGACTATCGAGAACTTCATGCGTTGTGGTCACCTTATATATATCAGTATCTGTTTAGTTCGCATCTTGAAAGTGTAGTTTTCGTGGCAGACTGCTGCAGCAAAAGGTAGCTGCAGATCTTAGGTTTGATTAAATTATTCATTATATTAGTGTAAAATGTAATCATAACATGAGTTTTGTCTCAATATTTCATCTTATGATGATCGCCGCTAAAGCGATTCCACAACTGCTGAACCAAATAGATTGCTTTGCGCAGACAGTCTGGTTAATAAAATAATACAATTGCCGATACAGCCGTTATTCAGGTGATTTTTTGAGGCAAGCCGGCTAGATCGGCCAGATCAGCATGATTTTCGATAATAATATATTTGCCTTTTACTGCCAGTATCCTACTTTTTTGGAAGCGTCCGAATAAGCGACTGATGGTTTCCACCGTTAGGCCAAGGTAATTTCCGATATCACCACGGGTCATGGTGAGTTGGAATTCACGTGGAGAAAATCCGCGCTGGGCAAAACGGTATGAAAGTTTATAGATAAACGCGGCCAGACGCTCCTCAGCGTTCTTTTTCGACAATAGTAGAAGCATATCTTGCTGACTTTTAATTTTACTACTCATCAATCGCATTATCTTCTGACGCAGATTAGGTATCTTACCGAAAAGATCGTCAAAGTGTTCAAAAGGAATTTCGCAAACCATTGACGTCTCAAGCGCCTGAGCAAAACTAGGATGCTGGCTGCTTCCAATAGCATCAAAGCCCATCAAATTGCCGGATAAATGAAAACCTGTTATTTGTTCATCACCTTGTTCAGTAATAGTATAGCTTTTAATCGTACCCGAGCGGATGGCATAAAGCGACCTTAACTCATCACCGGCTTGAAATAGCGTTTGCCCTTTCTGGAGTGGTGTTTTACGTTCAATAACATTATTAAACTGAACCAGCTCGTTCGCATTGAGAGCAAAGGGAATACAAAGTTGGCTGATATTGCAATCCTGACAATGGACAGCTCCGTTGCCGGACTGAACACGTCTAATAATACGCTTTTCAGGGAAAATCATTAGGTCGCCGATCATGAATATTGACTTGCGTCAAGTTTAACATTAATTGCCGCTGTTATAAAAGTGTCTCGGTGAGTTGATATATTCTATCAAAGAAGGTAGATTGTAGGATAAGAACACTCAAATTTAGTGTTGATAATTTCTGTAGCATCTGCGGAAATACAAAACAACGAGAAGATTGTCTTTTCGTACATATAGTAGATACTAACTTTAGTTCAAGATGACTCTTGCTTTTTCTTTTTAGAAAAACAAATGGCAAAACGTGGGCGTATACCTTCAGTCCAATGAAATTATTTATCGTTCTGATATGAAGCTAAGTTATCTTCACAATAATTTACGTCTTGAATATACTATTCTCTATATTTTTGTTTTATAACAATAGCTTCTAAAATATACAACTGTCTTTTCCATTTATCCATAACAGAATAAGCAGACTCGTCTTTAACTTATAAAATATCAGCAGATGTGCGTCATGATAAAAGAAAGTGGCGGAGGAGTAGAGATTCGAACTCTAGAACGCTTTCGTGTTGCCGGTTTTCAAGACCGGTGCCTTCAACCACTCGGCCACTCCTCCGCAAGAAGGCAAACTATAAATGGAGTTGATCCGGTTGTAAAGAGCGTTTATGTTGATTAGATCGTAATTTAGATTCGCTGATATTAATTATATTGGTCATGTTCAATTTAATGAAATTAATTTCTGATTTGAATGAATATTAATTCAAGTGATACCAACCTATCCGATGAGTATATTTTCTTACTACATGATTAATGGAATCCAACAAGACATTGTAAAAGAGCTATGCATCAGCCATTCAGAAATCTCTAGTGAATTTAATTAACAGAATAATTTGTTTATGTATTTTTTGACCATGAAATCAAACTTTATTACCACACTACAGAAGATAATGTGTATTTGACATACATCAGACTATTATCAATATATTCCTCACCATTTATTCTTTCCTAAGAAAGAATAACCAATGTTCTTTAATTCATAAAGAAAGCTCTTAAATCAATGCTATTGAACTTGCTTTAACGCCTTCACGTCCATCACACAATGCATTGTCATATCAACGAACCAAGTGTATGTCTGATTGATTGCCTCGATAGAGAAAATGAAGCTGAAATGCTTTCAAAGACAAAACTTATCTATTGCCGGTTGAGGTGAGTAAAGTCATGCTGTGCAGATAAGTTACAGCTCGGTCTATTCTTAGCGCATAATATTACCTAGATCGATACTCGCTTTCATCTTCCAGTACACAATTTCAGAAACGATAAGAATCAGAAAAACTCAAAATACATTGTGTGTCGATTGTTGCCTGGTCTCACCTATTCACGATTGATCTGGAATGCAGCAATAGCGAACCGCTCTATGAGCGCATAAAGCTTTTCTATCGAGAAACAGCGATGACCTTATTGGGTACTGCGCGCCTGTTACTAAACCGTAAATACGGAGCGATGATGAACGCAACTTTATATTGCGTTGCCTAAGTATAATACCGTCGTATCTATCCAACAAAATATTATGGGGGAACTATTACCACTGGTGTACTGGCCGATAAGCCTCATGCAAATGCTGCTTGACGCGTCAGACTTTTCCGAAGCGCGTAACGTGAACGCGCTGTTTCTTGCTCATACCTGACTTAATCGTATAGCAGAATGAATAGTCTAAAGACATTCGGCCAGGAAAACAGTTCGAATTGTGCCTGCTGTTAGTCTTCGTCCTATTAAACAGGGTCACTTTAGGCTATATAACTAGACAAGGCTGTCGATCATGTCGCGACACTGTTTGTGTCGATCAATCACCATCTGAGATTGCATCAGAAAATACGTTATATATCAATATTGGCGGCTTTTAAAGCATTCTCTTCTATAAACGCACGCCGTGGCTCTACCTCGTCCCCCATTAGCGTAGTAAACAGCTGATCAGCTGAAATGGTGTCCTTTACCGTGACGTGCAACATACGACGGTTGATTGGATTCATAGTCGTTTCCCATAGCTGCTCGGGATTCATTTCGCCTAAACCTTTATAGCGCTGCACCACCAAGCCACGGCGCGACTCTTGCATCAGCCATTCCAGCGCTTGCTCAAAGCTAGTAACCGGCTGACGCCGCTCCCCTCGCTCAATATAAGCATCTTCTTTAAGAAGATCACCTAGCGTTTCGCCAAGCGTCGTCAGTTTGCGATATTCACCGCTATGGATAAAGTCGTAATCCAGCAAGTAAGCCGTATCGATGCCATGCGTTCGCACCTGAAGCAACGGCTCAAACACTTGGCGTTCACGATTTTCCTGTACTTTATAAGTGTATCTACTACCATACTGCTCATGATCGTTCAGTACTTGCACCAGAGAGGCCATCCAACTTATGATTTGATCCTGTTGACTTAATTGCGCTTCAGTCAGAGACGGCTGATAAATCAAGTGATAAAGCAACGCACGCGGGAAACGGCGTTCCATGCGGAGGATCATTTTTTGTACGGCGCAATGTTCGATCACTAGATTTTCTAACAGTTGTCCATCCAGCGCCGGAGCATTCGCGTTAGCGTGTAGCATGGCACCATCTATTGCTAACGCTATTTGATACTGATCCATGGCTTCATCGTCTTTAATATATTGCTCTTGCTTACCCTTTTTGACTTTATAAAGCGGCGGTTGGGCGATAAATACATGGCCGCGCTCGATAATTTCCGGCATTTGACGATAAAAGAAAGTCAAAAGTAGAGTGCGAATATGCGAGCCATCAACATCGGCATCAGTCATAATAATAATATTGTGATAGCGTAACTTATCCGGATTATATTCGTCTCGGCCGATGCCACAGCCAAGGACGGTTATGAGGGCAGCGACTTCTTGGGAAGAGAGCATTTTGTCGAAACGGGCCTTTTCGACGTTGAGGATTTTCCCTTTCAACGGCAATATCGCCTGATTCTTACGGTTTCTACCTTGTTTGGCCGAGCCGCCGGCGGAGTCACCCTCCACCAGGTAAAGCTCCGACAGCGCCGGGTCACGCTCCTGGCAATCCGCTAACTTGCCCGGCAGGCCCGCTAGATTTAGCGCTCCCTTACGGCGAGTCATCTCGCGCGCTTTGCGAGCAGCTTCACGGGCACGGGCAGCATCGATAATTTTCCCCACTATAATTTTTGCATCGTTAGGGTTTTCCAGTAAATATTCTACTAGCCGTTCGTTCATCAGTGATTCCACCGCCGGTTTTACTTCGGACGAAACCAGTTTGTCTTTGGTTTGAGATGAGAACTTCGGATTCGGGACCTTAACAGAAACCACGGCGGTAAGTCCTTCGCGAGCGTCATCACCAGTCGCGCTGATCTTGGCCTTTTTACTGTAGCCTTCTTTATCCATATAGGAATGCAGCGTGCGAGTCAGTGCAGCACGAAAGCCGGCTAGATGGGTACCGCCGTCGCGTTGGGGAATATTATTGGTAAAGCAGTAAATATTTTCTTGAAAACCGTTATTCCATTGCAGCGCGATTTCCACACCAATACTGTCTTTTTCATTTGAAAAATAGAATACACCCTGGTGGATAGGTGTCTTGTTTTTATTCAAATATTCCACGAAAGCCTTGATACCACCTTCATAATGAAAGTGATCTTCCTTATCGTTGCGCTTATCGTGCAAACGTATAGATACGCCGGAGTTCAGAAAAGATAGTTCCCGAAATCGCTTGGCTAGGATTTCGTATTGAAATTCAGTGTTATTCGTGAAGGTATCAAAGCTCGGCCAGAACCGCACGGTAGTGCCGGTTTTATTTGTTTCACCTATCACTTTTAAAGGTGATTGTGGCACGCCAGCATAGTAGGTTTGCCGATAAACTTTACCTTCTCTTTTAATTATTAGTTCAAGTTTTTCCGACAGAGCGTTTACCACTGACACACCGACACCATGCAGACCGCCTGACACTTTATAGGAGTTATCGTCAAACTTTCCACCCGCGTGCAGTACGGTCATAATAACTTCGGCAGCAGAGACGTCTTCTTGTTCGTGGATGCCGGTCGGAATGCCGCGTCCATCATCCTGCACGGAAACCGAATTATCTTCGTAGATCTTGACCATAATTTCTTTACAGTAACCAGCTAAGGCTTCATCAATAGCGTTATCTACAACCTCAAACACCATATGATGCAGACCGGTGCCATCATCGGTATCTCCGATATACATATTCGGGCGCTTACGTACAGCGTCCAACCCCTTGAGTACTTTGATACTTGAAGAGTCATAAGAATTCAACATCAACTTTTCCCGCTCGTTTTAATCTTCAGATTAAAAGTTCATTTTACTCTTTTCCCCTTTGAATATCTTGCCCTTTCATCGGGAATGTCAGGGACATTATCCGCGTTGTACGAAATACGAGGCCGTAATCAAACGCATAAATGGCTTATAGAACGCTAATTTAGCGTTGTCGTTGACACTCACAAAAAATTGAAATTGGCGACCATTTACCACATTGGCTACAGCCGCATCGGCATAATGATATAAGTGGCTTCCTGACTAGCACTATCTTCAATCTGCACGCTAGACACTTCATCAGTTAGCAGTAGTCGCACACCTTCGCATTTTAACGCATTCAGAGCGTCAAGCATGTAACTAACATTAAAACCGATCTCTATCTCACTGCCCTGATAGACAGCATCTAGAATCTCTTCTGCCTCTTCTTGCTCCGGATTGTTAGCGGTAATTTTCAGCTGATTGGCACTTAAATACAGCCGCACGCCGCGAAACTTTTCATTAGCAATGATTGCAGCCCTGGCGAAGGCTGTTTTAAGCACATCACATCTTGCTTCAAGCGTTTTATCGGGATTTTTCGGTAACACACGGCGATAATCTGGGAAATAGCCGTCAACCAATTTTGAGGCGAAAATGTAATCATCGACGCTAACGCGAATATTATTGCTACCGATTTGCACTTTCACAGGATTATTTCCATTGTTCAATATTCGCATCAACTCTATTACGCCTCTTCGCGGGACAATAACAGAGTAGGCCGGTAACGCTTTGCTAACAGATATAGCACAGACAGCCAGACGATGACCGTCGGCGGCCACGGTACGCAACTCTTTGTCTTTAGTTTCAAATAGCATACCGTTAAGATAGTAACGAACATCTTGATGTGCCATAGAAAACTGGGTCGATTCAATTAATCGCTTCAAAATAGATTGCGACAGCGTGAACTCCACCTCGCTTTGCCAATTGTTCAGATTAGGAAAGTCTGAAGCAGATAACGTGGACAGCGAATAACGACTGCGCCACGAACGAATCAGCATGTGTTGTCCTTCCAACGTTACAGTGATCTCTGCACCTTCCGGCAAGCCGCGGCAGATATCAAAAAACTTCCGTGCCGGCACTGTGGTTGCTCCCGGCTCGTGAGCGGTACTTAGTGTGACCTGCGCAACTATTTCCATTGCCAAATCGGTACCGGTCAACAGCAAACGGTTTTCGGCAACTTGCAATAACAAGTGTCCTAAAATCGGTAAGGTTGGGCGCCCCTTTAACGAGTTGCTGACCTGTTGTAAAGGTTTAAGGAGTTGCTCACGTTCAACGATAAATTTCATAATTAGGACGATAATGTTCTAAGTAAATTGAAAAAATCTTCTTTAATGTTGCAGCTTTCTTTACGCAACTGCTCGATTTTTCGGCAGGCATGTAGCACCGTCGTGTGATCACGCCCACCAAAAGCATCGCCCATTTCGGGCAGACTATGATTGGTTAATTTTTTCGATAACGCCATCGCTATTTGTCGGGGTCGAGCAACCGAGCGTGAACGTCGTTTAGAGAGCAAATCAGCCACCTTGATTTTATAATATTCGGCCACCGTTTTCTGGATATTATCGATAGTGACCAGCTTTTCCTGTAGCGCCAGCAAATCTCGAAGCGTTTCGCGCACGAAATCGATAGTAATCGCCCGACCGGTAAAGTGAGCGTTAACGATGACGCGATTTAACGCACCTTCTAGCTCACGCACGTTAGAACGCAAACGTTTGGCGATGAAAAACGCTACTTCCCTTGGCATGTGGATCGCGCTCTCATCGGCTTTCTTCATTAATACAGCCACACGCATCTCAAATTCTGGCGGCTCAATCTCGACCGTCAGTCCCCAGCCGAAGCGTGACTTCAGCCGGTCTTCCATCCCATTTATCTCCTTCGGATAGCGGTCGGAAGTCAAGATTATCTGTTGATTACCTTCCAATAACGCATTACAAGTATGGAACAATTCTTCCTGTGAGCGTTCCTTATTAGCAAAAAACTGAATGTCATCGATAAGCAACGCATCAACCGAACGGTAGTAACGTTTAAAGTCTTCTATGGTGTTGTTTTGTAAAGCCTTAATCATGTCCTGGACAAAACGCTCGGAATGCATATACACCACTTTAGCATTGGCCTTGCGCCCTATGATGCCATTGCTCACCGCATGCAGTAAATGAGTTTTGCCCAATCCTGTTCCACCATAAAGAAAAAACGGATTATAAGCGCCGTTCGGGTTATCGGCGATTTGTCGTGCTATCGTACATGCCAGCTGGTTGGACTTACCTTCAATGAAATTGTCAAAGTTATGCTTGGCATTTACATTAGAGTAATAAGAACACTCAAACTGAACTGAAGCGCTATCCCAGCTTAGGCAACTTAGCCGCGGACAGACAACCGCTGCCTGGACAGACGCTTCGTTGATATGACGGCTAGAGGATTGCAACATTGCCAGCTTCGGAGGTTTTCTACCTACTTCAAAGCGCAGCAGCGGTACATCGGTACCGCAAAAATCATTTAGCAGGGTGTTGATGTTATTTAAATACTTATCCCGCACCCAATCTAGCACGAATCGGTTAGGAGCATAAAGCGCTAGAATGTTGTCACTCAGTTTTGCCTGTAGGGGTCTTATCCACATATTGAATTCTGTGGCAGATAACTCATCCTGTAATCGGGCAAGACATTGCTGCCAAAACGAAAATGACATGACGGACTCCAAATAAAAACAAATGATTCAAGCTTATTTTTTGACACAGATTACAGCTATGCAACATGCGAAGCATTTGAAACGATTTTCCCGCAATGGATCTTATCGGGGGTTCCGTTAAGGAATATGAAGCATAATGCACCACACTACAGATCTTTTTTCCACACAATGCCAACTCTTTTTATCCACAGGGTAATAGAATAGGCATTTAAGAGTGTATCTGATAATCTCTTTGTCGGATAAAAAAGTGAGCCTTGTGATCAACAAAATTTAAAGATGTTGTCATAAGCTACAGACAGGCATTGATTTTTTAAGCAAAAACAAGCAGTAGTACATCTTATAGGATATAATTACAAGATGTGAAGCTATGACAATGGAAAGATGAATTTATTAGCACATCATCGGCATGATATTGCCGACCGCTGCTGAGAGAACAACGAGCTTTTACTTCCCGTCAGAAAAGACATATGAAGTGATGTCGCAGAAGATAATAGATTGTATATTACTATAAGTGTTTTGGATCCTAAGTACAGGGTTTATTTGGAGAGATCTGCCGCTTAATTATGTTGTTAGAAAATACCTATCGCTTTTTCGTTATAGAGGTCGATATGAGGAGGTATATCCATTCCTTACCTGAAGTAGACATTACAACAGGAGGCTCAACAAAAATAACACCTGACCGTAGATGTGCATGGCATGCTATTCAAAGCAATTTTAACATCTTATGCTGTTAACTGACAATCCGATCTAAACTTACTCAAGGAGTTTGCTATAGATTATGTGTCGACCGACTGAGACTATGATAGCGATTTAGTTATTAAACAAGCTGAAATAAGGAATGAAGTCTGTCATGCTAATGCTATCCAACAAGCACATCAAAAGCTTTAATACCGATCTCTACAGAATCGCCATATTGCTGAGTGCGTCTTTATGACAATTATACAGTGGCGAGGAATCATGGATTCATGGAGAGACCTGCAAAAATCGGGCATACCGACTGCTAGACACCACGCGTAAGCAAATGACAATGCCTAGGCGTTAAGGTAGTGCTGAGTACAGTGATTTCAGCTAAAATCAGCTTTTCCAGCGACTTCAGCAGATTATATCGAGAATTATCGACAGGTTGACAAGGGCAAAATGCAGATCACAGGCATTGTCTTCTACACTATGACTCACTAGGTAATGCTATATGACTTTCTAAAACATGAGAATGATCGAGAAAAAATCTATAGTTGCATTCATCTGAAAATTCGCAAGGCTGCAGATTACTTCGTCCGCCGTTAGTAACATTAAACTTGTGACAAAAAATTGAGGCTGTCATCCACACCGGTCAGCAAGCCTTTGTGGAAAAACATTATAAAAGGGAGCGGAAATCGACTGCTTCCGTAAACGGTCTTAAGGAGTAGGCTTTACTAGCACTGTGTCGGTTTGTTACAAACCAATAAAAGCAGGTCGGTTACGGAAAATTTTAACTGGCGCCACACCTTGTACCGTCTATCAAGTTGGCTCTACAGCTAAATGATTAACGATCGGTAAAACAGGCGCAATCAATGTGATGTTTCAAATTAACATCAGTGAACAAGCTATCGAAGCCAATATTGCACCTGTAGAGGTGTTGGCGCTGGCAGCGCTGACCATTGAGCGCCCGAACCCATGATCACGTGATTTGATGGTAATGCCGACGTAGCAATTTCCGCGCCAGCTAGCAGCTTTCAAACACATATTCTCTGCATGAAACTTGACAACGCGCTACCCAGGAGGCGTAGGTGCATTATTGTTAGATATGACGGATAACATGCCAGAGGTTATTACACCAATGTCAGTACTCTGGTGCGTATTGGCACTACGAATTTTTGGCACTAGAAAGTAAACTCACGTGAATCAACAGCTTCTTTGTACCTCCGACACCCATGCAAGGAGCGCTTATGCGCCAAAAGATGAAAATTATTCTAAGCATTATCGCCTACACGGCGCGTGTTAATTTATTAAGGATATTATTTTCTTATGCTAACGCTGACGCTTTTAGTTAAAACACTTGTCGACCTCTATATTATGGTGCTACTGTTGCGCATTTGGATGCAATGGATGCGCTGCGACTTTTATAATCCTTTTTCTCAATTTATCGTTAAAATCACCCAACTTGTAATCAAGCCTCTGCGCCGAATGATGCCCAGCATTTGCCCAATATACACTACTGTGTTTCTATTGACATTTATCTTGACAATAATCAAATTTCCGTTGTTGACTTTAATCGAGACACATGTCCTGATCATCGATCCGGTTTATTTTCTGGGCGGACTACTAGCGCTGTTGAAAGCGGTCGGAGAACTAGTATTCTGGGTAGTCATGATCCGATCATTACTTAGTTGGGTTAGCCAGAAACGCAGCCCGATGGACATAGTTCTATACCAATTAAGTGAACCGCTGATGCGGCCTATCCGCCGTATTCTGCCAGCCATAGGTGGAATTGATTTTTCAGCAATGCTAGTGACCCTTATACTGTATGCACTGAATTATCTTGGCATGAATTTGTTTCCTGGAATTTGGTATCGGCTGTAATAGATATTTAGCAGAAATTAAGAAAGACCGTAGTATGTAAAAGTCGGGTTATCTTTAACAAAGGGAAACTGGAGAATCATAAATAGTTTAGTATCGACCAACTCTAGTAGCAGTCCAATGTCATTACGGCACATAATAATTAGTAAAGTATGAAAACATACTTATAAAGGTCACTACGCGGCCAGAGTCATTGGTTTGCCGCCATCGACAATAATTCAGGCTTATCGGTAAATGCGCTCGTCGGCACGCCGGGAATTTATTTGGCTCGTTATGCGGTCGAAGACATTAGCAATCCTCAGAATCTGAACAAAATATTCTGTTCCGACACAACGCCGATGATGCTTCACTATAGCAGTTGAATTGGCAACATCTCTCACAAACTCTCCGGTACTGGCACTTTTTGGTTACAGTTCTATCTTCCCTCTATAGGGGCAGTGCCGATGCCGTGCTCAGCGTGCAAACAAGCAGGCGCTAACCACGGTTGGGTGCTCACAAGTCTCTTGGAGACGTTACACTATGCCTAATTTTCCGCCGCTCAGTCTGTACATACATATTCCTTGGTGCGTGCAAAAATGCCCTTACTGTGATTTCAATGCCCATGTGCTAAAAGGCAAAGTGCCGCCTAAGGAATATATCGATCATTTGTTGGCAGATTTGGATCATGACTTACTTCTGGTATCGTATCGCACCATAAATACTTTGTTTATTGGCGGTGGCACTCCCAGCTTGCTTTCGGTTAGTACTGTACAGTCTCTGCTTAATGGCATCCGCCGGCGTCTGCCGTTAGCACCGGACGCCGAAATCACCATGGAAGCTAATCCAGGTACAGTCGAAACGGATCGTTTCCTGGGCTATCAGCTGGCAGGAATCAATCGTATTTCCATCGGAGTACAAAGCTTCGAAACAGAAAAACTCGCCCGTCTTGGTCGCATCCATGATGCGGATGAGGCTAAACGCACGGCGCGGTTAGCGATGTCACTGAACTTGCGCAGTGTTAATCTTGATTTGATGCATGGCTTAATGAATCAGTCACTTGCTGGCGCACTTGATGATTTAAACAAAGCGATTGCCTTAACGCCGCCACATCTTTCCTGGTACCAATTAACTATAGAACCGAAGACATTATTTAGCTCACGACCGCCGGTACTGCCGGATGATGATGCGCTCTGGAATATCCACAAGCAAGGCGACGCGCTGCTAAAAGCAGCGGGTTACTGTCAGTATGAAATCTCCTCTTACGCCCGCCCTGGTTTCCAGTGCCGCCACAATCTTAACTATTGGCGCTTTGGTGATTACCTTGGCATCGGCTGTGGCGCCCACGGCAAGCTGACCCAGCCAGATGGCACTATATTACGTACGAGGAAAACCCGCCATCCACGTAGTTATATGCAGGGAAATTATCTAGATAAACGCTATTCAGTAGTTCCCGCTGAATTATCGTTTGAATATTTTATGAACCGTTTCAGGTTACTAGAAGCAGCGCCGCGTGCTGAATTCACCACTTTGACTGGACTGACGGAAGACACGGTGCGCCCCGCGTTGGAGCGTGCTTTAGCCGAAAATTATATCACAGAGAACGCTAGCCATTGGCAGGTAACAAAGAAAGGCCAATTATTCCTCAATTCGCTGCTGGAGTTCTTTATATAAGACGCGGCACATATGCTATACAGGCAAACACGTTAACTCTTTCCGCACTTCTAGAAATCCTGTTCCTGGTTATTCTATTTGATCTGCATTCCCGAGCTGTAACGGATGCTGTTGTTGGTCGCCTGAGGCATAAGGTTAACGCTACATTCGCAAAAGGCGCTTGAAAATGTTCTAACCTTATTTTCGCTATTGAGGGGCTTAACTCTAAATGTACACAAGATTACCTTCATAATCACCTATAGTATAGATTATTCGGTACAAGGTAAAATGTAAATGGGTATATTAAAGACTTAAATGAAACACCCACCTATCATGATATCATCATGATAAATGATTAAAAACGAGATGTGTACGGATATCTTACTGAGACTAGATGGCAAAGTCACGTGGCATCCAATAGCCTTATATGTATTGTTGTCATAAGGTTACTTAAAAAACTTTTCGAGCCAGCTTTCTAGTATAATTACCGCTGACTCCGCGTCGACTTTGCTTTTTTCTAGTGCGAGATAGCCTCCGAGTTCAAATAGACCCGCGCGGGCCTCAACAGTGCTGAGGCGCTCATCGTGCAAGGCTACCTGAACACCAAAGCGACCGTGAAGCCGATTGGCAAACTTACGTGCCTTGGCAGTCAACGGCTGTTCGCTACCGTCCATATTCAACGGCAAGCCCACTACTACTATTTCCGGTTGCCATTCATTCAATAATTTTTCGATCTCTTGCCAGTCATCGTTGTTACGAATCTTGAACGCTTTCAGCGGCCAGGCGGTACAAGTGATACGCTGACCAATAGCCACGCCGATGCTGCGCGTACCAAAATCGAATGCCATAACACCACCAGCATTGGACATTAAGTATAATCTGCCTGCTTGGAAAATAATGATGCTACTTTATCCGATAAGTATGTTTTTGTTGACTATTAATATTTAGTGAGTTTTGTGTATGGATTCTATTTTCAACTAGTTTTGCAAGCAAAACATTTAATGTAACTACATACATCATAATACATCTATATATTTCTTGGTCCAAAAAAACGAGCTAGAACGTGTTTTTTATGCAATCATAAGCGTAAAATGGGAAAGGCTTTCCTTATTACACAGTAGATCAAGACTGCGAATCTAGAACTATTCATGTATCAACGATAGTCTAGTGTATATTTTTAAAGCGCCTCAATAGTGAGGAAACTAAAATGTATAAAAATCACTTGACATCAAACTTTTCGCTTATCAAAGCATTTGCTTTTCAAAATCAGAAATGATGCAATTATCAATATCTGCATCATATGATGACAGGCTCTAACTAACCCAAAACATCATAAAGAATGAGTTGACTCCTAAAGAGACAACAGCGTACCTTAGGGTACTTGTTATTTTTTAGTTTTATTAGCGCGCCCTGTAGGATTCGAACCTACGACCTATGGCTTAGAAGGCCATTGCTCTATCCAACTGAGCTAAGGGCGCATAGCACCATCTTTGGTGCTGAATGCGGTTTAGCTTATACGGAGGTAAGCGTTGGAGTCAATAGCCTTGCTGTCTATTATGCTGCTAGAAAATGGGCAGGATAAATGATATATCTGACATGTCAAAATAATGCTCTTAACCTGATTACATTGATGGATGCTCGATTTAGATGGTAGCAAAAATAATTGATGGCAAGGCCGTTGCCCAACAGGTTAAAAGAGAAGTAGCCGCACGGGTGCAAACGCGTGTGAAAGCAGGCAAGCGCGCACCGGGACTAGAGGTAGTGCTGGTTGGCAGTGATCCCGCTTCGCAAATTTATGTTTCAAGTAAACGTCAAGCCTGTGCAGACGTTGGTTTCATCTCCTTCACTTATGACTTACACAATACTGTCACGGAAGCGGAGTTGTTGACCTTAATAGATCAATTAAATGCCGATCATCGGGTAGACGGGATTTTAGTACAGCTGCCGTTGCCGAAGGTAATAGATAGTATCAACGTACTCGAGCGCATTACGCCGGATAAAGATGTAGACGGTCTCCATCCCTACAATATCGGTCGCCTGTGCCAACGCGCGCCGTTGCTGCGTCCTTGTACCCCGCGCGGCATTATGACATTGCTGAAATGTTATCATATCGATACCTTTGGTCTTAACGCTGTTGTAGTTGGCGCCTCCAACATAGTTGGTCGCCCAATGAGCCTCGAACTGTTGCTAGCGGGTTGTACTGTGACCATCGCTCACCGTTTTACTCGTGATTTACGGCGCCATATTGAAAATGCTGATCTGTTAGTCATTGCAGTAGGAAAAGCAGGCTTTATTCCCGGCGAGTGGATAAAGCCCGGCGCGGTAGTTATGGATGTGGGGATTAATCGTCTGGAGAACGGCAAGGTGGTAGGGGACGTAGATTATGCTAGTGCCGTCGAGCGCGCCGCCTACATTACACCTGTGCCTGGCGGCGTGGGACCAATGACAGTGGCCGCCCTTATCCAAAATACTTTACAAGCTTGTGAAAATTATCACGATACGACAATGTCGGAATCTTAACTATATCTCATCCCTTACATCTGTGACTTTTGAAAATTTTAGACTGGTACGAAAACGGTTTGGTGATTAAGCAGGCACAAGATCGTGTGACGGTTAACACACTGTAGTGAAAACTACCAGCACAAGCCCTTTAACCACGGCGCCAAATCGTCCCCTGGGGGCTGTCTTCCAGCACAATGCCGAGCGCAGCCAGTTTATCCCGTGCTTCATCCGCTAAGATCCACTGTCGGGCTTTGCGCGCGTTATTGCGCTGTTGGATTAACGATTCTATCATGACGTAATCCTCAATAGGACCTTGTTGTAGAAAGACATCTGGTTCTTGTTTTAGCAGACCAAGCACGCCGGCTAATTGGCGTAACGTTGCAGCCATCCCCTGTGACACCGTCGGCTGTTCACGTTTCAGGCGGTTGATCTCCCGGGCTATATCGAATAGAACAGAATAGGCTTCCGGCGTATTGAAATCATCATCCATTGCGGCGATGAATTTCGTCACAAATCGGTCCCCGCCTTCGGGAATGGCGCTTGCATCGGTATCGCGCAAGGCGATATAGAGGCGCTCTAAGGCTGTACGTGCCTGTTTGAGATTATCTTCATTGTAATTTAGCTGACTACGGTAATGGGCAGACATCAAGAAATAGCGTACAGTTTCAGCATCGTAATACCGCAAAACGTCGCGTACGGTGAAAAAGTTTCCTAGTGATTTAGACATCTTTTCGCGATCAACCATTACCATGCCAACGTGCATCCAAACGTTCACATAGGGACCGTCATGGGCGCAAGTAGACTGCGCAATTTCATTTTCATGATGTGGAAATATTAAATCCGACCCACCGCCGTGAATATCGAAATGATGGCCAAGTTGTTGACCGTTTATAGCCGAACATTCAATGTGCCAACCTGGGCGGCCATAGCCCCACGGTGACGGCCAGCTTGGTTCGCCAGGTTTTGACATTTTCCATAACACAAAGTCCATAGGATTTCTTTTCACAGTAGCTACCCCGACATGGGTGCTAGCCTTAAGCTGCTTGAGATCTTGACGGGACAACAAACCATAATTGCTGTCACTGTTTACAATAAACATAACATCACCGTTATCTGCCACATAGGCATGATCTCTACTAATGAGCTGACTAACCAGTTCGACTATAGCATCTATATAGTGAGTAGCGCGCGGCTCCTGATCAGGACGTAGGATATTTAACTGGTCGAAATCGCTATGCATTGCTCTAATCATACGCTCAGTAAGTTGCTGAAAAGTCTCTCCATTCTCAGCTGCGCGGTGAATAATTTTATCCTCTATATCGGTGATATTACGAACATAATATACTTTATAACCGCAGTAGCGAAGATAGCGGGTGACAGCGTCAAAAACGACGAAGGTGCGCCCATGTCCGATGTGACATAAGTCATACACGGTGACACCGCACACATACATGCCCACTTTACCGGTATGAATAGGTTTAAATACCTCTTTTTTACGAGTTAAGGTATTAAAAATTTTTAGCATAAAAAGTTTTTCCATGTGTCTGCGGATTATTTGTGTAGAACGACTAGGAATTAGAGTCAATAAACCTAACGAGGCATTGAACCTTGAAGTTGCAGCTATTGCAAGGGTATGGTATAGAAAAACTGGAAGTCGATGTATTTCGGGAAGAAAATAATTTCATTTTTACTATCTAGGCATCTTAATTAGACACACATTAAACTATCCAAGACGCAGGGATTTGAAAGTTCGCTTCAAGACTGTTCTGGTGCATTTTAAAAAATTACGCCAAAACAAATTGCCAATAGCACAAAGCTTAGTGCCGCAGTTGTTGTCTGTTGTCAAAACAATAATGCTAGTTGGTTGTTTTAGGCTTATGTTCACATAAGAACATAAGCCTTTACTTATTTTTAGCGCCACAGATATCCCACATAACCCTTTAGATACTAAAGCATGGTTCATTTATCAGGTCTCATTAAATTCAACTTATTATGTTATAAGCAAATCTGATCTATTGCCTAACGTGGAGTTTATTTCTGATTTTATAACAGAGTTGTCATACCAAAGGATCTTTCGGTCCAGACTTGCAGAACATTATTTATGGTCGCTTTACATATCAAGTACGATGATATTCTTATAGAAACCTTTCGGATAAAGCGCCGTTAACCGTTGAAGATTGTCTCAATTACTGCCGAAGGAAGTTTAATATCATTTTACATCACCTGATTAAGCGTTTTATGATCCAGAGAAGTGTTTATTCTTTCCATGAAGAAATCTATCCAGGTGTCGATAGAACATAAAGTCAACAATGATCTAAAAATAATAGGTCTTCATAAAGAAGACGTTAGTAATTCCACGTATGTCAACATTATTTGTCGCAGATATTCATCTTTGCGCACGAGAGCCGGCAATCACCGCCGGTTTTCTGCATTTTTTACGCGCGCGCGCGATAGCTGCGCAAGCGCTGTATATCCTTGGCGATTTATTTAAAGTATGGGTTGGTGATGATGATCCTAATCCGCTGCATCACGAAATTGCCGTCGCACTACAGGCACTAACTCAGCGCGGCATTCCCTGCTACTTTATCCACGGAAATCGTGATTTCTTGCTTGGCAAGCGTTATGCCGCTGCCTGCGGCATAACGCTATTGATCGCTCCGCAAGTAATGTTTCTAAATGGGCTACGGATCGTGATTTTGCATGGTGACGCGCTGTGCACCGACGATAACGACTATCAGCGTTTTCGCCGCTGGATGCACCAACGCTGTCTACAGCGACTATTTTTGTCCTTGCCGCTGTGGCTACGGTTGCGTATTGCCGATCGAATGCGTGCTAATAGCTTGCGCGCTAACTCTGGTAAAACTACCGGAATTATGGACGTCAATGCGCAAGCAGTTATAGCCGCGATGGATGATACCGACTCGACGGTGATGATCCATGGTCATACCCATCAGCCAGCGATCCATCAATTGCCCGGGAAACGTTGTCGTGCAGTACTTGGCGCCTGGTGCCATCATGGATCGATCGTCGAGGTTTCCACTAGCGGTGTCATACTGCATGAGTTTCGTTTCAATGGCTGAAATTCAGCGTCGCTGAATTTGTGCGGCGCTCTACTACTGATGGTGCAGTAGATATATTCGCTTTACTGAGACTGGTTATAGGCGTAAGATCTGTTACTACGCCGAGACGGTGTAGATACTATTGCATAGATAGGAGTTGACGCTCGGCAATATTATTTTTTATCGCTATTTTCTATTCTGCTTGGCGCCTGTTTTAATAGTATCACCTGTTCACCAAGACTTTAATTGTCACAACAAAAACATAATCAGCGTTGTGACAATAGGATTAACATGACCCGGATCAAAAAGGTGTTATCTAGAGTCTCGTCTCCGATTATGTTTCCAATGCATGTAAACGTTGTACATAACGTTCGGTACTTTTTAGATAGTGCAGCTGCTATAACTGACGGAGTTCCGATTCCGGTGGCTGCGCGCCGAAACATGTACAGCATGCATATAGGAAAACATCAACGCTAAAGCTCTCTAGAGCAATGTCCGCCTCACCGAGGCGTGTGATATGGCGGACAGCAACATCAAAGAAAAGTACTAGAAAAAACGTCAAATCAGACTAACACTCAACTCCTCGAGGCCACAAATCGCCTTCTCGATAAATAAACGAGCTGAACAACCGAGGCGTATCTTGTTGTTCTGAACACAAACACTAGTGGTCCGCCAGCCACTCTGTTCTCACCTCGTTGCCAATCATATTCAATATCACCGCGTGTGCGCTAACAACCAGTGTCGGCAACGGTAGTCCAAAAATGCGCCTCATATTGACTAATAGAGGCACTGTTTTGCGTTCAGTGGTCGCTGTTATACAGCTTTGGAGCTAGTTCATTAATGAGTCATTGCATTATTCCAATAATCTTTGCAGTACAGCCTGAGCATATTTTCCGCTTATCGTTGGAGGCTATTGTCTGGTGATAGGAGGCGCGAAGCTGAATGGTAGGATTCCATCTAGATGAAATTATGGGTCAGCGGGTAAAAAACCTGAGCACCGTCAGTAGAACTGACGCGCCTAGCAGCGACACTTCACTATCAAAAGCGATTCCCTTTTCGACGCTACTGCTACCGTTTGTGGAAGACCAGCCTCATCGCCCGAAGCTGTCATTGTTCTTGACCGTCGCGCTAAATAGTCGAAGAAAATAAATATTTTCACCCA
Source organism: Candidatus Doolittlea endobia (assembly GCF_900039485.1). Taxonomy (GTDB): domain Bacteria; phylum Pseudomonadota; class Gammaproteobacteria; order Enterobacterales; family Enterobacteriaceae; genus Doolittlea; species Doolittlea endobia. The sequence continues at coordinate 733,220 of NZ_LN999833.1, forward strand.
TTGGCAAGACTTGTCAACAGCCTCAAAGGGGCGGTTGCTAAACATAATTGATCCAGCAGTTGCTTTTGCGTTAAGCGGTCAGCCAAAAGGGGAAATATCACGGTTGACAAAGCTATTGTGACGTGCTAGCTCTCAGATGAGAGCTGTTTCTGGCCAGCGCTCGATTTCTGCGGTAATTACGCTTTGCTGGGATTAAATAGATTCGGATTCGGTATTGAGTCAGACCAAGAGCTCTGTGATACATAGAGGTTTGCCGGCTTGCTGTAGCATTCGATCCAATTGGTCGATGCCAATACGAAGAGGGGTTTCGTGTCCGTTCCCTCGGGTCAAGATTGTTCACCCTTCATTGGTTTGTTGTTGACGACACTGGCTCAGACGTTCAGTTAGCGTCGTATCATGCGGCACTAAAATTTAAGCGACTAAGAGAGCAGCGTTGGCTGCGCTGCTGCGCTGGCTTTACTATACGATAGAAACAGGCTGTTCACGCTGCTAAGTGTTGTGCTTTGTACTAGAACACCTAATACGGGAAGTAACGTCTTGACTGTTAGCATATCTAGCAGATGCACTGCGCCTCTGCGTCGGCAAAAATTACTTGTATAACTGTTTTCTGTCGCCTGCTCAGCGAAGCTGAATAACTTAGTGTGCGGTGTGCCGAAATAATTTTGCTTCAAAAAACGTGTAGTGCGATGCGGAAAATTGTAGGGTGCTCCAATCGCTTTGTGCCATGATAATAGCCATTTTGCCGTCTCGAAAGTTGCTTGCATACACGTCGTCTTCCTGGTTTATGAGGACCACAGCCCTAATTAATTGAGCGTAGAAGCATATCATGAGTCTAAAGAAAATATCGTAACTGCCGGATGCGTTTAGCCTCATGAAAACTGCTCTGCACAGACTGACAGTCTATGTTTTGTTCACTAACGATTTTATCTCATTCTGTGGCAGGGATTAACAAGATATAGCGTATAAAAATACGCACGCAGCCTCTATGAGAGGTACGCGGCCGCTTACTCTATGATGCATAATTGACTGATAAGTTGTGCAGGCCGTATATGGACGCTGTCGTCATGAATTAAAGATGAATTATAATACAAATTTTTTATTAATGTAGCGCTTGAACCTAATCATCTTTAAGCAATTTACCACACAATGATGGCTATACGCGAGTATCGCTTCTGAAAATATTACTGGAAAACAGATGAGTAAAGTACCTCGTTGGTATATTACTATCGCAGAAACATTATTGAGGTATTTTAAAACTGCTGAGTAAAAACATCACTTTAGCAAAGCGTACTAACTGTAATGCTTACACAGAATGAAAACATTGAGAATAGCATATTAAACTCAAATCGTGATCAGCAAGAGTTTCATTACTACATTCTTCAAATATCTATATGGTGTTGATGAATGACGCTGTAACGTCAAGTCGCGAAACTGTTGATGATCCACTAGTATCACCGGTACATTTACAACATAATGAGCAATTCCATTTTATGCATTAAAAGAACAACCAATGTCTTCCTTTAACTCCTGACGACTTAGCGAAAGAGTTGGCTCATTGAGTTTTCCAAAACTAATTCGCTTATTATTTAAAGCATACTAAACAGTTTAGATAATTGCAAAAGTTGATGTTTGAGTACTTGCGTAGTCCTTAACCGTAGACGCTAGAAAATCGCAAGCATCGTATGCTTTTAATCAACGGTTGATATCTGGAAGGTAATGTAAGAGTTAATTTTTGTGCCTGATATGAACGAGTTTTATTAATCGAAATACAGAGAATCAAATCATATATCGTGACACTTTACAAAGCAGATAGGCTTAGAGTAGAATCTCACACATTTTTGAAGAGATGCACTGGTCAGAAACAATATCGAGGTGAAATGCATATGCCGGTAATCAAAGTACGTGAAAATGAACCGTTCGACGTAGCACTGCGTCGTTTTAAACGTTCTTGCGAAAAAGCAGGTATTTTGGCTGAGGTTCGTCGTCGCGAGTTCTATGAAAAACCGACGACTGAACGCAAGCGCGCCAAAGCGTCCGCCGTTAAACGTCACGCTAAGAAACTGGCTCGCGAAAACGCACGCCGCGCTCGTCTATATTAATTTTCCGGCATACACGATTAACCCCGGTCGCGTAATTAATCTACAGACTTCGCTTCGCTATTATATATTAAAAGCTCTGTGTCATCCGGAAGGATTGCACTGTCTTTTATCGTTCAAGTGCTTATCTGACTGGACTTATGGCTGGACGAATCCCAAGTATTTTCATCAATGACTTGTTAGCATGCACTAACATCGTTAATCTGATCGATGTACGGGTAAAACTCAAAAAGCAGGGCAAGCATTTTCACGCCTGCTGCCCATTTCATCGTGAGAAAACTCCGTCGTTTACTGTAAATAGCGAAAAGCAATTTTACCATTGTTTCGGGTGTGGCGCCCATGGTAATGCCATCGATTTTCTGATGAATTATGACAGGCTGGAGTTCCTCGAATCTATCGAGGAGCTTGCCATTCAACACAATCTGGACGTGCCATATAAAACGAACGCCGACTCAAGCCAGAAAAAGTACCAACAGAGACAAAGCTTGTACCAACTGATGGACAAGCTTAGCAAATTTTATCAACAGGAACTACAGGAACAGACGGCATCGAATGCGCGTCACTATCTACAACAGCGCGGGCTAAGCAAAGCGGTCATTAATCATTTTGCCATCGGTTTCGCGCCGCCAGGCTGGGATAATCTTTATAAGCGTTTTCGTTGTTCAACAGAAGAACGAGCCTTGCTCAATGAGACTGGCATGATAGTTATAAATAAAAACGGCCGCACCTACGATCGTTTTCGCGATCGTATCATGTTTCCCATCCGCGATAAACGCGGGCGGGTAATCGCTTTTGGTGGACGAATATTAGGTGAAGGTCAGCCGAAATATCTAAATTCTCCAGAAACAGATATTTTTCATAAAGGCCGCCAGCTGTATGGACTGCATGAAGCCCTGCAGCAACATACGAAATTATCCCGATTACTCGTGGTCGAAGGTTATATAGATGCCGTAACGCTAGCACAATTCGGTATCAACTATGTAGTAGCTTCGTTAGGCACCTCGACTACTCCTGATCATATGCAACTGCTGTATCGCATCACCGATCGAGTAATCTATTGCTATGACGGCGACCTCGCTGGACGGGAAGCGGCTCGGCGCGTACTTGAAAACGCGCTTCCCTACTTGACTGATGGCCGCCAGCTAAGCTTCATATTTCTACCGGACGGGGAGGATCCTGATATGCTAGTGCGCAAAATCGGCAAAGAAGCATTTGAACAATACATTGCACAGGCGCAACCGCTGTCGACGTTTTTATTTGAGATGCTAATGCCACAAGTTGACTTAAGTAGCCCAGATGGTCGCGCTAAGTTGAGCATGCTAGCACTACCGTTGATAAGACAAGTGCCTGGCGAGGTATTGCGTCTCTACCTGCGCCAACAATTGGGCAATAAACTAGGGATCCTAGATGACAATCAACTAGAGAAACTGCTTCCCACAGCACCTCTGAAAGCAAATATTTCACTACGTCCGCAGATAAAACGCACAACCATGCGTATACTGATAGGATTACTAATACAGAATCCGCAGCTTTCCTCCTTAGTACATACGGTGAGGGAACTTGGACAGATAAATCAACCAGGCGTTCCGTTGTTTGTTGAATTAGTGCAAACCTGCCAGACTCAACCAGGATTAACCACTGGCCAATTGCTAGAGTATTATCGGGAGAATAAATTTTACTCCCAGCTTGAAACCCTGGCGATCTGGAACCACATGATTGTAGACGAGATGATTGAGGCTACATTTACAGATACCTTAGCAAGTCTTTATGCCTCCATACTTGAACACCGTCAAGAAACGCTTATCGCCCGTGAGCGGACGAACGGTTTGACGACCAAAGAACGCCAAGAACTTTGGCTGCTAAATCAAGCGCTGGCGAAAAACCTGAATGACAAGATTTAATTGCCGATATTTGATAGGCAAGATCCTACACGATGCCGTATTGGGCTGCGGTGAAAAACAAAGCCTAGATTTCTAGTTGGTGATGCGCTTTCACCAACCAACCGAATATTACTTTGAAGTGTGGATACCGTCTTATGGAGCAAAACCCGCAGTCACAGCTCAAGCTACTTGTCACACGTGGTAAGGAGCAAGGCTATTTGACGTTTGCTGAAGTCAATGATCATCTGCCGGAGGATATCGTCGACTCAGAGCAGATCGAAGACATTATTCAAATGATAAATGACATGGGCATCCAAATGATGGAAGAAGCACCGGACGCCGATGACCTACTACTGACCGAAACTACTTCTGATACCGACGAGGATGCGGAAGAAGTTGCGGCGCAGGTTTTGTCCAGCGTAGAATCCGAAATTGGGCGAACTACAGACCCCGTGCGCATGTACATGCGTGAGATGGGTACCGTTGAGCTCTTAACACGCGAGGGAGAAATCGATATTGCTAAGCGTATTGAAGATGGAATTAATCAGGTTCAGTGCTCAGTTGCCGAGTACCCTGAGGCTATTACTTACCTGCTAGAGCAATACGATCGCGTTGAAGCTGGCACGGCTCGCCTGTCCGATCTTGTTACCGGCTTCGTCGATCCTAATGTGGAAGAAGATATAGCGCCCACCGCTACCAATATCGGTTCCGAACTCTCCGTCGACGAAATCGTCGATGATGGCGAGGAGGAAGAGGACCGCGACGACAGCACAGATGATGATAACAGCATCGATCCTGAACTGGCGCGCCAAAAATTTGTTGAGCTGCGCAAACAATACGAAATTACTCGTACCGTTATTAAAACTAACGGACGCAGCCATGCTAAATCGGCTGCTGAAATTCTCAACCTTTCCGATGTCTTCAAGCAGTTTCGCTTTGTGCCAAAGCAATTCGATTACCTAGTCAATAACATGCGTGCCATGATGGATCGCGTACGTACCCAGGAACGGGTGATTATGAAATTGTGCGTAGAAATCAGCAAGATGCCTAAGAAAAACTTCGTCACGTTGTTTGCAGGAAATGAAACTAGTGAAAGCTGGTTCAGTACCGCTCTAGCAATGAACAAACCTTGGTCGGAAAAACTGCACGCAGTCGACGATGATGTGCACCGCAGCTTGCAAAAACTGCGCCAGATTGAAAAAGAAATCGGTTTGAGCATTAAACAGGTAAAAGATATTAATCGTCGCATGTCGATCGGCGAAGCCAAAGCGCGACGAGCCAAGAAAGAAATGGTCGAGGCGAACTTGCGCCTGGTTATATCTATCGCCAAGAAATACACCAACCGTGGTCTGCAGTTCCTTGATCTGATTCAAGAAGGCAATATCGGTTTGATGAAGGCGGTGGATAAATTTGAATACCGTCGTGGTTATAAGTTTTCCACCTACGCCACCTGGTGGATCCGTCAGGCCATCACTCGCTCTATCGCCGATCAAGCACGCACCATCCGTATTCCGGTGCATATGATTGAAACCATTAACAAACTCAACCGTATCTCCCGGCAGATACTACAGGAAATGGGACGCGAACCGACGCCAGAAGAGCTGGCGGAACGCATGCTGATGCCGGAGGATAAAATTCGTAAAGTGCTCAAGATTGCTAAAGAGCCTATCTCCATGGAGACACCTATCGGTGACGATGAAGATTCGCACTTAGGGGATTTTATCGAGGACACTACTCTTGAGCTGCCGATAGATTCAGCTACTTCGGAAAGTCTACGTTCAGCTACTCACGATGTGCTAGCCGGTCTGACTGCGCGTGAAGCTAAGGTTCTGCGCATGCGGTTTGGTATCGATATGAATACCGACCATACGTTAGAAGAAGTTGGTAAACAATTTGATGTTACCCGAGAGCGTATCCGTCAAATCGAAGCAAAAGCGCTGCGTAAGTTGCGTCACCCGAGCCGTTCTGAAGTCTTACGCAGCTTTCTGGACGATTAAGTGCCGGTGTATCTAATGTGCACCTGCTTATCCACAGGCAGCATAGATTATGTAATAAGGAGGGGCGGACATGGGTGTCTTAATTGAAAATCGGTGTCACGGCGGTGGATTTTCTGCTCAAACTTATAACGCCAGGCAAACGTGTCTCAATAACTAAATAACTAGTGACATTTCCGGACAGGTCAAAAGTTAACAGTGAAAATAACGTGTTGCATCTGTTCTGTAGGACAGAGAATCTTACTTGTGAGTCCCATTCATTCAACAACTCATTGACGAATTATCAGCCATTATGATGAAAAAAATCGATGTTAAGATCTTAGACAGCCGTATTGGCACTGATTTCCCACTCCCGACTTACGCCACTACGGGGTCCGCCGGTCTGGATTTACGCGTTTGCATCGATGAGTCGATGGTGCTGACTCCGGGAGAAACCACCCTGATTCCGACCGGGCTGGCTATTCACATTGCCGATGCCAATCTGGCGGCAATGATCTTGCCACGTTCCGGATTAGGGCATAAACAAGGTATTGTTTTAGGCAATTTAGTAGGACTAATTGACTCCGACTACCAAGGGCCGCTCATGCTTTCGATTTGGAATCGCGGTAAGAATATTTTCATAATTGAACCTGGAGAGCGCATAGCACAGATGCTCTTTGTGCCGGTTGTGCAGGCGGAGTTTAATGTGGTGGTATCCTTTGATGCCAGCAAACGTGGTCAAGGGAACTTCGGTCACTCCGGGCGACAATAGCTTAATGAGTATTTAGTTCACTATCATTAAAAACCTATTAATAGTGCACTATATAGATAGTACTTGGTGTTTAATCATAATTAATAATGATAACGCAAGATCTATGTGAGAAAATACGCAGGTATTGGTGCAAATGCTTGCGTCCAGATATGATAGGCAATGTGTTATTAGTGCGAAATTAGCACTACTAGTTAGTAGTAGTATGTGAGAATGTTGTTGCTAATTTTGGCAATAAATGATTTTATGAGGAAGACGTTTAATGTTATATCGCTTTAGAATAGATCTTGTTTATAATAAGATGACTAACAAGCGTTAACTTTTCAGTCTAAACATAAGAAAATGCGCTGGTTACTAATAAGTAGTCCTCTGTACGTATGTCATTAGTATTGACAGCAATATTTTATCTTGTGACGTCATCTTATTAGCGCACACTTGCAGTTCTGAGTGCCAATCAGCAGTTGAGTATCGCTAAAATCACTATGAAGTTCTTTTAACAAAGGGCTCGCAGCAAGTCCGCAGTCAATGGCAACAACACCGACAAAAAATGCATAATGTCACTAAATGCCTAACTATTATAACTGCACAACAAAACAGTATATTACTCGCCGCGTAGTACCTATATAGTAGGTATAATATGTATGATGTGAAAGAAAATTAACAGCAAAAGAGCATCAAAAACTAACGTCCTTCTGTGAAATCACCACGTCTCGATCCCATCTGACACGCCTTAACTATATTTACGCATCACGATCGTTGCGTTGGTGCCACCGAAACCAAAGCTGTTACTCATGACTGTGGTTAACACACGCCTGGTCGGTTCAGTAATAACGTTCATGCCTTCTGCTTCTGGATCAAGCTGTTCGATATTGATGCTCGGAGCGATAAATCCATGTTCCAGCATTAGCAACGAGAAGATAATTTCGTGCACTCCGGCAGCACCGAGAGAATGACCGGTCATCGCTTTCGTAGAAGAAAACGCCGGATGCTGGCTGCCAAAGGTTTCTCGGATAGCCCACAACTCCTTGACGTCGCCAATTGGCGTAGAAGTTCCGTGAACGTTTAGGTAATCTACCGGAGTATGAACATCTTTCAAGGCCATCCGCATGCAGCGGATGGCGCCTTCACCGGACGGCGCGACCATGTCCGCACCGTCAGAAGTTGCACCATAACCGATAATCTCAGCATAAATATGAGCGCCACGGTTTAAAGCATGCTCCAACTCTTCCACTACTACGATACCGCCGCCACCGGCGATAACAAATCCATCGCGATCGACGTCATACGTGCGCGACGCTTTAGTCGGCGTTTTGTTATAGCGAGTGGATAATGCGCCCATAGCATCAAATTCACAAGCCATTTCCCAGCACAGTTCTTCACCGCCACCCGCGAATACCACATCTTGCTTGCCGAGCTGAATCATTTCCACCGCATTTCCGATACAGTGTGCAGAAGTTGAACAGGCGGAGCTGATAGAGTAGTTAACGCCACGAATTTTGAAAGGGGTCGCCAGACACGCTGACACACCGGAGGCCATCGCCTTGGTAACCATATAAGGTCCCACGCCGCGCAGGCCGCGAGCACGCATGTTATTAGATCCGACAACTTGATTGTGCGGTGAGCCACCGCCGGAACCGACGATAAGTCCAGTACGGTCGTCGGACACCATGTTTTGAGTCAGTCCAGAGTCAGCAATCGCTTGCTCCATAGACAAAAAAGCGTAGATAGAGGCATCACTCATAAAGCGCGCTATTTTGCGATCAATTAGCCCGGTGGTATCGAGTTTGATATTGCCCCAGATATGACTACGCATCCCAGAATCTTTCAATTCCTGAGAAAAAGTAATCCCGGAGCGGCCTTCTTGCAGTGAGGATAGGACTTCTTTTTGATTGTTACCGATACTTGATAAGATCCCCAGGCTGGTAATCACTGCACGTTTCATTTAATACCTCTTATAATGATATTTGAATTTCAGTTACGCAATTCAGCTTACATATGTAAGCTGAAACAGTCCGATCAGGGGATGTTAGCAAAATTTGCACTGGAAAGCCCGCGTGGTTAAAATCACCCTGTTTCCTGCCGTAAGTCTGCAGTCGTTGAACTCGCCATATCGCACTGGAGCAACATAGTTGCTCTATTTTTCTAATCAGGAAAGTCTAACGTTTTCTGTATGAAATGGTTTACTTGCCCGCTTTAGGCATAGTTCGTTTCAGCCTTTCAAGTAACACACTGGTATTATGGCATGTTTTTAATACACGCTGCCGGCAGCAACCGGAAACCGGTGAGCGGAGATTGAATTTTATTAGCTTTGCAAGATCCGCTTGAGAAGGAAGATTTTGTTATATGCTTAAACTATAGCAAATGCTGACGCTGCTCGTGAGGGAACCTCTATTGCTCTAGCTGCAACCACCGGTAACAGTTACCATCGATTTCTGCTAGTTTACGTTAGAATTATTCATTGATTTTTACGATGTCAATACGCTACTCCTGTACTGAATGTAAGATTGATCACCCACAATATTTCTCTATCTTTGCCCCGCTTACTACATCAAGCCGGTGTCGCGGTAATAATAGTTAAAACTCTAGCAATTGGCGGCGTAAGGGTATTATCCCGTTTAGCGCCAGATATGGCGACCTCTGTAACGGCTGCTGGCCTGCTTGTGCCGAAGGCGCCATGTTTGGACTCGGTAGATGTTCTCGGCCAAAAGCACAGAATATCTGTAGCACGATCTGTAATTTATTAAAATGACAGCCATTAGTTGTACTTTTTAAAAAATAACTGCAATCTTGTGTGCTGTCGTCACAAGATTTCAGGAAAATTGCAATACAGTAGATGCTTACCAGAAAAGTGTCGTGTATGAAAACTATGCTTTCATGGCGCATGAAGCCGTAGATTAGGTGTGCTATTTAAAGCAATTACAACTTTAATCTTACTTAAGGAAATAAAAAGCAATAATTAGTCAAAGAACAAGGAATGCAGATATAATCTTCTTTAGCGCAGATTTTTAATTTATCAGAATAGTATTAAAGTTAATTTCTCATTCTCATTCAGTATTCCTGCATTCAGATACATTCGTTGCCATATCGGCGATAGTCTAATTTATATCTAGTCGAGCACTTCGATAGAAAAATGAAGTTTTAAACTTTCCGAATGACCGTAACATCAAATAACATTGGCTTGAAAGTAAAGAACGTGTTTACCATATGTACTTTAAAAAAAGAAGAGTATGGAAATCTGTACAAAACAACCTAAAGTAGAATGATTAATAAAGCCAAATAAGGCGCTGTTGCAAAGGATAACAGTGTTCTTATCCATGCAGTGTTTGGAATCCTAAGAATACAATGCTTCTGTAACGGTTATATCACCGATATACTCTTTAATTTTTAAATAAGCTCATTTTGTTTGACCATCTGGCTTAGCATAAGTTCTGTGTCCTTCTTACTAACAAACATCCTGTGGTCGATCAGAGTAAAGAGGGGTAATATTAATATCGTACAGCTATTCTGCACGAGTGTGTATCAGCGCAAACACTCATAACGATACGATCTCACTTTGAGACAGTGTATATAGCAAGCCATGTAGTAAAGCTGATGAAATTCAGGGTAATACTCATGCGGTACTAAAAATTTAGTACTACATTTGCAGACTGTATGAAATGTTCTAATTTCATTTCTCTATCTTACACATACACCAGACTATCGTCGGCATGGCAATGAATGCTAGCCTTAAGCACTGTCCTGGTGGATTGAAAATATGCAAGCAAACAAATAATGGTCTTATATACGTAACTTGCTAACTGTTTTGTGTTTAAGATCGCATAAGAAAACGAGTCATTATTCATTTTTTTTTTGCGAAATGCACAGACGCTACAGAAATAATTAACGTTGTTAAGAAAATTCGACTTAACTTTTTACATGATGGATATATAAGCGGTTATAATGTCCTATTGAACGTCTTTAGTTGTGTAATCAGAAAATATATCTATCAGATAGAGCAGAATAACTTTACGTACCACAAAAACGCTTTGCTTATAAAGCTATTTTCTTTCAAAATCAGAAATAATACATGATCTTGCCATCGCTAAGAAAAATATTGTATCCCGTTATCGGGCTAACAACCTTTTCTATTAATTAAATAAGAGAGTGTTTATGGGCATAGTCCCTGTAATCGATATACTGCAAGGGCGCATGCCGGCTAACAGTGAGGTCACTGTACAAGGTTGGGTGCGTACTCGCCGGGATTCCAAAGTTGGAATATCCTTTCTTGCTGTCTATGATGGTTCTTGTTTCGATTCATTACAGGCTGTTATTAATAATACCTTACCGAATTATCAGAACGAAATTTTACACCTGACAGCGGGTTGTTCCGTGTCGGTCACTGGTCGGGTTATTGAATCCCCTGGGGGTGGTCAACGTTACGAAATTCAGGCGCAAGTAATTGAAGTGATTGGTTGGGTAGATGATCCTGGTACCTATCCCATAGCAGCTAAGCATCACAACATGGAATATTTACGCGAAGTCGCTCATCTTCGGCCACGCACCAACCTTATCGGCGCAGTGATTAGGGTACGTCACACGCTGGCACAAGCCATTCATCGTTTCATGGACGAGCAAGGGTTTTTCTGGGTATCAACGCCGTTGATTACTGCTTCCGATACGGAAGGCGCCACTGAAATGTTCCGTGTGTCCACACTTGATTTAGAGAATCTGCCGCGCACCCCCAACGGTAAAATTAATCATGAGGAAGATTTTTTCGGAAAAGAGACTTTCCTGACGGTGTCAGGACAGTTAAACGCTGAAAGTTACGCCTGCGCTTTGTCGAAAATCTATACCTTCGGCCCGACGTTTCGGGCGGAACATTCCAATACCAGCCGCCATCTCGCCGAATTCTGGATGATTGAGCCAGAAATTGCATTTGCTACCTTGGATGACGCTGTCGGTTTAGCGGAAGCTATGTTGAAATATTTATTTCAGGCGGTATTGACTGAACGAGCCGACGATATGCAATTTTTCTCTGAGCGGATCGACAAAGAGGCAATAAATCGTCTCAAACAATTTATCAGTGCAGATTTTGCACAAGTCGACTACACCGAAGCAATAAAGATCCTGGAAAACTGTGGTCAGATTTTTGAAAATCAAGTTAAATGGGGCATTGACTTATCTTCGGAACACGAACGCTATATAGCAGAAAAATACTACAAAGCCCCGGTGGTGGTAAAAAACTATCCTAAGGATATTAAAGCGTTTTACATGCGGATGAATGACGATGAAAAAACCGTTTCAGCCATGGATATCCTAGCACCAGGCATCGGTGAAATCATCGGCGGGTCACAGCGTGAAGAGCGTCTAGACCGGTTGGACCAACGTCTTGCGGAAATGGGTCTCAATAAAGACGATTACTGGTGGTATCGGGATTTGCGTCGCTATGGCACCGTTCCGCATTCAGGATTCGGATTAGGTTTTGAGAGACTAATAGTATATATTACGGGAATACAAAATATTCGTGATGTAATTCCCTTTCCGAGAAGTCCACGAAATGCTAATTTCTAACTATTGTTCTTGTAAAAAGTCGTATGAGTTCACTGAAGCTATGGCACAATGTGCAATGCTACGTACAAGAAGGACAACTTTCAGTCTAATCACCTATCGTTATGTTCTGCTATCGACAACTTGTTGAATTTTTTAAATACATTAGAACGGCATTAAAGCTTATTCGCAATTAAATGGTAAAGGGTATAGTCGTATGCACAAATTATAGCTGACGGTAAAACCAGAGCGACTGCTGCAGTCTGATTGCTCCTATCGCGCATAGTGCCATAGGAATGCGGCATAGTGTCTAAATATTAGAATAAGACAAAGAAGCTTACAAGAATCACAAACTACCGAAACGTGTAACAAATTTTTTCTATTTGGCGATGCCTAATAGCGACACGTGTCAAAAGTAAAACTTTCTTCCTTATTACGTCCGAGTCTGCAAGCACATTTTGCGTTCGTCTTCACTCAACGAGACCAGAAACGCATCGCAATCAAATACGCGCGTTATATATCCTTGCAAAACTCCTTGCCCCTACACTGGCCAGTTGCAATGCCTAACTGAGGTAAACGCCATAGTAGTGACGCTAAGTAGCAATCTACTAGGCGAAATCTTCGCTAATGAAGAAAGGAGTTTCATTAAATACCGGCGCTACGGACAACAGTTCCTTTGCTTCGCTTCTACTGCTTTGTTCAATTTTAAGCATTAGCTCATACCAATCGTTTTCAATGCGATATATAATCAGGCGGTTAGTACTTCCGGATATATCGACATCAATGGGGGTGCGGCAATCGTTCATCGAGGTATTCGATAATAATGCGAGATTGTAAAACATCAATTCACGATCGACTAGTGCCGATGCGGCACGATAAGGATTAAGGTCAATCCCTTTTCCGCCAACACGATGCGCCCTTGATGGCTGAAAATGTCACGCGTGTCGGAAAATAGCATCATCACCGAACATTTTTGGCAACAAAAGTCACGAAAACTCCAAGTCTTTTAAAAAAGACGGCGAATTAACCCTAAAGACTGTCATCACAAGATGAATATCGAGAATAGCCTATTTAATACCAAGTGATAGTCTAAACTCATTTAGCATTATATCAATATCATGATGGGTAATGTAATTAAACCTAATGTGCACGGTTACGTTCCATATGTGTTTTATCTAATAAATAATCAATGCCTGCTTGTCTTTTACTCTTGACAAAAGCCATGAATACTGCAGTCAGTATCTGATACTTGACTGGCACAATCATTAGATGGCATATGGCCGCCGAGAACCATCATCAAACTTATGTCGTGAAAATAAATCTGGAACGTTTTCAGACATAGCTTATAGTTTGACTATAACATCGAAGGCCATTAGCTTCGATTTATAACAAGGGAAAAAAATCCCAATCTCTATTATAAAAATAAGAAGATAGAATACCAATCAATCTAAATTAGAGCCCGTCAAAAAGTTAATTATAAATAATATAAATGAGCTATTTTACAAGATAAACCACTGCTCCGAATATCAAAAGTAGGTAGTGACAACAAGTTATGAGTTTTCGTTATTAATTTGAAGCTATAGGCAATTACCCTTACAAAGGTTATCCATTAAACAATGCTGATTGTGCGTAATATGTTATACCGACGCTTCCTCTTACGATATGGACATTGATTTAATCGATTGCCAAATTACTCAGAGTTGAGATAATTTTACCTGATTCTCGCACTAACGCTCATGCGGTTTCAGTTTATGTCCTGCCGCTAATTTGATTGGTGGGGCGGGTTGTTATTAACGTATAATTTTAATAAGATCGAAAAACATGGCAGAGAAACGCAAGATCTTTCTGGTAGGGCCTATGGGTGCTGGGAAAAGCACTATTGGTCGCCAGTTGGCTCAACAACTTAATATGGAGTTTTTCGATTCTGATCAAGAGATTGAGCGACGTACCGGGGCTGATGTAAATTGGGTATTTGACGTGGAAGGTGAAGACGGCTTCCGCAATCGAGAAGAAAAAGTCATCAACGAACTGACCGAAAAGCAGGGGATTGTGCTGGCCACCGGTGGTGGCTCCGTGAAGTCACGCGAAACACGTAACCGCCTTTCCTCCCGCGGTGTGGTTATCTATCTTACAACCACCATTGAAAAACAGTTGGCTCGTACGCAAAGGGATAAAAAACGTCAACTGTTGCAAGTCGACGCTCCGCTGCATGTAGTGCTTGAAGCGCTGGCGCGCGAGCGTAACCCACTGTATGAAGAAATAGCGGACATGACTATACATACTAATGAACAAAGTGCCAAAGTTGTTGCTAATCAAATTATCAATTTACTAGAAAGAAGCTAATCTAAATTCATAAGATACCGAAAAGGTTATTTAACGTATCTCTCCGATTCCCATTGCTGTCAGATCATTCTATGATCTTGTCTTGCGCTCGTCATTGGTGATCTGGAAGAGTTTTCTGTCGCCGGTTATCAACGCGGAGCGCGTTGTATCCAGGCACTAGTCCTACATATTAACCCCTCGGTTGGAGGCAAAATCGTTACAAACCATCCTCTAGGAAAATATGATCGGCATCTGTTATTAACTCATATTTATAGTCATTGATTTGCGTCACTGCAGCATGTACTGGAGCTGCAAGCGCTAGCTTTATTGCATCCGTTGTTGCTGTGAACTGAGAGCCGATGTAGTAAGCTACTGATGAGTAGACTATCTGAAAGAGCACAGGAAGATTATCTAAACACTCATCGTTAAACCGGTTGAGTCTGTTCCGACCTTTAAATATTGGTCCAGCGCTGAAATTTGAATTTTAAACTGATTCAAGTTGCCAAAGTGTGAGGTAAGTATAATACAGTTTTATTTGGCTTAACTTCCGGCGCCGAAAGTTAACGGAATAACAGGTCCTTCCCGAAAGAACTGAGTGTGCCAAAATGGCTTCTACGCTGACGTAAACCATAGTAACACACACTATCATCTGAAGCTGAAATAAAAGCACAGCAAAGAGTAAATAAGTAATAAAGGCATGAAAAAAACTATTTCTAACATGGGTCGTCGGTAAATATCGTTGATTGAGGATATTCGCTGTCATCTATTGGGTGGTGACTGTTTAATAGAAACTATTGTTGGCACTGGTTCAGTTTTTTCAACACTGATTACGATCGATACATCTTCGCTGATATCAACAATGATTTTATTAATTTATTCAATATCATTGAAGAGCGCTCAAACGATTTTATCCGAGATGCCAGGCATTATTCTCCGATGACGCTAATATCCTACTCAGTGAATTACATCTCTGTATAGACATTCATCAACGCTCGGTGCTACTTTTATGTCTTAACCGGCGTTGCTATGACGGGCTATGCCGATATAACCTAAATGGAGGGTTCAGCGTTCCTTTCAGACCTTATAAAAAGCCGCATTTTCCGGAGCTGGAACTGTACCAGTTTGCCGAGAAACCCAGTCGAGCGATATTTATTTGCGAACACTACCAATAAGCGCTATCCCGCGCCGTATCTGGTACGGTGGTATGTTGTAATCCACCTTATGTGCTGCTTTCAATCACCGCAAACTTTAGAGACGAATCTACAGAACTTCATCAGTAAGCTGTTTCGTGATAGTCGGATATCAGTGTTGGTTGCACGATACCACGCTGACTTGGCAATGGTATGGTGATGTGGTGCTGCATCGTGTTACGGCACATCGAACCATTAGCCGCAATGTTTTCAGACGCAGCAGTATAAATGAACTGTTAGCGTTATACTTCTGAGCGGGACTGCCAGCCATAGACTAACTGTAATTGACGGGAGATATAGATGAAAAACTATTTAATCGCTCCTTCCATCCTTTCTGCGGATTTTGCTTGCCTGGGTGAAGATACTGCTAGGGTGTTAAGTGCGGGTGCGGACATGGTGCATTTCGATGCGATGGATAATCATTTTGTTCCAAATCTTACCATGGGGCCAATTGTACTTCGATCGCTGCGTAACTATGGTATTACTGCCCCAATTGACGTGCACTTGATGGTACAGTCAGTTGATCGCCTCATCCCGGATTTTGCCGACGCCGGCGCCAGTTACATTGCTTTTCACGTCGAAGCGTCACAACATATTGATCGTTCTCTGCAAATCATTAAAGAGCACGGCTGCAAAGCCGGGCTGGTTTTCAATCCAGCTACGCCGCTGAGCTGTCTGGAGTACGTTATCGATAAACTCGATATCATTTTGCTGATATCGGTCAACCCCGGTTTTAGTGGCCAGTCTTTCTTGCCTTCAACCCTAGATAAATTGCGCCAAGCGCGTCAAATTATCGATCGCAGCGGTAAAGATATCCGTCTCGAAGTAGACGGCGGCGTCAAAGTGGACAATATTGCCGATATCGCTGCCGCGGGAGCCGATATATTCGTTTCCGGCTCTGCTATATTCAGCCAGTCGGATTACCGACCTGTTATCGACGCCATGCGTCAGGCATTAGCAGGAGCAACTGAGCATGTGTGATGCACGATTTATTCGCGGTATCACGTATAATGTTAATGGCCATTTCATGGCTACTGCCAACGTTACTGTCTCATTCAGCAAAGATAAACCGTTTTGCTGATCTTTCCAGTACTTAGGGCTACCACCTTTTGTTAATCAGGACTGTTTAAAATGAGCAAGTCCATCGTATTCAGCGGCACGCAACCTTCAGGAGAACTGACCATTGGCAACTATGTGGGTGCACTGCGTCAGTGGGTAGGCATGCAAGATGAATATGACTGTATTTATTGCATCGTTGACCTACATGCTATTACCGTTCGCCAAAATGCTTCTCAACTGCGTAAGGCTACGCTGGATGTTTTGGCGATGTATCTAGCTTGCGGTATTGATCCAGCTAAAAGTACAGTTTTCATTCAGTCGCATGTGCCAGAGCATGGCCAATTGAGCTGGCTGTTAAACTGTTATACCTATTTTTCTGAACTCAAGAGAATGACTCAATTCAAGGACAAATCGGCCCGTTACGCCGAGAATATTAATGCCGGGCTGTTTCATTATCCGGTACTGATGGCGGCAGATATTCTTCTCTATCAAACTAATCATGTACCAATTGGGGAAGATCAGAAACAGCATTTGGAACTAAGTCGTAATATCGCCAAACGATTTAACTCTCTGTATGGCGACATCTTCACCATTCCTGAACCGTTTATTCCTAAATCCGGCGCACGCGTGATGTCGTTAATGGATCCATTAAAAAAGATGTCAAAATCTGATAATAACCATAATAATGTCATCACTCTGCTAGAAGATCCAAAATCCATAGTCAAGAAACTTAAACGGGCAGTTACTGATTCTGACAGACCTCCGGTGGTTCGTTATGATCCTTTAGAGAAACCCGGCGTCTCTAATTTGCTAAATATTTTATCCGGCGTGACTGGTCAGCCGGTGGAAGAACTAGAACAGGCGTTTACTGGAAAAATATACGACCATCTGAAATCTGCCGTGGCCAACGCAGTATCGGAAATGCTGACTGCGTTACAGGCTCGTTATTGTGCCTTGCGTGTCGACGAAATGTATTTGAATAAAGTATTACGGGACGGAGCGGAAAAAGCCCGTGCTCAAGCTAGTGTAACTTTGGGAAAGGTCTATGAAGCAGTTGGCTTGATCGCTAAATTCTAAATCGTTTATATTCTATTCATATTCGGCATGATCTCAATATGACTGAGCACACGGCGCATTACCACATTTTTTAATGATTTCAGCAAAGGCAATAGATAATACGATTACACATCTATCAAGCAGACTTTTGATAAAATTGAGGTAATCTCTTGCTTGATCTACTGTTGAAAACAGTGAAGCCGGATTAGCTATCCTACTGTTTGTTTTACAACGAGAACACATCACATTAACTTTGCTATGCATTTAAAAATAAGAGGAACGAACTCTGGGTGGTTTTTCGCTCAAGGCAAAGGGACCAGATGGTGGCGAAGGTAAATTGAGTCTAGATTACAACGCTAGTTTATACTGTAATATAGTGCCTACCAATGTTAGAGGAAGAAGATGTCTGAATTGTTGCTTAACGTGAATATCGATCATACATATTACAACGTTGCGTAATGCACGCGGTACAGCGTGGCCGAATCCGGTTCAAGCGGATTTTATCGTAGAGCAGGCAAGCTCTGATGGCATCACCGTACATTTGCGTGAGGACCGCCGACATATTACTGATCGTGATATCAAGCTATTAAGAGAAACGATTCAAACCAGAATGAATCTGGAAATGGCAGCGACAGAAGAGATGATCGCTATTGTTTGCAATTTAGTGTGGCATTTTGCTGTTTGGTATCGGAAAAGAGTCAAGAAATAACCACTAAAGGTGGGCTACTAGATGTTGCCAGTTAGAGGGATCAGCTTTATCAAGCTGTGACTCGTTTAAGTGCTGCCGGCATACAAGTGTCGCTATTCATTGACGATGATGAACGGCAAATTGCAGCGGCAACGGACGTGGCGCGCCCTATATTGAAATGCATACCAGGTGCTTATGTCAATGCAGCCAACGAGGTTTCACATGCGGAAGAATTCGCTCGTATCCGTCAGAACACAGACTTTGTCGTCAAGCTGGTCTTGAAAGACAATGCCTACCATGGACTTAATTACCACAATGTTAAACCGGTGACCGTTTTGATGCATATGCAAGAACTGAACATTAACCACGGGATTATCAGCCGTGCCGTCATCGTCGATCTGGTAAGCGCGGTAAGGGACACGAAAAAAAGGGACATAAAAAATCTGATACGTGACGCGCACCGCTGATGGCGATTATCGGCATCGGCACCGATATCGTCGAGATAGGACGTATTGAAGCATTCGTCTCCCGTAGCGGCGATCGGTTGGCACGGCGAATCCTGAATCCAGATGAATGGCGGCAGTATCAGCAGCATAATCAGCCAATACGGTTTCTCGCTAAACGTTTTGCGATGAAAGAGGCAGCATCCAAGGCGTTAGGGACAGGTATCCGTGATGGGTTATCTTTTTCTCAGTTCGAGGTCTGCAATGATGCGTTGGGCAAGCCTTTTCTGCGTTTATTTGATCAGGCGGCAATATTAGCAACCCGCTTAGGCGTTACAGGTATGCATGTAACCTTAGCCGATGAGCGACATTATGCCTGCGCGACGGTCATTTTTGAACGATGATGCTGCAGTTTTATAGAACTACAAACGATCAACGTGTGGTGAAGAGACATGCATCGTTGTTGTTTTCGCCACGCTGCGAATCTGCAATAATGATATTTAAGATAGACCTACGGGACTTGTGTAATGCCTGATACAGGACGTATAGCGTCATCGTATACTCAGTACCATGCTTGGATGTGTCTTGTGGCCACTTTATGGCGAACAGTGTTTGATGCAGTTTTAGTGATGAGTAACAATATTTTATCAAATGACCATTTGCATTATATGCGTTAGTCATTGATGTTCTTTTGCATCCTTGATGGACCGGAATCGGTTAACGTGCAACTACGTGCTACTACTCACAATCACTTTTCCACCACCGTCTAAGACTAGACACCCCCATAGGCATCGACGCTTGGATGCTTGAAAAGCTTATCTCTTTAACATATATCAAAAATCGATGCAACTCATAATGAGGACAGAGCTGTAAATTAGAACGATAACATAGGCCTTGCACGAGGGGTTCAGCAGCAAACTGCACCTGATTATCGATGTACAAGTATACCATTTCTGGTATACCACTTGTATAAGTTGTTCAGGCTTACAAATATAGCGTTGATCTCCCAATGTGAATGTCAATAACCATGACACGCACTCTATCGGCTTTACTTGAACCAGATTAGATCACATCGATTATTTTTAAAATAACTGTTTCAAAAAATCGATAAATTTGAATCACGACCATTTATAAATCTCCACAATCAAGCACGCTTTTCCTTAAAAACATATTTTATTATTCGGCTATTGCATAGCCGAGTTATGTAGTATGCCCATTTGGTTAAAATCTAGGTATACCGAGCTAGCCGAACGGTGACACGTAGATCAAAATACTGAAAGTGCATCCTATCACTTATTGCGTATCTATTAAATTAAAAGCGTCTTGGACCGTTTCGGTGTTCAGGTTTTCCTGCGGCGTCAACATGCCATCATTGGCTAAGAAATCATGCTGCTGAAAATAGGCTACACGAATCATGGAATAAGGATCTTGCGAGGTCTGCAATAAGCCATCAGAGCCCAGCAATTGTGTACGGGTTTCTAGTCCTTCTAATACCCATTTACCTGCGGACATCCACCAAGTGAGACAGCTCAAGAGTGGATAAAGCGCATCTACGAATCCGCCGATATCCTCACGAAGCGTAAAACTTCCGTAGCCAGGAAGATGTATGTAGGGACCATAACCTACGCCATAGTAACCTAAAGTGCTGCCGAAACGTCTCGGCTCTTCTTTATCCAGTTTTGGGTTTGCCATCGAGGCCACGTCGATTAAACCTCCCATTCCTAGCAAGGTATTTAAGAAAAAGCGGTTAAAATGTACCGCCGCCTTGCGGGGCTTCCTTGCTATAAAATAATTGACCATGGTAGCAGGCTCTTTTAGGTTCATTAAGAAATTATTTAAACCATTACGTGCCGGTTGCGGCACATAATGTTGCCAGGCCACCGCTGCCGGGCGCACTACATATGGATCCAGCACGTTGTAGTTGAAATTGAACATGCTACGGTTAAAGCTTTCCAAAGGATCCGACCAATCCTGGTTGCCCTGAATTTGATGAGTAGTACACCCTAGAAGCAGGATGCCAACGAATACTACACCTGGCAGGTGGAAATTCATTATAAAACTCCATTGTATATTTTTGTAACAATCGCACAGGATATCGCCATAAGACGAAAATATCGAAATAGTATGCTTAAGGTCATATTCTGGCCATAGCATTTAAAAAATTAATAGAATTTATCGTCGTTATAGTGAGCCGATGAAGTTCGATGTCCCGATCATTCGGCAGACACTAAAAACTTATCAGCTTCATTTTCTCTATTGAAGTGCTTCACCATGATATGGCAATGAATGACTCTAGAATCTGTCGTTACAACACGAAATTATCAAGAGTAATATGTAAATTATGATAAAAACTCACCTAGAGTTATACAAACATATACATGGCCTATTTAGAATATCTTGCTTAATTTAAGCAAATATACTTATCGAATAAAGCAGTATTACTTGACAAGCTTATTGCTCATAATTCATTGTTTTGAAACACAAAAGGATACGTGACAATATTATCGGGATAACATCTGCTTCAACAGATAACGATTTCAGCATTGTGACACACATTTCTTTGGTATAATTTTTAAAATGTATCAGAATAGCGTTTGAAGCACATTTCATTTCCCATTCAAAAGTATTCATTGCTATGCTATATCGATAATAGTCTAGTGTTGTATGTTTTGCCTGAGTATCTTAATAACAAGAATAAAGTTGGAATATCTTCAAAAACAGCTTGCTAATATAGGGTTTTTCAACGTCGCATGAGCATTGCATTGCACTCTATTTTTATTAGTTACACTACAAAAAGACGAATAATATCAATCTTTACTATATATATATCTTAAAAAATCAGTACATAAGACATCTTAGCCACGACCTATTAATAGATTAGGTAAAATCGTTCGAAAATAATAGCGTTTACCACGATAAATGTATAGATATCAACGGTACAAACATCACGACTTCACTCTAAGTGACTTCTTTCTTCGCCACCGATAAGGTAAAAATACTGGTCGGTGATGCCATTTTCTTTTAGGTGATTCAGAAAATACGGTTTCTACCGTTTTCTGCGCTGTGCTCATCGCGCCTGTGTGGTATTGAAAACGCTTGTTCTAACCATTCTGTATGGAACACGCCTTCCTTGTCGGTACGCTTATAGGTATGGGCACCAAAATAGTCGCGTTGGGCCTGAATTAGGTTAGCTGGCAAGACCGCGGAGCGGTAGCCATCATAGTAAGCAATAGCGGCAAAAAAAGTCGGAGTTGAAATACCGTTTTGAACCGCATAAGCGACAATATCGCGCAATGCTTGCTGGTAGTCATCGGCAATTTTCTTGAAATACGGCGCCAACAGCAGGTTGGCAATCGTTGCATCTTCAGCATAAGCGTCGATAATTTTTTGTAGAAACTTGGCGCGAATAATGCAACCGGCTCGAAAAATTTTCGCAATCTCGCCATACTTCAGATCCCACTGATTCTCTTCTGAGGCGGCCTTCAACTGAGAAAAACCCTGCGCATAGGAAATTATTTTACCCAGATAAAGCGCGCGGCGCACTTTCTCAATAAAATCAGCTTTGTCACCGCTAAACGCTTCTCTTTTCGGGCCGGAAAGCACTTTAGAGGCCGCCACGCGTTGCTGTTTGAGTGAAGATAAATATCGAGCAAACACTGATTCGGTAATTAAACTTAGCGGTTCACCCAAATCAAGCGAGCTTTGTGCAGTCCATTTACCAGTGCCTTTGTTGGCTGCCTCATCTAAAATGACATCGATCAAATAGTTGCCTCGCTCGTTCCTCATGGTAAAAATATCTTTAGTAATATCAATGAGGTAGCTGCTTAATTCCCCTTTGTTCCATGCACTAAAAGTGCTAGCTAGCTGCTCATTGCTTAGGCCAAGCGAATTTTTCAAAAGCGCATAGGCTTCAGCAATCAGCTGCATATCACCGTATTCGATACCGTTATGCACCATCTTGACATAATGACCAGCGCCATCAGGACCAATATAGGTCACACAAGCTTCACCGTCTGCGCGTGCGGCAATTTTTTCTAGGATTGGCGCAACTAGTTCATAGGCGTGTTTTTGGCCACCTGGCATAATTGACGGCCCTTTCATGGCCCCTTCTTCACCGCCGGACACGCCGATACCGATAAAGTTGAAACCTTCTTCCGACAGCTCGTTGTTACGGCGGATGGTGTCCTTATAAAAGGCATTGCCGCCGTCAATAAGGACGTCACCCTTTTCCAAAAAGGGTTTCAACGAGTCAATGGTTCGATCCGTACCTTCACCGGCCTTAACCATTAATAGAATGCGCCGCGGTTTTTCCAGCGAATTAATAAACTCTTCCACCCTGTAATAGGGTATTAACTTTTTCTCAGAGTTTTTCGCAATTACTTCATCGGTTTTTTGGGGCGACCGGTTAAAAATAGATACGCTGTAACCACGGCTTTCAATATTAAGCGCTAGCTTGCGCCCCATTACCGCCATACCGACGACGCCTATTTGTTGCATGGACATAACTCCTGTAATGAGTGACGACCTGCTACCGTTTGGTAAACAGGTATAATGTATATTATAGGCTAATCTAAGCACATGTTTGTAGTAATGCTTAGCGCGAGAAGAATATACGCTTGAATTGTGTCTTGATTGTGTATTGTCAGTTCGCGATAAATATCAGTAATATGACCATGTTCGATAAATGCAAGCCATAAAACGTTTGTCATCATAACGCGCTTGCCGACCACATTAGGAGTGCTGATAAAAGCTGGCGCATGGCCTCAACGACAACGCTATCCAACCGGTTTTTTAGTGAATATTAACATAGGGCGTGCCGGTCCAAATTTCTCAGCTAGTTAACAGCTTCCTACACTACACTCCAGCATTTCATGAAAGAATAGGAGAATAGAAATAAATCACAACTTGCATCGCTAACTAAAGAAAGTACGCAGTGGTGCTAAAACAACGTTGAGACGGTTGATACGAATGCAAATTTCGGCCAGCTTGTTCCTTGTCAGTGCGAATTTGAAGTTACTTATGTAAGAGTACATGTATAAGAAGGAAAAGATCGAGATTATAGCCTTTTAGGTCCGACCTCAAATACTGCATATTCTCGGCACGGTAATCTACATTCCATCGGAATTTTCTTATTCTTATATATTTACTCGTTAGTGAAAGTACGAAAGATTAATGGCATTATTTACTTGATTCTACGGGTTTCGATAATGTTTTTAGCAACGTTGTTCGGTGTTTCATTGTACTTTAAAAACTCCATGGAGTAAGAAGCTCGACCCTGAGTCTGCGAACGCAAATCGGTAGCATAATTGAACATTTCAGATAACGGGACTTGCGCACGGACATTTTTACCGGTTGTAGTGTCCACCATACCATCAATTATACCGCGACGACGGTTCAAGTCACCAATTACGTCACCCATGTAGTCTTCAGGGGTTTCAACTTCAACCATCATGATGGGTTCCAGCAAAATCGGTTTTGCTTTCATGAAGCCCTCTTTGAAGGCTATGGAACCGGCAATCTTAAACGCCATTTCAGAGGAATCGACTTCGTGGTAAGAGCCATCGAAAACAGTAACGCGGACGCCTATAATCGGGTAGCCGGCCAGAACACCGTTTTTCATTTGTTCTTGAACGCCTTTATCTATCGCCGGAACGTATTCTTTTGGTACTACGCCACCGACTATTTCGTTCAGAAATTCGTAGCTTTTATCATTCTGTTCCATTGGTTCGATACGTAGCCAAACGTGACCAAATTGACCGCGACCACCAGACTGACGAACAAACCTCCCTTCTTGCTCGATGGTAGAGCGGATCGTTTCTCGGTAGGCCACCTGCGGCTTACCAACGTTGGCTTCCACGTTAAATTCGCGACGCATACGATCGGCAAGGATTTCAAGGTGAAGCTCACCCATGCCGGCAATAATAGTTTGACCGGACTCTTCATCAGTCCACACGCGGAAAGACGGATCTTCCTGCACTAGACGGCCCAATGCCAAACCCATTTTTTCCTGATCGGTCTTAGTTTTTGGTTCTACAGCAACGGAGATAACTGGCTCCGGAAATTCCATACGCTCAAGAATAATCGGCGCGGAGATGTCACATAGAGTATCGCCGGTAGTGACATCTTTCAAGCCAATGGCCGCAGCAATATCGCCGGCGCGCACTTCCTTAATTTCTTCACGTTTGTTAGCATGCATTTGTACGATACGACCAAAACGCTCGCGCTTCTCCTTGACTGAGTTTAACACCATGTCTCCGGAATGAACAACACCGGAGTAGACACGGAAGAAGGTCAGGTTTCCGACAAACGGGTCAGTGGCGATTTTAAACGCCAGCGCCGAAAACGGCCCTTCATCGCTAGAATGACGCTTAGCGTGGGTTTCTCCGTCTTTCAGTACGCCGTTAATGGCAGCAACGTCAGTCGGTGCTGGCAGATATTCAATAACCGCATCCAGCATAGCCTGCACACCTTTGTTCTTAAATGCAGAACCACAGGTAACTAGAATAATTTCATTGTTTAGAACGCGTTGACGCAGACCGTGCTTAATTTCCTCTTCAGTCAGTTCTTCGCCGCTTAAATATTTATCCATCAGCTCTTCTGATGCTTCAGCAGCGGATTCTAATAAATGCTGGCGCCATTTATCGGCTAGCTCACTCAAATCGGCAGAGATGTCTTCATAAGTAAAGGTCACGCCCTGATCTACTTCGCTCCAATTGATTGCTTTCATCTTTACTAAGTCAATAACGCCGGTAAATTTTTCTTCCGCGCCAATAGCAAGTTGGATCGGAACCGGGTTAGTGGACAGACGTGTTTTCATTTGTTCAATTACGCGCAAGTAGTTGGCGCCTATACGATCCATTTTATTAACGAACGCGATACGTGGCACTTTGTATTTGTTTGCTTGACGCCAAACAGTTTCAGATTGCGGCTGCACGCCGCCGACCGCACAATAAATCATCACGACACCATCGAGTACGCGCATAGAACGTTCTACTTCGATGGTAAAATCAACGTGTCCAGGAGTATCAATGATGTTAATTCGGTGCAAATTAAACTGTTTAGCCATGCCGGCCCAGAAGCAGGTAGTCGCGGCAGATGTGATGGTGATACCACGTTCTTGCTCCTGCGCCATCCAGTCCATGGTGGCAGCGCCATTATGGACTTCACCGATCTTGTGGTTTACGCCAGTATAAAATAGGATACGTTCAGTCGTGGTGGTTTTACCCGCGTCAATGTGTGCACTGATACCAATGTTACGATAGTGTACGATGGGTGTTATACGAGCCATTTGAATCCTCGATTACTGAGCGTGCATTATAAACTAACCCGGTTTATCAGCTGTCCAAGCCGGGTTAGCGTAGTTATTGCGATGCGATTACCATCGGTAGTGGGCAAACGCTTTGTTAGCATCTGCCATACGGTGAACATCTTCACGTTTCTTCACAGCACCACCTTTATTTTCTGCTGCATCAGAAAGTTCGTTCGCCAAGCGTAAAGCCATAGATTTATCACCGCGTTTACGAGCAGCTTCAACGATCCAACGCATTGCTAGAGCATTGCAGCGAACCGGACGGACTTCTACTGGTACTTGATAAGTAGCGCCACCGACACGGCGCGATTTAACTTCAACAATTGGACGCACGTTGTCCAAAGCTATTTCAAAAGCTTCCTGATGCCCTTTACCAGAACGCTTCGCCAGAGTCTCCAATGCGGTATAGACAATTACCTCGGCGGTAGATTTTTTACCGTCTACCATCAGGATATTAACAAATTTAGCCAAAAGTTCAGATCCAAACCTCGGATCCGGCAGGATTTTACGTTGACCAACAACGCGACGACGTGGCATGTGGCAAGACTCCATTGTTAATTCAGGGTATCCATAACGAAGAACCATTAAACCTTTGGTTTCTTTAGGCCGTACTTAGAGCGACCCTGCTTGCGGTCTTTAACACCGGAACAGTCAAGCGCGCCACGAATAGTGTGATAACGCACACCAGGCAGATCTTTTACACGACCACCACGAATCAGGATTACGGAATGTTCCTGCAAATTATGGCCTTCACCTCCGATGTAGGAGGTAACTTCAAACCCATTGGTTAAACGAACACGACATACTTTACGCAGCGCGGAGTTCGGTTTTTTAGGGGTGGTGGTATATACGCGAGTACACACACCACGTTTTTGCGGGCAGGCGTCCAGCGCTGGAACGTTGCTCTTTGCAACCTTCATAGATCGCGGTTTGCGTACCAGCTGGTTAATTGTTGTCATTTAATAAAGCTCCTGAGTGTTTGCTGCGTAAACACGCAATAAATCGCCACCGTGGTTCCCTTGGTGGAAAATAAAGAAGGCGTGAAATTCTATTGTTGGATAGGTAAGGTGTCAAGAAACATACCATTTACTCTTACTTACCATGCCAACTGTTGCGGCTGTTTTTCTGTCAGTCTAACGAAATCAGTATAACTGATTATCGTGATATTTGGCGAAAAATAAGGAAACAGCCCGCGAGCGACAACATCGTTTTCCAATGCATGCAGCGTCAGGAGAGAAGCATTGAGCGCGCGCGCTGCCGCTGAGCCGGCCAGCCCAGCGATAACACCGTCAGATAGCAGCAGCAAGTCGTCACCTGACTGCTCGATACGCAGTAACGCTGCTACATCGCAGGCATATGGAGAACGGCTAAGAGTATATAACATAGGCGCCTCCGGCGTTAAAAGGTTATCACGGTATCATAGGCTCCAAGAAACTGGCGCCAATCCGTTACCGACAACCATTTGGCGTTCAATACCCAACCTGTATCGGCATACAGACCACGTTCCTCCGCTGATTCGGCGCAGAAATACAATCTGTCAATATTATACACTGAAAGTACACCGAAAGTGGCAATAAAGTTTCGCGCCAAAATTTGTGCCGGCTGCTGCTGCTTCAGCAGCAGCAATACGCCATCGGCGATAAAAAAGATACCGATATTTTCCGTTAATGCCGAAGTCGCCAATAACGCGTCAAGCCCTTCCCGTCCGGCGGCGGCGCCGTGTGGACCGTGGGTAAAAACAAATGCTATACGATTCATGGAAACCCTAGAGATTGTTATCGTAGAATGGAAATATTGTGTGATATCACTTCAAAATATAGGCAAAGCTCATATCGTGCTATATTTGTAGTTTGTGAGCGTTATCGTTCAACCATGGTAATATAATGGGCGCTCATCCCAATACGTGAGGCCGTTACGCGGCACTTGACGAAGATGCTCAGCTAGCGAAACGCTATTTGGAGAAATAATTGATCCTCGCCAGCCCCGCAAGCGGATAAAGCACAAACTTACGATTATACATATCGTAATGCGGTACTCTCAGACAAAGAGTGATGATTATGCGTTCGCCGAACAGTAAAATATCTAGATTAAAGTACATAGCTCAAAGCGATGTGCTTTACGCGTACGCCCCTGACATAGCTCGATTGTCTGAGTGTAATCGAGGAGCGATTCTGGGGACAAGGCCGTTTCTAACGCAACGACAGCGTTTAAAAAATCGGGTTGATCCTGCAGGCTTAGCGGACGATTGCGATAATAGGATGAACAGGCGACTAATCGAGTTTTCGGAAAGCCTGAAAGAGCGAGAAGAGTGACCTTTCCTACTTGTAAAAGCTTTGCCAAATTGCTGCCAAGAGCGAGCCAAACACGCACCATTAAGTGCTGTCGCAATTAGGTACTCGACGATATAGATGGCACGGTCGGGAACTGGTTGGCACTTCATCGCTAAGAGCGGCAAGCATCTTCTTTTTTTGAAGAGGTGCGGCGACTTGAAATTCACGCCACCAACGACTAAGTTTCTGTAGTTCAGCGCTCTTTTCGACTTCGGCTCGTAGCACCAGTAAATCATAGGCTGCGCGGAATTTGGGGCGTTCCACTAGTTTATGGGCGCGCTTACCATGGCAACGAGATAGCCGCAGCTGCAGTTGCCATATATCTCGCATCAGGGCGATTAAACGTTTCGGAATGGCCAACGTGCGACATTGTTCGTCGAGAATTTCGTCCATCGCTAGAGAAAACGCGTCGAAATAGGACAGACTGCTTTCCTGGGTTAGTTTTTGAACATGTTCCAGTAGCGGATACCACAACATAGCGGCAAATAAGAAGGCAGGATTAACCCGCATATCATTGCGTAAACGTTGATCGGTGTTAGCTAGAACGCGGATGACCATTTGCTCTATATAACTATCGCCGTGCTCCGTAAAGTGACGACTAATCAGCGGAAACAGCAGTTGAAATAGCTGGTATTCACACAGCAGGTGGTAAGTGACTTCACCATAGCCCGCTTGCAAGAGCTTGAGCGCCTCTTCAAATAGCCGCGTGGGAGGAATGTCGTGTAACAATACACCCAAGCGGGGAATTGGTTCGGCAGTTTCGCGACTGATGGTCATGTCTAGCTTGGCGGCAAAGCGCACTGCGCGCAGTGCACGTACAGGATCTTCCCGATAGCGGGTTTCCGGATCGCCAATCAGACGAATTGTGCCTTCCTGTAAATCTTTAAGCCCGCCGGTATAGTCCCGCAGAGTGAAATCGGACACGCTATAATAAAGACTGTTTACAGAAAAGTCGCGGCGCTGGGCATCTTCTTCGATGGATCCGAAAATATTATCGCGAAGCAGAATGCCGTTGTCTCCGGTTAGGGCTAATTTTCCAACATTTTTTTCAGACATTACTACTTGATGATGACCACGGAAGGTAGCGACTTCAATAATTTCTGACCCGAATATGACGTGGGCCAGCCGGAAACGGCGGCCGACTAGACGACAATTTCGAAACAATTTACGCATCTGCTCCGGGGTTGCACTGGTAGTGATATCGAAGTCTTTAGGCTTTTTACCCAGCAGTAGGTCACGCACGCCGCCGCCAACTAAGTAGGCTTCGTACCCTGCTTTTTTCAAGCGGTAAAGAACCTTTAATGCGTTTTCACTGATCTCCTTGCGGGAGATGGTATGCTTGTCGCGCGGAATAATCGTCAAAAGGCGTCTATCCTCGGGTGCCGTTTCTACGCTTGCACGATTAAATATCTTACGGCAGAAGTTAGCTACTCGGATAAAAATAGTACACCTCAACAGTAACAAATGAACAAAACAGTTTCAAACTGCAGCTAATAATAGCTTACTTCTTTCAATTTTTAAAATGTGGCGCTGTCCCTGACAGGAGGGCCAGTACGGCATCAAGCTGTCAGCAGCATACACTCAAGGTAACAAATGTAGCGCCTGCGCCATCATCGATCAGAAGCCGTTTATCGGCAGCGCCGGCACGTAATTTTATTTAATTATTGCAATTCTAACGACGACATAACCAGGAATACAGTCGGATTCTTTATAACCACGTACTGCGCACAACCTCCCGCGTCCGCCTGTGCGGAAAAATAAATACTGTTGCGATTTTCTTCAGACAGGCAGTCCACATTAGGTGCTAATAGTTCTTGTCATGGGTGAAAACTGTGACATTAATTGTTCTATCGTTAAACAAAACAATAGACACCTTAGATTCAGTTAAATCGCTTATTATGCTGTTCTAATGCTAAATGAATTTAACTATTATTTATAACTCCAATATTTTATCTTATAATGACAGTTTTTAATCTTTCTATTTTAGAACAAAATTATAAGCCTTACGTCTTGTAACAATAAAACAAGCCACGTCTACAGTCTCTTTACGACGATAATCGTGGTATAGCGTAATTATCATGGCAAGGTATTTGCGGCGCTAGGAACATACCTATTGCCGCGATAAATGCAGGCCTGCAAATAGTTATTGAAGGCGGTATAACTTCAAGGAACATAGGCGGCAGTAAATTAGTTTACCCTTGCCATATCATTTGCTTTTCTCGAATTTCAGCCAGAGTTTTGCAGTCAATGCATAAATCGGCGGTCGGCCGCGCTTCTAAGCGGCGCACGCCTATTTCTACGCCACAGGATTCACAGAAGCCGAAATCGTTATTTTCGACTTTCCTGAGTGTGTGCTCAATTTTTTTGATAAGTTTACGCTCCCGGTCACGATTTCGTAGCTCAAGGCTGAATTCTTCTTCCTGTGCGGCACGATCTACTGGGTCTGGGAAGTTAGCAGCTTCATCTTGCATATACGAGACAGTACGCCAGACATCATCTCTGAGCTGATTAAGCCACGCTTGCAAAATATGCTTGAAATGTAGCAGCTGGTCTACATTCATGTATTTTTCACCAGGCTTTTTCTGGTACGCTTCCACCCCGGCGATGGCGAGAATGCTTAAGGAGGATGTCTTACGATTTTGGTTTTCTTGCATGGTACTTCTCCTTCTAACACGCACTAGCGATCCTCAACGTGAGAAAAAACAAGCTGTTACAAATAACAGATGACATTAAGATTGGCAATTATTCATAACGCTTATTCGACAATGATGTCAAGAAAAGAACATGTAATGCAACGGTAACATTATTGCTGTATCTATATAGTAGGGATTGGTCTAGCGGACCAACGACATCCAATTAAACTCGCATGCAGTACGTTAAAACAGCATGGCACAATCCTTATTGTGCATTGCCTGTAATACTCGTAAATATTTTTATCCGAGAAGCGTAACTGGATCTGAGAAACAAACCGTTTGGCATTATAATAATGTTACTAATTTTACCGCTATAATATAGCTGATCAAGTCGATTTTTTACCAAACATAATTAATTTATCTGCTGTTCTCTATGTCATGTCGCGCTCTATCGTTCAGTTGCACAGCTACCCTATTAATACTTGTTCTGATATCTTCATTTCCACGGAAATGTTGTCGCTTTACAAAGCGTTCCGCAGCTTGCTGTATGTAAGCGGCATCAGCAATAGTATAGAAAAAGTAATGATACTAGAACTTCGGCGGTTAACGTTGTCGGTCGATATACTGATCCTATTAAGGCTGATTCTTGCTAGAATCTGGCGCCTGTTGTCCAGGCTATGACCGGGATACGCTTACAATCCGTACCTGAGTACGATGCTGTCTTATCTAGCTTTCAGCTTGCTACAAGTTAGTTAAAGTCCGGACGCTCGCATTCGTTAATTGTTAAGCTGGCCGTACCGTCGACATGTAATGGAATTAGGATAAAGCAGTTTTAGGTCGTATAGCGCAAGTGCTTGAGACGCCTGTTGCACACCGCTAAATCTGTCTAGATACTAAACTCTTTCTACAGGAAGATGTTTCCCTCTTCGTTATCAGCAGAGTAAGCAATAGGCATCTCGCGTAGAAGAAAAGAACGTAACGATTGTCCTAAAGCTGCTATCACTTACCCTTCAGCCGTTCCAAATCAATCATAATTTAGCAATTTTGGTATGGCGTTTATCGCGAGGGGCATAAAGATATGGAAGGGCGTCATTCAAAACACCCCGCGCTGGACGATCCGACGGAAATATCGCCATTCGGCACA
Source organism: Candidatus Doolittlea endobia (assembly GCF_900039485.1). GTDB lineage: Bacteria > Pseudomonadota > Gammaproteobacteria > Enterobacterales > Enterobacteriaceae > Doolittlea > Doolittlea endobia. The sequence continues at coordinate 765,638 of NZ_LN999833.1, forward strand.
TACGTAAGCCACAATAATGAAAATTTAGAGATTTCGCTTGCGGTTAGGACGAAATGGGGGAACAAAGCAGACGGTTTAGTCGTCGGTAGTTGGGAAAATAATAAACGATATTTGGGATGATGGTGCTCATCATGGATGATCGTTAGCCTGTAAGGCTCCGCGTAAGGCTGTATTACGCCGCCGGCGGGATGATCGTGATAATTGAACCGTGCCAAGATAATGACCAAGAAAAGGAGCACCTGATGCCGCTACGTAAGGAAAAAGAAGGCGTACCGCAGAAAAAATGCTGCTTGTTAGGTAGACTTGTGTGTCTCTTACCACTGCTAGTGGTCGTTGTTGCAATTTATGGTGTGTATTTGGATACGCAAGTTCGTCACCGTATTGATGGAAAAGTCTGGCAACTCCCGGCAGTAGTCTATAGCCGCATGATAAACCTGGAGCCAGGCGTGTCTTACAGCCGCAGCAATATGGCGACGCTGCTTGTAGGAATGCAGTACCGCGAGGTATCGCGGATTAGCCGGCCAGGGGAATTCACTATACGCGGCAACAGCATCGAACTGCTACGCAGGCCGTTCGATTTTCCAGACAACAAAGAGGGCCAAATCCATGTCCGCATGACCTTTACTAAAAACCAACTGCTGGAAATCAAGAACCAAGAAACCGGTCGCAATTTTGGTGTCTTCCGTCTCGACCCGAGGTTGATCGCCATGTTGCAATCCCCGAAGGGTGAACAGCGGCTGTTTGTACCGCGCAACGGTTTTCCAGACCTGCTAGTAGATACCTTAATTGCTACCGAAGACCGGCATTTCTATCAGCATGATGGCATCAGTCTCTCATCCATCTGTCGTGCCTTCCTGGCTAATATTATCGCTGGACGCACGGTGCAAGGCGGCAGTACGCTGACACAACAATTGGTAAAAAACTTGTTTTTGATTAATGAACGTTCATTATGGCGTAAGGCTAATGAAGCCTATATAGCGCTGATTGTTGATCATCGCTATAGCAAAGATCGCGTCCTAGAGTTATATATGAACGAGGTGTATCTCGGCCAAAACGGTAGTGATCAAATCCGCGGCTTCCCGTTGGCTAGTTTGTATTATTTCGGCCGCCCGGTGGATGAACTTAGTCTCGATCAGCAAGCGATGCTAGTGGGGATGGTAAAAGGAGCATCGTTATATAATCCCTGGCGAAATCCCAAACTAGCGTTGGAACGGCGCAATTTGGTGCTAAAATTGCTAGAGAAACAAAAAATTATTGACAACAAGTTATACAATATACTCAGTGCTCGCCAGCTAAAAGTACAACCGCGCGGAGGGATATTGACGCCCCAGCCGGCTTTTATGCAGATGGTGCGTGAAGAGCTACAAAGTAAGCTTGGCGATAAGATTAACGATTTGTCTGGCGTCAAAATTTTTACCACGCTGGATCCACTGTCACAAGATGCGGCAGAAAAAGCGCTTGAAATCGGAATCCCCGCCCTGCGCGCCAGCCGCGGCATAAAGGACTTGGAAGCCGCTATGGTGGTGGTCGATCGATTCAGCGGCGAAGTCCGCGCGATGGTAGGCGGATCAGAGCCGCAGTTTGCGGGATTTAATCGCGCGATGCAAGCGCGACGTTCAGTGGGCTCACTGGCGAAACCAGCCACCTATTTGACCGCCTTGAGTGATCCGGACAAATATCGTCTCAACACTTGGATACCTGATGAACCGATTACCCTGAAGCAACCCAATGGCAGACTGTGGTCGCCAAAAAATTACGATCGTCGATTTCGCGGTAAAGTCATGTTAGTAGATGCTTTGACTAAATCGCTTAACGTACCGACAGTCAATCTCGGTCTGTCGGTCGGGCTTGATCGTCTTACTGCTACCCTAATGAAGTTAGGGGTTCCCTCTTCAGGACTAAACCCGGTGCCGTCGATGTTGCTTGGCGCTATCAGCCTCACACCAATAGAAGTAGCGCAGGAATTCCAGACTATTGCCAGCGGAGGTAATCATGCTACGCTATCAGCAGTACGATCGGTAATAGGGGAAGACGGGGCCGTGCTATTTCAAAGTTTGCCTCAATCAGAGAGGGTTCTTCCCGCTCAGGCAGCCTATCTAACGCTTTATGCGATGCAGCAGGTTGTGGTACGAGGAACATCGCGTTCGCTATCAGTGCAATTTCCGTCTTCACATTTAGCGGCGAAAACAGGGACAACCAACGATTTACGTGATAGCTGGTTCGTTGGTATTGACGGAAAAGAGGTCTCCATTTCCTGGGTTGGTCGAGATAATAATGGTCCAGCTAAGTTGAGCGGGGCTAACGGCGCATTGACTCTGTATCGCCGTTATCTCGAAAAACAAGCGCCGTTGACGCTACATTTGACACCACCAGAGGGTATCAGCCAGATACCTATTGACTATGCTGGAAATTTCGTTTGCAACGGCGGCAGCGAGATGCGCACATTGCCGGTGTGGACCGATAACCCGCAGTCTCTGTGTCAGTTGACCCAGATGCAAGTTCAACAGCAGATTGACACCGACGCGCCGGTAGAAAAGTCGCAGCAACACTTAATCTTGCAAGATAAGAAAAAAGACGGTAACGGTGTTACAAATTGGATTTGGAGAATATTTAGTAAATAGCTCTTGAACGTGGCCGCCACTTACTTTACTCTGACCGCTTGGTGTGGTTGTTAATTTGAGTGCAAAAATTTCCATGATTAGCCCCACTTCGTCATAATTGTCTCCTGCTGCCATGGCATATTCCATGGCCTGACCGATTAGGCTCTGCGTGCGGTTTATATGAATTAATCGGCGTTACTCGCAAAGTGCAATTATAACTCGATGCAAGGTAATATATTGACCAATGATCTTATCATGCTTCAATTTTAATTTTGAAAAGTAAATGGTTTTACAAGTTACATTAGCAGTAAAGTCCAGTCAGACCGTATAAATCGATAATTGCTGTAACGTCTGTGCATTTCTCGCTTACAAAACATGAAGAGTAACTCATTAACACAGAACAGACAGCGCTATGCTACGTACATATCGTCTGCTTCAATTCAGATAGTTCAGATCCGACTATCAGTCAGTCTGATTTGACGTTAAATGCATCAAAACGGTATTGAGGTTCATTCTCACCGTATCCCTGCATCTAGAACTATTTATAGTTACGCGGCTCGATCGCAAAAATGAAGCTGCAAATGAATTATTACATCATACTCTATTGATTGCACTTAACATAATTTTAAATTTTTAGGCAGAAGGGTTTCATGAAGCGGCAATAGTCAACTGAATTTGTCCACGTTCAGCATTCAATCCTTACAGCAACGCGGTATACATTGGTCTTTTTCTTGATGGTAATCACTGGCGACTTGCTTGCATGCAGCAGACGAAATGACATAGTAGCATCATCGCGCTGAGTCAGATGCGTCAGACTATACGCTAGCATGCGGCTAATGATCACAAACGGCATTTGTAGATGCACTTTTATATCAATTTCTTCAATATCTAGTACCAAGAATCGATACGCATATATTTTTTTATTGTTCTAACGAACAAAACGATTATAAGTATTGTTTAACACTCATAATATCAGGCGGAAAATCTCTTCAGGGAAACTGCAATAAATAAATATCTGTTATCCTGCTCGATGTTGCGTCATTTATCCCTAAGAAATAAGAATTTAACTCTTTCTCAGAGGAGATCTCATGTCGATGTGTGCAAGTAATGTCATAGCTGTCTATTACATTAGACTAGCGAACGGATAGTTGACCGATCTTACCCGGCGCTCTTTCGGCTTAATGACAGCAGCTTTTAAAATTAAAATAGTCCTGCTTGCCTGCATAAGGGAGACAGGAAACCTGCTCGTCATCACCGGAAGCTGAGTGTAATCTGTTTAATTACTCTTTACCGTCCGCAATACTAGCAAAGTAATCCTCTTATGACTCATAAGAGGAAATGAAAGCGCGTATACTGCTGGCTAATCGCAGATAGGCAATTAGCTTTTGAAGCACATGTTAGTAACGTACGGTGTACCGATCCTATGTATTACCATACTGAGTTCAAGCGGTATGGACAGATGTGCGCAGCCGAAAATTATGCGGTATTTGACGCCACTTGTCAGCAGGTTGCAAAGTGCCACATAGAAATGGCACGCGCTAGCCGTAAAGGCAACGAAGCTATTTTGGTCATTTTGAAGTTGAGGCATCTAATATAATAACCCTACCGACGCCTGCGTCTAGTGAAATCATATGAGAGTGTTTGACATTTGAGATCAAAAACGTGACAAATTGTGTTTTATGATACTGACTAAACTATCTGTAGATGATATTTTAGTCAGTATCAACGCGCTACGCGTCTTTTCTACGGCATTATTGGACCGCGTAAAAAAGATATTTGCTTTGCTACGACATCGATGAAAACACTCTTTCAACTCTAATGGGTTAGCTCAACTGGTTCAGCGGATAAGAAAGCAGGCCTATTTGCTTGATAGTGTCAACAATATTCAAGGAAAATAGTTCTAGCGTTACCGCTAGTACGTTAGGACTGGATATTCTGGTACAGTGGATAATTGAGCACTTGCGCATGTTATGTGCTGAAGATGTGAAAGAGCTTATAGACCAAAAGAGAACGTTGTTTTAGGAGTACCGAAGATTCTTATCTAGAAGTGAAAATGCTGGTACAGCGCGTACCTTGTCGCTTTACTATCTGATTGCTTGCAAGTATTGCACTGGAATTCATTCCTTATCAAACTGATAAAGCAGATAGTAACCAGAAGCAAAGGTAGCAATCTGGAGCAATACGCTGAGGGACAATCAGTTCTTTATTCGCCGCGATTATATGCTGTCAGTATCACCAAATGCGCAGTAGCTAAACTCAGTATGCTGATAGTGACATATGTGCGTTTAGCGCCAATATTCTCTGGCGGATGCGGTAACAATGGCTTAATTAACCGTGGATAAATGAGCATAAATTCTACCGAATGATTGAACGTAGAACTGTCAGATATTATGGGAGTTTACGCGTCTCCTGCGATAAACAACGATTTACTCTATGAAAAGCTTATCAACGCAGCTGTACTGAACAATTATTCGAACTGTGCAAAAAAAAATCAATTATCAACATTATTGCTTATCAGCTGCGTAATTTATTGCGAATTCATTATTAGAACGGATTTTTGCTGGCGATAATGTACGAACGGAGTTAACCTAAGCCTAAACAATAATGTCATAAGAATGAGAGGATTTATGAGCAATATACCAATCCGTATCGCGGTTGCCGGAGCAGGCGGCCGAATGTACCACCACCTTATTAAGGCGGTGGTACAGTCGAAAGAAGCGACATTGGGTGCTGCGTTAGCTCGTACCGGTTCAACATTGTGCGGTGTAGACTCTGGTGAGGTAGCCGGTATCGGTGCCTTGGGTGTAACGATAAACGGTGAACTGACAGAGATAAAAAAAGACGATTTTGACATTCTTATCGATTTCACTCGTCCTGACGCTACCATGACGTATCTGGAATTCTGCCGTCAGTACCACAAAGGTATCGTGATCGGCACAACCGGCTTCAACAATGCCCAAAAAGAAGTTATTAGCACTGCAGCACAAGAGACGAAGATTGTTTTTTCTGCTAATTTCAGCGTTGGTGTCAACCTGACGATTAAGCTTCTGGAGAAGGCAGCGCAGATCATGGGAGAAAAAGCCGATATTGAAATTATCGAGATCCATCACCGACACAAAGTGGATGCTCCTTCAGGCACCGCGCTGGCTATGGGCGAAGCGATAGCAGGCGTGCTAGGACGTGATCTGGCTCATTGCGCTGTGTACAGCCGTGAAGGGCATACCGGCGAACGTAAAACAAAAAGTATCGGCTTCGCCACAGTTCGTGCCGGCGACATTGTCGGTGAGCATACTGCAATGTTTGTTGATATCGGAGAACGCCTGGAGATAACCCATAAGGCGTCTAGCAGGATGACGTTTGCTATCGGGGCGGTTCGTGCCGCTGTTTGGCTTTCTGCCCAGAAAAGAGGCCTTTTTGACATGGTCGATGTACTTAACCTCTAGTTCGTTTATCGGCATGAAGGTTAAGGCAAAAGATATATTGTGATAATCTTATATTGTTGATTTGATATTATTTTATTGGCGCTTAAATAAGCTATTATGTAATATTTTTATTCAAATTATTTTGTAAATGGATAGATGTATCATATATTATATCAATTATACAAAAGGCTATTTTGAATTTATTGAATAGTATTGAGATCATAGTCACAAGTTAGAATAGACAATTAATTTGTCTTTTGAGATAAAACAAGAAAGTGTAAATCTATAATTTAAAAAGATGAATTTTACTACCACATTATTAACACGACATTTTAATTGCTACTGAAAATCGCGTCCTTTTTTATCTAGGAGAATCAGGCCAATGTTGAAGACAACGAATTATTTAATTCAGTGTGTTAAATCCTAAGAACAGTCCCGAAGTGAAAATACCCAAAACAATTTTATCGTTGATTCTTGCAAATCTTACCTGTGAAGCAGGTAAGGAATGATTGATAGTTGATGTAACGCATATAACAATTCACTCTCGTTATACCAGAGTTGCAGAAGGATGAAATGAGACGTATAAAGAAGATTCAACAGTAAACTGTACTCGGTCTCGACATACACAACAACCCATGCAGACTAACTATACAATTGCTCAAGAATTGCTCAAGGCGTTAGCAGATCAACAGCGCAGAAAAACAACCTGTAATGCACGAAACTATGAAACGTATTATCTCGATAGAGATCTTTACAGACATAGCCAGGTTTGATTAATAGTCTATATCTATAGCCATGTAAAGCTTAATTAAGCTTTACCAAACAAGCCCTGCTCGTCTATGTAGTAAGCAAAATATACCCTAATTGATTAAATTTTATTACTGTAAAAGTTTACAAGAGAGGCATCAAGAGGAAGCATGATGCCCGGACTTGGAATTGAACCAAGGACACGGGGATCTTCAGTCCCCTGCTCTACCGACTGAGCTATCCGGGCAACGTGGCATTAAATCGTATTGATCGCATGGCGTCAATGCCTAATTTATCTTCGCGGTGCGTTTACTATGTTTTTAGATAGCCAACAAAGCCGATAAAGTGTCTTTCTTTTACATAAAGAAAGCTGCATCATGTATTCTTGTTCAGTAATTAAGGATACTTTGCTTTCATTATCTTTAATGATGCGGTAATCATATCATTTCTACTTTAAAAGTAAACATAAATTATTGACGTCTGTTGCACAACAAATAATAACTTTATCCGTAAAATATATCGCAAGCAATGAGACGTTCCGCTAAAAATCGATGCTGCGCTAAGCTATACAATGTACTTGTTACAACCTGTAGTCGTGTGATGTAGAACTGAATCTATCTACTATTTTCGGTACTGCTATTTAAATGTTCTCTAAGCCGCTAGGATGAAAGGATTTTTATTCAGGACAGATAGATATTCGTTGTTAGAGCGAATTTACTGTCATACAGTTTATGGTAATGATCGCCAATAATTTTTTATAGACAGCGCAGCTGTTACTGGTAGGGATCCTATTGCATAATAGTGCGAGTTTATTCATAACGACCTACTAAATAATCAATTCACCATATGGTAACAGATCGAGATTGCACTTACCCTGCAGGAGGCTTGGTCTCAAGCATATAAATCAACCCAAGATCTCGCGTATGCTGACTTAGTTTAGTGAAGTACAGACCCGCAACGCCAAGATGAAAATGGTTTACTGTCTTCAGGTAGAGCTAGCGTTTCGACTACTAGTAGTTGGCTGTGGTACTAAATGTAAATCATAATGGCGCATTGATCATCATCTATACTAGTCCTGATGCAGCGCAGCTCATCGCTCGGATGCTAGATTCGTTAGGAAAAACGGATGGAATCCTTGGCACTGTTGTCTGAATGATACTATTTCACCATATCCGCTCATGGTTTCTCAGTTAAGCAGCTGTATCACTGCATTCTTGTTTACTTAACCAGAAATTATGACTTCGTCTTCTGCCGCCTGTACTATCGGAGTCTGCTACGCTTAGGGCAGAGATGTCAGTCATTTTGTCAAAAAACATCACTGACGCGCTAGGTCATGACGATGTCGTCACCGAAAGAAATATCATGTTTGGTTGGTATATATAGTGCATGCGACACAGCTCTATGCCAGTTTTTTTGATGTTATTTACATATATTTTCCCACAAATTAGGAAATTGGTTTATTTTATTTATGATTGTCTGATATAAAACCTAAATGGCGGTTCTGATATAACGCTGGCGCATCCTTTTATTTTAATAGAAATACAAAATACAGCAGGAACACTATGATGCTCATTAACTTCAAAGAAAAACTTGAAAACTGAGATACTACGCATAAAGAAAAATTTGAAACGATATGACCTTAGATGAATAAGCAATTAATGAATTAGGCACTGGTTGGATAGGATCAGAAAGACGACTGGAAAGCATACTAGTGCACTGGTCATTTGCTACTAGCATAAAAAGCGGCCTCTTATTGCGCTGCCATCCTAAAGCGTTGTACTGTGTTATGGTTAACACAAAATTAAGTAGTTCAGGGATAGCGTCCCTCCAGTTAGGTGAACTGAAGTGATACTGTATGTTGTCTGAGAAGTTATCGGTAGGAATGATACGCTCACACGTTTCTGTACGAAAAAAGAAATTAAAAATAACATCACGTTAACGACGTCAGCAAAAGAAGGTATCTAAGCATGCGCAGTGAAATGCTTTTGCTATAAAAGATGAATCTTTGGAGTGTTTAATGATTTGTCTAGGGATTGCAGAAAAGAAGCAACACGTCTGTTTTATTTAATTTATCAGAGATTAATGTGATCTGGTTTTATTTATTATTTAGCATCTGAACTTCAGCGTCTGCAAGCTGTATTTAAAAAAACCTTCCATTTGCTACATACACTAAACAATCATCGGTAAAGTATTAGAAATTACACAATACTGCTCTAGCTGTTGATCGTCTAAGCAAAACTTTCTGTGTTTAACGTCTCTTTCATAAGAACATTGACTTTCAAAATAAGCAATAATTATGCACGACAAGACGATTAGATAGTGGATGGTGCGTACACCATAATCCCATCTAATAATTTCTTCATTGCTCTTTGATGGTTGAGATATCATTCTTTTTGTTGGCAGCTGGCAATACAGGCTACAGGCTGACGTAGTTGTCTGAGTAAACGCTCAACAGGCGCCGCCAGTCCAACAGCCGGAGGCTGAGCTAAGTTATACCAGAGTCCGCAGCTTTCATCCATCCAGCGCTGTATTGTACTAACTTTTTGCCGCATTGGCATGATATTCAGATGGAAATGACTATAGGTATGTCGAAACGACGGCATTGGTTCATAATGTCTGTCTGGCAAACCGCGCTGGGCTAGCCAAAAAGATAGCGCCTGCGGGTTGAAAAATTGTGGAAAACAAAATAGTCCGCCCCATAGGCCTACTGTCGGACGTTGTTCAAGCCACACGCGATCTCCATCCTGAAGCAGCAGGAACCAGGCAGTTTTTTCTGGCAAAATTCGCTTCAGTTTTTTTCCAGGATAGTTAGCCCAGCTATGGGTGGCGTAGGCTTGACAGTCCTGTTTCAACGGGCAAAACTCGCATTTTGGCCGCGAACGAGTGCAAACTATCGCGCCTAAATCCATCATGGCCTGATTAAATTGCGCCACTCCCTGTGCTGGCGTAACGCGTGCACTATGCCTCCATAAACGCTGTTCCACCTCTTTTTTCCCTGGCCAACCGATAATGCTATAATAACGAGCGAGAACTCGTTTAACATTACCGTCGAGAATAGGATAGTGTTTATTCAACGCCAACGACAATATAGCACCTGCAGTAGAGCGGCCAATGCCGGGCAGGGCGAAGATAGCATCAAAATCTTCTGGAAATTCGCCAGCATGTCGCTCACTAATAAGTTGAGCTGCTTTATGCAGATTACGTGCTCTGGCGTAATATCCCAATCCGGTCCATAAATGCAAGACCTCATTGAGCGGCGCCTCCGCGAGTTGGCCGACAGTGGAAAATTTGGCTATGAAGCGTTGAAAATAAGGAATAACAGTCAACACTTGTGTTTGTTGCAGCATAATTTCTGATAACCAAACCTTATACGGTGTTTTTTCCAACTGCCATGGCAACGTTTTACGGCCGAACTGCTGGTACCAATCCAACATGAGTTGTGCGTATAATGGCGCTTGCTTCATTGTTAAATGATTACCTTTTTTGCGATAACCCGCATTTTAGTGTCAGTTGTGCTATAGTGCGAATAATCTGTAAATAAGAATTATCCTCTGTTGCGTATTTGTTAAACACTACTATTTTTATATTATGTACCTTTGTAAATCACTTTGCTAAATTTTATGAATAACTATGTCATTTCTCCTGCATTTGATGAACATAGACGCGCGCGGCGACAAATTCGTAGTTTTGTTCGTCGACAGGGGCGATTGACCAAGGGGCAGCAGCATGCCTTAAACGCGCTTTGGCCAGCAATGGGAGTGGACTATCAAGCACAGCTACTCAATTTTACCACGTTGTTTGGCCGCTCAGCTCCAGTGACGCTGGAGGTTGGTTTTGGTATGGGAGCGTCACTGATTACTATGGCAGCAACACACCCCGAGCAGAATTTTATCGGCATTGAAGTGCACCTGCCTGGCGTTGGTTCCTGTCTTGCTGGTGCGCAGAAAGCCGGCGTTAGCAACTTGCGGGTGATGTGTCACGATGCGGTAGAAGCCATGGAACAGATGATTCCAAATGCATCTTTAGCGCTGGTGCAGCTGTTTTTTGCTGATCCCTGGCATAAAGCTCGGCACAATAAACGTCGTATCATACAGACGTCTTTTGTCGAGTTAGTCGGGCATAAACTCACCGTCGGTGGAATTTTCCATATGGTAACCGATTGGCAATCGTATGCCAAACATATGTTATCCGTGATGTCAGATGCCGTGTTTTTCCGCAATCTCTCCTCTACAGGCGACTATGTACCGAGGCCAGCAAGCCGTCCGTTAACTAAATTTGAACAGCGTGCTCAGCGATTAGGCTATAGTGTTTGGGATTTGATGTTTGTCAAACAGTCTGAACCATAGACATGACTTAAATTTATTGATTTACTTGTTATTGTTATGTTTAAAAGTATGCATAGTAAAATTTCGTGATATTTCACTGATGGAGTGAAACATAATACTCATTTGGCATCTGGAGCTCAACGCTACATCTAGAAGATGTCTTGACGTTTCAATTCCATTACAGTGCTCAATCGATATACATTAGATAATCAACATAGGTTTCTGATAGCGACGCGTTTAAGGATTACCGTTACAAGAATAGAGCTAGATCGCAATAATAATTTGGATTGTTGATATTGATATTATAAGCCGTACACCATCCGATGACCTTACTATGCCTAAATTATGTACGTTCAAGTGACTTTGCTCTATTCGTTAAGTGTATTTCGCTTACTTACATGACTGGTTGGATCTAACAATACCAGTTTCTATACCCTGCTGGAATACAATTTTGGACGGCGTTATTTGAATGTATCTTTTGAATCTCAGAAACGCTTATTTAATTATTAATATAATTATTAACTAATAAGACATAAAATATATATTTTCTATTATATTTTTATAATATATTACGCCTTTTTCTTATAGTCATATTTCAAATTTTTAAAAATTTCGATAAACTGCTCGTTAGTAAGCAATGAAGCACTTTGCTATTTTGTTAAATATAGATTACCTGTCAGCGTAAGCTAAATTATTTGTTTGCAATATTTCACATAGTTATCGATTTTATGTAAATATAATGTTGACCTGATGCCATTAAAATCATCAGTAATACTAAATGAAAATCTAACGTGCTTTTGAAAAACTGATAGAATACAAATAACATACAGAGATTAAAACATGGATAAATCGACCGATATTTCAGTTATGGTAGAGTCTTTATCACGTATCTATCATCGTCTGCGAAAGGAAGTGAACAGCCAGTTAGTAAACGAAGGTCTCTCGATGTCGAAAATGAAAATTTTGCATCTGATTACCACTGGTAAAACCAGCGCCACTGATATCAAAAATTATATGGGATTTTCATCCCGCACCGTGGTCACAGTGCTTGATGCGCTGGAAAAAGAGGAGATGCTGCAACGTCACCAAAGCCCTACGGACCGCCGGGTGAAGTATGTTTATATTACGGATAAAGGACGCGAGAAATTGCGCATCGCTGAAAAAATTCACAAAGTTATTCTAGATCGCATGTTCTCTTCATTATCCAAGATACAGTTAGAAAAATTTAGTGACATCTGTAATGCACTTGAAGCTCAACAAAAAGAATAAGCTTATGGTGTTATACAAGCGTTACCGGATGGTTGTATTGTGATTCACATTTACTGATATGGTGTACGATAAGATCTATTCGATAATCTTGTCATATATCATTGCTGATTTTGAAAATACTAATGTGTACTCGTACATACAGCTTGTTGAATTCAACACGATAGAAAAACAGAGTAGCCAAGCAAATGCTTGGCTACTCTGTTGCTTAATTGTCTTGTTAAATAAACTATATTGTTATAGGAACAAAGAACTTTCCAGTAAGCGTGACTCTTAAGTCTCTTTCCTAATATACATGTGTTATAAAGCTTAATTCAAAAGAATACGCAAGAACATATGTTGTGAATCCGCATCCGGTACGATCAAAGCGTGAGGGTTGTCAGTGAACAAAAACCATAACACTGCAGTGCTGAGATCAGTATTATTACTTAATGAAGCTTATAAGTTTCGTTCGGCTCTGTTTCGCTTTACGGATTACTTACGTCCATACATGCTTAACCTAAACTAACCAGGCGCGATGGGTAATAGCAAACCAGTGTTCCTGGCTTAGAAAGGGTGAGCACAGTCTACCGTGTCAGGCGTCTCTTCTCCTTTTAGATGAGGGCGAAAGAGTTTGTGTAAATACCGGCAGAGACACTAATTTGCCTTTGTAATTTAGCTTCCGCGATATCTTACCAGTTTGGCTATCCTTAATAGTGAAATTTTGAGTTGTAACTACGTTGTACTGTTACGTGCGTTACCAGCAACCGCAATAATACCAAGCTGCTGGTTTGATCGCCGACGACAAACCAATTGACAGTGAATTGATTCGGTGTTCATAAGGGAAAGTCTCATTATAATGAGTATTAGTAATGTCTTCCGGATTGCATCATAAACTGACAAATCCCTACGCCAGAACCAAAAATAAGAACATAGATTCTAGTGAAATAAAATTCCCATCATATAGCCTAGTCACCATAAGTTATCTTATAATTTTTATCCAAGTAAATTTAAATCCACTTTGCCAAAATAAATCTGCATAAGCGAATCACCAGTCCAGGCCACAATGATCTATGTCATGGATTAACTCGCGACTGGTGGTATTAGTAACGACGACGCCATCAGTCTTATGATGCACGACAAACTATCGGCGATCTGAATTAATTCCACTTCATTCATGTCGGGAGCTATTTTACCGCTACCTGTACATATTCTTATGGTAACACAGCTCTACAAATCTTCTACATTTGTCGGCGCTCATTAACCGGCTATACTTGTTGCAGTTTGACTAATGTTTCATTATACAGTGATATTCTCCGGCATGCCGGAACGGCGCTGCATGGCTTGTTTGACGATATGTTGGTTTATATTAGGGTCCACTAGTATATGACTAATGTTAGGTGGAAGATTAATCGGTACCGGCTCGTTAGAATTGAACTGCTCTTTGGTGGAAGAGAGCGGGTTGTGTACTTCTAAATAACATGAGCCATCCAATTCGATCGTAGCTTTTACTGGTTCATTGATGAATTGAACTCGGGTACCAACCGGTACGTGATTAAAGAGATATTCAATATCGTCGGCGCGCAAACGTACACAGCCGTGACTTACTCTCAGGCCTATACCGAAGTTGGCGTTAGTGCCATGCACTGCATACAGACGGCCTATATAGAGAGCATATAGCCCCATCGGGTTATTTGCGCCGGCTGGAAACACTTCTGGCAAAGTTTCACCACGCTCAGCATATTCTGTATGCATGGCTTTGGTCGGCGTCCAGGTAGGATAAGCTTTTTTACGTTGCACAGAAGTTACCCAATTGGTGGGTGTGTCTTTACCCAGCTCACCAATGCCAATAGGCAATACAATGACCGTTTTGGTGCCTTTTGGATAATAATATAACCGCATTTCGGCACTGTTAATTACAATACCTTCATGCAGGGTGTCGGGTAAAATCAACTGTTGCGGAATGATTATCTGAGTACCGGCGGTCGGTAGATAAACATCGACTCCCGGATTGGCTTCGAGCATATTGCTTAGTCCCATTTGGAACTGAGCGGCAAAATGTTCAAGGGGAAGCGTGTTCCCTTCAAGGACAGTGATTTGCAAATTTTCTCCTACCAGGCGGTTTTTCCCTTCTGGCAATGAATAAATAACGGCGAAGGCAGACTGACCATAAATAATTACAGCTATTGCCAATACCATACTATAGAACGCGTGGATTTTCATTTTATGAAGCACAAGATGTGATCATCTTACAAAATGTCAATGAATGTTGCCTCTGCATATAATAGTGCATTATAAGTGCTCAATTCTCGTCGTGAAAAACTAAACATCACTGGAATAGTGTAATGGTTTGTTCTGTGTAAACATCCTAATGTTATCCACATGTTGATGTAGCATAGAAAATTGATCGCTTGACCGTTGTTGTTTATCTTAGTATCAATTGTGTCTTAAATTTTTTATACCATAAAATGATTTCGTTGATAGAATGTTGTATATCAGTCTTAACAGCGAGAATAAAGCTGGAGCGTTTTCAAACACGGCTTAAAGATATAGCATTCCTGATGCCGAATGACCATTCAATTAAATTCCATCGGCTGCTTACAGTGAGTTCGAACACAATACTACATCTGCAGGCTATATTTGAAAACGCTCCAGCTTTATTCTCGCTGTTAAGCTTCTAAAGTAGAAGTACACCAAACTACCGTTGATAAGGAATATCAAGAATCACCTGTAATACTGTTCTACATATCCACAATAATGTAGCTACGTCACTAGCTATCCGCTGAGAATATTTTGCTTACTAGATATCAACTTTGCTACAAAAGGGATATATCACATTAATTTTTTAAATGCATATTGATGTGATCCGCTCACACTGTTAAGAGGATATAACACAACTGTCCGACGTGTTCCTTAAAAGACGCATAATTCCAGGTTCATCTATCACCGGAATGTTCAGCTTTTTTGCCTTGGACAATTTAGATCCCGCCGCTTTCCCTGCAATTAGCAGATCGGTTTTGGCGGAAACGTTGACACAGACCCGTGCGCCGAGCGATACCAACCAATTCGTGGTCTCATGCCGAGACATACTGCTTAGCGATCCAGTCAGAACAATGATTTTCCCAGCAATAGGATTGTTGTGTTCCGCGATGGACTTTGCCACAGGCTCAGGCCAACTAATACCACTTAATTTGCTCAACAGATCCTGAATCACGTCGATATTACGTTTTTGCTCAAAAAAATGGCGCACGTGAGTCGCGACAATGCTGCCAATATCTTGCACGTCCATCAGGGAATCTATATCAGCGACCATCAGCGCTTCGATCGTGCCGTAGGCAGAAGCCAAATTAACAGCTCTGGCTTCACCTACTTCGCGGATACCAAGCGCGTACAGAAAGCGTGCAAAAGTGGTCTGCCTGGCTTTTTCCAGCGCTTTCAGCAAATTTTGCGTTGATTTTTGTCCGATCCGATCTAGCTGTGTCAGGATTTTTTTATTTAACCGGAACAGATCTGCCGGGTTTTTCACCAACTTACGTTCTACTAGTTGATTAATGATCTTATCGCCCATACCGGTGATGTTCATCGCCCGGCGAGAAACAAAATGCTTTAGCGCTTCCTTAAGCTGCGCAGCGCAAACTAAACCTGCAGTGCAACGTAAAACCACCGCACTTCCTACCCGCTGGATATCCGAGCCGCAAACCGGACATTGCGTCGGAAACGTTACTGACCGCGCTTCTTTCGGCCGTTTAGACGTGACAACACTAACAATTTGCGGGATGACGTCGCCGGCACGTCGCACAATGACCGTATCGCCAATCATCAACCCCAACCGCTCGACCTCATTAGCATTATGCAAAGTGGTGCTACAGATCATAACGCCGGAAACTAGCACTGGATCAAGTCGCGCGACCGGCGTGATCGCGCCGGTCCTACCTACTTGAAATTCTACGTCGTGTACTCGTGCAAACTTCTCTTGGGCCGGAAATTTATAGGCAATAGCCCAGCGGGGCGCCCGAGCATTAAAACCCAGACGTTGCTGCCACGCTAGCGAGTCGACTTTTATCACCACACCGTCGACATCGAAGCCGAGTGACGATCTTGTCTCGTGTACCTGCCAATAAAAATCCATCACCGCTGCACCACCGGTGCAGCGGCGGATGCAGTTGCTAACTGGTATCCCCCAAACTTTAAACTGCTGCAAACGTTCCCAATGACTCTCTGGCAACTCGTTGCTTTCCAATAGACCAACGCCATAGCAATAAAAAGCCAGTGGCCGCTTGGCGGTAATTGCTGGATCTAACTGGCGTAAAGAGCCGGCAGCAGCGTTGCGCGGATTAGCGAAGATTTTACCCCCTTCTCGTATAGCGTTTTTATTTAGCTGCAAAAAGCCTGCTTCTGGCATAAATATTTCGCCACGGATCTCTAACCGCCGTGGCAAGTTTCCATGATCTTGCAAACGCAACGGAACGGTACGAATGGTGCGCACGTTATCGGTAATACACTCACCAGTAGTTCCGTCGCCGCGAGTGGCAGCCCGTACCAGCGCGCCGTTCTCATAAAGCAAGCTGACTGCTAGACCATCCAGTTTCAACTCACAGCAATAAGTTATGTCATCGTCACTCTTAAGCCTGTTGCGCACTTGCTTGTCGAATGCCAGAAAACCTGGTTCTTCAAAAATATTATCTAGAGACAACATGGGTACTTCATGGCGTACTTGTTCAAAACCACTCTGTGCTTGCCCTCCGACACGCTGACTAGGGGAATCAGAAGTTAGCAGGTCTGGTCGTTTAGCTTCCATCGTGCGTAGTTCCGCCATAATCTGGTCATATGTACTGTCAGGTACTTCAGGGGTGGCTTCTACGTAATATAGGTATTCCCAGTATCGTAGTTGCTTACGCAACTGCAGGATATATTGTTCAATTCGTTCCATGATGCACCATCAGCAGCAAAAATCTTTACAAGCGCGGAATAGTATTTAGCGACAAAATTCCGGTAAGTGATAACAGATAAGAGACTAGCTCCAGCTAGATGGAAAAGTTACAACTGCAAGAGTTCGGGCGAACAGTAACCAATACATCTTATAGATACAGGCATATATCAAATCCCGGCGTCTCTAGTACCTAATGAATGCGCATTTTATAGCTGTTCAGTGGCTACGTAATCATCTGGAGTTCATCGTTAAGCACCACACTTCAGAAATCATCGGCGATTCGCCGAGCGAATAGCAGCAAGTCCTGATAGGTCCACCATAGGAGGGAAATAGAGTTACTTAGCGTGGTGAAAGTAACCAACCATATTATCCGGATTGAACAAATCCGGCTTGATCATTTTAGTTAGTAAATAGCACTGGCCAGCTAGGTAAGATTAAGATGATGATGAAATACATCTATGTTTCAAAATTGAAAAACCGCCTGTAGCATACAGTTATCCTTCTCTTCCTAACGTTGTACCGTTATAGTTGGGGATAATACAGTGCCAGCATTACTTATTTCGGTATTTAAGCTGACCTTACCTTAACCGAATGCACTTCATCCGGCAGATACATGGGCTGCCTTTATCTGCTAGAAAAGGAGCAATAGTGTCATCTTGTTTCTTCCAGATGGCCGGATGGTCTGGTGAGAAATACGTCCAACGTCATGGTGGCGTCTCTGTAACAAGACGATCGAGAAAACTGCCGAGCACTTTTGCGAATGGTCAAAAACCATGCAAAATAACGCTACAATCACGTTTGTGACCGTAAGAATATCGGACGCAAATTCTATATTATAGCCATCTTAGCTGCTCTAGTGCTACATTTACCATATTGGACTGCCTCAGTTGACAGGATACTTTTAAATACAAGAGTTCATCAAGTTTTTTTTAAATCTCATGAATCCAATGTCCGTTATTTCCAGCGAACGTTACTTTCACACTACCTTGTTTTACCGAATTGTCAATTTTGTCTTAATCACAATAATGCTATAGCACACAGGTACTGTTTACGGGATGAATTATACGTTTAACCTACTTATTTACGTGTCGCAGTACTTATTACAGGTGCTGTCGTTACAAGATTTCAACCAGATCCCAATAAATTGAATTTGAATTCTTACCAAGATGGCAGAGATTAACTAATAAAAGGACCCTCTATCGTCGATTTGTAGTCAATGTGCGTCAGAATGTCGCTACTGTCAAAAGTCAGCGTCAGCGTTTTCTGCGAAACTGTTTTATCGCCTAGCTCACGGCGGAAAATATAATACCAAGTATTTGATCCGAACGGATCCTTCATCATTGGTGTACCAAGGATATAGATTGCTTGCTGTTTCGTCATATCAATATGAATCCTGGCGATGTCATCTGTAGTCAGATAATTGCCCTGATTGATATCGGGATGATAAACTACTCTCTCGAACACGGAACAACCTACGGTCAACATCATCACAATAACAGTAGTAATCAACGCCTTATAACTCATAATCATGATATTCCTTTTGAGAACAGGACGCTGATGAATAATAGACTCTGCCGGCGCTAGAACCTCTGCAAGGCCACCCATGTAACCTATGGTGAGAAAAATTATGCTTTTCTAAACGCAAAACAACGTTGTTGTGATGTCGTTTCCGATCAATAGGTGAATGTCGGCTCCTGAAAACAATCTTTTTATTTAATTTTGTCTAGTGCTAGCATTGCGTTTCGGTGGCATTACTGTTTTCGTTAGCATTTTCACTAATCAAAATAATGCTGCCTAACAGTATCTTGTATAAGATGAGCTTAGATACTAATAGACATGTTTCCACAAGATAGCTGCCATCAGCTCGCTGATATCTACGTCTAACCAAGGCTAATAGCCACCATGAGCTCTATGTGATCAGCATTTTCGATGTTAAGTTTCTCAGGCTGGAGATGCGGGAACTTTAAGCGTGATTGAGACAACTTCATTACTAGAATAGACGCTTACCGTTCACTTACTCAACGTCATTCTCACAAATATTTTGTCAAGAAGACGTTTTTGATAACCGGGATCAGCATAATCATGGCAGATATGTTAACTGTTATGAAGCTGTATTAGAAATTGGCTAATGCTCACGTAATTATGACAGCGAAATTAGGCGTTGTAGCCCTGCCTGGCTTATTACTCGGCGCGTCATGTATGCACCACGCTATATTCAAACATCTGGGCGACCTTTGTCGTACTATTACTAGTCTGGCAATAGCTGTCGAGTGCAGTCTGATCGCAATAAATTACTCTCTAATTATTAATGTGCACACAATTACGAAATTAGCCTAGTCAATTGAGCTAGCACAGTTGACTTCCTGCAATAAAGATACTGCTAAGATAGCAGTATCAGCTAAATTTAGAATAATTTTTCGACTAGCCTAATTTAATACTTAATGTATTAAAATAATTGTAATCATTTGGATGAATTAAATCGAGAGAATAATTGCTTCGACGAATAAAAATCTTCCACCATTTTGGATTGGCAGCGCTATCTGGCTATCACAACTGATTTCTAAGCCCGGCATCAATTTGGAAAATTTTAATCGAATTGTGCTGCTACCATGAATTACTAGCGGACGCGAAGACAGGATATGTGGAAACATCGGCACTAATGTAATTGCGTCCACCAACGGAGTTAATATTGGACCGCCAGCGGAAAGAGCATATGCTGTAGAGCCGGTTGGTGTAGCAATAATTAGGCCATCAGAACGTTGAGAAAAAGCAAAAGTATCATCAATATATACCTCGAACTCAATCATGCGCGCCATCTTGCCGGGATGTGCTACTACCTCGTTAATAGCGCTGCTTAAGCAGCTACAAGCATCGCCAAAGCAAACCTGGACTTCCAGCAAATGCGTTTTTCACTACGAAAGTGACCTAGCAGTACGTTTGATAATTGCACTAGCGCTGAATCTGGATCGAGGTCGGTCAAAAAGCCGAGATTACCGTGATTAATGCCAATAACTTTAATGTCGTAGCGTGCTAAAATTCTCGCCGCGCTTAGCATATTGCCATCACCGCCGACCACAATCGCCAGATCGGCCTGTTGACCGATATCAGCTAAATTACCAGTAATAGCTTCGCACAATTCTAAATCGCTGGCGATCTGATATTCAATGATAACGTAATATCCTTTTTTCTTTTAACCAATAGTACAGGGTCTCATGCGTAGACAACGCATTAGAGTGACGCGGATGGCCGACGATGCCGATTGTTTGAAAAGTGCTAGTCATTTGATTACTGATCCACTGCGTGTTTTTACAAGCTTCATTATGCGCTATCCCTTGAATCCTCGCTATTTGTCCCCATAATGACCTGACGAGCGAGAATAATGCTGAACCGCGGAGAAAATTCATGATGACTAATAAAGAACAGAACACCCCTGATCGGCCAGTCTTACAAGAGGGTGAAATAGAGAAAGTGCAGAAAGCCGAAACTTCTCCTGAGACGGTTGTCGTTGTGGATCCGCGCGATATGAATCTGCGCGATGAGCGTATTGCTGAATTGGAAGTAGCATTGAGCCAAGCACAACAACGTGAGCGCGATAGTGTGCTGCGCGCCAAAGCAGAAATAGAAAATGTACGGCGCCGCAGTAAACAGGATATTGAAAAGGCACATAAATTTGCGTTGGAACGTTTCGTCGGTGAATTGTTACCGGTTATCGATAATTTAGAGCGCACGTTAGATATGTCGGATAAAGCTAAGGCAGAGCTGGCCTCCATGCTCGAGGGGATTGAGCTAACGCTTAAAGCGTTGCTGGATGCTGTGCGCAAATTTGGCCTAGATGTGGTAGGAGACGTGCACGTGCCATTTAATCCTGAAGTGCATCAGGCGATGACTATGCTGGAGTCCGACGAGCATAAACCTAACCAGGTGATAATGGTGATGCAAAAAGGCTATACCCTTAATGGACGCCTTATCCGCCCGGCTATGGTTGCAGTATCGAAAGCTAAAAACTAATATGTTCCCCGCTTTCCGCGGGGCAATTCTGATCGTTGTCATTGATGGAAGCGTAGACCAGAAGCTGGAGGTCAGCGTTAAAGCTTGTCATCAAAAAACACAACATCGCAAGCAATATCTTTAAAACTTAAATTTAAGATGCGCCTAGAACCATACCATCTTACGTAAGTGTAGTACATAGCCTTTTTATAAGATCTTGTTTGAATCTACAAGTAATGTAATATGTTTAGCACCATCGATGTATGGTGGGATTTTATCGTATTCGCTATAGTCACCAAAAGTGCTTAGTGCAATTGTCTCACAACCTTGAGACCTGCTAGGATATTCTCCATCAAAAGTCAGCAAAACGTCTCCTGACAGCACAAAATAATCTGACAAGGGAGTATCGATATATATTGTAGCGATAAAGTTACTACAGATAGGGCTGAATAGTAGAACCGATACGGTTCGTGCTAGTGATCGCTGTAGGTATCATTATGGCGCTATCCTAGCGTGAGAACATCTGGGCTAATCGAAAAAAGAGTCTCGTCTGCCGGTTAGCGCTTTAGAACTAATACGGTAAAATGCAACCCGATAGCCTTAGATAGTCGCCGTCGATAATTTGACTACCGGATGGAACGTACATCATTGCCTGTATTACATAATCGGGTCCCTAGTCAGGAATTATGAGTGCGTATGTTATTCGCTGAAAGCGGGATACGTACTGCCGTCTCTTTTTACCACTATTTGTAGCCTGAAGATCCACAACCTTTCCGAGATGATCGCTATTGAAAATTCACTGCGTTGCAGGTTTTTAGCCGCATTTATATCACCTAGCTGAATGGATTAATGCACAAATCAGCGTACCGAAAAGTTATTTTAACGCTATACGTGAGGCGCAGCATGCTGCATACCCGAAACTGAATGGGCATTCGGTTGATGCTGCCTTGGACGACGACGGGAAATCTTTCTTGGCGCTGCGCGTATAAAGGTGCGACTGTGGATTGTCGCTGACGGTTTAACGACGTTCAATCTCCGGCGCACGTCGGCCACTACTTGAAAGTGGAAGAGATCAATGCCTTGGCGGACGATCCGCAAGCGCTTTTGTTGACATGCGCAATCGCTACAAATATGAGATAGGTCATTTTGACCAGGCTATTGAAATTTCTAAACAAAAAATCATAATGTATTATACCAGTTGTGAAAAGCCAGCGCCTGGATTATCGAATTCGTGTGTCACGGACGGAAACGAGGTTTGCCTCTGAGCAACGTTTTGCTGTAGTATGTCAGGAAGATCTGTTTTTGTCGCTGCCTTAGCAGCGTGCACGTTGCGCCGTTGGGAAAACGGGATAAAGATCTTTGATAAATCTCGTGAGCACATATCCGTAAAGGCTACCCATCAATGATGCCATGATGCCAACGCAGATACTTTCAAGGGAAAGTAAAGCGAGTTTTTTATTGCAGCGACAATCTTGCTTCTTTCCAAGAAGCTTTGGCCTGAAGTCGTTTCTGCTGCGTATCTTCGCTTGTGTGACTTGTGACCACTGACCACTTTCTTGTCTCGCGGATGCGCCGCCATTTAGCCTCACTTAGTTAGGCATTGAAAGCTCAGGCGATACGGGCATATATTGCCCGCCACCTCTGCCAGAAAATTGCCTTTATCGGCTTTACTACATCTGTAATACTACAGATGTAGTAAAGCGTAATATTTTCATCACTAACGAAAACGAAACTATCGCAACAACGATATCCGGTTAGGTAGGAGACGCCCGCCATCCCGGCGTTCACCGCTATAATTTCCACGACCGACACTCGGACTACTGCGACGTTCGCTGCCGCGCGATTGCGTTTCGCCGACGAACTGCATATTTATCGGTTTGTTGAAAATACGCGTACGAGTGAAGTGAGACAACATTTCACTCGACATGCTCTTCGGCAGTTCTATGGTCGCGTGCGAGGCGAATAATTTAATATTTCCAATATAGCGACTGCTGATATCTCCTTCGTTGGCAATCGCGCCGACGATATGACGGACTTCAACTCCATCGTTACGGCCTACTTCGATACGGTAGAGATCCATTGCGCCTAGATCGCGACGTTCACGGCGCGCTGGACGTTTGCTGCTTTCCCGGTACGTGTCGCGCTCACGGAACTCGCGGCGCGGGCGACGCGCAATTACCGGATCTGACGGCAGGATCAGTGGGCGTTCGCCTTGAGCCATTTTTAAAAGCGCCGCCGCCAACATTTCCATATCAGGTTCTTCCGTCGGCTGTAATTTTACCAGCAGTGCGCGGTATATATCAAGATCATTACTTTCCAGCTGATTTTGCACCTTAGCGGCAAACTTAGCTAAGCGACGGGTACTCAGCACTTCAGCGGTCGGTAGATCTACTTCCGGGATGGTTAATTGCATAATGCGCTCAATATTGCGCAGTAAACGGCGCTCACGGTTTTCCACGAATAACAGCGCTCGTCCAGCACGGCCAGCACGGCCGGTACGCCCGATACGGTGTACGTAGGATTCGGAATCTATCGGAATATCATAGTTTATCACCAGGCTGATACGATCAACGTCCAAGCCGCGAGCCGCGACGTCAGTAGCAATTAGAATATCCAAGCGGCCGTCCTTCAAGCGATTCAGCGTTTGCTCGCGTAGCGCTTGATTCATGTCACCATTCAAAGCGGCGCTATTATAACCGCTACGTTCAAGCGTTTCTGCCACTTCTAAGGTCGCATTTTTAGTTCGCACAAAAATAATGGCAGCGTCAAAATCCTCCGCTTCCAGAAAACGCCCTAACGCTTCATTTTTTCGTATACCCTGAACTGTCCAGTAACTCTGGCTGATATCAGGACGGGTATTCACGCTGGATTGAATGAGTACTTCCTGCGGCTCATTCATAAATCGGCGAGTGATGCGGCGAATTGCTTCCGCCATAGTAGCGGAAAACAGCGCGGTTTGATGCTCTGCTGGCACCTGTGCCAAAATGTTTTCAACGTCTTCAATAAAACCCATACGCAGCATTTCATCGGCTTCGTCTAGCACCAGTCCGCTCAAATTAGACAAATCCAGTGTACCGCGTTTTAGATGATCAAGCAGACGACCCGGCGTGCCAACCACGATCTGCGGACCTTGACGCAACGTGCGTAATTGCACGTCATAACGCTGCCCACCGTACAGAGCAATTACGTTGATCCCTTGCATATATTTGGCGAAATCAGTGAAAGCTTTTCCTACCTGTACCGCTAATTCACGAGTCGGTGCTAGAACTAGCACCTGCGGCGCGGCCAGTTCAGGTTTGATATTCTGTAACAACGGCAGGGA
The DNA here is from genome assembly GCF_900039485.1 of Candidatus Doolittlea endobia. Lineage (GTDB taxonomy): Bacteria > Pseudomonadota > Gammaproteobacteria > Enterobacterales > Enterobacteriaceae > Doolittlea > Doolittlea endobia. The sequence goes on from NZ_LN999833.1 coordinate 790,216, forward strand.
AAAAGCTGCGGTTTTACCACTGCCGGTTTGCGCCATCCCCAGTACATCGCGGCCTGCCAGCAGATGTGGGATGCAGGCAGATTGAATGGGCGACGGATTCTCATAACCGAGCTCAGTCAGCGCATTAAGGATAGGAGCTTTCAGCCCTAGAGCGGCAAAAGAGGTTACTACTTTAGACATGCACACGCGCCTCATTATTTCTTAATGGCGGCCAGTCTACATACCTCGTCGTGAAAATTTTCATCTATTTTCATCAAAAGTGTGAACAGGCTCAAATTATATTTATAATAAAACACTACACCTTCACAAAATAAAAAGGATGCAGTTTGTTGAAGTTTTATTCGTTAGCTATTGCTGGTTCGATGCTGAAAAGTTATATACCTCTTATTACTAACAACCGTCAATTCTAACAACGTTGGTTGGCGCGGCATGCTATTTGTTGCTTCTGCCTTGAGTCAACGCTTCTTTAATATTTTCAAACGGCTTTACGCACGTTATAAAAAACACAGTGCGCAGAAGCGCTCTTTGCGACCCTTTAAATCGTCCTACGATGAACGGTAGCTGATGCTATAACACAGAATAATACCACGTTAAATACTTGTTGAATCAATCCCTGGTATAGAATTATACGTTTCAACAGGTAAGAGCATTGCATGTTATCGCTCTTAGCTTAAGTCTATCGTGCCAAACAGACTATCGCAACGAACTACTAGAAAAAGCAAGATATCATTCCATGCTCGAATAAAGACATTGGATGAACGTTCTGTCCTTTATCTAAATTAAGTTTATTTTACTTTAGGTATCACAGACTCCTGGCCGGAAGAACTAGCGTCCTTAATACTTAGGCGAATGCGACCCTGTCGGTCCATTTCCAGGACTTTAACTGGGACTGCTTGGCCTAGCGCTAGACAATCAGCCACTTTCTCTGTGCGTTTATTGGCGATCTGAGAGATATGCACAAGCCCTTCTTTGCCACCACTAATAGCAACAAAAGCGCCGAAATCTACGATGCGGGTCACTTTGCCATTATAAGTGCGGCCTACTTCGATTTCGGCGGTAATTTCTTCGATGCGACGGATAGCGTGACGGGCTTTATCGCCGTCGGTAGCCGCCACCTTTACGGTTCCGTCATCTTCGATTTCTATTGTCGTGCCGGTTTCTTCCGTCAGCGCTCGGATAACCGAGCCGCCTTTACCAATTACATCCTTGATCTTATGGGAACTAATTTTAATAGTATGTATGCGAGGCGCGAATTCGGAAATATCGCCGCGTGGAGAACTGATCGCTCGCTCCATCACGCTTAAAATATGCATACGTGCACTCTTGGCCTGATTTAGTACTACTTGCATGATTTCGCGAGTGATACCTTCAATTTTAATGTCCATTTGCAGCGCAGCTATACCTTCACAACTTCCAGCAACTTTAAAATCCATATCACCAAAATGATCTTCATCACCTAAAATATCAGATAATACAACAAAGTTATTACCTTCTTTCACCAGACCCATGGCAACACCGGCAACGGCCGCTTTAATGGGCACCCCCGCGTCCATTAGCGCCAGCGACGCTCCGCACACAGAAGCCATGGAAGAAGAACCGTTTGACTCGGTGATTTCCGATACCACGCGCACAGTATACGGGAATTCGCTAGCGTTTGGCATTACAGCTAAAACACCGCGCTTAGCTAGACGACCGTGGCCGATTTCTCGCCGTTTCGGCGATCCTACCACACCAGTTTCACCTACGCAGTACGGAGGGAAACTATAATGCAGCAAGAAGCGGTCTGTCCGTTCACCTGTCAATTCATCAATATTCTGCGCATCGCGCTCGGTACCTAGAGTAGCAGTGACCAACGCCTGAGTTTCACCTCGAGTGAATAATGCTGACCCATGGGTGCGTGGCAATACGCCGGTTCGTATGTCCAAGCTACGAATCATATCTTTTTCACGTCCGTCAATACGCGGTTCGCCACGCAGTACACGACTACGCACGATATTTTTCTCTAGTATCTCTAAGAGGTCCTTGATCTTATATGAATCTAATGTTTCATTTTCTACCGTTAAGGCTTCAACGACATCGGCCTTAACAGCATCAACCGCGGCATAGCGCTCTTGTTTTTCAGTGATGCGATAAGCGTCGCCTAAACGGGACTCTGCTAGTTCGGCGATACGCACCTGCAGGTCGACATTAACTTCTTGCGCCTGCCACTGCCATTTCGGCTTGCCGGTTTTAGCCACTAATTGATTAATGTTATCGATCACGATCTTCTGCTGATCGTGCCCGTAGACTACGGCGCTTAGCATCTGATCTTCGTTCAGCAGCTTCGCTTCAGACTCTACCATTAGAACAGCGTTCTGCGTACCGGAAACTATCAGATCCAAACGGCTTCTGATTAATTCGTCTTGAGTCGGGTTCAGAGTATACTGGTCATCAATGTAACCAATACGTGCGGCGCCAATAGGGCCGTTGAACGGGATACCGGACAAGCTCAGCGCAGCGGAAGCGCCAATTATTGCTACGATATCGGGGCTGACTTGCGGGTTAACCGAAACTACGGTAGCGATAACCTGCACTTCGTTCAAAAAACTCTTCGGGAATAGCGGGCGGATAGAACGATCAATCAGACGAGAAATTAGTATTTCTCCTTCACTCGGACGGCCTTCTCTCCGGAAAAACCCCCCTGGGAAACGGCCCGCGGCGTAGGTTCGCTCCTGATAGTTGACAGTAAGCGGAAAGAAACTCTGTTTCTGCTTTGCTTGTTTAGCACTCACGACAGTTACAAACACCGCTGTGTCATCCATGCTTACCATGACTGCGGCAGTTGCCTGGCGGGCCATCATACCTGTTTCTAGGGTGACGGTATACTGACCGTATTGAAACTTGCGAACAATCGGATTTAGCAAAATGATGTCCTTTTTTTAAAGTGCGTAGCGCTTTCATCAAAGCGCCTACCGTTGTTAACTAACACCTTCTCATCGGATCCTCGCGACTAATGCGAACCTTATCTTAACGAATAAAGTTTCTTATTGCCTTGCGAACTTCAGCAATGGAAGAGTTTATTTGTCGTTCATCTCCGTTCGGAAATGACCGACTACAGGATGAGCGTTGCCTAGAAGAAGGGGGCCCATACGGCCCCCTTCTCTCCTAAAACTGTTTATCTTAGCGACGTAGACCCAATCCTTCGATAAGGCTGGTGTAACGTGCCACATCTTTATTTTTCAGGTAGTCGAGCAGCTTACGACGTTGCGCGACCACATGCAACAGACCACGGCGGCTATGGTGATCTTTTTTGTGCTCTGCAAAATGGCCCTGCAAATGGCTAAGCTGAGCAGTTAAAAGAGCAATCTGAACTTCAGTAGAACCGCTGTCTTTAGCATCACGACCAAAATCAGAAACAATTTTCGATTTTGCTTTAACACTTAGAGACATTGTTACACCTTAAAATAACTGTAAATAGATAAGCCGATCTTTAATTCAGCTGTTTGCTTTATAGACAGTGGTATTCTACTCTTAGCTCGTGCTGATCGCAAGGCGATTGCGTGACCAGGCGCGCGGTTCCGCTATAAGGCGGCACGGCGTCAGCCGGCCCGCTGCAGTGATTTTTCCGATTCCGAAAAAACGCCCTACGTCTCCCTCTGTCAGGCGTACCAGACCGGCCTGTGCCGGCGCGCTAACCACTAGCGTTTGTCCAAGGCGCACTCTCGCTGAAAGATCAGACGGCAAATTAACCGCCGGCATATCCGCCACTGCGCTGTCTACTGGCAATAGCAGCGACAGAATTTCCGGTGCCTCCATCGCGTCGTTGACAATGGTTTGCAGAGCCGCGAACGTTATCATACGCCCTGCGGGATAGTGGGCAACCGTCAGTCGCCGTAGCGCCGTAATATGCGCGCCGCAGCTGAGACGTTCACCTAAATCATCAACGATAGTGCGGATGTAAGTACCTTTAGAACAATGAATTTCCAGTTCCACCTCCGTTAAATTCCATCGATGTAACTTCAAATCGTAGATGCAGATAGAGCGCGCATCACGCTTTACCGTGATTCCTTTGCGAGCGTACTCGTACAGCGGACGCCCCTGATACTTTAATGCGGAAAACATTGACGGCACCTGACTGATTCTACCGCGAAAGTGGCTCAGAGCCGCCTCTAATCGTGCTTTTCCCAGTGATACTGGACGGACGCTGACAATTTTACCCTCTGTGTCAGAAGTGTCGGTGCGTTCGCCGAGCCGGGCGGTGACCCGATAGCGTTTATCAGATTCTAGAAGATGCTGAGAAAACTTAGTCGCCTCGCCAAGGCAGATGGGTAGCATACCGGTTGCCAGCGGATCTAGCGCACCGGTATGCCCGGCTTTATTAGCGCGAAACAATCGCTTGACCTTTTGAACCAAGTCATTAGACGAAAGTCCAAGCGGCTTATCCAAAAGAATGATACCGTCAACGTCATAGCAACTTAGACCACTCATTAATTTTCTTGATCTTCGTTATCTGTCTTATACACCTGACTTATGCTCCTGCGTAAGCGATCATTTTGCACGACCTGGTTGACTAAATTAGTCACGCGTATACCTTTCATGAGCGAATTATCGTAGACAAAGGTTAATTCGGGAACGACACGTAAGCGCATGACTTGACCAAGCAAGCTGCGGATGCGACCTGCTGCATCTTGCAACATCCGGACGCCGGTTTTGTCCTGTTCTGGAATTTGATCATTCAAAAAGGTAACGAAAATTTTAGCATAAGCTAGATCGCGTGACACTTTTACGTTTGAAACCGTCGTCATTCCGACGTTGAGATCTGTGATCTCGCGCTGCAAAATAATGGCTATTTCCTTTTGCATGTTCTGGGCAATGCGCTGTGTGCGATTATATTCTTTATGCATGGTAAATTCTCCAGACAAGCAGAGGACTTGTTTTTCCTTCTGTAGTGTACGTTGCTAACAATGCATTATTAGGTAATGGTACGTTGGATCTCAATAATTTTAAATGCTTCGATTACGTCGCCTGAATGAACGTCATTGTAGTTTTTAACGCCAACGCCGCATTCCATTCCGTTACGCACTTCTTTGACATCATCTTTGGCGCGCCGCAGAGACTCCAGTTCACCTTCATAGATCACTACGTTTTTACGCAGGACGCGGATTTTATTGTGACATTTTAGCATGCCTTCCATCACTATACAGCCGGCGATAGTACCAAATTTCGGTGAATAGAATACATCGCGTACTTCTGCCAGACCGATAATTTCCTGTTTATATTCCGGTGCTAACATACCGCTCATTTTCTTTTTGATTTCATCAATTACATCATAAATGACCGAGTAATAGCGTAAATCCAAGTTTTCCGCTTCGATAATACGACGGGCGGATGCATCTGCTCGCACGTTAAATCCCAGTAGGATGGCGCTGGAAGCCGCTGCGAGCGTTGCATCGGTTTCAGTAATGCCGCCTACGCCAGAACCGACAATTTTCACTTTCACTTCGTTGGTAGACAACTTCTTCAGCGCATCAATAATAGCTTCAGCGGAACCTTGCACGTCAGATTTCAGCACGATATTCAACTCGGACACGTCTCCGTCGGTCATGTTAGTGAACATGTTTTCATGCTTAGATTGCTGCTGACGTGCCAGTGTAACTTCGCGGAACTTGCCTTGACGGTACAGCGCTACTTCACGTGCCTTTTTCTCGTCGCGTACTACCGCCGCTTTATCACCAACAGCCGGCACCCCGGACAGACCGAGAATCTCGACCGGAATCGACGGGCCTGCGGAAGCTACATCACGACCGATTTCATCGCGCATGGCGCGCACGCGGCCGTATTCGAACCCGCATAGCACAATGTCGCCACGATTCAGGGTGCCTTCGTTGACTAGCACAGTAGCAACCGGACCACGGCCTTTATCCAGGAAGGATTCAATAACTAGACCACTAGCCATACCGTTGCGAATTGCTCTTAGCTCCAGGATTTCCGCCTGCAGTAAGATAGCGCCCAACAATTCGTTAATACCCGCGCCAGATTTAGCGGAAACATGTACAAACTGACTTTCGCCTCCCCACTCTTCCGGAATAACGCCGTATTGAGTTAGCTCGTTCTTGACTCGATCCGGATCTGCTTCTGGTTTGTCAATTTTGTTGATCGCAACCAGCACCGGGACTTTGGCTGCTTTGGCGTGCTGAATAGCTTCGATAGTTTGTGGCATGACGCCGTCGTCGGCGGCTACTACTAGTACTACGATATCCGTCGCCTGCGCACCTCGAGCACGCATTGCAGTAAAGGCCGCATGTCCCGGAGTATCCAGAAAAGTTACCATGCCGTTGTCAGTTTCTACATGATAGGCACCGATATGTTGTGTGATACCGCCTGCCTCGCCTGCCGCTACCTTAGTTGAACGTATATAATCTAGCAGCGAGGTTTTTCCATGATCGACATGACCCATGACGGTCACCACCGGTGCACGGAATTCAGCGGTGGCAGAGATGCCAATATCGCGATCGGACATCACCGACTTTTCTAGTTCGTTTTCACGGCGTAAAATCACCTTGTGACCCATTTCTTCCGCCACTATTTGCGCAGTTTCCTGATCGATCACCTGGTTGATGGTCGCCATAGCGCCTAGCTTCATCATGGCTTTAATAACCTGAGAGCCTTTCACTGCCATCTTGTTAGCTAGTTCCGCCACAGTCATAGTTTCGCCGATGACGACATTGCGGTTTACCGCCTGCGCCGGCTTGTTAAAGCCTTGCGTTAGCGTGCTCAGTTTACGTTTGCATTTTCCGCTACGTCCTACGGCACGTGCTTCTTCTCGATCGGCTTTAAATTCGGATAAACGACTAGTCTTTTTTTGCTTAGTCGCTTTACCGATGCGGGTACGACTTCGGCGATCGCTTTCCACGTTTCGGTCATTTTCTTCTTCAGCTTCCCTGGCATGATAGGAGGTAGAAACGTGATAATCTATGATATTTTCTTCGATCGGTTCAGGCGCGTTATTCCAGTTGTTGCCGTGTTCTTCGGCCATACGACGCGCTTCTTCCGCAATCTGGGAAGCTTTTTCTTCAATTTTTCGACACGTTTCCTCTTCCGCTTTGCGTCTTAGCTCCGCGGTTTTGATTTCACGGCGTATTTTTTCAGCTACTCGTGATGACTTAGGCGTAGTATTGGTCTGTCGGTTAATCGATTTTTCACTTTCCATTACTACACTTTGCGTCCGTTCAACTGCCCTACATTTGATTTTATCGATCGCGCGTTTCGCTTGTTCTTCGGCGTTGCGTTTCGTTTTTTCGTAGGTTTCGCGCTTTGCCTGCTGCTGAGCTCGCTCTTTTGCTTCCTCTCTGTCATGCGCTTCTGATTTAGCCTGTTTTTGCGCTTGCGGATCGTGTTGTATATAAGTGCGCTTTTTACGCACTTCGATTTTTACCGACTTACTTTTACCGCCGGCGCTAGGAATATTCAAAGTGCTGCGCGTTTTGCGCAGCAAAGTTAACTTATTAGGCGCTATTGTGCGATCGCAGTGCAGGTGCGCCAGTAAGATTTCTTTTTCCTGCCGGGTCACAGAGTCTACTACGGTTTTTTCAATACCCATATCAGCAAATTGCTGTATCAGGCGATCGACCGGAGTTTGCAATTCATCGGCCAGCGATTTTACGGTTATATCTGTCATGCTGTGCTTTTCCTGCTACAGTTTATTACGCGTTATCGCTAAACCAGCAAATATTGCGTGCGGCCATGATAAGCTCCCCAGCTTTTTCACTACTCAGCCCTTCAATATCTGATAGATCATCGACACCTTGTTCGGCAAGATTTTCCAGCGTACAAACACTACGCGCCGCCAGTTTTAATGCTATCTCGCACTCAAGTTCAGGCAGGTCCAGGAGATCTGTGTTCGGCACGCTTGTGCTACGATTTTCTTTTTGTGCCAACGCAAGCGAGGTCAGCGCATTCTTTGCTTGTTCACGCAACGTTTCTACCATTGCCTTATCGAGCCCTTTAATTTCCATCAGTTCATTTATCGGTACATAGGCCAGCTCTTCAAGGGATGAAAACCCTTCTTCTACCAGCACTTTCGCAAGCTCTTCATCAATATTCAGATTACGGGTAAAGACATCGATTGCTTCGTGGGCTTCAGCTTGATGTTTTTCTTGCAAAGCTTCTACTGTCATTACATTTAGCTCCCAGCCGCTGAGCTTGGAGGCCAACCGAACATTTTGGCCGTTTCGGCCGATAGCCTGGGCAAGATTATTGGCTTCTACCGCGATATCCATAGTATGTTTGTCCTCGTCTACCACAATAGCCGTGACATCGGCTGGCGCCATGGCGTTGATGACAAACTGGGCCGGATTATCATCCCATAACACAATATCAATGCGCTCACCGCCTAATTCGCTTGAAACCGCCTGAACGCGCGCACCACGCATACCTACGCAGGCGCCGATCGGATCGATGCGCTTGTCATTAGTCTTCACGGCAATTTTCGCCCGTGAGCCAGGATCGCGTGCAGCGGCTTTGATTTCAATAACTTCCTCACCGATTTCCGGTACTTCAATACGAAATAACTCAACCAGCATTTTAGTCCGTGACCGGCTGACAAACAGTTGCGCGCCGCGCGCTTCCGGACGGACCGAATACAACACGCTGCGGATACGATCGCCTGGACGGAAATTTTCTCGAGGTAACATGTCTTCACGGTCAATAATCGCTTCAGCGTTACTTCCTAGATCAAGACTGATACTGTCTCGGTTCACTTTTTTCACCACGCCGGTGACAATTTCGCCTTCGTGGTTACGGAATTGATTTACTATCATTGCCCGTTCAGCTTCACGCACTTTCTGCACGATGACCTGCTTAGCGGTCTGTGTAGTAATACGGTCGAACACCACCGACTCAATTTTATCTTCAATATAGCCGCCCAGCTGCGCTGTAGGGTCGTCAAATTGCGCCGCGTCTAGCGTAATTTCTCTGGTCGGTTGAGTCACTTTGTCCACAATCAGCCAGCGTCGAAAAGTGTTGAAGTCCCCCGACTTGCGGTCAATGCTAACGCGAACTTCGATTACTTGTTCATATTTTTTTTTTGTTGCTGTAGCCAGTGCCGTCTCTAACGCTTCAAAAATCTTTTCCCGCGGGACGGTTTTTTCATTAGACACTGCCTCAACAACAGCCAGAATTTCTTTATTCATTCTAGTTGCCTCAATACTAATTGCCTCAGTAAAACGTTAAAGGTAGGGAAGCAGGTTATCTTTTGGATATTTTGCAAAGACAATATCTTTACATCCATTGTCACCATGATCATTCGCCATCGACTGCTTTGAGGATCCCCCCTGCAATTTATAATAGTTTTGCACTGCTATACGCGTAGTAACCAAGTTGACGTCATTTCAGGTAAATTGAGACATAATATGAAGCGTTAAACAGCGAGCGATCCAAACCCGATAACGAGACCTCCAGGCTATAGATCACAGAGATCAGATCTTTGATGTCCAGTATCATGCTAAATTTTGTGGTTTGCATCAGCACAATCATCAACAGTTCAACACTATTGATACAAATGCGCAGAATTAATTAATGGCCACGAATAATTCCATCCCAACAACTCAAACTTTATGTCTTCCATGAGCACGATGAGTATCTTTATTAATTTTATTTTAGACAAGCCTATCCCCAAGGCATAAAAAAGGCTAATTATCCCAGTTTCTCTGTAGCGAAATAACACAAAGTCGAAAAGCGGGGCATCAAGTGAGTGGACTCTATTTTAAAAGCCCTGTAAGGAATATAGTTGCAGATGCTGGATTTGAACCGACTATCTTCGAGTTATGAGCTCAAAGCCACTAAACTGCTCCATCTCACGTCAGAAAACAATGAATTGTCATTATGCTGATAACCCCAAAAAAAGCAAGTTATCTCTGATCAGTCCAGTTTCCGTAGGCATTACCTGTTCTTTTGTAGGCATGCTCACTTTTGAGAAAGCGTTCTCTTACTACTTAGCAAAAAAGGCAAATAGGAAGCGTCGCGAAGGATAATAGACTATTTATTTAATGCAAGATGAGATCCTCAAAACAGGAACTGGCTAGCTGATTATAGCTATTAGACAAATGCTGACCGTCGCTTTTGTTGTTACACAATAACAGTGTTACCTGTGTAATAAGATATGGAATAATTAATTGCAAATATACACCATCGTGATACTAAACTATAGATGGAACGATGACACAACAACATTCTTATCAGATAAAGCAGCATACCTTGAATTAGCGTACTCATTTACAATATCAGAAATAATGCATTACAAGATCATTAAAACATTTTCTTTCTATTTTCGCCGATACAATGCTTTACGATATCTTGTTAAAATGATCCTATCAGATAAATTATAGGATTTTCGTTATGGCTCTTGTTAAGATGTACTTTTCTTTTTAAGACAAAAGTAAAAAGCACATCTTAGGTTTGATTAAATATTATGCTGAATTTTGACCATAATTCAGATCTTAAATATACTATTCTCGCATCTTGTAATGATTACTTCTGATAAAAAATTTTTGTTAAATGAAAGAAAGGTATCTACGTGCAAAATTATATTAAAGAAGCGCGTATCTTGCTGGCTCTTGCTATCCCTGTTATTCTGACCCAGGTGTCACAAACGGCGATGGGCGTGGTAGATACTATTATGTCCGGCTCGGTAAGCCCTGCTGATATGGCAGCAGTCGCGGTAGGTACGTCCATCTGGTTGCCGATCATTTTATTCGGTCATGGCCTGTTACTGGCGTTGACGCCAGTTATCGCTCAGCTGAAGGGTTCTGGGCGTCGTGAGTGTATTGCACATCAAGTTCACCAGAGCTTTTGGTTGGCACTTAGTACGTCGCTGGTTATCATGATATTGCTTTACAATAGTCATCGCATCATCGGCTACATGCACAGCGTTGAGCCAATTTTGGCGGAGAAAGCAGTTGCTTTCTTGCGCTACTTAATGTGGGGAGCGCCTGGTTATCTGTTTTTCCAGGTACTACGTTGTCAATATGAAGGGCTTTCCCGCACCATACCAGGTATGGTCATTAGTTTTCTCGGCCTGGTGATTAATATTCCTATAAACTATATCTTTATCCACGGTAAGCTCGGCATACCAGCCTTAGGCGGTGTTGGCTGTGGTGTGGCAACTGCTTCGGTTTACTGGATCATGTTCTTATTGCTAGGCGCTTATACACATCGGGTGAATGCGCTTCGCGGTTTTTGTTTGTCGAGCGGATGGAAAAAACCAGATCCGGTAGCGCTAAAGCGGCTATTTATCTTAGGTTTACCTGTAGCGTTGGCGCTATTTTTTGAAGTGACATTGTTCGCGCTGGTGGCATTATTGATCGCGCCGTTAGGCATTGTTGCCGTTGCTGGCCATCAAATCGCTCTCAATTTCAGCTCACTTATGTTTGTACTGCCACTATCGATAAGCGTGGCTGCCACCATCCGTATCGGATATCGCTTGGGACAAGGTGATGTTGAACAGGCACGGATCAGCGCCTGGTCTAGTCTAATGATAGGCGTTACGATGGCCTGCTTCACTGCTTTATTTACTAGCCTGTTGCGTGAACATATTGCCCTATTATACAACGATAATCCTGGCGTGGTATCGATGGCCTCGCATCTGATACTATTAGCGGCTATTTATCAAATCTCTGACTCTATACAGGTTATAGGTAGCGGAGTGCTACGCGGTTATAAAGATACCCGTTCGATCTTCTTTATCACTTTTATCGCGTATTGGTTACTCGGCCTGCCGTGCGGCTATGTACTAGCACTAACGAATTGGCTACGTCCCGCCATGGGGCCAAGCGGTTTTTGGTTCGGGTTTATTATCGGGCTTACTTTTTCCGCTATATTGATGACATGTCGCATGTTCTGGCTACAACGACAAACGTCGGCACGAATTTTGCACCGAGCGGCATGCTAAGAAAAAATATGCTTTCTGTATTTTCGTAGTAGTAGATTTATTGCTTTGCCATCTTCTGGTTTTTGTTGTAGTGAGGGTGATAAAGTTCGACATCAGGATCATTCGGCATTAGGAGCTCAATGCTGCATTTGCAAGCGATATTTGAAAAGCTATCATCTGTATTATCGCTATCAAGGATTCAAATAAACAAGACTATCGTAGATATAGCTATGTGTGGTTCTAGTGCAACACTGCATAGTATTTACATGACTAAATATGCCTTATTATAATATTAAATATTTTTTATATTGTCATCTTTATATCTTTTGATAAAATTTCATAAGGTGCATGATTATCTTCCCATTAGGATAGTATCTCAGATTGGCTAATAATAATGTATGCTCATCTACTCTCTATTCGTGATACTAACCAATGGTATTAACATATTTTGGGGGAAGTATCATTAGCCAGCTAGTAGCCAGAATCACACGGCGTTTCGATAATTATTTAAAATAATCAGATACGGACGACGTTCCGTACGAAGTTCTGGGTAACGACCCCTTATTTAAGGACGCGGACTAACTCTTGTGAAATGACGCAAGAGTGCTATATATCAAAATATCTCGTCGGAGAAACACCTTATCGATCAACGCATGCAAATCAGGCATGCCTGACTAGCATATGATGCTACAACAAAGACAGCCGTAAAACGATGAATAAAAACAAACGTTATGACATTCTGTGTCGCCTGCAGGAGAATAATCCCTGTCCCACCACCGAACTGATGTACCAATCGCCTTTCGAGTTGTTGGTTGCAGTGCTGCTCGCAGCTAAGGCGACCGATGTTAGCGTAAATAAAGCTACTAAACTATTATTCCAAGCGGCTAACACGCCGCAGGCCATGCTAGAGTTGGGCATTGAGGGCGTCAAAGGCTATATCAAATCTATAGGTCTCTTTAATAATAAGGCGGAAAACATAATTAAAACCTGTAAGCTATTATTGAAATACCATCAGAGTAAGGTACCACAAGACCGTGCAGCGCTAGAAGCACTTCCCGGCGTCGGACGTAAAACCGCTAATGTAGTATTGAATACCGCTTTTGGTTGTCCGACGATTGCAGTTGACACGCATATTTTCCGCGTTATGAACCGGACCCATTTTGCTGTAGGTAAAGACGTGCAAGCGGTGGAACAAAAACTATTGGTCGTGGTACCGAATGAATTCAAGGTGTATTGTCATCATTGGTTCATTCTACACGGCCGTTATATCTGTATTGCTCGCAAACCACGCTGCGATTCCTGTTTGATTGAAGATTTGTGTGAGTACGATCAGAAATATTATCTGCGATAACCTGTCCGTACGTTCTGTATGGAAGTTACGAGGCCTCATGGAACCTGTACCACCCCGCATTTTCATGCACTGACAATATGACTTACTTAATTTTTTAAATGCACCAGCACAATATTCAATAGTCTAATAACTATTGACTAAGATTAATTTTTGTTTATACACTGATCGCTATAGTGCAAGCTGAATAGAATGCAATGTAATGGTTATTCGGGATTAAGAGGGCTTAAGGATACATTAGCAAGCTATGTTTGAAAACGTTACGTCTGTGGACGCGTTCAATCAGACATAAGACTAATATTGTAACTCCACTTATTGTACCTAAAAAAGAAGAGCTAATGCTTGTCTTTAACTCATAACGACAGCCTTTAGTATGCTGATGATAACGCTGATGCAGGCAATACAGTGCCTAGGCTACGAGAAGAAAGCAAGGGAATGAGAGCAGTGAAAGTGCAGTGAAATATTACGATTAGTATCAACGGGCATCACGATTATAGCAATAAAAACCTCCTTTAAATATCATGTGTAACTGTAGCACGAGTCGTTTTTCCAACTGATAACGTTGATCAAGATCAACGTCCAGCGCTTCTGCGCCGGCATTGAACACGATAATGACCATCGCTTCCGCCTGCACTTCAGTAAAAATGCGCGGCATACAGTTCTCGATTTCTAAGTAATTGGCGAGCTCGGAAATGAAATGTTGGATTTCTCGAGTTACTGCGGCACGGAAAATGCTGGAAGTGCCGGAACGTTCACGCAATAGCAAACGAAAAACATTAGAATTGTTACTGATAAATTCCATAAATGTAGCTACTGACGTGCAGATTACGTTGCCGCCCTTATCGATACGTTGACGCGCTTGGCGCATAAGCTGACGCAATATCAGTCCGCCTTCGTCTACCATAGCAAGACCCAACTCATCTATATCGCGAAAATGGCAGTAAAAAGAGGTGGCAGCAATACCAGCGTGGCGAGCAACTTCACGCAGGCTTAGGCTAAAGAAATTACGTTCAGCGCTCAACTGGCTAAATGCTGCCTCAATAATCGAACGTCTGGTCCGCTCTTTCTGTTGCGCTCTTACTCCCATATAAACCATCCAGCTTCGCCAGGAATTTAGAAGAACAACTATATCAAAATTTGTTGCAATGCATTAACAATATGTCACGCCAGAGCCGCAGGTTTATAAAACAGCAAAACCACGTGTGATAGGATTTTTACGAGCGTAATTACTGCCAAATTGTTACTGACAAGGCCAGTTTCATCGATGAACACTAGGCTTAGATCTACTACGTCGATACTCTACCGAAATCTTCAGTGCTGTAAACATTGTCATTGCTTTCGGCGCCCGGCCCTATCTACCGCGTATTCATGGCAGCTACTCTATCCTTGCCCTAAGCATAATCTGAACTATGTAATTATTTATGGTACCGGCGTTGTCGGTTACGAGTATACTTCGGTTTTCCGCGGTATGAATGTGAATGTAGATTTAATCAATACCGAGATAGGCTGCTGGTATTCCTCGATCAGGATATATCTGATCGTCCTATCCTACCGTTTCTGAGGAAACGGGATGGTTATCTGCATAACGAGGAATACACAGAAACTAAATGGCTAGATAACGGCGTCGAGGGGCTCTGGGAAACGGATGAAAGCTGATTATCTACTCTACGTCAATGGCCATACCGGTAATACCGATGCACTCAAATTACATCAGGTTGAGCTAGAAGCGAGCAACCGTCAGCTTGCACCAAGCCTCGGCTGCCATATTTACTCTATTGATAAATGTCATAGGGATCCTAGCCTAGCTTCCTAAACCTAAGATCAGGTCACTATCTCCGTGCAGGCGATAATTAAATGACAGGCCAATGTGCAACTGATTAAAAATATTTCGACTGGCGTTTATACCATCACTGAAATTATCTCTGTCGGAAAAATTGAGCAAAAGCTCACGACAATGCAAATCCCGTACAAAGTCGGACGCGCACAGTTCAAACATTTGGCGCGGTCGATGTTGATAGTTTAGCTCACAGCGAAACAAAACCGATCTTCGGTATCTACTGTTTTAGCGAGCGTGCTGCTAATATTATTCATATTAGCCATAGCTATCATGGAGCAAAAGGGAAAGATAGTAATACTATCGAATATTACGGAAGTCTACCGATAGTGGCGCTTAACGACTTAAACCGTCTATTTTAAGCCGATGTCTATGTGACTCGCAATAACTGCGGAGCCAAGTCGTTAATTGTATGTACGCCCTAGATATGTTCCGCTAGGAAAGTAACACTCCATATTCCATATTGCTTGGACTTTCCAATCTGGTAGCACAGAAATGGGGGATTGTTGTCGGTACCTGCTTGAAAGCCAATAAAACCCTATAAGACCTATAAGCCCTGATCACACAAACAATAGCCATCCTCTAAAATAAGCAAGTTGCTCGCCGACTCTAAATCGCCAACTGCATCGTGTTCATTAAACGCAGGAGCGTCAACAAACGCTTTTACCAGCGCTAAAACGACGCTTCCTCTGTCAGGCTATTGCAGGTAATTGCGTTTTCACGCTCAGTATTAAGGAATTTTCTTACGAAAATTAAATCTAGATCATAATATGGATCTAACATCTTGCCTATGTATAGCAGTAATTATAACATATATACAAACTACAAAATATCGCTTCTCGTGACGAAACGGGAAATATATGCGCTAAGACTGAGTTAGAATGGATGTCAAAAACGTCAATTAAATTTAAAGGAAGTAATTTTACTTTATCAGTAATTCATGTGCATGATGCGCAACCAGAAGAAGTTCGTCTGGCGATAGAGGAAAAAATTGAACAAGCACCTGGATTTTTTAAAAATGCGCCGGTGGTTGTCAACGTTGCCGGGCTTAGTCGTGACATTTCCTGGCCTGCGCTGTCACAGGCTATGCTGGCTACCGGTCTTCACATCATCGGTGTCAGTGGTTGCAACGATAATAATCTTAAACAGGCAATTTTGCGTAGCGGGCTGCCTCTGCTGACCGAAGGTAAAACACAGCAACGTAGCATTGCCGCGGCGGCAGAGGCGGTCAAAGCACAGCTTATCAACACGCCAGTGCGTTCCGGGCAACAAATTCGTTCCTACAACAGCGATCTAATCGTCACAGGCAGTGTCAGTGCCGGCGCAGAGCTTATTGCCGATGGCAATATACATATTTATGGCATAATGCGAGGCCGCGCGTTGGCAGGTGCGTCTGGCAACGGAGAATGCCAAATTTTCTGCACCCATCTCTCCCCTGAATTGGTATCTATTGCTGGGCAATATTGGTTGAGCGATCAAATTCCGACTGAATTTTTAGGCAAAGCGGCGCGCCTATGTCTGCAGAACGGCACGCTTACCATTGATGCTTTAATTTAGCCCTTAGCAAGGAATCCATTTATGGCACGCATAATAGTTGTTACTTCAGGTAAAGGAGGTGTTGGTAAGACGACATCGAGTGCGGCAATCGCTACCGGTTTAGCACGCAAGGGACAAAAAACCGTCGTGATTGATTTCGATATCGGGCTACGAAATCTTGATTTGATTATGGGCTGTGAACGCCGAGTAGTCTATGACTTCATCAATGTTATTCAGGGCGATGTTACCCTGAATCAGGCGATGATAAAAGATAGACGAACCAAAAATTTATATATCTTGCCAGCGTCCCAGACGCGGGATAAAGACGCCTTGACCAGAAAGGGCGTGAAAAAAGTCTTGAATGATTTAGATTCGATGGACTTTGATTTTATCGTTTGTGATTCGCCAGCCGGTATTGAAACCGGTGCCTTGATGGCACTGTATTTTGCCGATGAAGCCATTATCACTACTAATCCGGAAGTCTCGTCGGTACGTGACTCAGATCGTATATTGGGCATACTTTCATCGAAATCGCGTCGTGCCGAAAGTAGCCTAGAGCCAATTAAAGAGTACTTGCTATTGACTCGTTACAATCCTAGACGCGTTAGCCGCGGAGACATGCTTAATATAGAAGATGTTATTGACATCTTACGTATTCCCTTAATAGGAGTGATCCCTGAAGATCAATCGGTATTACGAGCTTCCAACCAAGGAGAGCCAGTGATTCTCGACAAAGAATCTAATGCTGGGCAGGCTTACTTAGATATGGTTGATCGACTTTTAGGAGAAGAACGTCCCTTCCGCTTCATCGAAGAAGAAAAAAGGGGATTCTTAAAACGCTTGTTTGGGGGATGAATATGGTATTACTAGACTTTTTTCTCTCCCGTAAAAAATCGACAGCCAATATAGCCAAAGAACGACTGCAAGTCATTGTGGCTGAACGGCGCAGAGACGATAACGAGCCACATTATCTGCCGCAACTGAAACGCGACCTTCTTGAAGTCATCAGCAAATATGTACAAATTGATCCCGCAATGCTCTCAGTGCAACTTGAAAAAAAAGATGGGGACATCTCGATCTTAGAGCTAAACATAACTCTTCCGGAAACGGAAGAAGCTACGAAATGAGCGTTTGCACTTAAAACGCAAACTGATCAGGTCAGCGGCTAACATTGGCTAATTTATAAAAAGGAGATATCGTCGATGGCTTCCACAACTGTCACATACGTTGAAATTGTTAACATCTCCGTCATAAAATAGACTGGCACCATGGCGGTGAATCGATTCGGAGTTTTTAAATTAAACATTGTGCCTTATTGATTAATTTATCGTTACAATTCATGCTGGCTGAGCATACTTAAGGTTGGCGTCATGAAGGAAGATTGGTTATTCTTAGAATAAATATATCGGTAGTATATAAATTCAAGCGATGTCGCTCCATCTATTCAATAAGATCAGATAAGCAACACTTTAAACATATAAAAGAATATGTAAGCACCGATTACTTTTCCGCTCTCCTTTGAGAGCGGCGTATCACCTGAATTATCTTTCAATAGCAGCGCTATTTAGCTCTCCCGTCATTATAGCTCGCCTTTGGCTGCCGCTTTAAAGGCTTCAGCCATCGCGTTAGAAAAGTGATTCTCCTCTTTCTTGTTGTTCACGGTGCTCATAGTTTCTTTCTCGTCAACTTCATCCTTGACATGTATAGCAAGGTTGACAACGCGATTTTTGCGATCACAGCCGGCGAATTTTGCTTCCACCTCGTCGCCCACACGTAGCACCAGCATAGCGTTTTCTATGTGATGGCTCGAAGCTTCAGAGGCGCGAAGATAACCTTCAACGCCGCCTGCTAATTCAACCGTAGCGCCTTTTGCCTCAACTGCTATGACTTTACCAGTAACAATATCCCCTTTCTTATTCAAATATAGATAATTATTGAATGGATCTTCAGCTAGCTGCTTTACACCTAGAGAAATACGTTCGCGCTCTGCGTCAACCTGTAGCACCACAGCTGCAATCTCGTCACCTTTCTTGTATGCGCGTACGGCTTCCTCTCCAGCGATATTCCAAGAGGTGTCTGATAAATGTACCAACCCGTCGATACCGCCGTCTAAGCCAATAAAAATCCCGAAGTCGGTGATCGATTTGATTTTACCTTCAACGCGATCACCCTTATTATAATTTTCAGCGAATTGCTGCCATGGATTGGTTTTACACTGCTTTAAACCCAGAGAAATACGACGACGTTCTTCGTCGATATCCAGTACCATGACTTCCACCACTTCGCCCACGTTAACCACTTTAGACGGATGGATGTTTTTGTTAGTCCAGTCCATTTCAGAAACGTGCACTAAGCCTTCAACACCTTCTTCAATTTCAACGAAGCAACCGTAGTCGGTCAAATTAGTCACGCGACCAGTCAAACGGGTGCTCTCCGGGTAACGTTTCGCGATAGCGACCCACGGATCTTCGCCTAGCTGTTTCAAACCGAGGGAAACACGGGTACGTTCACGATCGAATTTTAGTATTGTAACAGTGATTTCGTCACCAACATTCACGATTTCGCTTGGATGTTTAACGCGCTTCCAAGCCATATCAGTGATATGTAGCAGGCCATCGACACCGCCTAAGTCAACAAAGGCGCCGTAGTCGGTCAAGTTCTTGACGATACCCTTGACCTTGATGCCTTCTTGCAGATTTTCTAACAATTGATCCCGCTCAGCGCTGTTTTCTGATTCGATAACGGCACGACGGGAAACAACGACGTTGTTGCGTTTCTGGTCTAGTTTGATCACTTTAAAATCAAGTTCTTTCCCTTCCAGATGCAGGGTATCGCGCACTGGACGCACATCAACCAGGGAACCAGGAAGAAACGCGCGGATACAGTTCAGTTCAACGGTGAAACCACCTTTAACTTTCCCGTTGATAACACCGATAACGGTAACCGCTTCTTTATATGCTTTTTCCAGCATCAGCCAGGCTTCGTGACGCTTGGCTTTTTCACGAGACAACAACGTTTCACCGAAACCATTTTCGATTGCATCTAGTGCAACATCAACCTGATCACCTACCTCGATTTCCAACTCGCCTTGGGAGTTGAAAAACTGCTCAACGGGGATGGCGGCTTCAGATTTCAGACCCGCGTCAACTAGAACTACGTTTTTCACGACAGATACAACGGTACCACGAACAATAGAACCTGGACGGGTTTCGATTGTTTTTAGGGATTCTTCAAAAAGAAGAGCAAAAGATTCTGTCATATTTGATAATCTTCAAATTTTTGATTAATGTCCACTCGGCATCCTGCTTGATGGGGTTGTTATACACTCCCTGCTCTTCGTCCTCTCCGCAAGGTAATTGAGTCACTGCATCTTTACGATAACGATAGAATCCGCCTGACATACGCTAGCGTTTTAGCTATCACTTCACCGATACTCAAGTGAGTAGAGTCGAGTACTTGCGCATCATGTGCCGGCGCCAATGGCGCTACCGCGCGATCGCGATCGCGATCGTCCCGTTCTTTTATTTCGGATAAAAGGCGTTCGAAATTAACACTAAAGCCCTGTGTTTGCAACTGTCGCATACGTCGGTATGCTCTTTCGTTTGACGATGCATCAAGAAAAATTTTCACAGACGCATCGGGAAAGACGACAGTTCCCATATCGCGACCATCGGCAATTAGGCCTGGTGCGACTCGAAATGCACGTTGACGCTGTAGGAGTGCTTCACGCACGCGCGGAAAGGAAGCAATTTGTGATGCTATATTACCGATACTTTCGTCGCAGATAGCCTGCCTAACATCTTCTCCTTCTAACACTACGTTCAATTGCCCTTGCGTGCTCTCAAAATGAACGTCAAGATGGGCAGCGAGCTGTACCAGCAGTTCCTCACTGTTAATAGCTACCCGATGATACAGGGCAGTCAGTGCCAACACCCGGTAAATCGCGCCGGAATCCAGTAAACGCCATTGTAACGTTTCTGCTAACGCTTTGCAGAGCGTCCCTTTTCCTGCGCCGCTCGGTCCGTCGATAGTAATTACCGAGGCTATAACCGTCATTCTTTTCTCCTGTAAACTCGACGAGAATGAAAATGCGGACTGTTCATAAACTTTGATTCCCGTATTATACTCTTCGTTATGTTTGATATTATTCAGTGATCATAGTGCTAAACACGATAAAGCTAACGTATTTAACCTACCAGTTATACTGCTTAAGAATGGCCATATGGATCTCGGGGAGATCCAGTAGCACAAATCATATACTATGGAGTCACTTTTCATGTGTGACGGCAGAGCTACGTCATAACAAGGCAAAAGAATCTTAATCTTGCCCGCGCTGCTAGCTAAGCTTGATAAATCGCAGCACCCTTGCCTTAAGGCGGTCATTACGATTCAAATTGGTTGAAAAACAAGACACAGTCGATGCTGTCGTTATAAACCTAAATCACAATAAATTGAATCTGAATGCCTGCTGAACAGTAGGTGTAATTTGAGTAAATTAAGTTATAACGTTTCACAACTGCTTAATTTCACGAAGACATCTCTAACACCGTAGCGGTTTTTGCGGAGACTACTATTGAATGCTTTTATTTTTTCTTAGTGAAATTATAGGCTATATCACCTGTTTTGACTTGTTTGAGAAAGGTCATTATAACCTTCTATCGGTCAATAAATAATCTATATCTACTCTCCTTGAGATAGGAGGAAGTGATAATGCAGCAGCATAGCACTAAACATTAAAGCCTCTTAAGAGATATGCCTCGACGGACCGCCTTCATTTACATACACTTGTCCCCTTGCGAAGACTAATTTTATCGTTTTCACCTACAAATATCGAATAGAATTTTCTATTCTACTAACGGTATTACTCGCAGGATTGAAGTTAGAGCAACACTGCGCAATTTGCCCATTGTAGGCTACTATCGTACTGATTTATCTTACACTGAGAGATTTCATTTTAAGATAAAACAGTTAACGTGATCCAATATATTGTAGCATTGACCTGTGGTACCGGTAGCGGTAAAAGCGCGGTAGTCAACACCTTTTCTTCGTTCGACGTGCCTCTGGCAGATGCTGACGTCATTGCCCGAGAAATGATACAATCGAAAAGTTTGACGCTGCGCGCTATCGTAAAATGTTTTGGCCAATGATATTAAGCATGGACGGCTCGTTAGATTGTGCCTCGCTTCGAGAGCGCGTTTTCAATGACTCGGTAAAAAATCTGACTTAACGACTTGATTCATTCGCTTATTCAACGTCAAATAGAGCAGAAATTGCGCTCTACGCACGCACCGTACGTGCTGTAGGTAATGCTCCTCTGACCGTAAACAACCTGCAACAACGCGCTAATTGGCGCTAGTGCTGGACGTAAAACGCAAGTGCCAGGTTGCCAGAACAATAAGTTTGGACGGCGTCAGCTGTAAGTAGGTTGAAACATTCTAGCGTCACAGGCGCTACGTCAGCGGTCTAGCCTACGTAGATAATGTTATTGATAATAGCGGGTGTCCCGAGAAGATAACGGACGCGTTGCTACCTTGCATCAACGCTTACGGTATCAGAAATCCGAGATAAATCACTATGAGTGACATTTGCTCGACAACAGTGCTGTTTGAACACCCGTTAAATGAAAAAACGCGTACCTGGCTACGGTTGGAGTTTCTATTACAGCAGCTTTATAAATATTCAACGTTAAATGAAACGGCCAACGCGCTGATGTTTTTTCGTGCTTTGGCCGATATGCTAGATTTTCTAGAACGCAGCGATATTCGCAGTGAAATTTTGAAAGAGCTCGATCGTCAGCAGAAAAAGTTATTGCGGTGGGAGGGGATGCCCGGTGTTGACAGTAAGCGCGTCAGTGCTTTGCGAGCCGAATTTAAGCACCAAGCTGCGACGCTAATGTCAGCCCCGCGTTTTGGGCAAGTGCTGCGTGAAGATCGCCTGATCGGCGCCATACGCCAGCGACTTTTCATACCTGGCGGTTGTTGCAGCTTCGACTTGCCCGCACTGCATCTCTGGCTCCATTTACCGCAGTCGCAAAAGGACATGAAGGTAAACAGCTGGTTACAAACGCTATCTCCGCTTAACGCCGCGCTAAGCTCCATACTGGATATCATGCGCCATTCAGGGTCGTTTAAAAACCAAATCAGTTTAAACGGCTTTTTCCGCAATAATACCGAAGGAGGCGTTTTGCTACGGCTGCGTATCCCAGTTGAGTATCGACTATATCCGCAAGTATCCGGCTATAAAATCCATTATGCCATTCGTTTCTTTCCTCTAGACAGTGCAAATGGTGTGTTGCCGAACCGATTGCCCTTTGAACTTTCTTGTTGTTAGGATAACATATTATGAGTGAAAGTATAGTTAACGTCACCTGCCCTACCTGCAGCAAGACGGTACAATGGAGTATAAGAAGCCCATTCCGACCGTTTTGTAGCAAACACTGCCAGTTGGTTGATTTTGGCGAATGGATGAAAGAAGAAAGATGTATATCAAGCGATGTACAAATTACCGATGACGACAGAGTTTAATGTGATAATTACTCGCTATTTGGAGCTCAACGTTATATGTAAAATCTGCTAGAGCAGATGGCTGACAAGTACAGGGCCTAATGTTGAAGTCGATATAGCTGTGGCATAAAAAATGAGCTTGTTTCCTTTTTTGGGTTATACAAACGCTATTAAAATGACTAATGCTATAAGTAAATTTAACATAGTTTTTACATAACTGATGTACTGATGTGTGGCCGTTTTGTTAAATTTCGCTAGTCGTATAGTAAGTAAATCAGTAAATAATTCTCGGTAAACTTTAAGTAATATATATCGCGTGGTTGACGGTAAAGTGTGTAAGTCTCATTGCATATGCCCTACCTTTCCGACACCATAAAGGCGTGCTTTATATGAATTACATCAAGCATTGACCATAGATTTGCAAGAATAGATGCCACATTCCTTTATTTATCCAACAACAAAAGCAACATTAATGAATTTGTTTTAGGATTCAAAACGCGCATTACAAATAATCTGTTATCCTCCTTACTGATAGTGTCAGTCAGGACACTGCGCATATGCTCCCCCCCAGGAAGCGAAAGATTAATCTTTGTCCAACAATGATCACAAGTATCATGTAAATGATGTACCATCTTGGCTCTTATAGTAGTGTCTCATAAAGTGTAGAAATATTATTTCGTTTTTTTAAAAAAAAGAACAACCAATATCTATTTTAAACTTGCAATGACAACCTTATAGTATTAGCATGTAAGTATGGAGCACTGGATTCAGTGCGACGCAATTATCGATTCTTGTTATTTGTTAGTACAGTTTTAGGTACGTAAACAAAACCGTAGTAATATAAAAAGGGCACAGTTTAACTCGATGATAGCGCCGTATTGACCATCTTGGATGATTTTGTTCAGAAAAATGCCTTTCTACCTCGATACAGCTCGCTTTCTTGGCGACCTTAGTGAGTTCCTTTATATTTGCACCGGATGTTTCATGTAGTTCTTGAACCACGGCAGAAGGTTTTATCCGGTTAATTTGAGCCGAAAATTTGACAGGCGCCTAGGTAAATTAAAAGCTTTGGTCCGGAAAGGGTCGTCATGCGAAGACGTAATGAGACAATCAAGGCACAAGCAAGCGCTGGCCTGTGCGAATGCGCTTCCCCCTACTCCAGTTGTGATCGGCCAGCAAGTAATCTTAAGTTGGATGGTGGATTACTGTTGGTAAGGTATCATCGGCGCGCAGTGTCATGATCTCACAACCGTCCTCGGTTACCACGATCGTGTGCTCATACTGTGCCGACAGGCTATGATCTTTGGTTTTTACCGTCCAGCCGTCTTTCATGGTGCGGATGCGGTAGTCTCCGGCATTGATCATAGGCTCAATAGTGAACGCCATGCCAGGTTGTAAAACCACACCGCTGTCGTCAGCATCATAATGCATCACCTGTGGCTCTTCATGAAAGCCTTTCCCGATGCCATGACCACAATATTCACGTACCACAGAAAAGTGCTCTGCATCAACAAACTGCTGAATCGCTTTACCAAGCGTACGCAGGCGGATGTTTGGCCGAACCATGCGAATTGCTAGATATAGACTTTCTTGCGTCACACGGCATAGTCGCTCGCCGAGGATAGTCGGCTTGCCGACGATGAACATTTTTGAAGTATCCCCGTGGAAGCCGTCTTTGATAACAGTGACGTCAATATTCAGAATATCGCCCTCTTTAAGTTTTTTTTCATCGCTCGGAATTCCGTGACATACAACTTCATTGACAGAAATACAAACTGATTTCGGAAAACCATGGTAGCCGAGCGACGCAGAAACGGCGTGCTGTTTCTCGGTGATATGTTGATAGCATAACCGATCTAATTTGCCAGTGCTAACGCCTGGTTTTATATAAAGCTCAATGAGTTCCAGAACCTCGGCGGCTAACCTGCCGGCAACGCGCATCTTCGTAATATCGTCTGCTATTTTAATAGGAATAGCCATATAGAGATCCACAATCGACATTAAGATCGACAATAATATAAGTTAAATTAGCAAGTGAGTTAATGGTATCAGTACGACCGGACGCTGCCAAATTATCATTATTCTCGCAGGCTTCGCAAAACATTTGGTGGAGTCCGTGCGTGTTTTATGGTATAAAAACTGCGCTATTACACACACGTATCGATACATGTGCCGGGTGCTTTGATCATAAGGTCGAGGTCGTCCGTATGGGATATGTGGAGGCATAACCCCAAATAGACATAGAGGTTTATCATGGCAACTGTTTCCATGCATGACATGCTCCAAGCTGGCGTGCATTTTGGTCATCAGACCCGTTACTGGAATCCGAAAATGAAGCCATTCATTTTCGGTGTTCGCAATAAAGTTCACATCATTAACCTAGAACACACCATACCGTTGTTCAACGACGCTTTAGTTACGTTAAATAAAATCGCCTCGCGTAAAGGTAAAATCCTATTTGTCGGCACTAAGCGCGCCGCAAGCGAAGCGGTAGAAAAAGCGGCTAATGGCTGCGATCAATTTTTCGTCAACCATCGCTGGTTAGGTGGGATGTTAACCAATTGGAAAACGGTTCGTCAGTCTATCAAACGTTTAAAAGACCTGGAAATTCAGTCTCAAGACGGTACGTTTGAGAAGCTGACTAAGAAAGAAGCGCTGATGCGCACGCGTGAGCTAGGTAAACTGGAAAACAGCCTTGGCGGTATCCAGCATATGGGCGGTCTGCCGGACGCGATATTTGTTATTGATGCGGAACGTGAACATATCGCTATCAATGAAGCTAACAATCTGGGCATTCCGGTTTTTGCTGTCGTTGATACTAACTCAGATCCAGACGGCGTCAACTTTATTATCCCGGGTAATGATGATGCCATTCGCGCAATTAACTTATATCTAACTGCCGTTTCTACAACTATACGCGAAGGCCGTTCTCAGGGTCTGTCAAAACAAGTCAAAGAAAACTTTGTGGAAACTAAATAATAAAGACGGCTTGCAGGAGTCCTGATTAACCAAGTTTGAATATGTTGCTTAAAGGGCCTATTATTACAGGTTTGCTTTTTACCTATCTCCAACACGGAATAATGAGGAAAAGATAATGGCTGATATTACCCCTGTCTTGGTTAAAGCACTGCGCGAACGTACCGGCGCAGGTATAATGGAATGTAAAAAAGCGCTAGTTGAAGCTCAGGGTGATATCGAACTAGCTATCGATAACATCCGTAAATCCGGTCAAGTTAAGGCCGCCAAGA
This sequence comes from Candidatus Doolittlea endobia, assembly GCF_900039485.1. Classification (GTDB taxonomy): domain Bacteria; phylum Pseudomonadota; class Gammaproteobacteria; order Enterobacterales; family Enterobacteriaceae; genus Doolittlea; species Doolittlea endobia. Next base: position 816,590 of record NZ_LN999833.1, read on the forward strand.
AAGCAAGCCGTATCTCGGTAGAAGGCATTATTCTGACCAAAATCATCCGAGATGGTCAATACGGCGCTATCATCGAGTTAAACTGTGAAACCGATTTCGTTGCAAAAAGCAATTGTTTTAAAGCTTTTGGCGATGCAGTCATTACCGCTGCGCTGAACGAACATATTACCAACGTGAAAGTGTTGAAGGCCAAATTTGAAGAACAGCGTACTGCATTAGTAACAAAAATTAGTGAAAATATCAATCTCCGCCGCCTCGGTGTTCTTGAAGGCAATGTTCTTGGCTCTTATTTGCACGGCTCACGCATTGGCGTCATGGTTTCCTCCGCAGGTGCCGATAAAGATCTGATGAAGCACGTAGCTATGCATATTGCTGCCAGCAAACCAGAATACGTCAGTGCGGATGACATCCCTGCTGACGTCATCGCCCGTGAGCGTAAAATTCAGCTCGATATCGCTGTGCAGTCCGGAAAACCACGTGAAATCACCGAGAGAATAGTCGAAGGCCGTATGCGTAAGTTCACCGACGAGATTTCTCTGACTGGACAAAACTTCGTGATGGACCCAAGCAAGACCGTTGGTCAGTTTCTGAGTGAACACGATGCTAAAATCAATAACTTTATTCGTTTTGAAGTAGGTGAAAACATTGTGAACGCTGAAAGCGATTCGCCGCCGAAATGACCGTGATAGAAAAGAAGTTTTAATTACGTTGTTTGGACCCGTCTGCACGCAGATCCGCCACTGTGTGCTTACTCATCAGCTGTGGCACAACACCAGGTAAATTTTATTGCATCAATTGTTCTCAAGGAGAAATAAATGACAACTAATACAAAATCCATGTACCAGCGTATCCTGCTTAAATTAAGCGGCTACCTAGAGTACTAGACCGCATAAACCAGAAAATAAAAGTATACGTTGTGAGTATAGATTAGGCACCTGTACTTTAGAATAGAATCACAATTTATTAACACGTGTTTAATGTAAACGAGACTCGCGTGTTACAGTGGCGCTCATGATGATAACGCAAGTATTTAAATTACCAGTCATGCATAACGTTGCATGGCAACCAACAGCCACTGTCCCACAAAACAACTTAGTCTCAAGGATTCGCAATATGCTTAATAAAATCCGTGAAGACGCCGAGATTCGCATGAAAAAATGCGTCGACGCGTTCAAAGAACATATCAGCAAAATCCGTACTAGCCGTGTTTCTCCGAGCTTGCTTGACGGCATTCAGATTGACTATTACGGCTCGTTGACGCCCTTACGCCAGTTGGCCAACATTATTGCCGAAGACTCCCGTACCCTAGCCATCACCGTCTTCGATCGGACACTGACACCGGCGGTGGAAAAGGCTATTATGATCTCCGATCTGGGACTAAATCCGTCTTCCGCCGGCACGGTGATTCGCGTACCGCTGCCACCGTTGACTGAAGAGCGCCGCCGCGATCTGATAAAAGTCGTACGCGCTGAGGCAGAACAGGGTAGAGTGTCAATACGAAACGTCCGCCGCGATGCTAACGATAAGGTAAAGGCGCTGTTAAAAGATAAAACCATCGGTAAAGATGAAGATCGCCGCTCGCAGGATGAAATTCAGAAGCTAACCGATGTCTGGATCAAAAAGCTTGATAACGCCTTGAAGGAAAAAGAATCGGAATTAATGGAAATTTAATCCCCTTAGCGAAATGCAACCGCCGCAGCGGGTCCCTGACTATCAGGGAATTTCGCTGCGGCGTTCTTTTGTGTAAACCGATATAGACAAAACGCAAAATGATACCAATAATTTTACATTAGAGGAACAGATTAATGGCAACTAACGCAAAACCCATGTATCAGCGTATCCTGCTCAAATTAAGCGGTGAAGCCCTGCAAGGCTCAGAAGGTTTTGGTATAGATGTCAGCGTGCTAGACCGAATAGCCCAAGAAGTTAAAGAACTGGTGGAGTTGGGTGTTCAGGTGGGTGCGGTCGTCGGCGGTGGCAATTTGTTACGTGGTACAGGGTTAGCAAAGGCCGGTATGAATCGCGTGGTGGGCGATTATATGGGGATGTTGGCAACCGTTATGAACGGTCTAGCGATGCGTGACGCATTGCATCGCGCTTATGTTAACACTAATTTAATGTCAGCGATTCCGATGAACGGCGTCTGCGACACTTATAGTTGGGCCGAAGCCATCACTCTGTTGCGCAATAATTGTGTCGTGATTTTTACCGCTGGTACCGGAAATCCCTTTTTCACCACTGATTCCGCTGCTTGTCTGCGTGGCATTGAAATCGAAGCTAAAGCCGTACTGAAAGCTACAAAAGTGGATGGTATCTTTTCCGCTGATCCCACAAAATATCCAAATGCTATGCTTTATGATCAGTTGAGCTATCAGGATGTGATGAAGAAAGAATTTAAGGTTATGGACTCGACCGCTTTCACTCTAGCGAGGGATCATAATTTACCGATACGCGTCTTTAATATGAATAAACCTGGCGCGCTATGGAGAGTGGTCATGGGTGATAAAGAAGGCACCCTGATTACAGGTAATGCATAACGATGGTCGTGCTTTTCCAGCTTGCTTAACGGTATTCAAACTAGTCGGAGGCTAAGTCCGACTTCGTTAGGTACGGTGAGTCGCGTACCGCTGTTGTTGATTCCTGTTCAAAGCTTAATAGCGCCCTAAATTTAATTTGTATAAACGCTACAGCAGTGCCTTCCTGTTTGGGCACTTTTATTGCAGTGTTTTAATGAAGCGCGGCCCTTACGTCATGACTACTTGCCGGTGAACGGTGAACACAATTGCGATTTATCAGAGTTTATCGGAATATGGTGTGTTGAGCTCCGGTAGTTCTTTTCATCACATATCAACTAGCGACACTAGTCACGATAACGCTGGAGCAGTTTTTGCGCACTCTAAATTAATCGATAGGCCGTCGGTAAATTTTGTCACCATGATGAATAAAGGCCTGGAATATATCGAAACGTGCTGGTTGTTCAACACTGATGCAAAGCAAGAAGTGCTGCTGCGTATCCCCAGTCCATAATTTACTTGATGGTACGCTATACCGAGGCAGGATACTGACGTAATTAGTATCTCTCGATACCTACGCTTATCGCTTACGCGATGGTGTACCCCAACGGGTTCTTGAAGGCGTCGCATCGCTAGATTTTTACGCCTTGGCACGCCGAGATTTACGCAGCTAGATACCGTTCGTCCCTGCCTGCAATTGGTTTTAGTGCTTGCCAGAAAGGGCAAGTAGCGACGATGACGCTAAATGCCACTAATGAAATTGCGGTGACGACGTTTTTATACAGAGTGATATTCGTTTTTATCTCCGACGTGAATCGGCGGTGCTGGAACAAATCGGTCTACCTAAACTAGACAGCGTTGAAGAGGTCTTGATCATCGACAGACAAGCGCGAACAAAGGCCCTCCAGAACATTGTTCATTTTAGATAGTAAGCTGTCAGTATACTGCGATAGCAGATTTGTTCGTTAACCTGCAAAATGCTATAGTTTATGCCATTCATCCCTTCGATGAATTGGCTAGTCGGATAAATCAGCCTAGGCTGTGCATGTATACACTTTTCGTTTTCAAGGTTTGTTTCGGTAAGGCCGGTAGTACTTTTATTGAGGAAATACGTAAGCGTGATGTCGTCTGAAAATCAGCAAGAGGGAAAATCTTTGCCTGCCTTCTCCTCACCGCGTCATGTGGCCATCATTATGGATGGCAATGGCCGCTGGGCTAAAAAACAGGGGAAATTGCGTCTTTTCGGCCACCAGGCCGGCGTTAAGTCAGTCCGCCGCGCAGTAAGCTTTTCCGTCCGCCACCATTTCGAAGCATTGACGCTGTATGCCTTCAGCAGCGAAAACTGGAACCGATCTAGTCAGGAAGTGTCCGCACTAATGGAGCTATTTGTCTTTGCGTTGGATAGCGAGGTAAAAAGTCTACAGAAGCATAATGTCCGGCTGCGAATTATTGGCGATACTTCGCGTTTCAGCCTGTGTTTGCAGGAGAGAATTCGCCGTTCAGAAGCTCTGACCTATAACAATAACGGATTGACCCTAAATATTGCCGCGAATTATGGTGGCCGTTGGGATATCATTCAAGGGGTACAGAAACTTGCCGCTAGAGTGCGAGAGGGTATCCTGCGACCTGACCAAATAAATGAGGACGCTTTATCTAAGGTCGTTTGCACAAATGAGCTGAACCCTGTAGATCTCCTTATTCGCACCGGCGGGGAATATCGTATCAGTAATTTTTTGCTATGGCAGATTGCCTACGCAGAGCTATTTTTTACTGACGTGTTATGGCCGGATTTTGATGACACTGTTTTTGAAAGTGCGTTAGATGCTTTTGCTCAACGCGAGCGGCGTTTCGGTGGAATAATACCTAATGTTAATGTATCTTAAATACGGTCGTCATAAGCTGCAAATGAAGAAACCTAAGGATTTGCCTTGTTTTTACCTAAAAAAAAGAACGACTCATGCTTGTTTGTAATAATGAGAGACCTTAGGAGGGTTTGTGCTGCAATATCGTCTTCTTACTACCTTGGTTTTGATGCCAATCGTTATTGCTGCACTGTTTTTGTTGCAGCCGGTCGGTTTTGCCCTGATCACGCTCGCTGTGTGCATGTTCAGCGCCTGGGAATGGGGCCAGCTCGCGGGATTGGCTTCACTTAGCCAGCGCATCGCTCTAGCAATTCTGTGCGGCTTATTACTGACGATAATGTTGCTCATTGTGCCGGCCTACCGGCCGTTCGTGACAGTCTGGCAAGTGCAATATACTTTGTGGGTCGCTCTTGTCTGGTGGCTATCAGCGTTGCCGCTCATATTGAGCTATCCCCGTTCCGCCGTGATTTGGCGTAAATCTCGGCTACTGCGGTTGGTATTCGGCATCTTAACTATTGTCCCCTTTTTCTGGGGGATGCTAGCGTTACGTCAGCATAATTATGATATTAACCATTTCGCCGGCGCCTGGTGGCTATTTTATGTCATGGTATTAGTGTGGAGCTTGGATTCAGGCGCTTATATATTTGGGCGCGCGCTAGGTTATTATAGGCTGGCGCCAAAAATCTCGCCAGGTAAGACTTGGGAAGGATTGTGGGGTGGCTTGATCACCTCCGCGGTCATTACCTGGTTATTTATCAAGCATGCTCCGATTACCGCCGCTCCGTTTACGCTACTGGTTTCCTCAATCATGGCGGTGCTGGCGTCAGTATTGGGTGATTTAACCGAAAGTATGTTCAAACGGGAGGCTGGTATCAAAGATAGTAGCCATTTAATCCCAGGCCATGGCGGAATTTTAGATCGGATAGATAGCCTGACCGCTGCGGTGCCGGTATTTTCCTGTCTGATGCTCTTAGTTTTTAACGCTGTCTGAACTAAGACTATATACAATTTATGCTGCAGTTTTAATATCCTTGCTACATGTATCGTAGCGCGGATATTGTAATAATGTAGCACAAGTTCAATCATTTTAGGTAGCTTGCCGAGATGATGGAACGGATGAACGGTATGAGCTGTCGGGGCCGAACGTCGGCATAAGACGTTTAGTCATATTGTTTCTGACTAATTTTCTTAATTGGCGTGCTGAGCTACCAGCCTGCGATCAGCGAAGTAGCCTCATTCTATCGCAGTTCAGGCTGAAATTTCAGTATGGAACTTCAGTCGGTTAAAGGTATCAAAACGCCTGATTAGGATTCGGCTCGTCTACAGCTCATCGACAAAATTAGCAATAATAAAACTTCTTCAGAGAGAAGCGAGAAATACCTTGACATTGCGCCGATGTGATTAGCTTTACTACTAGATGTTTCTGGCGCTGATAAGCGCCAATTTTTAGATTATCAATCTGTTTCTATTACTGGTGTTCAATGGTGGCATTTACTCTTTCTTTAGAAAAATTCAAAGTCTGAATAAGTGCATGACTTTAGTTACCCATGCGCTCGATTTTGCTGATACTGATAATGGATCTAGCCTTTCAATGATTTGTCCAGCCTATAGGCTGAGATTATATTAGGAAGAACGCATAACCGTGATGGCGATGAAAAAGCTGCTCATAGTGTCGCTGCTTCTTAGTAGCACTACCGTATACAGTGAAGACGGGTTCATAGTTAAAAGTATTCATTTTGAAGGATTGCAACGAGTTTCCGTTAGTGCGGCACTACTTAATATGCCGATCCGTATCGGTGATAAGGCAATCGATAAAGATATCGATAAGATTATCCGCGCACTCTTCGCTAGCGGAAGCTTTGAAGATATCCAGGTACTTCGTAACGAAGATTCACTAGTTGTACGGGTTAAGGAACGTCCAATTATTGCCAGCATTGCCTTTTCCGGCAATAAATCGGTGAACGAGCAAATGCTTAAACAAAATTTAGATGTTCGGAGCGTTCGGGTCGGCGAAGTTCTTGACTATGCCATTATTTCCAATATTGAAAAAAGCTTTGAGGATTTTTACTACAGCGCCGGCAAATACAGCGCCACGGTTAAGGCTGTAGTCACGCCTCTGCCTTGCAATCGCGTTGATCTAAAGCTGATCTTTGCCGAAGGCATCTCGGCTAAAATTCAACAAATTAATATTATTGGCAACCACGCCTTTACAACCGATGAGCTAATTTCATGCTTCCAACTGCGTGACGAAATACCGTGGTGGAACGTAGTGGGCAATCGCAAATACCAAAAACAAAAGCTAGCTAGCGACTTAACAACCTTGCGGAGATTTTATCTTGACCGCGGCTATACCAACTTCAAGATTAACTCCACGCAGGTCAATCTAACACCAGATAAGAAAAGCATCTATATTACCCTGAATATTACCGAAGGTGTACAATACAAGGTGTCCTGTATGGTAATCAATAGCAATATAGCCGGCTACACCGACGAAATCGAACAATTAGCCAAGATACAGCCGGGTGAACTGTACAACGGCACAAAAATTACTAAAATAGAAAACGACATTAAGCAATTATTAGATCTTCACGGTTATGCCTATCCTCACGTAGTGACGCAGACGCAAATCAACAACGCAGATAAAACAGCCAAGCTGTACATTAGCGTTGATGCAGGCACCCGGTTCTACGTCCGTCAAGTGCGTTTTGAAGGCAACGATATTACTAAGAATTCCGTGCTGCGCCGTGAAATGCGTCAGATGGAAGGAGCCTGGATGTGCAACAATCTGGTAGCTCAGGGTAAAGAGCGCCTTAATCGTTTGGGCTACTTCGAAACCGTAGACACCGAAATCCGGTGTGTGCCAGACTTACCTGAACAGGTAGACGTGGTCTACAAGGTGAAAGAACGCAACACTGGCAGTATCAACATTTGCGTCGGTTTCGGGACCGAAAGCGGCGCGAGCTTTCAATTCGGTATCCAGCAGAATAATTGGCTTGGAACCGGAAACACCATCGGTTTTAACGGCACGAAGAACGACTACCAAACCCATGCCGAACTATCTATGACCAATTCATATTTTACAATAGATGGTGTCAGCCTGGGCAGCAAGATCTTTTATAATGATTTTAGCGCCGATAACGCGGACCTGTCCGATTATAATTTGCGTAGCTATGGTGTAGATAGCACGCTAGGTTTTCCAATAAGTGAAAACCATTCGCTGAATTTAAGCCTGGATTACGTGCATCATACTCTAACCAATATGCAACCTCAGATAACTATGTGGCGCTATCTAAAAAGTGTCGGTATCAATCCCAAAGTAGTCACCACAAATAAATCGGACAGTGATGTCAATTTTAGCGCTGATGATTTCTTCTTATCGATAGGCTGGAATTACAACAATTTGGATCGCAGTTACTTCCCCACTACCGGTTCGCGTACCAGCTTCACTGGTAAGGTCACGGTGCCCGGCTCCAATAACGAATATTACAAAATTACCCTCGACGCCAGTCATTACATTCCACTTAACAAAAGTGGCAACTGGGTACTGATGGGCCGAGCCCGCACCGGATATGCCGATGGTCTTAGTGGAAAGGACGTTCCGTTCTACGACAACTTCTATGCGGGCGGTTTCAATACCGTGCGGGGTTTCCGTTCCAATACCATTGGTCCAAAAGCAGCGTATTATAAATGCAATAGCGGTAATGCCCACTATAGTAATTGTCCGATCGACAAATCTAGAGATTCCGTAGGAGGTAATGCGCTGGCGATTATCAGCGCCGAACTTATTTTGCCGACGCCGTTCTTGAGTGAGAAGTATTCTAACTCGGTACGCACTTCACTATTTGTCGATGGCGCTACCGTGTGGGATACAAGCTGGCAAAGTACCGGCGCCACCCACGCCGCCGCGATTCCGGACTACAGCAAACCAGGTAATATCCGTATTTCAAGCGGAATTGCTCTACAGTGGATGTCTCCATTGGGACCGTTAGTGTTCTCTTATGCGCAGCCGGTCAAGAAATACAACGGCGATAAGTCAGAGCAGTTTCAATTTAATATCGGCAAAACGTGGTAATATTACACGAGATGACGTATAGACAAGAAGCAACACAAAGACATTAACGCATTACAAAATGTTAAGTGAATATCATGTTTTACTATCGCCTGACTTTACATTAAAGAAAAACACAAAGAGCGGTTAAGGAGTTTATAGTGAAAAAGTGGTTATATGCCATGGTCCTGGGTTTAGTATTCTCTACCTCTACTATCGCGCAAGCTGCCGATAAAATCGCTGTAGTTAACGTCTCCACTATTTTTCAGCAGTCGCCGCAGCGGGCTGTGGTTTCTAAACAGCTCGAAAATGAATTTAAGGATCGCGCTAGCGAACTTCAGTCCATGGAAAATGATCTCCAGATTAGGATACAGCGTTTGCAACGCGACGGCTCCATTATGAAAGCTAGCGAACGCGACTCATTAGAGAAATCTGTGATGGTACAGCGCGAAACCTTCTCTACCAAAGCACAGGAGTTCGAGCAGGATAACCGTCGGCGTCAGACGGAAGAACGTAACAAGATTCTGAGTTGCATTCAGGACGCAGTGAAAAACGTAGCCACCAAAGAAGGTTATGATGTGGTAATTAATGCTGACGCCGTAGCTTACGCCACCAACGCCAAAGACATCACCGCTGACGTTCTAAAACAGGTTAAATAAGCCATGTCTTCAATTCGACTGGCTGATTTAGCGCGGCAGTTGGATGCACAATTGCACGGTGATGGTAATATTAGCATTACCGGTATTGCCTCCATGGGCAGTGCGCAAGAGGGGCAAATTACATTTCTCTCTGACAGCCGTTTTCGTGAAAACCTCTCTTCTTGTCAAGCGTCGGCGGTAGTGCTCACTGCAGATAGCTTGCCTTGTGTCACCGGCGCTGCACTGGTTGTCCGAGATCCTTACCTTACCTACGCCCGTATGGCGCAGTTGATGGATACTACGCCGAAACCCGCTGAGGATATCGGCGCCGGAGCAATCATCTCTACAAATGCAACCTTTGGGGAACGAGTAGCGGTGGGCGCTAATGCGGTAATTGAATCCGGTGTCGTACTAGGGGATGACGTAATAATCGGACCTGGTTGTTTTATTGGTAAAAATACCCGAATTGGCGCCGGCACACGCTTATGGGCCAACGTCACCGTATATCACGATATTTTCATCGGCGAACGTTGCCTAATTCAATCTGGCACTGTGATCGGCGCAGACGGTTTCGGTTATGCCAATGATCGCGGCGACTGGATCAAAATACCGCAGCTTGGCCGCGTTATCATTGGCGATCGAGTCGAAATTGGTGCTTGCACTACCATCGATCGCGGCGCGCTAGACGATACCCGTATTGGAAATGGTGTAATTATTGATAATCAGTGCCAGCTTGCACATAACGTAGTTATTGGTGACAATACCGCGGTTGCTGGCGGTGTTATCATGGCGGGCAGCCTAACCATTGGTCGCTATTGCATGATTGGCGGCGCGAGCGTTATCAACGGTCATATAACTATTTGCGATAGAGTCATAGTAACCGGTATGGGCATGGTAATGCGCTCGATAGCCGAGCCCGGAGTCTATTCATCTGGAATCCCGCTGCAGCCGAATAAAGAATGGCGAAAGACCGCCGCATTAGTCATGAATATTAGCGATATGCGTAAGCGGATGAACACTATCGAGCGAAAATTAGCAAAAACTCATCGTTCTCGCTCCTTGTAGAGAATCAGGCGCGTCAAGCACGGTTGACCAGCGAGACATTACTATATCCGTAGACTAGGTAAAGCAAGCAGACTGTGTTATTGATGCCACGTTTTTATAGACAGGAAGAGTATTTTGACTACTGACACTCATACTCTGCATATCGAAGAGATATTAGAACTTTTGCCACATCGTTTTCCATTTTTACTGGTGGACCGTGTGCTGTATTTTGAAAAAGGTAAGTTCTTGCAGGCGGTAAAGAATGTTTCCTTCAACGAACCTTTTTTCCAGGGGCATTTCCCAGGTAAACCGATTTTCCCAGGCGTACTGATTCTGGAAGCCATGGCACAGGCGACCGGCATTTTGGCGTTTAAAAGTGCGTGTAAGTTGGCCCCTGGAGAACTCTATTATTTTGCTGCCATTAATGAAGCTCGTTTTAAACGTCCAGTACAGCCTGGCGATCAAATGGTCCTCGAAGTTGAATTTATTAAAGAACGTCGTGGCGTCGCGCGTTTCAAAGGTGTCGCCAAGGTTGATGCTGAAGTAGTTTGCGAAGCATCGATGATGTGTGCCCGTCGCCGGGAGGTCTAGATACGTGGTTGATCAATCCGCTTTTATACATCCCAGCGCTATTGTAGAAGATGGCGCTATCATCCACGCCAATGTGTATGTTAGTCCGTTTTGTATTATCGGGCCGCAGGTTGAAATCGGCGCGCGCACAATGCTGAAATCCCACGTGGTGGTCAGCGGCATCACCCACATAGGTGAAGATAATCAAATTTACCCGTTCGCTTCACTAGGTGACGTTAATCAGGATCTGAAATATGCCGAGGAACTGACACGGGTCGAAATTGGGCACCGTAACCAGATTAGGGAAAGTGTAACAATCCATCGGGGAACAATACAAGGCGGAGCAGTTACCCGAGTCGGTAACGACAATGTGCTGATGGTAAATGTTCATATCGCCCACGACTGCACGGTAGGCAGTCACTGCATTATAGCGAATAATGCCACACTCGGCGGTCATGTAGCGGTCGATGATTATGCTATAATCGGAGGTCTGACCGCGGTACATCAATTCTGCGTTATTGGCACTCATGTAATGGTTGGCGGCTGTTCTGGCGTTGTCCAAGATGTGCCGCCGTTTGTTATTGCCCAAGGTAATCACGCCACACCTTTCGGCCTGAATATTGAAGGATTAAAACGACGTGGTTTCGATCGTACAGCCCGAAACGCGATACGTGCTGCCTATAAGGTTCTTTATCGCAGCGGTAAAACTCTCAAAGCAGCTAAGTCGGAACTGGAAGCACTAGCAAAAGAACACGAAGTAATTAACACCTTCCTTGATTTTTTACCGCGCTCCCAGCGCGGTATTATTCGCTGATTATGTCTTCACGTCCTATTGTGATAGGCCTGGTGGCAGGCGAGACATCGGGAGATATCCTCGGTGCCGGTTTGATACGTTCTGTACGTGATCATCTGCCAAAAGTTCGTTTTGTCGGCGTTGCCGGCCCGCACATGCGGGCGGAAGAAATGGAATCTTGGTATGACATGGAAGAGCTGTCGGTGATGGGTATCGTGGAGGTAATTAAGCGCCTGCCTCGGCTGCTTCGTATTCGCCGCGACCTGGACCGCCGCTTTACCGTGCTGCGTCCTGATGTCTTTGTTGGCATTGATGCACCGGATTTTACGATTGTGTTGGAAGGCCGCCTTAAACGGCGTGGTATCCGTACTATCCATTATGTTAGTCCTTCTGTTTGGGCCTGGCGGCAGAACCGGGTGTTTAAAATTGGCCGCGCCACCGATAACGTACTGGCCCTTTTGCCGTTTGAGAAGGCTTTTTACGATCGCTACAATATTCCATGTCAGTTTATCGGTCATGCAATGGCGGACGCCATGCCTCTCGACCCGGATAAAACCGCCGCGCGCCAGGCGCTGGATATCGCTGCTGAAGCGCAATGCCTGGCACTTCTGCCTGGTAGCCGCTACAGCGAAGTAGCGATGTTAAGCGCGAACTTTCTGCGCGCAGCCAAGCTGTTGTATAAGCGTTTTCCAGGGCTTGAGATCGTCGTACCGTTAGTGAATCCAACCAGGCGGGCGCAGTTTAAGGACATCTTGACAGCAGTAGCACCAGCATTACCAGTAAGACTTTTAAACAATCAAGCCAGTCAGGTTATGATTGCCTCCGATGCTGCCCTATTGGCTTCAGGCACCGCGTCCCTTGAGTGCATGCTAGCCAAGTGCCCGATGGTAGTTGGCTATCGCATGAAGCCCTTAACGTTTACAATAGCACGTCGGTGGGTGAAAACGCCGTGGGCTTCGCTGCCTAATCTGCTGGCCGGCCGTGAACTAGTCAAAGAACTGTTGCAGAAAGCGTGCCACCCAGAAGCGCTGGCAGCAGCCCTAATTCCGCTGTTTAATAACGATGATAAGCGTGCTGAGTTGCTGTCTACATTTCGCCAATTACACCAACAGATTCGCTGTAACGCCAACGAGCAGGCAGCGCGTGCGTTGTTAGCGCTGATTAACTGTTAATTCATTTCTAATGAAAACCACGACAGAATCTTTTATCTATCTTACAGTAATACTTACGAACTAGAGAAAGTCTCTAATATAAACAAAATATCAATACTTACCAAGTAGCTTATTAGCAATGCGACGAACAGTCGCCTGTCTAGCGGTAGTATAGGATATTGTGCTAGCATGGATATTAATCGTTGCTCTCTAGACATTAAAGAAATCAGTCCCTTTTATGATCCAACATAAGTGGAACCCAATCCTTTCCGTCTGGCAAGAAAAGTATTTCACGCCGTGCCTCATCGACGAAATTTTGTACCGGTTTAGCAGGTACTGGAATTGGCATACATCTATTAACGTCGCGTCAAAGTCTCTTGACGGGTAATATTATAAATGGCTGAACCACGTTTCATTCACTTGCGCGTCCATAGCGACTATTCCATGATAGATGGATTAAACAAAATCGATTCATTGCTAAAAAAAACTGCTGCCTTACATATGCCGGCAATGGCCATTACTGATTTTACCAATTTATGCGGACTTATTAAATTTTACAGCAGCGCTCATGATTTTGGTATCAAACCGATTATAGGTGCAGACTTTTTTGTACAAAGCGAAATGATGAACGACGAACTGGCGGAATTGACTATTCTGGCGGCGAATAATGTTGGTTACCAACATTTAACCCTACTGATTTCCGATGCCTATAAACGTGGATACAGTGCAGTCGGGCCAGTTATCGATCGCGACTGGTTGATTAAGTATAAGGAAGGACTAATTTTACTTTCTGGAGGGCGTAAAGGGGATGTTGGTAAACTCCTGTTGCGTGGTAATACACCGCAGGTGGAACAATGCCTAGCATTCTATGAGCGCTATTTCCTAAATCGTTACTATCTGGAATTAATCCGAACTGGCCGGTCGGATGAAGAACGTTACCTGCATGCTGCAGTTGAGCTGGCAACACGTCGGGGCTTGCCGGTTGTGGCCACCAACGACGTGCGCTTTATCAACCAGGAAGATTTTGACGCTCACGAAATCCGCGTGGCAATTCATTGTGGCTTTACTATAGATGAAATTAAACGGCCGCGAAATTACAGTTCGCAACAATATATGCGCAACGAAGAAGAAATGTGCGAGTTGTTTGCCGATCTGCCAGAAGCGCTAACTAACAGCGTAGAAATTGCCAGATGTTGTAACGTCACTATCCGCCTTGGGGAATATTTTTTGCCGCAATTTCCGACCGGTGAGATATCTACTGAAGATTATCTGATCAAATGTGCGCGCGAAGGGTTAGAGAAACGGTTAACATTTCTGTTTCCTTCTGCCGATTTGCGACGGGAAAAACGGCCGTCTTACGATGAACGTCTGGCTATCGAATTGCAGGTGATAAACCAAATGGGATTCCCGAGTTACTTCTTGATCGTTATGGAGTTTATCCAGTGGGCAAAAGACAACGGCGTCCCTGTCGGTCCTGGACGCGGATCTGGGGCTGGATCTCTGGTTGCTTATTCGTTAAGCATCACAGATCTTGATCCATTAGCGTTCGATCTGCTATTTGAACGCTTCCTGAATCCGGAGCGCATATCAATGCCAGACTTTGATGTCGATTTCTGCATGGAAAAACGTGATTTAGTAATTGATCACGTGGCCGAAACCTACGGCCGAGATGCGGTTTCGCAGATTATTACATTCGGGACCATGGCAGCCAAAGCAGTAATCCGTGATGTTGGGCGAGTACTTAAGCACCCTTACACCTTTGTAGACCGCATTTCCAAGCTAGTACCGCCCGACCCAGGTATGACTTTGGAAAAAGCCTTTGTTGCTGCGCCGCAATTACAGGCGATTTATGATGACGACGAAGAGGTCAAAGCACTAATTGATATGGCACGTAAGCTCGAAGGTGTCACGCGTAACGCTGGCAAACACGCCGGCGGCGTGGTGATCGCGCCGACTAAAATTACCGATTTTGCACCGCTTTACTGCGATGGAGAAGGTAACCATCCAGTAACTCAGTTCGACAAGAATGATGTAGAATACACCGGTCTGGTGAAGTTTGATTTCCTTGGCCTACGTACCCTAACTATTATCAACTCAGCGCTGGAAAAAATCAACGCCCGGCGCGTACGCCAGGGTCTGGAAACCATTAATATCGCTGCTATCCCCTTGGATGATAAGAAGAGCTTCGATATGCTACAACGCTCTGAAACGACTGCCGTTTTCCAGTTGGAATCGCGTGGCATGAAGGATCTAATAAAACGCCTGCAGCCAGATTGTTTTGAGGATATGATTGCTCTAGTAGCTTTGTTCCGGCCAGGACCACTACAGTCAGGCATGGTTGATAACTTTATCGACCGAAAGCATGGCCGAGAAGCAATCTCCTATCCTGATAGCGAGTGGCAACACACCTTGCTGCAGCCTGTGCTAGAACCGACTTATGGAATCATCCTTTACCAAGAACAAGTCATGCAGATAGCTCAAGTGCTGGCAGGTTATACTCTAGGCGACGCGGATATGCTACGCCGCGCGATGGGAAAAAAGAAACCGGAGGAGATGGCAAAACAGCGCTCGGTGTTTAAAACCGGCGCGGAAAGTATCGGCGTCGACGGCGAACTATCGATGAAGATCTTCGATCTACTGGAGAAATTCGCCGGCTACGGCTTTAACAAATCCCACTCCGCCGCTTATGCGCTGCTATCGTATCAAACACTATGGTTAAAGGCTCATTATCTTGCCGAATTCATGGCTGCGGTGATGAGTGCCGATATGGATAATACCGAAAAGATAGTAGAGTTAGTGGGCGAATGCTTGCGTATGGGCCTAAAAGTTCTTCCGCCAGATATCAACAGCGGCCAGTACCATTTTCACGTCAATCCAGAAGACGTGATAGTCTACGGCATCGGAGCCATTAAAGGCGTAGGGAAAGGATCTATCGAGGCAATTATTGAAGCACGTGATCAAGGCGGACATTTTCGTGACTTGTTCGATCTATGCGCGCGTACTGATATTAAAAAACTCAATCGTCGGGTGCTGGAAAAACTAATTATATCCGGTGCCTTTGACTGTCTTGGACCGCACCGCGCCGCGTTGATAGATACTCTTGACGATGCGCTCAAGGCCGCCGATCAGCACGTCAAAGCCAAAGCTATTGGTCAAGGCGACATGTTTGGCGTGCTAGCAGAAAAAGCGACGGCGGTAGAATCGACTTACAGTACCGTGGCGCCTTGGGAGGAGAAGGTATTGCTGGACGGCGAGCGTGAAACGCTTGGGCTGTACCTGACCGGGCATCCCATTACTCAATATCTTCGCGAGATTGAGTATTATAGCGGCGGGGTACACCTAAAAGATATACGTCCTACCAATCACGGAAAAATAGTGACCGCTGTGGGGATAGCGTTGTCCGCTCGGGTAGTAGTCACGAAACGTGGTCATCGGATCGGCGTTTGCATACTGGAAGATTGTTCAGGTCGTCTAGACGTGATGTTATTCACGGATACGTTGGAAAAATACCAGCATTTACTGGGAAAAGACCGCATCCTTATCGCTCAAGGACAGGTTCATTGTATTGATTTTAACGGTGGACTGAAAATGATCGTTCGTGAACTAATGAGTCTTAGTGAAGCACGTGAAAAATACGCACGCGGGCTTGCGATCTCGCTGACCGATAAGCAAATTAATGACTCACTGCTTAACCGTCTTCGTTTA
The DNA here is from genome assembly GCF_900039485.1 of Candidatus Doolittlea endobia. Taxonomy (GTDB): domain Bacteria; phylum Pseudomonadota; class Gammaproteobacteria; order Enterobacterales; family Enterobacteriaceae; genus Doolittlea; species Doolittlea endobia. Next base: position 832,914 of record NZ_LN999833.1, read on the forward strand.
TTCTTGGAATCGCATCGATCGGGGATGATTCCAGTGCATCTTTATTATCAACGACAAGATGCACGCGCGCAGCTGCGCTTTAAGACAACTTGGCGAGTGCACCCGACTGACCGTTTACTGAATGATTTGCGAACACTTATTGGAAAGGAACAAGTGGAGCTTGAATTTGACTAATATAGGAATATTATGAGTCCGCATTATCTTGATTTTGAACAGCCGATTGCAGAACTAGAAGCGAAAATTGACTCGCTGAATGCAGTCAGCCGTCAAAACAAAAAATTAGATATTAATCTGGATGAAGAGGTGCAGCGCTTGCGCGAGAAAAGCGTAGAACTAACACGGAAAATATTTTCCGATCTTGGCGCTTGGCAGATCGCTCAATTGGCAAGGCATCCTACGCGTCCATATACGCTGGACTATATCCGACATATCTTCACTGATTTTGACGAATTAGCGGGCGATCGGGCCTATGCCGATGATAAAGCCATCGTTGGCGGTATTGCACGTCTGGATTCAAGACCGGTCATGATCATCGGACATCAGAAAGGCCGTGAAACTAAAGAGAAAATCCGCCGTAACTTCGGCATGCCGGCACCGGAAGGTTATCGTAAAGCGCTGCGGCTGATGAAGATGGCAGATCGTTTCAACCTGCCGCTACTCACTTTTATTGACACCCCAGGCGCTTACCCAGGAGTCGGCGCCGAAGAACGTGGCCAGTCAGAAGCTATCGCGAAAAATCTGCGTGAAATGTCGGGGCTGCACGTGCCGGTGATTTGCACTGTAATTGGTGAAGGTGGCTCCGGCGGGGCACTGGCAATTGGCGTAGGCGACAAAGTCAATATGCTGCAATACAGTACTTATTCGGTTATTTCCCCAGAAGGCTGCGCATCCATTTTATGGAAAAACGTAGATAAAGCTCCTATTGCTGCCGAAGCCATGGGTATTATCGCTTCGCGATTGAAAGAACTTGAGCTTATTGATAGCATCGTACCGGAGCCGTTAGGCGGCGCTCACCGTGATTTGTCGACTATTGCCGCCTCACTGAAAGTACAGCTTCTGGATGATTTGTCAAAGCTTGACGGCCTAAATACGGAAGAATTGCTGAACCGCCGTTATCACCGTCTGATGAATTACGGCTATTGCTGAACAACCGTCGCTACTACAAAAATACATGGTATCCTGTTTGGATTAAATGATGCTTCGTGTCGATCCAATTCTAAATGCTCGGTTAGTAAAGGACTTTCTAATAAACATTATTACGATACTTTTACTAAATCAGATAATTAAGACTATTACATCTGGAACTTATGGATAGAGCAAAGTGTTGGAAACAAGCCTAATACACTGAATCAGTGTCTGCTATGCAGCAAATGAAAATAGCCTTGCGTTATATAACAAAAAATTCTCGCTGGCTATTTATACTTAAGCAAATCAGTTCTCGCTCATATGTAGCTAATAATACATAGATGTCACAGCATGAATAGTGTTAAGTAGCTTTTATATGAAACGTATTTTAAATGCAGCTTGCAAACGTGACGTCGATGTTCTAAGAGCAAGCTGCCTCTGCAGCGTTGCAAGCTGATCGTAGCGCTATTATGCAGCCGAAACGGCTTGCGCCACTTTTGAAGCGGCTTGTCAGCCCATTTTAAACAATGCGCAGTTTACGTCTTCTTGGTCGCTGATTAACCTTGTGTTTTCGTCTCAAACCATTCTCCTTTGCTTCTTACCAAACAGTGTAAGTGCCTACAATTTTTTTCGGGATTACGCTCGCCGAAAGTACCGTCAGAACGATCTATCTGTTTAAGAGAATAATATATTAAA
>NZ_LN999834.1 GCF_900039485.1 Candidatus Doolittlea endobia
ATGCGTAAAGCGGCGCGGGAAAACACCCCTTCACACCATCCGCTCTGGCGGATTAGGCCCCGTTATCATGCGATAACGCATAAATTGCTGAGTAATGAACGAACGATGAATCTCCATCGTGCTCGTGCTGTTGATGCCATTATGGAGTGTCTGGCGGCGCACATGAATATTGTGACCGGCAAAGTGTATATGTCGCTGGCACAGATTTCTGATGCATGTGGTCTGACGACCTATAATGCGGCGGATAAACCCTGCCGAAGTCGTGCTAGCCGTGCTATTAATGAACATCTTGAAGCTATCGGGGCAGTACTCTGCGATCGGATATGGGACGATACTACCGCCTCCTATATTCCTAATATCATCTGGGTCACCGAGTTATTCTTTGTACTGATTGGCTACGAATACGGTAAATATTTGTCTGCTCAGCAGCAACAGCTTTCCTGGGAAAACCAAAAGCTACGAGATGTAGGGAAAAAATCAATTACATTGATTGAAGCCCGCTGCATGGCTAAGGCGGATCATATCCGCCGTGCTTTTAACTATCGTACTAAAAAGCTAGCGCGAAGCAAGCAGCGCCGACAGGCCTGTAAATTAAAAGCGATAGGTGAGCAACAGGCTCGCAAATATATCCTCAACGACCTAGTGAAGCTCTACGGGAAAAAAGAACTTGAAATAATGGGGTACACGGAACTCAATCGAATGATTAAGCAACGTTACTACACCATGTGCAAGTTAGCAACCGCGCCGCCTGATATAGGCTAATCTAATACTAGCAAATCAAACCATGCGTTTAACGACGCAGAGCTTCGCTTGCCTTGAATGCAGAAGCGGTGGTTTTTTGACCAAAAACCACCGCACAAATTGTCATTTTCACTTAAGACTTTCCAAGTTTGTCCAAGACTCTTATCAGAGCAAAGTACTTATCCACAGATCAATGCAATGTATAACTGAAGACTAAATGCACTTTTAGGGATAAACGCAATATCACTGTTTTAAATCTTAAAACAGAAAAAAAATTGAACTGGCGTTAACCTGTAGATAAAATTCCGAAGGAAAATAGATTATTCTGAATGGCTCTGAATGCAAAAATGAAACATGAGTTAGTTATCATAGGTTAATAACATTATTTTTTGCGCAAATCGTGAAGCACGATAAATATTTATCGAAAACTAAACACCTAGTATCACAAACCATATGCAAAATAAAACGACACATCGACATACTAGCGCGTTATGCCGTAATTTATTAATGATAGTAATTAAACTTCATGAGAAATTAGAATAGAACCACGTATAGTCTTGATTCAAACTTGTAGCTTGTGGTTCTTATTCAAGATCTTATACAAAAAGAAATTAACTGCAGAGTATTTTTAAACTGACAGAAGCTGTGATAATGATTTAATCATTAAATAAACTGAAAAAGAACATCCTCCTTTTTGGCAAATATCTAAATTTGATTTATTGCAATTCATAACGATAACATCTAAGATGTGAAACTATCTTCTACTTGTTTTTATTTTACTCCATGCCACTGGATAGTAGACATGGACCGCCACAACTTCAATTAGTGCTATCAACTTTGAAATCTAGCTAACGACATTGTATCTTATTCTATGCATAACTGAATAAACAAACAGTACGCTCCTATAACTGCAAATAGGCAACTATCAGCACAGGAGAAGAAGCCAATACTACAGTTGTCGTCAGTTAAATACTTACTTACTAAGTAAACGCAGGAGATCACTGACTAGTCCAAATAGTAGGGTATTATGCAATGACAGTACACAGCGCATAATTTAAAAAATTGCCAATTATCATATAAAATTTAATTATGAAGAACACCATCAATCAGTCAATTATTGCCACACAAAGCAAGAAAACAGCAAGTGGCAACAGGATCTGTTGCTCAGTGAGCCTGTTGTCAATGTTACGTAATCATTATCTCTGTTGGAGTTTTATCATAATCTGACAAGGTATATAAATAAGTTCTCTAAAACCATTATTTCTCTTTTACCAAACAATCTCCAGTCTAAAATAGACTTTTCTTAAAATGATTGACAACAAAAAACAGATTTTGTCGAAATTTGAGTGACTTGCTGAATTGACTGCACTATATCAGCCTAAAAATATTGGTTATCTACAATTTACAAATGGGATAAAATGTTCAGGAAATTCACAGGGTGAAATCATGACCTTACATACTGTGTTATCGCCAGCAACCCGCTTTAAATAAGAATGCAAAATAATTTTCTCCATACTCCGTCTTCATTTCAACAACTGACAGGCAATATTGAACGAGTGACATTTCACAATGAAACAACAGGATTCTTTGTGATTAAAGCTAAAGTGATGGGTCATCGAAATTTGATTACCATCACCGGTAATACTCAATCGATTACGATCGGAGAATATATTGAATGCCAGGGTGTCTGGTTTAATGATGCTAACCACGGCATGCAGTTCAAAGCTTACCAGATAAAAACTATGATTCCGACCACGCAGGAAAGGATCGAGAAATACTTAGGTTCAGGAATATTAAGAGGAATTGGACCAGGCTTTGCTCGCAGATTGGTCCGTTTTTTTGGTGACGCTATTTTTGATGTTATAGAACACGAGCCTGAACGATTACTGACATTGTCAGGGATAGGGAAAGAACGCCAGAAACAGATTACCGTTGCCTGGGCGAAGCAAAAAATGATCAAAGAGATCATGGTTTTTTTGCAGGCGCAAGGTATAGGCATCACTAGGGCAGTGCGAATATATAAAACTTACGGCGATGAAGCCATCAAGATGGTGCGCGAAAACCCTTATCGGCTTGCGTTAGATATTCAAGGCATTGGTTTTAAAACTGCCGATCAGATTGCCCAAAATGTGGGCATCGATCCATGTTCTCTTATTCGTGCACAAGCAGGAGTACGTCATGTTTTACAGGAGTTATCGGAACAGGGACATTGTGCCGAAGAACAAACAGCATTAATTGATCAAACACACAAATTGCTCGCTATTCCAAAATCAATCATACAGGAAGCTATTACAACAGAAATTGCTTCTCGTCATCTTATTTCACAACCTGTCGAAGAAAATATTTGGCTATTCTTAACGCCGCTTGCCCTCGCAGAACAAGGTGTAGCGAAGCACCTTAAACGTCTTGCAGCTGGACCCCCCCCCTTGGGGCACGCTGACCTTAAGTAAAGCAATTCCTTGGGTTGAAAAACGTAATAGAATTACTCTATCTAATTCTCAGCGTATTGCTGTTGAAAAAACAATGAATAATAAGGTCAGTGTAATAACAGGAGGACCTGGTGTCGGTAAAACCACAGTGATTAACAGCATATTGCACATTATTCGAGCAAAGGGAATCGATACTACACTATGTGCGCCAACAGGACGCGCTGCCAAGCGGTTAAGTGAATCAACTGGCCAACAGGTTACTACCATTCACCGTTTACTGGAATTTCATCCACTACCATTTGGTTTTAAACGTAATGCAGATCATCCGCTCGATACGACATTACTAGTGATAGATGAGTCCTCAATGGTTGATGTTATTCTAATGAATAAATTACTCTGCGCTGTACCAGATCATGCAGCGTTATTATTGGTCGGCGACGTTGATCAGTTATCCTCTGTAGGTCCAGGCTATGTATTAGCCGACATTATTAACAGCCAGAAGATACCTATAAGCCAATTAACAGAAATATTCCGACAGGCAGCCTGCTCTAACATTACCACAAGTGCCCACACCATTAATACTGGGCATGTACCTAATGTGACAAACAAAGAGGGAATTAGCGATTTCTTTTTCATTAGTGCAGAGACGGCCGAGGAGATTACAGATAAACTGCTAAATGTTGTTCTATGTCGCCTACCACTCCGATTTGGTTTTGACCCTGTAAAAGATATACAGATACTGACGCCGATGAACCGAGGGGGGGTAGGTGCACACAGCCTTAACAATATTTTACAATCACAACTTAATGGCAACGCTGAACCAAAAGTGACACGGTATGGCCGAACATTTTCGCCAGGTGATAAGATCGTTCAAATTATTAATAATTATAATAATGATGTTTTTAACGGTGATATTGGTATCATTCGGAGAATCAACTTGGAGGACAATGAAGCGTTTGTCCAGTTTGACGACAGGGAAATTCATTACGATTTTGATGAGCTAGATGAGCTCTCACTAGCGTATGCGACGACTATTCATAAAAGTCAAGGGTCAGAATATCCGTGTGTAGTAATTCCCTTGTCAATGCAAAGCTACATGATGTTGGAGAAAAATTTGCTTTATACGGGAGTAACCCGAGGAAAAAAAATGGTTGTGATTATCGGACAAAAAAAAGCACTAGCGATTGCTGTCAAAACACAGCGCTCGATGAGACGAAAAACCTGGTTACGGGAGCGTTTAAGGATGCCTTAATAGATTACTGTTATTTTTTACAATTGAAGGTTCAGCAACTACAAAATAATATTGCATAAACAAAGAAGAGTTGCTTACTAGCCAAGGTCAGTATATTATTTGGTAGTGTTCATTCGGCATCGGAAGTCCAATGCCTACATCTACAAGTTGTGTTTAAAAACGTTCCAGTTTCATTTTCACTATCGAGGCGATTGACCAAACATACCATATAGAAACCATGAGCAGAAATGTTGACGCTAACTAATTTACGTGATACCCTCTCGGGTTCTAAGTCGTTAAAAACAACATGACAATCAATACTCTCAGCGCTCCTGTTGCACACAACCTTTAACATGATGGCTTAAAGCCAGCATGGCGACATTACCTTCATTAACACTTGTTCTCATGGCCTAATTTAAGCTCCAATAGTATTGGAGATGATTATTTTATATTTCTAATCTGGAGATAAAAACTAGAATGTCACTTCGCCATACTTCACGACGCTAAAACCGCGCACAGGCGCAAACTTTTATCGATACTCTAAACGATACTACTGTTTTTCCCAACTCCACGCGCATTTATATACATGGTATCTATACTAATATACGGGTACCTATGCGCGAAATTCAGCTCAGCCCGACCCTTATTAAAGGTAAACAGGAAAATGCCTTCTATGAGAAAAATGATCCAGTGCTAGTTTATGATACTGCTGGTCCTTACAATGATCCCGCAGTAGCTATCGACCTGCACACTGGCATTAACCGACTCCGTGAAGATTGGATAGATAAACGTCAGGACAGTGAACACCTCAGTACACTGAGCACTTATCACAGTAGCGTACACTGTACTGACCATGAGTTGAAACATTTACGCTTTGCAGTTTTGCATAACCCACGTCGTGCGCGGAAAGACCGACTCGTCACTCAACTGCACTACGCTCGCGCAGGAATAATTACCCCGGAAAAAATGGAATTTATTGCCTTACGCGAAAACATGGGATATGAAGATATGCGCGACAAAGGTGTATGGCAGAAGCATGATGATCAGAGCTACGGCGCCGTGCTGCCTAAGAAAATTACTGCAGAATTTGTCCGCCAAGAAGTAGCCGCTGGTCGTGCTATTATTCCCGCGAATATCAATCATCCAGAATTGGAACCAATGATTATTGGACGCAACTTTCTAGTAAAGGTTAATGCTAATATCGGCAACTCAGCGATCACTTCCTCCATTGAGGAAGAGGTAGAAAAGTTAGTATGGCCATTCGTTGGGGGAGCAGATACCGTGATGGACCTTTCCACTGGTCGCTATATTCATGAGACCCGAGAGTGGATTTTACGCAACAGTCCGGTTCCCATTGGCACTGTCCCTATCTATCAAGCACTAGAAAAAGTAAATGGCATTGCGGAAAACCTCAACTGGACAGTATTCCGGGACACGTTACTGGAACAGGCTGAACAAGGAGTAGACTATTTCACTATTCATGCTGGTGTGCTGTTACGTTACATACCAATGACTGCTCGACGGTTAACTGGTATCGTCTCGCGTGGCGGATCGATTATGGCCAAATGGTGCCTATCACATCATCAAGAAAATTTTCTCTATGAATACTTTCGTGAAATTTGTCAACTCTGTGCTGCCTATGATGTATCGTTATCATTAGGAGATGGTTTGCGTCCAGGTTCAGTACAGGATGCCAATGATGAAGCACAGTTCGCTGAACTCTATACTTTAGGGGAGTTAACAAAAATCGCTTGGGAATACAATGTACAGGTTATGATCGAAGGCCGGGTCATGTCCCGATGCATATGATCCGGCGCAATATGACCGAGCAGTTGGAGCATTGTCATGAAGCACCATTTTATACTTTGGGGCCTTTAACTACGGATATCGCTCCCGGCTACGATCACTTTACGTCCGGTATCGGCGCCGCATTGATCGGTTGGTTTGGTTGCGCTATGCTCTGCTATGTCACACCAAAAGAGCATCTCGGCCTACCAAATAAAGAAGACGTCAAACAAGGAATAATTGCCTATAAAATCGCCGCTCACGCAGCTGATTTGGCCAAAGGACATCCCAGTGCACAGATCCGTGATAATGCTATGTCAAAAGCGCGCTTTGAATTCCGTTGGGAGGACCAATTCAACTTATCACTAGACCCGATCACAGCTCGAGCTTACCATGATGAAACACTACCACAAGAATTTGGCAAAACAGCACACTTTTACTCTATGTGTGGTCCAAAGTTTTGTTCAATGAAAATATCTCAGGAAATTCGCGATTGTGCCCGCGGTAGTGCAATCAGTTCATCTGAAGATAGCGAAAAGCGGAGAACAAATAAGCGCTGATGAACGGTTTGCGTCTGTTCCACACAGACTCGGCCTCTATCCAATAATAAATTCTTTAAGGAAAAACCGGAAGCAAAGGTGGCAGGTGCAAAGTGTGCGGTTCCGCTAAGTCATCACTATGGTGCCAGAGTGTTTATTAATGATTACTGACGCTTATCTATACGCTATGGCACTTATGGTGTACATTTGGCCAAGAAGATATGGATTAAGTAGATGCCAACACTATCTGGCGTGCGTCTAGAGCTGTCTACCCATATAATAAATTCAGAGCTAACACGCGTTAACCTGGCATCCTTTCCCAAACCACCAGGTCTAAAGACATTACGGTGTCTGAGTAGTGGGCTCACACATATTCCAATAGTAGCCATCGGTGTATCACTCTTGATCGAATAGAAGCAGTACTTGCTTGTGGAGTGGCAGCGTAGCAGTATTGAGCGCCATTACTTATGCGCCAACCTGGCGTCAAGTAACCGCTGCTTTCCTGACAAAAATTGAAGTGGAAACACAATGATGTTCAATTAATGGAAATGTATATCATCCGACAAACTAGCATTTCTTGGAAATCAGAGGACATATGCTTAACGATCAGGCTTTCTACGCTATAGTCATTAACTACTGCTAGATGAGATTGGCTTAGAGGGTCGACAACAACTGCAATTTTCTACGGTGCTGCAGGCAGGTCTAGGGGGATTGGGTCGCCGGTCGCGCTCTATTTAGCAAGTAACCAGCGTAGGCACGCTACTGCTTGCAGATAATGCTGCGCTGCAGATTACCAATCTGCAGCGACAAATTCTCTACCGTACTGACGAACTCGGCCGATCGAAAACGGAAATAGCTCAGCGCCAACTAAAAGCGCTTAATCCCTACAGCCGCTATGTTTCTTTACCTCAATGATTGGAAGGAGCTTGTCTGGACGAATAGATCATGTATACTAATATAGTATTGGATGCAGCGACAACGTGGCTACTCTCCGCGACATCAACGCCGCCTGTGTGCGGCATAAAAACCACTTATCAGCGCTTGTGCGGTAAGTTTCGGAGGTAGTGTAGTACTACCTCCTCCTTGAAATACGGTTGTTACACTTGTTTGTTTCTTAAAGGGATGCAGTCTATATGGAAAGACCGGGATCCTTATCTTTGGCGTACCATTGGTGATGGGGCGATTCGTTAAGAAGGGCGATGTTTTCAAATTTGTAGCATTGATCTAAAGCGAGGCAAATACTGAAGTATTATTGTTCAGTTGGTGAGTAAAATTCAAAGCATATTAGATATCCATTCCGCTAGTTTTGAATAACGTGCATACAGAATAAATCCTATCTATTCTACTGCAATTGTGAAAGCATCTAAGTTGTTAGTAGACGCAAATCTAAGCACATTATGTCACTATTGGTCACCGTTATTCCGTTGGAGTTAGCGTTTACTCACTAGACAGTTACGCCGTTTGTTATTCTGTACCTCAGAACTTATAATCCTAAGTCAGTAATTCAAAATAACAACACAAAATCCTGGTGCTAGAGGCACTTCATCTAGTCACTGAAAGCCAGTGCCACATCAGAGCACGTTGGCGATAACATTGATAGATTGAACTATATAGCAACTATAAAGATCGTCCACTTGACTGTGAGGCAGCTATAAGTCGCAGTAGTTTTTCTGTCCTATATAGCCAACTTGTGGAAAAACAATTATAAGCCGAATTTGTAATGCATTAAGTATTGCCGGTAATGATCCCAGTGGTGGTGCCGGTATTCAAGCGGATGTAAAGACTTTTTCGGCATTGGATATCTATGGTACTACAGCCATTACTTCACTCATAACACAGAAGAATACCCAGGGTAGTGCAATCGATTTACCAAATCAGTGCCGAGTGCATAGCAGTACAACTGGACTCGGTGCTCAGTGATGCATATATCAGCAGCGCTAAGATCGGAATACTTGGTCAGTCCGGAATTATTCAAGTAGTAGCCGATAAGTTCATGTGGTTAGTGCTTGACACACTCAAAGTAGCTAAATAGAGATAGTTTTTTAGATAAAGATGCGATAGTGACTCTGAGAGAGACATTATTACCAATGGTATTAGTTATTACTTTATAATTTGCCTGAGGCGGCGGCAGTATACTGCTCGGTTGCAAGCCGACAAAGGACGAAAATTAAATGCGTCAACAAGGCCGCGAACTGCTCCGTTAGGCTGTCAAGCGGTGGTAAGAAAAGAGGTCATCTGCTCGGAGCATCGAGTCCTGACTGGTTAATCACTCATAATCAGGAACTGTCCTTTGATAGTCCTCGGATTGCGACTCGCTACACCCGTGGTACAGATTGCACACTGTTGGCCGCATTAGCCGCTTTGCGTCCGCACTTTGATGACTAGTCCAAACGTTATGCGTGGCGAAAGCATGGCTGCAACAGGCGCTATTGCATGCTGATAACCTAAATGTAGGGCACGGTATTGGACTTGTTCATCATTTTTGTGAATGATGGCTGTACGCATTGATGTCACAAAATATCGTAGTGTTTTTCAGTGCACAAGAAATTTATATCAGAAATAATACATCAGTCTCTGACTGATGTATTGCCTGTGTGGCAACATCCTAAATTACTAACCACATGATTAGTGGGTCGTGCAGGGCTCGAACCTGCGACCGATGGATTAAGAGTCCACTGCTCTACCAACTGAGCTAACAACCCCACAGCGATATTTTAAGAGTAGCAGCAATAATTCTATCAAACCCCGTGGGGGACGTCGAGCTTTTTGAAGCAAGCTCAACTTTTAAATAGTTCGAATCCGATTACCTGAAGCATTTTCTGATGCAATGGATCCTTTGAAATTTGACTTATACTCTTATTCGGACCGAATATAGCGTATTTTTAACTTTAATGAAAGGAGTTGGCTTTATTCACTAGATTATAACTCAAATTATTTTTAAATTAATGTGATCTATTTTCGTTACGAAACTGATGGAGTTTAACGTTATGATCATTCGACAGAGCTCAATACTACATTTGCAAGCTGAAAATGTTCTAGCTTTATGTTCGCTATAGATGCGTTTTACTAAACATACGCTATATTATAAGAAATGACGTTAAGTTAGTTTGGAACGACGCTACAGTCAGTAGCGGTACAGGAGGTAAAATTCCGTGCCGTGTGCGTTAGTCAGATATAGTTTCTGTTGGGTCTTTTTATAAGTTCTATTTTATTTTTCTGTGACTCTCAGGGGGAATCATTCCAAAATGGAAATGCTGAGAGTGGTATATTTACGAATTAAATTATCAGCTAAAGTCATGCCGATGTCGTGACTTAGATTTACTCACAAGACAATGATCTTAATCATGCATCGTTTCTGATTTTATGATTTTATGAGAAAGAGGTTTATATAAGCAGGCATCAAATCATGAGGTTCTATCCGTTTAATATCTTTTGCATACTACATGAGTAATTGAGTACAACAAGACCTTCAGCTATGTAAAAGGCTAAAAGGACAACTAATGTCTATCTTTAATTCATGAAGATAGCCTTAATTACGTTAAGTAAATTCAATATAGCTTTTATATGACTTAGTCATGCAAAAGTATATATTCAGTGGATAGAGAGATATGTTAGGAGAAAGTAAATGGCTGATTTAAATGTAGTCAATGGTATTAGTGATGCTGGTAGCTGGTTACTAAAAAACCAATGTCTTTTGATTCAGTATTTAGTAAATACTATAACAGCTATTATTATCCTTGCTATAGGTTCTGTAGCTGCCAGAGTAATCAGCAATGCATTAAATCGTGTTATAAAGCTACGTGGTATTGATGCCACAATAGCCGACTTTTTATCGGCAATAGTACGTTACGTTTTACTTGCATTTACTTTTGTCGCTGTGCTTGGGCGCATTGGTGTACAAACGTCTTCAGTGATCGCCGTGTTGGGTGCCGCTGGTTTGGCTATAGCTTTAGCGCTTCAAGGATCACTATCAAACTTTGCTGCTGGTGTACTACTAGTTATATTCCGTCCACTGAAGGTAGGTGAATATGTAGATCTGGGCGGTGCAGTCGGTACAGTTAATCAGGTTCATATTTTCACTACTACCTTACATACAACTGACAATAAGATAATTGTGGTCCCAAATGGAAAAATCATTGCTGGTAATATCATTAATTACTCCCGCGCACCTGATCGTCGCGTAGACATTGAGATTACTGTAGCGTACAGTGCGAATATTGACTTGGTGAAGAAAGTGTTGGGCGACGTGATTGCCGCTGACGATCGTATTACACATGGCAAAGAGGTCACTGTGCGTCTAAAAGAAATGACACCGTCATCACTGAATTTTGTCACTCGCTCCTGGACAGCTAATGCTGAATACTGGAACGTGTACTTTGATCTCATGGAAAATTTTAAGCGTGCGCTAGATGCTAATGATCTTAGTCTTCCTTTCCAACAGACGGATACATCTCTTCATCGAACAGAAAAACGCTCTGCCAAAGTAAAATAATTAAAACTGGTTATTGATTTTTCAACAAGCAAGATAGGTTCTACACTTGCCTAAAGATACGCCTGAACGAACAGAGTGTCGTAAAAAATCTGGCTGTATTCCACGCTGCCACAGTATGGTCCATTTAGTTTAGCCTGCATTTACCACAGTACTACTGGTTCGCTTTTTAAAATAGACTTTACAACAGAAAGAGGTAATTGTAATTTAACGGGTTTTTGACTAAACTGCTAAAGATTGTGCGGGTAAATTCCAACTGTACAGGACGCTCTCCTAAAGCGAGCAGGTGCCTGGAGACAAAAGCTTTTCTGTCTCCTGAACGCAAAAACCCTGATAGGGTAGATCTTGGCAGGCTCTGCTATCAGGGATTTGCAAATCATTCAGCAATGTATTCAAGAAGGATACTAGCCTAATGAACGTTAGCGATCAAGTGTTAGAAGACACTTCTACTCTTTGCTCTGCCATAAGAGCAAAGAGTGGTGGATAAAAAAAACCTCTCTGTTTTTTCTCAGGCGATACCGAAGGTATTTTCGTCACGTTGCTATGTAAAGAACCCACATCCGTGCTATCGGCCGCCCAAAGGGGGCGTAAAACCGCCGCATATTATTGACGCA